>NZ_JBEYUA010000021.1:0-162496 GCF_040643285.1 Spirillospora sp. NPDC047279
GGCAACAAGGGCGTCATCTCCAAGGTGCTGCCCGTGGAGGACATGCCGTTCCTCGAAGACGGCACCCCCGTCGACATCGTCCTCAACCCGCTCGGTGTCCCCGGCCGCATGAACGTCGGCCAGGTCCTCGAAACCCACCTCGGCTGGGTCGCCAGCCGCGGCTGGAAGGTCGAGGGCGACGACGCCGACTGGAAGAAGGCCCTCAAGGCGATCGGCGCCGACGAGGCCGAGCCGTGGACCAACACCGCGACCCCGGTCTTCGACGGTGCCCGTGAGGACGACGTCACCGGCCTGATCGCGAGCACCCTGCCCAACCGCGACGGCAACCGCATGGTGGAGCCGGGCGGCAAGGCGAGGCTGTTCGACGGCCGTACCGGCGAGCCCTACAAGGACCCGATCTCGGTCGGTTACATCTACATCCTGAAGCTGCTCCACCTGGTCGACGACAAGATCCACGCGCGTTCGACCGGCCCGTACTCCATGATCACCCAGCAGCCGCTCGGCGGTAAGGCCCAGTTCGGCGGCCAGCGCTTCGGTGAGATGGAAGTCTGGGCCCTTGAGGCCTACGGCGCCGCCTACGCGCTGCAGGAGCTGCTGACCATCAAGTCCGACGACGTCCTCGGCCGCGTCAAGGTCTACGAGGCCATCGTCAAGGGCGAGAACATCCCCGAGCCCGGTATTCCCGAGTCCTTCAAGGTCCTCATCAAGGAAATGCAGTCGCTGTGCCTCAACGTCGAGGTTCTCTCCAGCGACGGCATGTCCATCGAGATGCGCGACACCGACGAGGACGTCTTCCGCGCGGCGGAAGAGCTCGGCATCGACCTGTCCCGGCGTGAGCCGAGCAGTGTCGAAGAGGTCTGAACAACTCAAGGGGAAACAAGTTGCTTGACGTCAACTTCTTCGACGAGCTTCGCATCGGTCTGGCGACCGCCGACGACATCCGCCAGTGGTCGCACGGCGAGGTGAAGAAGCCGGAGACGATCAACTACCGGACTCTCAAGCCGGAGAAGGACGGGCTCTTCTGCGAGAAGATCTTCGGTCCTACCCGCGACTGGGAGTGCTACTGCGGCAAGTACAAGCGCGTCCGGTTCAAGGGCATCATCTGTGAGCGCTGCGGCGTCGAGGTGACCCGTGCCAAGGTGCGCCGTGAGCGGATGGGCCACATCGAGCTGGCCGCGCCCGTCACGCACATCTGGTACTTCAAGGGCGTCCCGTCGCGCCTGGGCTACCTGCTCGACCTCGCCCCGAAGGATCTCGAGAAGATCATCTACTTCGCGGCGTACATGATCACGAGCGTCGACGCCGAGCGTCGCGACCGTGACCTGCCGACCCTCGAGGCGCACATCTCGGTGGAGCGGCAGCAGATCGAGCAGGCCCGCGACGCGCAGGTCGAGGCCCGCCAGCAGAAGCTGGAGGCCGACCTGGCGGAGCTGGAGGAGGCCGGGGCCAAGGCCGACCAGAAGCGCAAGATCCGTGACGGCGCCGAGCGGGAGATGAAGCAGCTGCGCGACCGCGCGCAGCGCGAGATCGACCGTCTCGACGAGGTCTGGAACCGCTTCAAGAACCTCAAGGTCCAGGACCTCGAGGGCGACGAGATGCTCTACCGCGAGATGCGCGACCGCTTCGGCAAGTACTTCGAGGGGGGCATGGGCGCCGCGGCGATCCAGGCCCGCCTGGAGAACTTCGACCTCGACGCCGAGGCCGAGCGCCTGCGCGACATCATCCGCACCGGCAAGGGCCAGAAGAAGGCCCGCGCCCTCAAGCGGCTGAAGGTCGTCTCGGCGTTCCTCAACACCCGCAACAGCCCGCTGGGCATGGTGCTCGACTGCATCCCGGTGATCCCGCCGGACCTGCGTCCGATGGTGCAGCTGGACGGTGGCCGCTTCGCGACCTCCGACCTCAACGACCTGTACCGCCGCGTGATCAACCGGAACAACCGGCTCAAGCGCCTGCTCGACCTGGGCGCGCCCGAGATCATCGTCAACAACGAGAAGCGCATGCTTCAGGAGGCCGTCGACGCGCTGTTCGACAACGGCCGCCGCGGCCGGCCCGTCACCGGGCCCGGCAACCGCCCCCTGAAGTCGCTCTCCGACATGCTCAAGGGCAAGCAGGGCCGGTTCCGTCAGAACCTCCTCGGCAAGCGCGTCGACTACTCCGGCCGTTCGGTCATCGTCGTCGGCCCGCAGCTGAAGCTGCACCAGTGCGGTCTGCCCAAGCAGATGGCGCTGGAGCTCTTCAAGCCGTTCGTCATGAAGCGGCTGGTCGACCTCAACCACGCGCAGAACATCAAGAGCGCCAAGCGCATGGTCGAGCGGGCCCGCCCGGTCGTGTGGGACGTGCTCGAAGAGGTCATCACCGAGCACCCGGTGCTGCTCAACCGCGCACCGACCCTGCACCGTCTCGGCATCCAGGCGTTCGAGCCGCAGCTGGTCGAGGGCAAGGCCATCCAGATCCACCCGCTCGTCTGCACCGCGTTCAACGCGGACTTCGACGGTGACCAGATGGCCGTGCACCTGCCGCTGTCGGCCGAGGCCCAGGCCGAGGCGCGCATCCTGATGCTCTCGACCAACAACATCCTCAAGCCGTCGGACGGCAAGCCCGTCACCATGCCCACCCAGGACATGGTGATCGGCCTCTACTGGCTGACGACCGAGCGCGAGAACACCAACGGCGACGGCCGCTCGTTCGGCTCGGTGGCCGAGGCCACCATGGCCTACGACCGCGCCGAGCTCGACCTCCAGGCCAAGATCCAGATCCGGTTCAAGGACGTCCCGCCGCCGCGCGGCTGGCAGGCGCCCGAGGGTTACGAGCCGGGTCAGCCGTACCGCCTGGAGACCACGCTGGGCCGGGCCCTCTTCAACGAGGCCCTGCCGGCCGACTTCCCGTTCGTCAACTACGAGGTCGGCAAGAAGCAGCTCTCGGCGATCGTCAACGAGCTGGCCGAGACCTACCCCAAGGTCGAGGTCGCCAACGCGCTGGACAACCTCAAGTCCACGGGATTCCACTGGGCCACCCGGTCCGGCGTCACCATCTCCATCGAGGACGTGGTGACCCCGCCCAACAAGGCCACGATCCTGCAGGGCTACGAGAACCGCGCCGACAAGGTGCAGCGTGAGTACAACCGCGGTCTGATCACCGATGATGAGCGCAAGCAGGAGCTCATCATGATCTGGAACGAGGCCACGGCCGAGGTCGCCGCGGACATGGAGCAGGCCTTCCCCAAGACCAACCCGGTCTGGATGATGGTCAACTCCGGTGCCCGTGGCAACCCGCTGCAGATCCGGCAGATCGCCGGTATGCGCGGCCTGGTGTCGAACCCCAAGGGTGAGACCATCCCGCGGCCGATCAAGTCGTCCTTCCGTGAGGGCCTCTCGGTCGTCGAGTACTTCATCTCGACGCACGGTGCCCGTAAGGGCCTGGCCGACACCGCGCTGCGCACCGCCGACTCGGGCTACCTGACCCGTCGACTCGTCGACGTGGCGCAGGACGTCATCGTCCGCGAGGAGGACTGCGGCACCGACCGCACGATCCCCTTCTCGGTCGCCGACAAGCTGCCCGACGGCACGCTGGTCAAGCCGGCCACGACCGAGACCGGCCTGATCGGCCGGACGATCGCCGAGGACGTCGTCGTCGACGGCACGGTGGTCTTCCCGGCCGACACCGACCTGTCGGACACGGTGGTGGGCCGCCTGGTCGAGACCGGCGTGGAGAGCGTCCGGACCCGTTCGGCCCTCGTCTGCGAGGCCAAGATCGGTGTCTGCGCCGCCTGCTACGGCCGCTCGCTGGCGACCGGCAAGCGGGTGGACGTCGGTGAGGCCGTCGGCATCATCGCCGCGCAGTCCATCGGTGAGCCCGGCACGCAGCTGACCATGCGCACCTTCCACACCGGTGGTGTGGCCGGTGGTGACATCACGCACGGTCTGCCGCGTGTCCAGGAGCTGTTCGAGGCGCGCATCCCCAAGGGTGTCGCCCCGATCTCCGAGGTCGCCGGCCGGGTCAAGATCGACGAGACGGAGAAGACCCGCAAGGTCGTCGTCGTCCCGGACGACGGCTCGGACGAGATCGCCTACCAGGTCCCGATGCGTTCCCGCCTCCTGATCAAGGAGGGCGAGCACGTGGACGTCGGCCAGCAGCTCATCGCGGGTGCGCAGAACCCGCACGAGGTGCTCCGCATCCTCGGCCCGCGCGCCGTGCAGCTCCACCTGGTCCACGAGGTCCAGGAGGTCTACCGGTCGCAGGGCGTGTCGATCCACGACAAGCACATCGAGATCATCGTTCGGCAGATGCTCAAGCGGGTCAACATCCTCGAGTCGGGTGACACCGACCTGCTGCCCGGCGACCTGGTGGAGCGTCCCCTCTTCGAGGAGACCAACCGCTCGGTCGTGGCCGAGGGCGGTTCGCCCGCCGCCGGCCGCCCGGTCCTGATGGGCATCACCAAGGCCTCCCTGGCCACCGAGTCGTGGCTCTCGGCCGCCTCCTTCCAGGAGACGACGCGAGTCCTGACCGAGGCCGCGATGCACGCCAAGAGCGACCCGCTGCTGGGCCTCAAGGAGAACGTCATCATCGGCAAGCTCATCCCGGCCGGTACCGGCATGCCGCAGTACCGCAACGTCCGGGTCGAGCCCACCGAGGAGGCCAAGGCCGCCGTCTACTCCGTCGGCTCGTACGACGACGGAGCCGAGTACGCCTTCGGCCAGGGCTCCGGCGAGGCCGTCCCGCTGGAGGAGTACGACTTCGGCCAGTACAACCGGTAACACCGAGGCCGCCTGAACGGCACCTCTGACGACACAGGAAGGCCCCTCCCGAGTCATCTCGAGAGGGGCCTTCCGTCTGTGCGGCGTGCGTTCAACCGTAGAGTCCGGCGACCGCGGCGCTCACCGGCGTCGCCGTGATCGCGTGGCGGCTCCCTGGGCGGTGACCGGGCCCGCCGTGCCCGGCTAGCGGGTGATGGTGATCGGCGTGGGCGGGACGTGCACGTGCTGGAGGCCGCCGTCCCCCTCGACGTAGCCGGACGCGCTCCAGGTCGCCGCACCCCGGACGAACCTGGCACCGTAGCCGGTCAACGTCACGCTGAAGGTCCGCGCGGTGCCGTCGCAGACCGAGGGCTCCAGATAGCCGATGGCGCGGGCGGTCTGTCCGTTTCTGGTCTGCAGCACCTCCAGATCGAGCACGCCGCGATCCGGCAGGCCCGAGGTGAACGGCCCGCAGGAGTAGTGGCCCGACAGCCGTACGTCCGTCGTGGGAGACCCCAGCCGTGCCCTGTCCGCCGAGATGGTCAGACCGGCCGCGGCCTGCGCGGTCGCCGGCAGGACGAGGCTCCCGGCGGCCAGGACGATGACGAGCGCTCTTCGACTCATGGGACTGCCCTCTTCCAGCTCCGTGTCGGCCCTCCGCCCCAGCGGAGCACCGCCGCCCCCGGCGGTCAAGAGAGCCCCCGGTGCGCGGGACCCATCCGTCAGGGGTGGTCGGTAGGCGCCGTCGCCCCGGCCACAGTGATCGTTATTACCGTGACTGGGTGGACTTTGTCGGGTTTTGGGTAGTTCGTCACGAGGTCAAGGGGAGCCGCGCACTAACGTACGAACGGGTCTTGAACAGGGGGAACGTACACATGACGAAGCTCATCGCCGCAGGTGTCGCCGGGGTCGCCACGGCCTTCGGGGCGGTCGCCGCCGCTCCCGCCCAGGCCGCGCCCCCGCAGCGGGTCACGGTGGACTGCCGCACGTACTCGGGGGTCGAGGTGTGCGGCGGGCTCACGCTGGACGCGAAGCAGAAGCAGTGCGTCCGGCAGGCGGTCGACCAGGGGATGAGCGAACGCCGCGCCGAGGTCGAATGTTCGCGCTAGATCCGTGTCGAGGCCGCTTCCCGAAGGGGGAGCGGCCTCGATCCGTTGTTGCGGGGTCATGATGGTGTTGGTGATCACGATGACCGGACGGGTGAGGGAGCAGGCATGGAACAGACGCGGCTCGGGGGCACCGGACTGAAGGTCTCGCGCATCTGTCTCGGCATGATGAGCTACGGAGACCCCGCGCGGCGGCCGTGGTTCCTGCCCGAGGAGGCCGCGGAGCCGATCGTGCGGCGGGCGGTCGAGGAGGGCGTCACGTTCTTCGACACCGCCGACGTGTACTCGGAGGGCAGGTCGGAGGAGATCACCGGGCGGTTGTTGTCCCGGTTCTTCGAACGGCGCGACGACTACGTGCTGGCGACCAAGGTGTACTTCCCGATGAGCGACCGGCCCAACGACGCGGGCCTGTCGCGCAAGCACGTGCTGGCGTCGATCGACGCGTCGTTGCGGCGGCTCGGGACCGACCACGTGGACCTCTACCAGGTCCACCGGTGGGACCACGAGACGCCGATCGAGGAGACCATGGAGGCGCTGCACGACGTGGTGAAGGCCGGCAAGGCCCGCTACATCGGCGCGTCCAGCATGTTCGCCTGGCAGTTCGCCAAGGCGCAGCGGGCCGCCGAGGTGGGCGGCTGGACCAGGTTCGTCTCGATGCAGAACCACTACAACCTCGCCTACCGCGAGGAGGAGCGGGAGATGCTGCCGCTCTGCGTGGACCAGGGCGTGGGCGTGATCCCGTGGAGCCCGCTGGCGCGCGGGCTGCTGGCGGGCAACCGGGAGCGCGGCGGCGAACGCCATACGCTGCGTTCGGCGAACGACGCGTACGCCGACGACCTGTACGGTGAGGCCGACTTCGACGTGGTGGACGCGGTGAAGGAGGTCGCGGGGGAGCGCGGGGTGACGCCCGCGCAGGTGGCGCTCGCGTGGCTGCTCCACAAGCCCGGCGTGGCCGCGCCGATCATCGGCGCGACCAAGCTGCGGCACATCGAGGACGCGGCCGCGGCGGCGGCGTTGAAGCTCGACGAGAAGGAGATCGAACGGCTGGAGGCGCCTTATCGGCCGCATCCGATCTCGGGGCACGAGTAAAGGCGTCCGTAAAAGGGGCCGTCCTCTCTTCGGAGGGGCGGCCTCTTCCCATGTCAGGGGAACGCTCCAGAGGGTTTCGGCGTCAATGTGGGGTGGTGATTTGCGATACCGCAGGCGATCGGGGCAGTCTGGGGGCGAAAGGCCCCTGGGCGGCGGTGACGTCGCTCCTTGGTCGAGATCGAAGGCAAGGAAGCCGCGTTATGCGCCGCGCGTTTCCGAGCCGGGAGGCACGGGCCTGGGAGACCCCCGGGATGACGGCGCTGAAGGAGCCCGACGATGACCGAGAACGACGGCACGCAGGGACCGCAGTCGCCGTGGCCAGACGATAAGGACAAGCCGGAGGCCGAGCAGGCCGAGGGCCAGAGCGCGCAGCAGGACGAGCCGCCCGTTCGCCCGATGGGCGACCGCACGGTGGTCTTCGGAGCCCCCCAGCTCGGAGGCACGGCGCAGCCGCCGCCTCCGCCCGCGCCTCCCGCATCCGCGCCGCCCGCGCCCACGGCACCGCAGGCCCCTCCGCAGCGGGAGACGCCCCCGCCGCCGCCCGCGACCATGATCGAGCCGATGCCCATTCCGGGTGCCGAGCAGCCGCCTCCGCCGCCGCCGCAGCCGTACGGCCAGGAGCCGCCGCAGTACGGTGCTCCGCCCCCCGGGGGCTACGGACCGCCGCCTGAGGCGCCGCAGCAGCCGTACGGGCAGTCACCCCCGGCGCCGCCCACCTTCGAGCAACAGCAGCAGCCCTACGGCCAGCAGCCGCCGCCTCCGCCGACCTTCGAGCAGCCGCCGGGCGGCGCCTACCCGCAGCAGCCGCAGCAGCCCTACGGCCAGCCGCCCGCGCAGCCCCAGCAGCCCTACGGGCAGCCTCCGTTCGGGGCGTCGCAGGAGCCGCCGGCGCCGACGGCCCCGCATGCGGCCGAGCCGTTCACGCCCCCGGCCGAGCCGGAGGCGCCGGCCGCCGAGGGCGCTGACCTCAGCGAGCGCACGATGATCGTCCCCGGCCCGGGGGCCGGCGCGCCCGCGCCGGAACGTCCCGCCGTGGACGACCAGGCGACGACCGCCTGGTCGCCGGGCCCCGACATCCCCGTCGCCTCGGGCCCGGAGCGCAGGCACGCCCCGCAGGAGCCGGCCGGCGAGCCCTGGCAGGTGCCGACCCCGCCCGCCACGCCCGAGCCCTGGACGCCGGAGTCGCAGTCCCCGCAGTCCGCACCGCCCGAGCAGCCGCGGCAGCCCTCCGTCGACTCCGACCGCACGATGATGGTCCCGCCGCCGGAGCCCGGCCTCGGCACGGCCTCGTCGGGCGAGGAGTCCCAGGGGTACGGCGCCCCGGCGGCGCCGGCCGCGGGCGCGTCCGACGCCGAGGACGTCCAGCAGACGCAGGCGTTCGACCCGTCCGCCGGGGGCAAGCCCGGCGAGCAGCCCCAGCAGGGCGGCCTGGGCGACGCGACCCGGCTGGACATGAACTACCAGCAGTGGGGCGGCGCGTCGGCGCAACCGCAGGCACCCGGCCAGCAGCAGCCCTACGGCCAGCAGCAGTACGGGCAGGAGGGGCAGCAGCAGTACGGGCAGGAGCAGCAGCAGTACGGCCAGCAGCAGCCTTATGGCGGCCAGCAGCAGTACGGCCAGCCCGAGGCTCAGCCCGGCCAGCAGCAGGGCTACGGGCAGCAGCCGGAGGGCCAGCAGGCGTACGGGCAGCAGGCGTACGGGCAGCAGCAGTACGGGCAGCAGCAGGGCTACGGCCAGGAGCAGCAGGGCTACGGGCAGGAGCAGCAGCAGGGCTACGGGCAGGAGCAGCAGCAGTACGGGCAGCAGGCCTACGGGCAGCAGGCCCCGGGTCAGCAGGCGCCGGGACAGTACGGCCAGCAGCAGTACGGCCAGCAGCCGGGATACGGCACCGGCGGCGAGGCCGACAAGAAGAGCGGCGGCAACAAGAATCTGCTGATCATCGTCGGCGGCGTGATCGTTCTGGTGATCCTCGTCGTGGTGCTGATCGCGTTCTTCCTCTGACCCGCCTCCTCTGACCAGCGGCGGAACGGAATGCCGGTGGGGCCCGCGCGCGTCGCGGGAACAACCCGCCGGCATTCCGTCGTTATAGTTGCCGGTAGAGAGTGGCGGAAGACACGGTGCTCCGCGAAGACCACTCGGCACCTGGCGGAGATCGGGGAACCCCGGCGAAGATCGAAAAGCCGGAAGCTCGATCGGGAAAAGCCATAAATGCCGTTCGCTTTGCACTTTGGCGTGGGGGTAGGTAACCTCTCTCCTTGTGCCCGCCGTGTGCGGGCCGCTATGCGTGCGCTCCGGCCAGCCCTTCTGGGGCAGGGCCCCGCGCCGCACTACTCCCCGGCTTGATTCGGCCCTTGCATGGGCCGGGCGGTCTGTGTCGGTCTGTGGATCCTGTGTGGATCAGGGACTACGGCGACACGCCCGACCGCGGGGGTCGGAGAGGTCGGGAAACCGGCAGGTCACAGCCTCTCGTGAGGTGGTGATGACGGGTCCCGCGTAAGCGGAACTCCCGCGAGAGCGGACTCCGCGCAAGTGGAACCCAGGCAGAACTAAGACTTACCGGCTCGGTACGAGGAAGACGGAGACGCGGTGCCCACGATCCAGCAGCTGGTCCGAAAGGGCCGCCAGGACAAGGTGACCAAGAACAAGACGCCCGCGCTGAAGGGGAGCCCCCAGCGCCGGGGCGTCTGCACGCGCGTCTACACGACGACGCCCAAGAAGCCGAACTCCGCGCTTCGCAAGGTCGCCCGTGTCCGGCTGACCAGCGGGATTGAGGTCACGGCCTACATCCCCGGCGTCGGACACAACCTGCAGGAGCACTCGATCGTGCTCGTGCGCGGTGGCCGAGTGAAGGACCTCCCGGGTGTTCGGTACAAGATCATCCGAGGTTCGCTCGACACCCAGGGTGTTCGCAACCGCAAGCAGGCGCGCAGCCGCTACGGCGCGAAGAAGGAGAAGAGCTAATGCCGCGCAAGGGCCCGGCTGGCAAGCGCCAGCTCATCGCCGACCCGGTGTACAACTCGCCGCTGGTCACCGCGCTGATCAACAAGATCCTTCTGGACGGCAAGCGCTCCATCGCGCAGAGCATCGTGTACGACGCCCTCGAGGGCGCCCGCGAGAAGACCGGCAACGACCCGGTCGTCACGCTGAAGCGCGCGCTCGACAACGTGAAGCCGACCCTGGAGGTCCGCAGCCGCCGTGTCGGTGGCGCGACCTACCAGGTCCCCGTGGAGGTGCGGCCCGCCCGCTCCACCACCCTGGCGCTCCGCTGGCTGGTCATCTACGCCCGCCAGCGTCGCGAGAAGACCATGACCGAGCGGCTGATGAACGAGCTGCTCGACGCGAGCAACGGCCTCGGCGCGTCTGTCAAGAAGCGCGAGGACACGCACAAGATGGCGGAGTCCAACAAGGCCTTCGCCCACTACCGCTGGTAACCCCGGCGGCATCAGGACTGACGACGAGACGCAGCGAGGACGACAGTGGCTACCAAAACCGGTGTAGACCTGGCCAAGGTCCGCAACATCGGGATCATGGCCCATATCGACGCGGGCAAGACCACGACGACCGAGCGCATCCTCTACTACACGGGGATGAGCTACAAGATCGGCGAGGTCCACGACGGCGCGGCCACCACCGACTGGATGGAGCAGGAGCAGGAGCGGGGGATCACCATCACCTCCGCCGCCGTGACCTGCAAGTGGCCGGTTGAGAACGTCGAGCACACCATCAACATCATCGACACCCCCGGGCACGTCGACTTCACCGTCGAGGTGGAGCGGTCGCTGCGGGTGCTCGACGGTGCGGTCGCGGTGTTCGACGGCGTGGCCGGTGTGGAGCCGCAGTCCGAGACCGTGTGGCGTCAGGCCGACCGCTACGGCGTGCCGCGCATCTGCTTCGTCAACAAGCTCGACCGCGTGGGCGCCGAGTTCCACCGCTGCGTCGACATGATCAAGGACCGCCTCCAGGCGACCCCGCTGGTCATCCAGCTGCCGATCGGCGCCGAGGCCGACTTCAAGGGCGTCATCGACCTGGTCACCATGAAGGCCCTGGTCTGGAACGCCGAGGCGAAGCTGGGCGAGATGTACGACACCGTCGACATCCCCGAGACCCACGCCGAGGCCGCCCGCGAGTACCACGACAAGCTGATCGAGACGCTGGCCGAGGCCGACGACGAGGTCATGGAGCTGTACCTGGAGGGCCAGGAGCCCACCGTGGAGCAGATCCACGAGGCCATCCGCCGCGCCACGATCGCCGGCAGTCTCACCCCGGTCCTGACCGGCACCGCCTTCAAGAA
This sequence comes from Spirillospora sp. NPDC047279, assembly GCF_040643285.1. Taxonomy (NCBI): domain Bacteria; kingdom Bacillati; phylum Actinomycetota; class Actinomycetes; order Streptosporangiales; family Thermomonosporaceae; genus Spirillospora; species Spirillospora sp. NPDC047279. The sequence continues at coordinate 11,220 of NZ_JBEYUA010000021.1, forward strand.
CAAGGGCGTGCAGCCCCTGCTCGACGCGATCGTGCGCTACCTCCCCAACCCGCTGGACGACGGCGGCGTCGAGGGCCACGCGGTCCGCGACGAGGAGAAGGCGCTGTCGCGTGAGGCCAGCGAGGACCAGCCGTTCTCGGCCCTGGCGTTCAAGATCGCGAGCGACCCGCACCTGGGCAAGCTCACCTTCATCCGGGTCTACTCCGGCATCCTGGAGGCGGGCACCTCGGTGCTCAACTCCAACAAGGAGCGCAAGGAGCGGATCGGCAAGATCTACCGGATGCACGCGAACAAGCGTGAGGAGATCAGCCACGTCGGCGCCGGCGACATCGTCGCGGTGATGGGTCTCAAGCAGACCACCACCGGCGAGACGCTGTGCGACGAGAAGGACCCGATCGTCCTGGAGTCGATGAACTTCCCGGCGCCGGTCATCCACGTCGCGATCGAGCCCAAGACCAAGAACGACCAGCAGAAGCTGGGCACCGCGATCCAGCGGCTGGCCGAGGAGGACCCGTCCTTCACGGTCCGCACCGACGAGGACACGGGCCAGACCGTCATCGCCGGCATGGGCGAGCTCCACCTGGAGATCCTCGTCGACCGGATGAAGCGCGAGTTCAAGGTCGAGGCCAACGTCGGCAAGCCGCAGGTCGCGTACCGCGAGACCATCACCCGCAAGGTCGAGAAGATCGAGTACACCCACAAGAAGCAGACGGGTGGCTCGGGCCAGTTCGGCCGCGTGATCATCGACCTCGAGCCGCTGGGCGAGGGGAACGACGGTTACGAGTTCGAGAACAAGGTCACCGGCGGCCGCATCCCGCGGGAGTACATCCCGTCGGTCGACGCGGGTTGCCAGGAGGCCGCCGAGTTCGGTGTCCTCGCCGGCTACCCCATGGTCGGTGTCAAGGTCACCCTGCGAGACGGCGCCTACCACGAGGTCGACTCGTCGGAAATGGCGTTCAAGGTCGCCGGTTCGATGGCGTTCAAGGAGGCGGCCCGCAAGGCGGGCGCCACGCTCCTCGAGCCCATGATGTCCGTCGAGGTCATCACGCCCGAAGAGAACATGGGCGATGTGATCGGTGACGTCAACAGCCGCCGCGGTCAGGTCCAGTCGATGGACGAGCGCGCGGGCATGCGGGTCGTCAAGGCGGTCGTCCCGCTGTCGGAGATGTTCGGCTACGTGGGTGACCTGCGCAGCAAGACCCAGGGCCGGGCTGTTTTCACCATGCAGTTCGACTCCTACGCCGAGGTTCCGGGGAACGTCGCGCAGGAGATCATCGCCAAGGCGCGGGGCGAATAGCACCGGGCCTGCCCAGGATCACCAACCAAGCCATTAAGCATCAGGCGGTCGTCTAGGCGGCCGAGGATCGCACAGCTACAAGGAGCAAGCAGTGGCGAAGGCCAAGTTCGAGCGGACGAAGCCGCACGTAAACATCGGCACCATCGGTCACATCGACCACGGTAAGACCACGCTTACCGCGGCGATCACCAAGGTGCTTCACGACAAGTACCCGGACATCAACCCCTTCACGCCGTTCGAGGACATCGACAAGGCGCCGGAGGAGCGCGAGCGCGGTATCACCATCTCCATCGCGCACGTCGAGTACCAGACCGAGGCGCGCCACTACGCCCACGTCGACTGCCCGGGTCACGCCGACTACATCAAGAACATGATCACCGGTGCCGCCCAGATGGACGGCGCGATCCTGGTCGTGGCCGCCACCGACGGCCCGATGCCGCAGACCAAGGAGCACGTGCTCCTGGCCCGCCAGGTCGGCGTTCCCTACATCGTCGTCGCGCTCAACAAGTGCGACATGGTGGACGACGAGGAGATCCTGGAGCTCGTCGAGCTCGAGGTCCGCGAGCTGCTGTCCGAGTACGAGTTCCCGGGCGACGACGTCCCGGTCGTGCGCGTCTCCGCCTTCCAGGCCCTGCAGGGAGACGAGAAGTGGGCCGAGTCGATCATCGAGCTGATGACCGCGGTCGACGAGAACGTCCCCGAGCCGGTCCGTGAGACCGAGAAGCCGTTCCTGATGCCGATCGAGGACGTCTTCTCGATCACCGGTCGCGGCACGGTCGTCACCGGCCGTATCGAGCGCGGCGTCGTGAACGTCAACGAGGAAGTCGACATCATCGGCATCAAGGAGACGTCGACCAAGACGACCGTCACCGGTGTCGAGATGTTCCGCAAGCTGCTCGACCAGGGCCAGGCCGGTGACAACGTCGGTCTGCTCCTGCGCGGCATCAAGCGCGAGGACGTCGAGCGCGGCCAGTGTGTCATCAAGCCGGGCACCAACACCCCGCACACCGACTTCGACGCGCAGGTCTACATCCTGTCGAAGGACGAGGGCGGCCGCCACACGCCGTTCTTCAACAACTACCGTCCGCAGTTCTACTTCCGGACCACGGACGTCACCGGCGTGGTGAACCTCCCCGAGGGCACCGAGATGGTCATGCCGGGCGACAACACCGAGATGAAGGTCGAGCTGATCCAGCCGATCGCGATGGAAGAGGGCCTGAAGTTCGCCATCCGTGAGGGTGGCCGGACGGTCGGCGCCGGTCGCGTCACCAAGATCACCAAGTAAGACCCTCTTACGGTACGGGCGGCCCGACGGCCCGGAAGGCAGCCGGGCCGCCCCGTATCGCGAGATCCAGAAGTAACAGCGGCACTACCAGTAAAGGACACCGAGGCCACCATGGCGGGACAGAAGATCCGCATCCGGCTCAAGGCCTACGACCACGAGGTCATCGACACCTCCGCGAAGAAGATCGTTGAGACGGTGACGCGGACGGGCGCCAAGGTCGCGGGCCCGGTGCCGCTGCCGACCGAGAAGAACGTGTACTGCGTCATCCGCTCGCCGCACAAGTACAAGGACAGCCGTGAGCACTTCGAGATGCGCACGCACAAGCGGCTGATCGACATCATCGACCCGACGCCCAAGACGGTCGACTCGCTCATGCGGCTCGACCTTCCGGCCGGCGTTGACATCGAGATCAAGCTCTAAGGGACGCACCAGAGATGAGTACGCAGAGGAAGGGCGTCCTGGGCGAGAAGCTCGGCATGACCCAGGTCTTCGACGATGAGGGCCGGATCGTTCCGGTAACCGTCGTCCAGGCCGGGCCGTGTGTCGTCACCCAGCTCCGCTCGCAGGAGAAGGACGGCTACACCGCCGTCCAGATCGGGTTCGGGCAGATCGACCCGCGCAAGGTGAACAAGCCGCGCACGGGTCACTTCGAGAAGGCCGGCGTCACGCCGCGCCGTTACCTCGTCGAACTGCGCGCCGACGACACCACCGAGTACGAACTCGGCCAGGAGATCACCGTTGAGGTGTTCGAGGCCGGCCAGAAGATCGACGTCACCGGGACCAGCAAGGGCAAGGGCACCGCGGGTGTCATGAAGCGCCACGGCTTCAAGGGCCTCGGCGCCTCTCACGGCACCCAGCGCAAGCACCGCTCGCCCGGTTCGATCGGTGGCTGCGCGACCCCCGGTCGTGTCTTCAAGGGCCTCCGCATGGCCGGTCGTCACGGCAACTCCCGGACCACCGTGCAGAACCTGACCGTCCACGCCATCGACACCGAGAAGAACCTGCTGCTCATCAAGGGCGCGGTTCCCGGCCCGAACGGCGGCGTGGTCCTGGTCCGCGACGCAGTGAAGGGAACGGGCAAGTGACCTCCAAGGTGAACATCGACCTGCCCGCGGAGATCTTCGACGCGAAGACCAGCGTGCCGCTGATCCACCAGGTCGTGGTGGCCCAGCTGGCCGCGGCGCGCCAGGGCACCCACTCCACCAAGACCCGCGGCGAGGTCCGCGGCGGTGGCAAGAAGCCGTACCGGCAGAAGGGCACCGGCCGCGCCCGTCAGGGCTCGACCCGCTCGCCCCAGTTCGCCGGCGGTGGTGTGGTGCACGGCCCGCAGCCGCGGGACTACAGCCAGAAGACGCCGAAGAAGATGAAGGCCGCCGCCCTGCGCGGCGCCCTGTCCGACCGTGCCCGCTACGGGCTGGTGCACGTGGTGGACAACCTCATCGACGGCGACGCCCCGAAGACGAAGACCGCGCTGGGCAACCTGCGCGGCGTGACCGGCGACGCCAAGCGCGTCCTCCTGGTGCTCGACCGCGAGGACGAGCTCACCTGGAAGAGCCTGCGCAACGAGCCGAGCGTGCACGTCATCGTCTCCGACCAGCTCAACACCTACGACGTGATGGTGAACGACGTCGTCGTCTTTACCCAGGCGGCCTACGACGAGTTCATCTCCCGCGCGGCGAAGAAGTAAGGGGGAGGACCTGTGAACAAGATCGCTGACCCCCGCGACATCATCATCGCGCCGGTCGTCTCTGAGAAGAGCTACGGGCTCCTGGACGAGAACAAGTACACGTTCCTCGTCCGTCTGGACTCCAACAAGACTCAGATCAAGCAGGCGGTCGAGGAGGTGTTCAACGTCAAGGTGACGAGCGTGAACACCATCAACCGTCAGGGCAAGCGCAAGCGCACCCGGTTCGGCTATGGCAAGCGCAAGGACACCAAGCGCGCCATCGTCAGCCTGGCCGAGGGCGAGCGGATCGACATCTTCGGCGGCCCGGCCTAGGCCGGGAACGACCGGAGAGTTAGTTAAGGGATGAACGAATAAGATGGGCATCCGTAAGTACAAGCCGACGACTCCGGGTCGTCGCGGCTCCAGCGTGGCCGACTTCGTCGAGGTCACGCGCCGCGAGCCCGAGAAGTCGCTGCTGCGTCCGCTCCCCAAGAAGGGCGGCCGCAACAACCACGGCCGCATCACCACCCGGCACCAGGGCGGCGGCCACAAGCGCGCGTACCGAGTGATCGACTTCCGTCGCCACGACAAGGACGGGATCCCGGCCAAGGTCGCGCACATCGAGTACGACCCCAACCGCACCGCACGCATCGCGCTGCTGCACTACGCGGACGGCGAGAAGCGCTACATCCTCGCCCCGCAGGGCCTCAAGCAGGGCGACCGCGTCGAGAACGGCGCCGGCTCGGACATCAAGCCGGGCAACTGCCTGCCGCTGCGCAACATTCCGACGGGTACGGTCATCCACGCCATCGAGCTCAAGCCCGGTGGCGGCGCCAAGATCGCCCGTTCCGCGGGCGCCGGCGTCCAGCTGCTGGCCAAGGAGGGCAAGTACGCCACGCTGCGTATGCCCTCCGGCGAAATGCGCATGGTGGACGTCCGCTGCCGCGCGACCGTCGGCGAGGTCGGCAACGCCGAGCAGTCGAACATCAACTGGGGCAAGGCCGGTCGCATGCGGTGGAAGGGCAAGCGCCCGACCGTCCGCGGCGTGGCCATGAACCCGATCGACCACCCGCACGGTGGTGGTGAGGGCAAGACCTCCGGTGGTCGGCACCCGGTGAACCCGAACGGTAAGAAGGAAGGCCGTACGCGCCAGGCCAACAAGGCCAGCGACCGGCTGATCGTCCGTCGTCGCAGCAAGAAGAAGCGGTAGGAGTCGCTCGCTATGCCACGTAGCCTGAAGAAGGGTCCCTTCGTGGACGACCACCTTCAGAAGAAGGTGGACGCCCAGAACGAGAAGGGCACCAAGAACGTCATCAAGACGTGGTCGCGGCGTTCCATGATCGTGCCGGACATGATCGGTCACACGATCGCCGTGCACGACGGCCGCAAGCACGTTCCGGTGTTCATCACCGACGCCATGGTCGGACACAAGCTCGGAGAGTTCGCGCCGACGCGCACGTTCCGCAGCCACGTCAAGGAAGACCGCCGCAGCCGTCGCGGCTGAGCAGGCAGTTCGTAGGAGAGAGGGATCAGCGATGGAAGCCAGGGCCCAGGCGCGGTTCATCCGCGTCACGCCCATGAAGGCCCGCCGCGTGGTGGACCTCATCCGCGGCCTGCCGGCCGCGGAGGCGCAGGCGGTGCTGCGGTTCGCCCCACAGGCCGCCAGTGAGCCGGTGGGCAAGGTGCTCGCGAGTGCCATCGCCAACGCCGAGCACAACTTCAAGCTCGACACCGACACGCTGGTCGTCAGCGCCGCGTGGGTGGACGAGGGACCGACGCTCAAGCGGTTCCGTCCCCGCGCCCAGGGTCGGGCTTACCGCATCAACAAGCGCACGAGCCACATCACCGTGGTCGTCACCCCGCACGACGCTGACGCGTCGTCCGCGGCCGGCGGTAAGCAGGGCCGGAGGCGCGCCTCCGGCACGACCAAGAGGAGGGCCCGGTAGTGGGTCAGAAGATCAACCCGCACGGGTTCCGGCTCGGCATCACCACCGACCACAAGAGCGTGTGGTTCGCCGACAAGCTCTACAAGGACTACGTCAAGGAAGACGTCCAGATCCGGCGCATGCTGCAGAAGGGCATGGACCGGGCGGGCATCTCCAAGGTGGAGATCGAGCGGACCCGTGACCGTGTAGAGGTCAACATTCACACCGCCCGGCCGGGCATCGTCATCGGCCGCCGTGGCGCGGAGGCCGAGCGTCTCCGGGGCGACCTGGAGAAGCTGACCGGCAAGCAGGTGCGGCTCAACATCCTCGAGGTCAAGAACCCCGAGATCGACGCGCAGCTCGTCGCGCAGGGCGTGGCCGAGCAGCTGTCCAGCCGCGTCGCGTTCCGCCGTGCCATGCGCAAGGCCATCCAGTCCGCGATGAAGTCGGGCGCCAAGGGCATCAAGGTCCAGTGCTCCGGCCGTCTGGGCGGCGCTGAGATGTCCCGGTCCGAGTTCTACCGCGAGGGCCAGGTCCCGCTGCACACGCTGCGCGCCGACATCGACTACGGGTTCTACGAGGCCCGTACGACCTTCGGCCGCATCGGCGTCAAGGTGTGGATCTACAAGGGCGAGGCCGCGGCGACCCGCGCCGAGCGCGAGCAGAAGGCCGCGCAGCAGCGCGCCGCCGGCGGCGGTGGCGGCGGTGGCCGTGAGCGCCGCGGCGGCGACCGTCGTGGCGGTGCCCGTGGCGGCCGCGGCGGCCGTGGCGGCGAGGGCCGCGGCGGCGGCGAGCGCGGCGGCGCGCCGCGTCAGCAGCAGCAGAGTTCCGAGCAGCCCGCCGCTCCGGCCGCCGAGGCTGCTCCGACTGGAGAGGGGAGCTGAGTAACCGATGCTGATCCCTCGTAAGGTCAAGCACCGTAAGCAGCACCACCCGAAGCGCCGGGGAATGGCCAAGGGCGGTACGAAGGTTACTTTCGGTGAGTACGGCATCCAGGCCGTCGAGGGCGCGTACGTGACCAACCGGCAGATCGAGGCCGCACGTATCGCCATGACCCGCCACATCAAGCGTGGTGGCAAGGTCTGGATCAACATCTTCCCGGACCGCCCGCTGACCAAGAAGCCCGCCGAGACCCGCATGGGTTCCGGCAAGGGTTCGGTCGAGTGGTGGGTGGCCAACGTGAAGCCGGGCCGCGTGATGTTCGAGATCTCCTACCCGAACGAGGAAATCGCTCGGGAGGCGCTCACCCGCGCGATCCACAAGCTCCCCATGAAGTGCAAGATCGTTAAGCGAGAGGTGGGTGAGTCCTGATGGCCAAGGGTCTTACCGCCGACGATCTGCGGACCGAGCCCGAGGACGTCCTGGTCACCAAGCTGAAGGAGGCGAAGGAAGAGCTCTTCAACCTTCGTTTCCAGGCCGCTACCGGCCAGCTGGAGAGCCACGGTCGCCTGCGGACCGTCAAGCGCGAGATCGCCCGCATCTACACCGTGATGCGGGAGCGCGAGCTCGGCATCGTCACGGTCGCCGAGGACTCCGCGGAGGACAAGAACGATGACTGAGCAGCAGACGTCCGACCGGACCACCCGCAAGATCCTCGAGGGTCTGGTGGTCAGCGACAAGATGGACAAGACCGTGGTCGTGTCCGTCGAGGACCGCGTCAAGCACGCCAAGTACCACAAGGTGATCCGGCGGACGAAGAACTACAAGGCGCACGACGAGGCCAACGAGTGTGGCATCGGCGACCGCGTCCGTCTCATGGAGACCCGGCCGCTGTCCGCCACCAAGCGGTGGCGCGTGGTCGAGATCCTCGAGAAGGCCAAGTAGGGCGCTCGCGCCCGCGGACCCAGTCCGCAACTAGAAACCGATGGTTCCACCAGGCTCCGCGCTCCGGACGAGATCCGGGCGCGGAGAACCGGTGTGACGAACAGGAGTTGACGTGATCCAGCAGGAGTCGCGACTCAAAGTCGCCGACAACACGGGTGCGAAGGAGATCCTTTGCATCCGTGTGCTCGGCGGCTCGGGTCGGCGCTACGCGGGAGTCGGCGACGTCATCGTTGCGACCGTGAAGGACGCCCTTCCCGGCGCCGGTGTGAAGAAGGGTGACGTCGTCAAGGCAGTCGTCGTGCGCACCCGCAAGGAGCGCCGTCGTCCCGATGGCTCCTACATCCGCTTCGACGAGAACGCGGCCGTCCTGATCAAGGACGGTGGCGACCCCCGCGGCACCCGCATCTTCGGCCCGGTGGGCCGTGAACTGCGCGAGAAGAAGTTCATGCGAATCATCTCGCTCGCGCCGGAGGTGCTGTGATGAAGATCAAGAAGGGTGACGAGGTCATCGTCATCGCCGGTAAGGACAAGGGCGCCACGGGCAAGGTCCTGCGCGTCGACCCGAACCGGGAGCGTGTTGTCGTCGAGGGCGTCAACATCATCACCAAGAACATCAAGGCCGACGCGCAGCGTGCGGGCAAGGAGAGCGGCCAGGTCAAGGTCGAGGCCTCGCTCCACGTCAGCAACGTCGCGCTGGTCGAGGGCGGCGTGCCCGTCCGGATCGGCTACGAGTTCGACGAGGACGGCAACAAGGTCCGGGTCACCCGCCCGTACAAGAACCGTGCCAAGTCGGCCAAGCCGGCCGGCAAGGCCAAGGCGGCCAAGGCCGCCAAGGCGGACGGCGACGAGGGCGGTAAGGAGTCTGCTTCCGATGACTGAGACCGCTACCGAGCGTCCCGTGCCGCAGCCGAGGCTCAAGCTCCGCTACCGCGAGGAGATCGCGAAGGCGATGCAGGAGCAGTTCGGCTACGCCAACGTGATGCAGATCCCCGGCCTGACCAAGATCGTGGTCAACATGGGTGTGGGTGACGCCGCCAAGGACGCCAAGCTGATCGAGGGCGCCATCAAGGACCTCTCGGCGATCACCGGCCAGAAGCCGGCCGTCAACCGGGCCCGCAAGTCCATCGCGCAGTTCAAGCTGCGCGAGGGCATGCCGATCGGCGCGCACGTCACGCTGCGCGGCGACCGGATGTGGGAGTTCCTGGACCGCCTGCTGGCCACGGCGCTGCCGCGGATCCGTGACTTCCGCGGCCTGTCGCCGAAGCAGTTCGACGGCAACGGCAACTACACCTTCGGGCTGACCGAGCAGGTCATGTTCCACGAGATCGACCCGGACAAGGTCGACCGCTCGCGCGGCATGGACATCACGCTCGTCACCTCGGCCACGACCGACGACGAGGGCCGGGCGCTGCTCAAGCTCCTGGGCTTCCCCTTCAAGGAGAACTGAGCATGGCGAAGAAGTCTCTGATCGCCAAGGCGGCCCGGAAGCCGAAGTTCGGCGTCCGCGCGTACACTCGGTGCTCGCGCTGCGGGCGTCCGCGCTCCGTCTACCGCAAGTTCGGCCTCTGCCGAGTCTGCTTCCGGGAGATGGCGCACCGCGGCGAGCTGCCCGGCATCACCAAGTCCAGCTGGTAGGACGCCTGCGCCCCGGCACGGTCGACGACCGAACCGGGCGCGGGGTCCGTCCCAGCCAGTAATAACCACCGGGCACCTGACGAAGGTGCCCACGACCGCGCCAAAGGTCCACGGATCCGGTTCCGGAGCCTGGAAACCGTGGCGAGGGAGGGCCAGCAGGCCATGACGATGACCGACCCGATCGCAGACATGTTGACACGTCTGCGGAACGCCAACTCGGCATACCACGACTCGGTGGTCATGCCGTACTCGAAGATCAAGGCGCACATCGCCGAGATCCTCCAGCAGGAGGGTTACATCACCGGCTGGAGCGTCGAGGACGCCGAGGTCGGCAAGAAGCTCGTTATCGAGCTCAAGTTCGGCCCGACGCGTGAGCGTTCGATCGCCGGCATCAAGCGCGTCTCGAAGCCGGGTCTGCGCGTGTACGCCAAGAAGGACAACCTGCCGAAGGTCCTCGGCGGCCTGGGGATCGCGATCATTTCGACGTCCTCGGGTCTGATGACCGACCGGCAGGCAGGCAAGCGCGGAGTGGGCGGGGAAGTCCTCGCCTACGTCTGGTGAGGGGAGGGCTCTAACCATGTCTCGTATTGGACGACTTCCCATCTCCGTTCCCGGCGGCGTCGACGTCAAGATCGACGGCCAGGAGGTCACCGTCAAGGGGCCCAAGGGCACGCTGTCGCATGTGGTCGCGGAGCCCATCGTGGTCGAGCTGGAGGACGGCACGGTCAGCGTGTCCCGTCCCAACGACGTCAACACGGTGCGCGCGCTGCACGGCCTCACCCGTGCGCTCATCAACAACATGGTCGTCGGTGTCACCGAGGGCTACAGCAAGACCCTGGTGATCCAGGGCGTCGGTTACCGCGCCGTGCCCAAGGGCAAGAACATCGAGTTCTCCCTGGGCTACAGCCACCCGATCCTGGTCGAGGCGCCCGACGGCATCACCTTCACCGTCGAGAAGCCGACCCAGATCAAGGTCGAGGGCATCGACAAGCAGAAGGTCGGCGAGATCGCCGCCAACATCCGCAAGCTGCGCAAGCCCGACCCCTACAAGGGCAAGGGCGTGCGGTACGAGGGCGAACAGATCCGCCGCAAGGTCGGAAAGGCTGGTAAGTAGTCATGGCAGGCACCAAGACCCTGGCCGGAAAGGCCACGTCGGCGCGGGCCAAGTCCCGCAAGCGCCGGCACCTGCGGGTCCGGAAGAAGGTCGTGGGCACCGCCGCGCGTCCTCGCCTGGTCGTGACCCGCTCTACCAAGCACGTGTTCGTCCAGGTCATCGACGACACCAAGGGCCACACGCTGGCCTACGCGTCGACGATGGAGGCGGACCTGCGCTCCGGCGACGGCGACAAGACGGCCAAGTCCCGCAAGGTCGGCGAGCTCGTCGCCGCGCGGGCCAAGGAGGCCGGTGTCTCCGCCGTGGTCTTCGACCGGGGCGGCAACAAGTACCACGGGCGCGTCGCCGCCGTCGCGGACGGTGCGCGCGAGGGGGGCCTCCAGCTGTGACGGCCCTGACGACGAACGAGAAGAGGAACCACTGATGGCAGCGCAGAGGCGTGGTGGCGGTCAGGGTGGCGACCGTCGCGACGGCCGCCGCGATGACCGCCGCGGTGGCGCCGACAAGGGCCAGTCGTACATCGAGAAGGTCGTGGCGATCAACCGTGTCGCCAAGGTCGTGAAGGGTGGTCGTCGCTTCAGCTTCACCGCCCTCGTCATCGTCGGTGACGGCAACGGCACCGTCGGCGTCGGGTACGGCAAGGCCAAGGAAGTGCCCGCGGCGATCGCCAAGGGCGTCGAAGAGGCCAAGAAGCACTTCTTCAAGGTGCCGCGGATCCAGGGCACCATCCCGCACCTGGTGCAGGCGCGCGACGCCGCGGGCGAGGTCCTGCTGCGTCCGGCCAGCCCCGGTACCGGTGTGATCGCCGGTGGTCCGGTGCGCGCCGTGCTGGAGTGCGCCGGCATCCACGACGTGCTGAGCAAGTCGCTGGGCAGCGACAACGCGATCAACATCGTGCACGCGACGATCGCCGGTCTGAAGGCGCTCAAGCGTCCCGAGGAGATCGCGGCCAAGCGCGGCCTGCCGATCGAGGACGTCGCCCCGGCCGCCATGCTGCGGGCGCGCGCCGCCGGCAGCGAACCGAGGGCGGAGGCTCCGACCTCATGAGCCAGCTCAAGATCACGCAGACCAAGTCTGTGATCAGCGAGAAGCAGAACCAGCGTGACACGCTGCGCACCCTGGGCCTCAAGAAGATCGGTCAGAGCACCGTTCGCGAGGACACCCCGCAGGTGCTCGGCATGATCCGGACGGTGGCGCACCTTGTCACCGTCGAGGAGGTCGACTGACATGGCGGACGCCACTGAGGGCACCCCCCTCAAGGTGCACGACCTGCGTCCGGCCCCCGGCGCCAACAAGGCCAAGACCCGCAAGGGCCGTGGCGAGGCGTCCAAGGGCAAGACCGCCGGTCGCGGTACCAAGGGCACCAAGGCCCGCAACACGGTGCCGGTCGGGTTCGAGGGCGGCCAGATGCCCCTGATCCGCCGGGTGCCGAAGCTCAAGGGCTTCAAGAACCCCAACCGGGTCGAGTTCCAGGTGGTCAACCTGGACAAGCTGACCGAGCTCTACCCCGAGGGTGGCGAGGTCACGGCGGAGGACCTGGCGGCGAAGGGCGCGGTGCGCCCCAACCGTCCGGTGAAGGTCCTCGGCACCGGCGACATCTCCGTCGCGGTCCAGGTGAAGGTCAACGCCTTCTCCAAGTCCGCCAAGGAGAAGATCGTCGCGGCCGGCGGCTCCGCCGACGAGCTGTAACCCTGCGCCTAGCACGACGCACAGGGCCCCGCTCTCCCGCACGGGAGCCGGCGGGGCCCTGTGGCGTTGTCAGCAATAACGGAAAAGTTGTCAGAAACAGCTGAAAAAGTGTGCGAGCGCCTGCTGTCGTCGAACTCCGCCAGGTCGCGGCCACGTCTCCGTTCCAGCTCAGATCGGCCACGCCGAGGGCGAACGCGGATGCGGGCAGCGCGGCGGCGGTGAGATGGTTCGAAGTCCCTCGGGACAGGCGCTACCCTGGGCGGGGCCCGTCATGCTTCGCCGTAGGTGGTGCACTTCCAGGGCAAGATAAGGTATGGCCCTGAGCGGGGCGTGGGCGCCGCTCACCCCGGGACTGGATCCAGATCGACTCTGCCGTAATGGTGCAGGTCATGCAGGAGGAATAGTGCTGACCGCGTTCGCTCGGGCTTTCCGTACGCCTGACCTGCGTAAAAAGATCCTCTTCACGCTCTTCATCATCCTGGTGTTCCGGATCGGTTCGATCCTCCCGACGCCGAACGTGAACGTGGGAGCGTTGAAGGAGACGGCCGACGCCGCCAAGAAGGGCGCCTCGGGGCAGGTCTTCCAGCTTGTCGACCTCTTCAGCGGTGGAGCACTGCTGAAGTTGTCGGTCTTCGCGCTGGGCATCATGCCCTACATCACCGCGAGCATCATCTTGCAGCTGCTGACCGTGGTGATCCCGCGGCTCGAGGCCCTCAAGAAGGAGGGCCAGGCCGGCACCACGAAGATCACGCAGTACACCCGGTACCTGACGGTCGCGCTGGCCATCCTCCAGGCCACCGGCATCGTCGCCATGGCGAGCACGGGCAACCTGTTCGGCAACTCGGCGGGCGCCGACGACGTGCTCTACGAGAAGGGCGTCTTCCCGATCGTCACGATGGTCATCGTGATGGTCGCCGGCACCTCGGTCATCATGTGGCTCGGTGAGCTGATCACCGACCGGGGCGTCGGCAACGGCATGTCGATCCTGATCTTCACCCAGGTCGTCGCGGTCTTCCCGTCGCAGTTCTGGGGGATCTACAAGACCAAGGGCTCGTTCATCTTCGCGATCGTCATCCTGGTGGGTCTGGCGATCATGGCGGGTGTCGTCTTCGTCGAACAGGCACAACGCCGGATCCCGGTGCAGTACGCCAAGCGCATGGTCGGCCGCCGGATGTACGGCGGCACCTCGACCTACATCCCGCTGAAGGTCAACCAGGCGGGCATCATCCCGGTCATCTTCGCCTCGTCGCTGCTCTACCTGCCGGTGCTGGCCTCGCAGCTGTGGCCCAACAACTCGTGGGTCCAGAAGGTCCAGCCGTACCTCCAGCAGGACAACCCCTGGCACATGGCGGTGTTCTTCGGCTTCATCATCTTCTTCACGTACTTCTACGTGGCCATCACGTTCAACCCCACTGAAGTCGCCGACAACATGAAGAAGTATGGTGGATTCATCCCAGGCATTCGTCCGGGCCGGCCGACCGCCGAGTACCTCGACTACGTGCTGACCCGGATCACCACTCCCGGTGCGCTCTACCTGGGGCTCGTCTCGCTGATCCCGATGGTGGCGTTCGCTCTGCTGGACGCGACCCAGGACTTCCCCTTCGGCGGGACGAGCATTCTCATCGTCGTCGGCGTCGGACTGGATACCGTGAAGCAGGTCGAATCGCAGCTCCAGCAGCGTAACTACGAGGGCTTCCTCCGGTAGTGCGTATCGTGCTGGTGGGCCCCCCGGGAGCGGGCAAGGGGACTCAGGCCCAGTTCATCGCATCGCACCTGTCCATCCCGAAGATCTCGACAGGTGACATCTTCCGCGCCAACGTGAGCGGCGGTACCGAGCTCGGCCGGCAGGCCAAGCAGTACATGGACCGCGGCGACCTCGTCCCCGACGAGGTGACCATCGCGATGGTGCGGGACCGCCTGGCCGAGGACGACGCGCAGGACGGCTTCCTTCTGGACGGCTTCCCGCGCAACGTCCCCCAGGCCGAGACGCTCAAGAAGATGTTGTCCGCCGACTTCGACGCCAAGCTCGACATCGTGCTCGAGCTGGTCGTCGACGAGGACGAGGTCGTCCGGCGGTTGTCGGGCCGGCGCACCTGCGAGCAGTGCGGGCGCATCTGGCACGTCGACTTCGACGACAAGAAGGACGACATCTGCGACGACTGCGGCGGGCACCTGTTCCAGCGGGACGACGACAAGGAGGACGTCGTCCGGCATCGCCTCGAGGTGTACCAGGAACAAACGGCCCCGCTCGTCCAGTTCTATGCCGATGAGGGCATCCTGAAGGGTATCGACGCGACCGGCCCGGTCGAGGAGGTCACCAAGCGCGCCTTGGACGCGCTGCGTCCGCTGGAGAAGTGACCCCTGAAGACCACCGCACAGGGGGAGAGATGTTCAAGCGGCGCAAGCCGGTGATCCAGATGAAGACGCCCGAGCAGATCGAGCTCATGCGCGCGGCCGGCCTGCTGGTCGGCGAGACGTTGCAGCTGCTCCGCGAGGCCGTCAAGCCCGGCATCACCACCGCCGATCTGGACGTGATCGCCGAGCAGAACATCCGCGACAACGGCGGCGTTCCCTCGTTCAAGGGCTACCACGGGTTCCCGGCGACGATCTGTGCCTCGGTCAACGAGGAGATCGTGCACGGGATCCCGCGCGCCACCAAGGTCCTCGGCGAGGGTGACGTCATCTCGATCGACTGCGGCGCGATCGTCGAGGGCTGGCACGGCGACTCGGCGATCACCGTTGCGGTGGGGGAGGTCCCCGCGGAGCTGACCAAGCTCCTGGAGGTCACCGAGGAGTCCCTGTGGCACGGCCTGAAGGCCGGCGTGGCCGGGGCCCACCTCACGGACATGTCGCACGCGATCGAGTCTCACATCCGCTCTCAGGGCCGCTACGGCATCGTTGAGGGCTACGGCGGGCACGGCATCGGGACCGAGATGCACATGGACCCGCTCATCCCCAACCACGGCGCCCCCGGCTACGGGCCGATCCTCGAGGTCGGCATGTGCTTCGCGGTGGAGCCGATGGTCAACCTCGGCACCAAGGACACCGTCGAGCTCGAGGACGGCTGGACCGTGATCACCACGGACGGGAAGTACTCGGCGCACTTCGAGCACACCTTCGCGGTCACCCCCGAGGGTCCCCGCGTGCTCACGGCCCTTGACGAGGGCCGGGAGTGGTTCGCCAAGCTGGAGGGGTAGCCCCCAGGGCGAAGAGGGGGTCGAAGAGGGGGATGGCATGACGAACCCGGACATGCGGGCCTCGGACTCCGACCGTGACCGGGTGGCCGAGGCCCTGCGGGAGCACTGCGCCGAGGGCCGCATCACCATGGACGAGCTGCACGAGCGGCTGGAGTCCACCTATTCGGCCAAGACCCTGGGCGATCTCCAGGCGGTGACGTCGGACCTGCCCGAAGAGGATCTCTACGCGCTGCCCGTGCCCGCGTCGCAACGTTCGTCCAGCGTGCCCGCCAAGCGCGGGTCGGGAGAGCTCGCGATGCCCGGCCCCGGCGCCCTGTGGGTGAGCTGGGCCTCGGTCAACGCGGTCTGCTTCACCGTCTGGGCGGTCGTGGCGATCGCCGGCGGCCCCCTCTACCCCTGGTTCCTGTGGGTGGCCGGGCCGTGGGGCGCGCTCCTGCTGGTGAGCACGATCTTCAAGTCACGCTCGTCCGGCTGAGCCGCCGGGGCTACTCGACGTCCATCAGGGGGCGGTAGTTGCCCGTCGGGACGAAATGCGTGGTCGCCCCTTCCTCGGTCACCAGGTGCACGGCGTAGCCGGCGGGTTCTCCGGTCACCGCGGCCCGGCCGGGGTGGGTGAGGTCGAGGAACAGCTGCCGGTAGGTGCTGGGGCAGGTGGTGCAGACGGTGCCGCCGAGCGATCCCACCGAGCCGCGGTGCACATGCCCGCTGATCACCCGGGTCACCTGCGGGTTGCGGGCGATGATCTTGCTGAACGCGCCCGTGTCGGCGAACCGCATGTCGTCGATGAAGCGGATGCCGATCGGGTACGGGGGATGGTGGGTCGCGACCACCGTCGGGACGTCCGGCTCGGCGGCGAGCGCCGCCGCCAGCCAGTCCAGCCGTTCGGCGTCCATCTCGCCGTACGGCTCGTCGCGCACCGTGGTGTCGCAGCACACGAGCCGCACGCCGTTGACGTCCACCGCGTACTGCACCGGGGCGCCGTCGCGGCCCGAACCGGCCACCGCCGGATGATCCTTGAACGCGGCGCGCAGCTCGTCGCGGTCGTCGTGATTGCCCGGCAGTGGATAGACGGCCATGGGCAGCGGCGACAGCAGCGCGTGCAGCCGGGCGTACTCGCCGGCCAGGCCGCCGTCGGCCAGGTCGCCGGTGAGGACCACGGCGTCGGGCCGGGCGGGCAGCGACAGGAGGCTGGACACGGCCGCCCGCAGCGCCCGGACGGGGCCGGAGTCGTCGTCGACCTCGCCGTTCCTGCCCGCGGCAAGGTGGATGTCGCTGAGCTGCGCGATGATCGCCATTGATCCTCCCCCTGGGTGGAGCACGGTACGGACCCACGGGCGCCGGGAGCCGTCCGGAGTGCTGGAACGATCTTTGCGTCCGGTTGACCGCGGTGTCGACTTGGCGCGGGGACAAGAAGATCGACGGGCTCAGTGCAGAGGCCGACCCGGGGGAACCGATGATCCGCACACTATCGACAGCCTGCGCCGCGGCGGCGCTCGGTACCGCCCTGGCGGTGCCCGCGCACGCGGACGGCGAGGTCAGGGTCGAGCCGTCCCGGGCGGAGCCCGGCGAGACGGTGACGATCACCGCGCCCACGTCCTGCAACGATCCGGTGGCGACGTCGAACGCGTTCCCCTACGGCGTCCAGGTCCAGCTGTCGTCGGCCGACGACCCGACCTCGGGCCGCCCGCTCGGGCAGACCGAGATCGACTCGGCCGCGACGCCCACCGCCTACTCGGTCGACGTCAAGTGCTCCGACGGTTCCACGATCACGGGCTCGGTGGAGGTCGTCCCGATCGGGACCGGCCCGGGCCCGGACACCGGCGGGGGCGGGCTGGCGGCCCTCAACGGGCCGCGCGACTGGGGGGCGGCGCTGGCCGCCGGGGCCGGGCTGGTGCTGGCCGCCGGCATCGGGGCGGCCGTCCGGCGGTCCCGCCGCGACCGGACGGAATTCGATGCCTGATCGTTGCCGCCGCCACGGCCGCCGGTCACGCGGACGCTGCGCGCTCGTCGCCGCCGTGGGCGTGACCCAGGTCGTGACGGGCTGTTCCCTGCACCGCGCGCCGTCCACCGAGCTCGCCTTCCCGGCCGTCGTGAGCGGCGCCTCCGCGCGCCCGGCGCCGCTCCGGAGCACGCTGGGCCGGTACGAGCCCACCTCGATCGCCATCCCGCGCATCGCGGTGAACGCGCCGCTCACCCGGGTCGGCAGCGAGGGGAACGGCCAGATCAAGGCCCCGCCGCTGGACGACCACAACCTGGCGGGCTGGTACGAGCGCGGCGCCACCCCGGGGGAACCGGGCACCGCGGTGATCGTCGGGCATCTGGACACCACCGGCGGTCCGGCCGTCTTCGCCCGCCTGCGCGAGCTCGAGCAGGGCGACGTCGTCGGGGTCGTCCGCGCCGACGAGACGGTCGCCGTCTTCAAGATCACCGCCGTCGAGCAGGTCGCCAAGCACCGGTTCCCGGCCGGCCGCGTCCATGGCTCCGGTCAGGGCGGCGTCCCGGAGCTGCGCCTGGTCACCTGCGCGGGCACGTACGACGAGTCCCGCCGCTCCTACCCCGACAACCTGATCCTCTACGCGACCTTCGCCGCCGCCTACCGCGTGGCCGACCTCCTGAAGACCTGACCGCGGCAGGCCCCGGCCGCCGCTAGGCGACGACGGCCGACAGGGCGTTGGTGATCGCTTCCGGGGCGGGGGCCACCTCGGGGACGACGTCGCGCAGGGCCAGCCAGCCGTTGATGGCGCGGGCGGTGGGACGGGCCTCGCGCAGCTGGGGGTCGTCGATGTCGTACCAGGCCGCGACCTTGGACCAGCGCCACAGCCGGTGGCCGGCGCTGGAGAGCTCCGAGGCCGGGAAGCCGCCGGCGCCGCGGGCCCCGGTGATGGCCATCCGCACCGAGTCGTGCGTGCGGCCCACCCGCTCGGCGATGTCGCGGATGGTGAGCAGGGGGTCGGCCTCGAGGCGTTCGACCTGGAGGCCCGGGGCACTCGCCTCGACGTGGGCGATCACATCCATGATCGCGGTGGCGAGGGTCGGGCCCTGCCAATTGCAGGAGGCGTTTCCCGGGCGTTCGGCGTGATGCGGCTCACTGATGATCGAAACTGTGACCTGACCGTGAGTCCGGTCGAACAGCGGATCGAGCTCGTCCTCGTAGAGGGGACGACTGAGGATCAGCACGAAGTCATAGCTCGGCATGCTGACCCTCCTTGATGTAGCGCTCCTGGAAAGGTACAACGCGTGAGCGCTGTATGCTGGGGTCGGGAGTAGTCTCCGGTGCCGGATCGTGCGCTAATTTCACATTCGGGCCCCGGTTGACGTAGACTCCTATGTCGGTCCGATTTCTGGCCGCCTGATCCCAGCCTGCACCTTCTGGTGTGGCGTGGGTGCGGCCGGGCCATCTCCAGGATTTCTCCTCACGGGGTATCACGGGGTATCGGGCCGGGTCCAATGAGCCGATCAGTGAAGCGCGGAGGACATGCCCAAGAAAGAAGGCGCCATCGAGATCGAGGGCACCGTCATCGAGTCCCTCCCGAACGCCATGTTCCGGGTGGAGCTGGACAACGGGCACAAGGTGCTCGCCCACATCAGCGGCAAGATGCGGATGCACTACATCCGGATCCTGCCGGACGACCGCGTCGTCGTGGAGCTGAGCCCCTACGACCTCACGCGTGGTCGGATCGTCTACCGCTACAAGTAATCCCACTGGGGTTGCCTTCCACGTGCGTGGCGGCGCGTGGGTGACCCTGATCTCTAGGAGACCCAGTGAAGGTCAAGCCGAGCGTCAAGAAGATCTGCCAGAAGTGCCGCGTCATCCGCCGGCACGGCCGGGTCATGGTCATTTGCTCTGACCCGCGCCACAAGCAGCGCCAGGGCTGACGCGACCCTGCCGCACAACTCCATCAAGCGCATCGCAGCTTCGCACTCCGGTCGCCGTACGAGCCTGAATCCCCAAGATCAGGTCGTACGGCACGGTCGTGTGAAGGGAGACCCTCGGACGGAGGCCGAGGCCGCCACCCGGGCAGGGTGTGAGCGGACGCGATGCGCCAATACCTCCGCCAATGAAGGGAACTGCCCACGATGGCACGCCTCCTCGGCGTCGATCTCCCGCGCGACAAGCGCATCGAGATCGCTCTCACCTACGTCTTCGGCATCGGCCGCACCCGGGCCCAGGAGACTCTGAAGGAAACCGGTGTCAACCCCGATCTGCGGGTGCACCAGCTCGGCGACGACGAGCTGGTCAAGCTCCGTGACTGGGTCGAGGCGAACTACAAGGTCGAGGGTGACCTTCGCCGCGAGGTCCAGGCGGACATCCGCCGCAAGATCGAGATCGGTAGTTACCAGGGGATCCGGCACCGCCGCGGTCTCCCCGTGCACGGTCAGCGCACGCAGACCAACGCGCGTACCCGCAAGGGCAAGAAGAAGACCGTGGCCGGCAAGAAGAAGGCCGGCAAGAAGTAGTCCGTCCCGGACCTCGGTCCGAGCGGATCGATGACCTCACGAGTAGAGAGAGCACATGCCTCCTAAGAGCCGTGTCGGCGCCAAGAAGGTGCGCCGCAAGGAAAAGAAGAACGTCGCTCACGGGCACGCCCACATCAAGAGCACGTTCAACAACACGATCGTCTCGATCACCGACCCCAACGGGAACGTGATCTCCTGGGCCTCGTCCGGCCACGTGGGTTTCAAGGGCTCTCGCAAGTCCACCCCGTTCGCCGCTCAGCAGGCCGCCGAGGCCGCCGCCCGCCGCGCCATGGAGCACGGCATGCGCAAGGTCGACGTCTTCGTGAAGGGCCCGGGCTCGGGCCGCGAGACCGCCATCCGTTCGCTCCAGGCGACCGGCCTCGAGGTGGGCTCGATCCAGGACGTCACGCCGGTTCCGCACAACGGCTGCCGCCCGCCGAAGCGCCGCCGGGTCTGACGCAGCTAGGGGAGATCACAGAACAATGGCTCGTTACACGGGTGCCGACTGCAAGCTGTGCCGTCGGGAGAAGATGAAGCTGTTCCTCAAGGGCAGCAAGTGCGATGGCCCCAAGTGCCCGATCGAGATCCGTCCTTACCCCCCGGGTGAGCACGGTCGCGGCCGGCCCAAGGAGACCGAGTACCTGCTCCAGCTCCGTGAGAAGCAGAAGGCCCGCCGCATCTACGGCGTGCTGGAGAAGCAGTTCCACAACTACTACGTCGAGGCCAACCGCCAGGGCGGCAAGACGGGTGAGAACCTCCTCACCCTGCTCGAGCGCCGCCTCGACAACGTCGTCTACCGCGCCGGCTTCGCCAAGTCGCGCGACGCGGCCCGCCAGCTGATCCGCCACGGCCACCTCAAGGTCAACGGCAAGAAGGTCGACATCCCGTCCTTCCTGGTCAGCGAGGCCGACATCGTCGAGGTCCGGCAGAAGTCGCTCGAGATGACCCCGTTCGTGGTCGCTCGCGCGGAGGCCGGCGAGCGCCCGGTTCCCGCCTGGCTCGGTGTCGTCACCGAGGGCGCCATGCGGATCCTGGTGCACGGTCTCCCGGTCCGGCAGCAGATCGACGCTCCGGTCCAGGAGCAGCTGATCGTCGAGCTCTACTCCAAGTAAGGGCTCTTTCCGCCGCCGTGATCATGCCGACCTCCGGGACGGCATGATCACGGCGTCGGGGCGTAGAATTGTCACTGCGGTCGTCATATAGCGGGCACCGCGGAAAGAAGGTTCATTCCATGCTCATCGCTCAGCGTCCCACTCTCACCGAAGAGCAGGTCGACGAGTACCGGTCGCGGTTCACCATCGAGCCGCTGGAGCCGGGCTTCGGCTACACGATCGGCAACTCGCTGCGTCGTACCCTGCTCTCCTCGATCCCCGGTGCGGCCGTCACCAGCATCCGGATCGAGGGCGTCCTGCACGAGTTCTCGACCGTTCCCGGGGTCAAGGAGGATGTCACCGACATCATCCTCAACCTCAAGGAGCTGGTCGTCTCCTCCGAGCACGACGAGCCCGTGGTCATGTACCTGCGCAAGCAGGGCCCGGGCGAGGTGACCGCCGCCGACATCGCGCCGCCGGCGGGCGTCGAGGTCCACAACCCGGACCTCCACATCGCCACGCTCAACAACAAGGCCAAGCTGGAGATGGAGCTCACGGTCGAGCGCGGCCGCGGCTACGTCTCCGCCGCGCAGAACAAGCAGCCGGGCCAGGAGATCGGCCGGATCCCGATCGACTCCATCTACTCGCCCGTGCTCAAGGTCACCTACAAGGTCGAGGCGACCCGAGTCGAGCAGCGCACCGACTTCGACCGCCTGATCCTGGACGTCGAGACCAAGCAGGCGATGCTCCCGCGCGACGCGGTGGCCTCCGCCGGCAAGACCCTGGTCGAGCTGTTCGGCCTGGCCCGGGAGCTCAACGTCGAGGCCGAGGGCATCGACATGGGCCCGTCCCCGACGGACGCCGCGCTCGCCGCGGACCTGGCCCTGCCGATCGAGGAGCTCAACCTCACGGTGCGGTCGTACAACTGCCTCAAGCGCGAGGGCATCCACTCTGTGGGCGAGCTGGTCGCCCGCAGCGAGCAGGACCTCTTGGATATAAGGAATTTCGGCGCCAAGTCGATCGAAGAGGTCAAGCAGAAGCTCAACGACATGGGCCTCTCGCTCAAGGACTCCCCGCCCGGGTTCGACCCGAGCGCCGCCGCGGACAACTACGGCGACGACGACGGCGCGTACGCCGAGACCGAGCAGTACTGAGCGGCGACCGCAGCGGAGCAGTGCTGAGCGGCGACCGCAGCGGAGCGAGGATCGTCGCTCGGTACGTTGCGGGGGTCTGGGGGTCGCCCCCCAGACCAGTACTGACCAGTACTGAGCACCACCTGGCACGACGTAGTTCGCAGGCCTGCCGCGATCGGGACCTCCGGTCGCGGCGGGTACGGCTGACGCCGGTACCTCACACGGCCGGCGCGGAACTGAGCTGACACCGGTACCTCACACGGCCGGTGCAGGAAGGAAGAAACGATGCCTCAGCCCACCAAGGGCGCCCGCCTCGGTGGCGGCGCCGCGCACCAGAAGCTGATCCTGGCCAACCTGGCCACGGCTCTCTTCGAGCACGGCCGCATCACCACGACCGAGGCCAAGGCACGGCGGGTCCGCCCGCTGGCGGAGAAGCTGATCACCAAGGCCAAGAAGGGCGACCTGCACAACCGTCGCCTCGTGGCCAAGACGATCCGCGACAAGAGCGTTCTGCACGAGCTCTTCACCGAGATCGCGCCGAAGTTCGAAAACCGCCCCGGCGGCTACACCCGCATCACCAAGCTCGGTCCGCGCAAGGGCGACAACGCCCCCATGGCGGTCATCGAGCTGGTGCAGGAGGAGCTGAGCGCCTCCACGTCCACCACCAAGGCCGCGCCGGCCACCAAGGCCGCTCCGGCCGAGGAGAAGGTCGACACGACCAAGGACGAGGCTCCGGCCGACGACACGGTCGACGCCAAGGCCGACGACGCCGACGAGGCGACCGACGCCGAGAAGGCCGAGGACGGCAAGTAAGGAGCCGTTCGACCTCCTGAACGGCGTTTTCGCCGACGAAACGTGAGGGCCCGCCGTACCGGAAACGGGACGGCGGGCCCGATCTTTGCCAGACTGAATCCCATGGTCAGGTCAGGGGTGCGACGATTCGCGAGGGAGCAGATACCGGATGCTCGGCCGAGCAGTCCGCAAGCGATGGGTAAGGAACCCCGATGACCGGTGACCGCAGCGGAGCGAGGATCGCCGGTCGTCCCGGCGGGGGGACGTCCCCTCGGAGGACGCTGCCATGACCGCGCTGGTACGGCTCCGGCTCGACATCAGCTACGACGGGTCGGATTTCGCGGGCTGGGCCCGCCAGCCCGGGCAGCGGACCGTGCAGGGAGTGATCGAGGACGCGCTGGCACGGCTGCTGCGCCTCGACCCGCCTCCGATGCTCACCGTCGCGGGCCGCACGGACGCCGGCGTGCACGCGCGCGGTCAGGTCGCGCACCTGGTCGTCCCGGTCGCCGCGTACTCCCCGATCAACGGCACGATGCCGCGCCGCCTGGCCGGGCTGCTGCCGCCCGACGTCCGGGTCCGCAGGGTCTCGACGGCTCCCGAGGGTTTCGACGCGCGCTTCTCGGCGTTGTCCCGGCGGTACGTCTACCGCGTGTGCGACGACCCGGTGGGCGTCGAGCCGCTGCGCCGCCACGACGTGTTGTGGCACCCGCGCCCGCTCAACCTCGAGCGGATGAACGAGGCGACGGCCCTGCTGCTCGGCGAGCACGACTTCGCCGCGTACTGCCGCAAGCGCGAGGGCGCGACCAGCATCCGGAGGTTGCTGAAGTACGAGTGGGTGCGCGAGGCCGAGTACGTCGCCGCGGCGACCGTGAAGGCCGACGCGTTCTGCCACTCCATGGTGCGCGCGCTGGTCGGCGCGCTGCTGATGGTCGGCGACGGCCGGCGCGAGGTCGAGTGGCCGTCGGAGGTGCTGGCCGCCCGTGTCCGCGACTCCGCGGTGAACGTCGCGCCCGCGCACGGGCTGTCGCTGGAGGAGATCTCCTATCCGGAGGACGAGGGCCTGGCCCAGCGGGCCCAGGAGACCCGCCGGGTGCGCACCCTCAACGCCACGAGCAACGCCGCCGCGAGCAACGCCGCCGCGAGCGACTAGCCCCGCCGCACCCCGCAGGCGCTCGGGGCGCTCGGGTCTCGAGGGGCGGTCAGGTGGCGCGGGCGGTCAGGTGGCGCGGGCCTGGATCGGGCGGACGCTGAAGTCCACGAACTGCTTGGCCGCGTTCCGGAGCGTGACGTCGCCCGGCTTGGGCCGCCGGCCGTCGCCGTACTGCGCGTACGCGTAGATCACGTAGCGGCCTCGCACGGTGCTCAGCGCGTAGCCGCCCGCCTGGTCCATGCCCTGGGAGCGGCGCCCCGCCATGCCGCGGAACCACTCGTACCGGGCGGGGGAGCCGGCCGCGCCGACCTTGAGGGCGGCGTCCTTGGTCGGCAGGCTCGCGATGCCGGTGGTGACGGCGAGTCCCGTCCCGCGGTCGAGGTAGGTGACCCGGACCACGCTCCGGCAGTTCGCCCGCGCCAGGGCCTGCGCCATCGCGCCGCGGGCGGCGAGCGCGCACTGGTGGTTGACCGACGAGCGGTCGCGGACGTACTGGCGCCCGCCCACGCTGACCGTCGCCGCCGGGTAGGCCTCGGCGAGCGCGAGGGGCTTGGGGTCGGTCTTCTCGCTGGAGATGTCGACCGGCGGCGGATTCGCCGCGGTGGGGCTCGGCTTGGGTGGTGCGGCCTCTTGCGTGGGCGACGTCGTCGGCGCGGCGGCCTTGCCCTCGTCGCCGGACCCGCCGATCAGCGCGAACGCGGCGGCCATGACGAGCAGGACGCCCGCGACGCCGCCGACGATGATCAGTGGCTTCCGCTTGCCGCCGCCCATGGGGGAGGACGGAGCCGGGGCCGCGGGCGGGCCCGGGGGCGGGGCCTGGTCGCCGGGCTGCTGGGAGAAGCTGAACGGCGAGGTCGGCGGGAGCGGTCCACTTCCCTCCTCGGCCCAGGGCTGCCCGGAGTCGATCGGGAGGCCGCCCTCGGCGTGGTAGACCGGCGTGATGACGGTCGGGCCGGTCGGCTCGTCCTCGCCCGTCGTGGTGTCGTCCGCCTCGGGCCGGGCGGGCGCAGCCGAGCCGTCGTTCGGCGGGGTGACCCCCGGCGGCAGGATCGCGTCCGGCATCAGGACCGGAGCCGCCATGAACATCGGCGCGGCGGCTTCGGCCCGCTTCCCGGCTTCGGGCTGCTTCTCGGCCTCGGGCTGCTTTTCGGCTTCGGGCTGCTTCGGCTCGGGTTCGGAGCCGGTGGCCTGGTCAGGGGCGGAGGCAGGAGCCGGGTCGGTGTCCCGTTCCTCCGCGGTGGCGGGCCGGACGTCGGGCTCGGGCTCGGGCCGGACGGCGGGGATGCCGTTCGGGTCGGTGTCGGCGAGGTCGGGCGGGCTGGCGGGCATGACGACCGACTCCGGGGGCACGGCCCCGCGGGTGTCGATGATGATGGCGCCCTGACCGGCGACGAGCCTGTCGAGGTTGGTCGGTGGCGGGGGGACGGGACGCTCGCTGTCCGTGCCGGCGACCGGGGCGTCGTCGGCGTCGTCCTCGTCCTCGGCGCGTCCGGGCGGGTCCTCGGTGCGCGCGACGTTGACGGAGGCGTCCGGCTCGTCGGAGTCCGTGGCCCACCACGGCTTCTCGAGGCCGAACGGGGAGAACCCGATCGCGCTCGACGGGCCCTCGGGCTCGTCGTCGGCGCCGGGTTCGGCGGGAGCGACCTGCCCGAAACTGGGCGGCGCCGGGGCGGTGGGAACGGCAGGCGTCCCCGCCTCCTCGGCGGAGTCCCGGGTCTCTTCAGGTCCAGACATAGTGGAACAGCGTATTAGCCGCGGTCACTTTCGGAAGGGTTTGCCTTCGGTTTCCCGGTATGTGAGGGCAAAGGTCAGGTTGCTCCCTCGGATGACCTGCTGTCCGAACGTGGAGACCAGGCCGTGGTACTTGGACGCGATCTTCTTGCCGTCCGGCCGCTGCACCCAGGTCATCACCAGGTAGTGGCCGTGCACCTCGGCGGTGCCGAGGGCCTCGCCCTTGCCGATGTTCTTGGTGACGCCGGTGCCGGCGATCGGCTGGAGGTAGGCGTCCTTGGCGGTGGCGGCACGTTCGGCCTGCTTGGCGGCGGCCTCGGTCTTGAGGTTCAGGACGCCGACGGTGCCGATCAGCACGCCGTCGGTCCGGGCGAACGTGGCCCGCAGGGTCTGCGAGCAGCTGCCGCTCTTGAGGACCTTGCTCAGCCTCGCCCCGTTGACGACGCCGGTGCAGCCGCGCTGCGACTTCCAGCCGGTGCGCACGTACTTGGTGGTGCCCGCGCTGGAACGTGCGCTGAACGACTTCTTGCCGAACGCCTCGTTGAGGGTCAGCGGGCTGGGGTCGGTGGTGCGGCTCTTGAGCTTGACCGGGGTCAGCGGGGTCTGCGTGGGGGAGGGCGTGGCCGCGGCCGTCTGCTGGGGGGAGGCGCTGCCGCCGGCGGCGGCAGGCTTCTTCGGCTCGTCGTCCTTGAGCATCGCCGAGGCGGCGAATCCGCCGCCGACGAGGACGAGCCCGGCCACCGCCGCGCCGCCGATGATCAGGGGGAGGTTGGAGCGGCGTTCCCGCGGGGGGAGCGGGCCGCTGCCGCCACCCGGCGGCAGGCCACGGCCGTCGAACCCGTCCGGGGGGCCGCCGAAACGATCGTCGCCGCCGAAGCGGTCGTCGCCGTACTCGGGCCCGCCGTATTCAGGGCCGCCGTATTCAGGGCCGCCGTATTCAGGGCCGCCGTATTCGGGGGAGCCGTAGCCCGGCCCGCCGCCGGGGCCCGAGCCGGGGCCGCCGCGGTCACGGTCGAAGCCTTCGCTGGAGAACTGTGCGGTGCTCGCGCCCGGGCCTTCGCCGCGCGGCGGCACGGCGGCCGACCACTCGTCCTGGCCGCCGCCGGAGTCGTAGGGGGCGTACATTCCGCCGCCCGGCCCCTCGTTCGGCTCCCCGCCGCGCGGAGAGAAGGGGGCCTCGTTCCTGTCCTGGCCGTACGGTTCGGGTCGTTCAGGTCCGGAGCCGTACGGCGCTTGCGACGGCTTCGCGGGAGGCCAGCCGTCGGGTTTGCCTTCATCGCCCGGATAACCCATGGCTTGGACCATACCGTTCCTTTAGCAGGGCTCTGGACCTTCTGAACACCCACCATGACATGGGGGTCAAACGGGTGCCGGTCGTTTGCCGAAGGTCGTGACCGCCGCCACAGGGCGGTCTACTGCCAGCCGAAGTCCTGCGTCCACCAGGGTCCGCCGGACCCCTCGACCATGCCGACGCCGATCGCGCGGAGCCTGCAGTTGAGGATGTTGGCGCGGTGTCCGGGGCTCTTCATCCACCCCTCCACCACGGCCTCGGCGGTCAGGTAGCCCTTGGCGATGTTCTCGGCGCCGGGGCTGGGATAGCCGGCGTCCTCCATGCGTTCCCAGGGGGTCTCGCCGGCGCGTGAGGTGTGGTCGAAGTAGTCGTTGGCGGCCATGTCGGCCGAGTGCTCGCGGGCGGCGGTCGTCAGGCGCTTGTCGGTGCGCAGCGCCGGGCAGCCCGCCTTGGTCCGCTCCTTGTTGGTGAGGCGCACCACGGTGCTCTCGGCGGCGGCCGGCGACGGGGGCGGGGTGGCGTCCCCGGGCGTCCGCGCCGCGGAGGGGGAAGAGGAGGAGGACGGGGAGGCGGACGGCTGCGCGCGGCCGCGGAGCGGCTTGAGGGAGGGCGGCTGCTGCGACGCGCTCGGAGCGCCGCCGTCGTTCGGGGTCTTGGGCGTGCTGGAGGTCTTCTGGACGGGCGTGCCGCCCGAGGTGTCGAAACCCGTCCCGGACGGGCCTCGCCGCCCAGCGGTCCCGGTCGCGCCGGTCGTGGACGCGGCCTCCGAGCGCAGCTCGGGGAGGACGAGCCGGTCGAGCGCGACTCCCGTGCCGATGGCGAGGGTCGCGGCGGCGGCCGCCAGGGTGACGGCGACCACACTCCTGGCCCGCGAACGTCCCGGACGCTCCGGACGCCCCGAGGACCGCGGACGCCTCGCCCGGCCACCGGCGCGCCGGTGGCCCGTACGGCGTCCTGACGGTCCTGCTGAATGGCGAGGGGAAGGCAGCGGGGCTCCCGGGAGGCTGGCCGGCGCGGGGCCGGCGGCGGATCCGGTCGGCCGAACCTTATCCTTATAAGGAGCTCAAATCAGAAGATCACCACTTAAGGACGCTCCATTAAGGGGGCCCGGTCACCCTCCGGATCGGGTTGAGTCCCGGGCATCCGGCCGCATGGGGCATACTGGAGAGTGGCTGGGAGACTGCCACAACGTTCCGCTTTGACCCATGCCCGCGCGGCTGGGTATTCTGCCAGTTCGTTGTATGTGTCGGTGTGCCCTGCGTGCCAAGCGCGAGACGGGCCCCGGCCTCCCGGAGCGCCAGGTCGGACCATCCTCTGATCGGCGCGAGCAGGATTCCGCTCAGAAGTCGACAAGAAACGAAGGCTTACGACCGTGCGCACGTACACCCCTAAGCCCGCTGATGTGCAGCGTCAGTGGCACGTCATCGACGCGACCGATGTCGTGCTGGGGCGGCTCGCCAGTCAGGTCGCGCAGCTGCTTCGGGGCAAGCACAAGCCGATCTACGCGCCGCACCTCGACACCGGCGACTTCGTCGTGATCATCAACGCCGGCAAGGTGGCGCTGTCGGGCAACAAGCTCGAGCAGAAGCGCGCCTACCGGCACTCCGGCTACCCGGGCGGTCTGCGCTCGGTGTCCTACGGCGACCTCATGGCCAAGAGCCCGGAGAAGGCCGTCGAGAAGGCGATCAAGGGCATGCTGCCCAAGAACTCCCTCGGCCGGCAGATGTTCGGCAAGGTCAAGGTCTACGCCGGTCCGGAGCACCCGCACCAGGCGCAGAAGCCGGTCCCGTTCGAGATCACCCAGATCAAGCAGTAGCTCCCGCTGATCTGAGAGCGGTACGGCTCTGAGAGCAGTACCGCTGACAGCAGCACCTCATGACCGCAGCACCTCATGAGAACAGTACCTCATGAGAGCAGTACCTCATGAGAACAGCACCTCATGACAGCAGTACACCGCGGATCCGGCGGCACGCCGGAGAGCGGGTCGGTCGCTTCACCATTGGAGAGGCCGCCGGGGCACCCGAGGACCGACCGGGCCAGCCGCCCTGGCCAGAACACCCAAGAGGAGAACCGTGGACGAGTCCACCGGCACCGAGACGCCCGAGGGCGTCGAGCTCGACTCGTACGAGGACACGCCGTCCGAGTACTCCACCGAGAGCCCCGAGGCCTCTGACGCCTCGTTCCTGGCCCAGCCGGTCGCGACCGGCCCCGCCGCCGGCACCGGCCGCCGCAAGCAGGCCATCGCCCGCGTCCGGATCGCCCCGGGCACCGGCAAGTGGACCATCAACGGCCGCACCCTCGAGCAGTACTTCCCCAACAAGGTCCAGCAGCAGACCGTGAACGAGCCGTTCGTGCTGCTCGGCCTCGAGGGCCAGTTCGACGTCATCGTCCGCGTCGGCGGCGGTGGCACCACCGGCCAGGCCGGCGCCCTGCGCCTGGGCATCTCGCGTGCCCTGCAGTTCGCCAACATCGAGCACCGCCCGGCGCTGAAGAAGGCCGGCTTCCTCACCCGTGACGCGCGCGTTCCGGAGCGTAAGAAGGCCGGTCTCAAGAAGGCCCGCAAGGCGCCGCAGTACAGCAAGCGCTGATCGCCTCCGACACGAGCCGCCGCACCCCTCGATCCTCGATGGACGATCGAAGCGGGCGCGGCGGCTCGTTCGCGTTTCGCCCGGAGGACGTCCTCCAGGCCCCCGGAACGTTCCCATCGCGCCTTGCCGGGCGGTGGCGTTCCGGGCTCATCCGGACTTTCCCCACTAGATTTGACCGCGCGGAGCGGGAGGCGGGTGACCCTCGCCTCTCCCGCGCGGTCTTTTGCCTTTCTGGGAGTTGAACTGTGGGTCGTCTCTTCGGAACCGATGGTGTACGCGGGCTCGCCAACCGCGACCTCACCGCACCGCTCGCGATGGACCTGTCGGTCGCCGCGGCGCGGGTGCTGGGCGAGGCCGGCGCGTTCAAGGGCCACCGGCCGGTGGCGGTCGTCGGACGTGATCCCCGTGCCTCCGGTGAGTTCCTGGAGGCGGCGGTGGTCGCCGGGCTGGCGAGCGCCGGCGTGGACGTGCTGACGCTGGGCGTCCTGCCGACCCCGGCCGTCGCGTACCTCACGCACACGCTGGACGCCGATCTCGGCGTGATGTTGTCGGCCTCGCACAACGCGGCGCCCGACAACGGCCTCAAGTTCTTCGACCGCAGCGGCTACAAGCTGGCCGACCACATCGAGGACCGCATCGAGAGCACGCTCGGCCAGGACTGGGATCCGCCGACCGGCGCCGGCGTCGGCCGGGTCCGCGACGCGCACGGCGCGGTCGAGCAGTACGTCGCGCATCTGCTGTCGTCGTTGCCGGTCTCCCTCGATGGCCTGCGGGTCGTCGTCGACTGCGCGCACGGCGCGTCCTCCGACGTGGCCCCCGAGGCGCTGCGCCGCGCCGGCGCCGAGGTCATCACGATCGGCGCCGCGCCCGACGGCCTCAACATCAACTCCGGGTGCGGCTCCACCCACCTGGAGGCGCTGCGGGAGGCCGTCCGCGCGCACGGCGCGGACGCGGGCATCGCCAACGACGGCGACGCCGACCGCTGCCTGGCCGTGACCGCCACCGGCGACGAGGTCGACGGCGACCAGATCATGGCCATTCTCGCCACCGAGCTGCGCGAGTCGGGGCGGCTCGCGAACGACACCGTCGTGGCCACCGTGATGTCCAACCTGGGCTTCAAGCTGGCCATGCGGGAGGCCGGGATCACCGTGGTCGAGACCGCGGTCGGCGACCGGTACGTCCTGGAGGCCATGAAGGAGCGCGGCTTCAACTTCGGCGGCGAGCAGTCCGGCCACGTCATCATGCTCGATCACGCCACGACCGGCGACGGCGTGCTGACCGGCCTGCACCTGCTCGCGACGATGGCCCGCCGCGGCCGTCCGCTGGACGAGCTGGCCAAGGTCATGACCCGGCTGCCGCAGGTGCTCATCAACGTCAAGGGCGTCGACAAGGCCCGCGCCAAGACCTCTCCGGAGCTCGCCGAGGCCGTGGCGGCGGCCGAGGCCGAGCTCGGTGACACCGGCCGTGTCCTCATCCGGCCGAGCGGCACCGAGCCCATGGTCCGCGTCATGGTCGAGGCCGCCGCCCACGACCACGCCCAGACCGTCGCCGAACGCCTCGCGGACACCGTCCGCACGGCGCTGCCGTCGGCCTAGGCGCCGTCGCCCTGGGCGTCGCCGCCCGCCCGGGCGCGTGGTCAGTCGTCGAGGATCTCGAGGCGGCCGACCTTGAGGTGCTTGATCTCGACGGTCCCGGCCTCGAGATGGTCGACGACGGCCTTCTTCACGACCAGCCTGCCGATCGCGACCGCGCCGATGGCGATGGCGCCGAGCGCCATCGAGCCGATCGCGAGCGAACCGAAGGCGTTGCCGAAGCGGACGGTGAGACCGGTGGCCGAGGCGCCCGTCACCTCGGCGCCGGTGGCGCGGGCGCCGACCCCGCGTTCGGTGCGGACCTTCTGGAGCTCGGTGGACTCCGCCTCGGGCGCGGCTTCGTCGTTCTGGGCGGCCCGGCCGTCGGCCGCGGCCTTCTCGTTGGCGTCGTTGCTCATGCCGTGCACTTTATGCGTGACTAGCAGCGGGCGAGGAAGCCTTCCAGGGCCTGGCGGTCCGAGCGGGTGACGGGGAGGTCGTATTCGGCGGCGACGGCGACGTACTTCACGCCGTAGGCGCACTGGTAACCCTTGTGCGGCTTCCATTCGCCGGGGCCCGAGTCGCTCTTCTGGCGGTTGGGCACGCCCCACACCGCGAGCAGGTTGCCGTGGTCGTTGGCGAACCTCTCGCGGCGGTCCTCGGTCCACCGGGACGCGCCCATCCGCCAGGCCAGCGCCAGCGGGTAGACGTGGTCGATCTGCACCTCGGCGGCGTCCGACTTGGAGAACGCGATGCGCTTGCCGCTGTACGGGTCGTTCAGCGTGCCGGAGACGACCACGCACTCGCCGCGCCTGTCCACCTCCCGCAGGTCGCGGGCCAGCACGTCGTTGCGCTGGTCGCAGCCGTTGTGGTCGGTGTCCTTCCAGCGGACGCCGAAGCGGTCGCGCTCGTAGCCGCCGCCGTCCGACTCGGCCGCGACGCGCAGCTTGTCGAGGTCCTTCTGGGCCTGCGAGACGTTCCGCCCGGCCGGTTTGCTGCCGGACGTGCTCGGAGACGCCTCGGTGAGGCCGATGTCGCCGGCGCATCCCGAGAGGGAGAGCGCCGCGATGAGCCAGATTCCCGCGGCGGCCCTGCCGCCACCGACCGTCAGCCGCCGTCGCGTCATACCGTCACCACCTGATCGCCTGGATGCGGTATGCCCGCTTCGCCGAGAACAAACGAATTGAGAGTAGGAGCTTGGTGACAAGAACGTGCCGTTCCCTCCCCGGCGCGTCGCCTACGGCACGATGTGGAACGTGCTGCATCTGAGAGCGATCGTGCCGTCCGGCCGTACCGAGCAGGCGTGCCAGGCGCTGGCCGAGAATCCCGGGGCGGCGAATGTGGTGGTGATCCCCGGCGCCGCCCGGTCACCGAAGGGCGACCTGGTGACCGCCGACGTCGCCCGCGAGGCCGTCAACGAGATCATTAAATCCCTCCAGGACCTCGGGATCGAGCGTGACGGGGCCATCACCCTCGAACAGATCGACCTCTCGCTGTCCGACGCGTCCGACCTGGCGGAAGAGCTCGCCCCCGGGCACGGCGACGACGCCGTCGTCTGGGAGGAGCTCCAGCACAACGTCACCGAGAACTCCCGGCTGACCTGGTCGTTCCTCGTCTTCCTCGCGCTGGCCACGCAGCTCGCCGGGATCGCCGCGCTGACCGACTCGCCGATCCTGGTCATCGGCGCGATGGTGCTCGGCCCGGAGTTCGCCCTGGTCGCCGCCATGTGTTACGGCCTGACGTTCTGGAAACCGGGGCTGGTGGTGATGGCCACTCGCAACCTGGCCGTCGGCTTCGTGGTCGCCATCGTCGTCACCTACGTGTGCGCCGAGGTGAGCTACGCGATCGGCGTGATCCAGGAGGGCATGCTCGACAAACCCCGGCCGATGACCGCGTTCATCTACAGCCCCGACCGCTGGTCGTTCATCGTGGCGCTGCTCGCCGGCGCGGCCGGGGTGCTCTCGCTGACCGCGGCCAAGTCGTCCGCCCTCGTCGGGGTCTTCATCTCCGTCACGACCGTGCCCGCCGCGGGCAACCTGGCGGTCGCCCTGGCGT
Source organism: Spirillospora sp. NPDC047279 (assembly GCF_040643285.1). Taxonomy (NCBI): domain Bacteria; kingdom Bacillati; phylum Actinomycetota; class Actinomycetes; order Streptosporangiales; family Thermomonosporaceae; genus Spirillospora; species Spirillospora sp. NPDC047279. The sequence goes on from NZ_JBEYUA010000021.1 coordinate 44,712, forward strand.
TGCGGCACCTGGACGAGATCCGCGGCTCGCTGCTGCAACTCGGGGTCAACATCCTCGGCATGCTGATCGCCGGGGTGGTGACGCTGCTCGTGCAGCGCGCGGTGTGGCGCGCCGTACTCCGCAGGAGGGGGAGGGTGGCCGCAGGGCCTACAACCTCAGGGTGAGGTGCCGTGGCGCGCGAAGCACTAGGTTCGTAGACATGCCGATCATCGCCACCCAGGGGCTGACGATGAGGTTCCCCCGGGTGACCGCCCTGGACGACCTCACGGTGTCCGTGGAGCCCGGGGTCGTCGGCCTGGTCGGCGCCAACGGCGCCGGCAAGTCGACGCTCATCCGGATCCTGCTCGGGCTGCAGCCGCCCAGCGCGGGGCAGGCCACCGTGCTCGGGCTCGACATCGCCCGCGAGGGCGTGCACATCCGCGAGCGGGTCGGGTTCATGCCCGAGTACGACTGCCTCCCGCCGGACGTCTCGGCCACCGAGTTCGTCGTCCACATGGCCCGCATGTGCGGGCTGCCCTCGACCGCCGCGCGCGAACGCGCCGCCGACATCCTGCGGCACGTGGGGTTGTACGAGGAGCGGTACCGGCCCATCGGGGGCTACTCGACGGGCATGAAGCAGCGGGTCAAGCTGGCCCAGGCGCTCGTGCACGACCCCCAGCTGGTGTTCCTGGACGAGCCGACCAACGGCCTCGACCCGGCGGGCCGCGAGGAGATGCTGGAGCTGATCCGGCGCATCGGCGCCGAGTTCGGCATCAGCGTGCTGGTCACCTCGCACCTGCTCGGCGAGCTGGAACGGGTCTGCGACCACGTCGTCATCATCGACGGCGGCACGCTGCTGCGCTCGCAGGCCGTCGAGGCCTACACGGCGGCCAGCGGCCTGCTCACCGTCGAGGTCGAGGAGGGGCGCGACCAGCTCGGGCAGCGGCTCTACGACCAGGGCGTGGCGGTCCATCCCGAGGGGCGCTTCCTGGTGGTCGACATCGCCGGGGAGGAGACCTACGACCTGATCCGCGACGGCGTCGCCGAGCTGGGGCTGCGCCTCATCCGGCTGGAGCAGCGCCGCCACCACATCGAAGAGGTCTTCGTCGCGCCGCAGGAGATCCAGATGCCATCGGACGCACCGCTCGCCGGGCCGCCGGCGCCGGACGCGCCGCGGTCCGAAGCGCCGCAGCCGGGACCGCAGGGGGCGCCGCGATGACCACGAGCACGATCCACGACATCGGCTACCGGCACTACGACGGCCGCCGGCTCGGGCGCGCGTACATGGTGCGCTCGCTCTACGCGCACAACCTGCGCGCCGCGTTCGGGCTCGGCAGGCCCGCCCGCGCGAAGGTGATGCCGTTCCTGCTGTGCGCGGTCATGCTGCTGCCCGCCGCGGCCAGCGTGGCGATCCTGGGCTTCACCAAGCAGCCCGACGCGCTCATCCGCTACTCCTCGTACGCCCTGATCATGCAGGTCGTGGTGGCCATCTTCATGGCCACCCAGGCACCGGTGATCGCCTCCCGCGAGCTGCGCTTCCACGTCGTGCCGCTCTACTTCTCCCGGCCGGTCGGGCACCTGGACTTCGTGCTGGCCAAGTTCGGCGCGTTCGCCACCGCGCTGTTCGCCATGCTGGCCGTGCCGGTCACGCTGCTGTACGTGGGCGCGCTGGTCACCCGGCCCGACAAGATGACACCGATCGTCGACGAGATCGGCGGCGGCCCGGACGGGCCGGCCAAGGCCGACAGCCTCTTCGACCACACCCTGCACTACCTCGGCGGGCTCGCCGGGTGCGTGCTCTTCGCGCTGGTCCTCGCCTCGATCGGGCTGGTCATCGCGGCGTTCACCACCCGCCGCGGGCTCGGCGTCGCGGCGGTCATCGCGGCCTACATGCTCAGCAGCACGATCGTGGTGATCATTCAGGGCATCGCCGAGGCGGAGGCGAACAACTTCACCGTCTCCGGCTGGGCGGGCCTGTTCTCCCCGTTCAACCTCGTCGACATCGTCCAGGTGCGGCTGCTCGGCGCCCAGCTGTCCGCCCCGGCGGCGCCGTCCGGGGTGACCGGCGGGCTGGTGGCGCTGGCGGTCTGCTGCGGGCTGGTGGCCGGCTCGATCGCGGTCCTGTACCGCAGGTTCCGGAAGGCGGGTCTGTCGTGAGCGTGCTGCGCCTGGAGAACGTGTCCCGCTGGTACGGCAACGTGGTCGCGGTCAACGGCGTCTCGATGGACATCGGGCCCGGCGTGACCGGGCTGCTCGGCCCCAACGGCGCGGGCAAGTCCACGCTGATCCACATGATGGGCGGGTTCCTGCCGGCGTCGTCGGGCACCGTCGCCCTGGACGGGGCGCCGCTCTGGCGCAACCCCGACATCTACCGCCACATCGGCCTGGTGCCCGAACGTGAGACGGCCTACGACTTCCTGACGGGCAAGCAGTTCATCCTGGCCATGGCCAAGCTGCACAAGCTGCCCGATCCCGAGGCCGCGGCCCGCCGCGCGATCGGGCAGGTCGAGATGGAGTACGCCCAGGACCGCTCGATCGGCAACTACTCCAAGGGCATGAAGCAGCGGATCAAGATGGCGTCCGCGCTCGTGCACGACCCGCCCGTCCTCCTGCTGGACGAGCCGTTCAACGGCATGGACCCGCGCCAGCGCATCCAGCTGATGGACCTCATCCGCCAGATGGCCGCCGAGGGCCGCACCATCCTGTTCAGCTCCCACATCCTCGAAGAGGTCGAGCGCCTGGCCAGCCACATCGAGGTCATCGTGGCCGGCCGCCACGCCGCCTCCGGCGACTTCCGCGCGATCCGCCGGCTGATGACCGACCGGCCGCACATCTTCCTCGTGCGCTCCAGCGACGACCGCAGGCTCGCCGCCGCGATCATCGCGGACGGCTCGGCGTCCAGCGTGCAGCTCACCGACAAGGGGCTGCAGATCGAGGCGACCGACTTCCAGCGCTTCACCTGGTTCCTCCCCCAGGTCGCCCGCGACGCCGAAGTGCGCCTGTGGGAGGTCTCGCCCGCCGACGAGTCCCTCGAAAGCGTCTTCTCCTACCTGGTGGCACGGTGAACTCCACAATCGCGATGATCACGTTCCGGGCCATGCTGGGACGCAAGCGGGCGCTGCTGCTCTTCGTGCTCCCGTTCATCATGCTGGTGCTGGCGGCCGGCCTGAAGGTCACCGACTACGCCGACCTGGGCGTCTCCGCCACCGTGCTGCACCGGTTCGGGCTCGCCACGTTGCTGCCCCTCCTCGCCCTCATCGCCGGCACCGGCGTCATCGGGCCGGAGATCGACGACGGGCAGATCATGTACGTCCTGACGAAGCCGATCCCGCGCCAGGTCATCGTCCTCACCAAGCTCGCCGTCGCCATCGTCCTGGTCGTGCTGTTCGCGGTGGTCCCGACGCTCCTGACCGGCCTGATCATGAGCGGCACGACCGCCCAGGTGACCCCGGCCTTCACCGTCGGCGTCCTCGTCGGCGGCATCGCCTACTCCGCGGCCTTCGTCGCCCTCGGCGTCATCAGCCGCAACGCCGTCACGATCGGCCTCATCTACGTCCTGGTCTGGGAGATCCTGCTGGGCAACTTCGCGCCCGGCGCCAAGTCCGCCTCCATCCAGCAGTGGTCCCTCTCGGTCGCCGACGCGCTCTCCGGCGCCTCCCAGATCACCTCGACGGTCGACCTCCCGCTGGCGATCCTCCTCCTGGCCGCCGTCACGGCCCTGGCCACCACCTTCGCCTCCGTCCGCCTCCGCTCCCTCTCCATAGCCAGCGCCGAGTGATCACGAAGATCGTCACGGCGGTGGGCCTGCCGGTGGCTAGACGCTCAGGCCGTGGGCCGGGTCGGTTCGCGGGCCCGGCCCTTCGTGGTCAGGTGGGGCTGATGACGGTGTGGTCGCCGTCGGGCTCGTACGCCACGACCTGGACCACCGGGAGCCGGGCGACCTGGGGATACTCGCCGCGGAGGCGCGGGCCGGGGACCATCAGGACGGTGCGGCCGTCGCGGCGGCGGGCGTCGCGGTTGCCGAGCTCGCCGACCATCTTGAGGCCGGAGACGCCGGAACCGCCGGCGGCGATCAGGTGCCAGCGCTTGGAGGAACGCCACCAGACGGCGCCGGCGATCGAGTCGGTGGACGCGGAGTAGTCGCCGTTGGTGTTGCCCCGGTCGGTGAGCAGGCGGCCGTCGTCGGACATCAGCGCGGTGATGCCGGGGGCGCCCCACGGGACGGACACATCGATCGAGACGAGCGTGGCGTGGCCGCCGCCGTCGGGGAGCTCGCCCGACCAGAGCCGGCCGACGCGCAGGTCGCCGGCCTCGGTGAGGTAGACGGCGTCGCCGCAGGACAGCGCGTGAACGGTCGTCCACTGGGCGCGGTCGGTGATGGAGCCGGTGTCGCCCTCGCGCCGCGGGTCGGCGTCCCGGAACCAGACCAGCGGCGTCGCCGACTCCGGGTTGTGGCTGGCCAGCTGGGTGACCGCGCCGGTGCCCTTGTGGTTCATGCGCAGCACGACGTAGTCCTGGCAGTCCGGGTCGAACGAACGCCACGGGATCGCGTCGGTGACACCGTCGGTCACCTGGAGCGGGACCCAGCCGGCCGTGGGCTGGTCGGGCAGCGAGTAGGAGAGGTCGGTCAGCCAGGGCGGGACGAGGTAACGCCAGGTCGTGCCCAGCATGACCAGCTGGCCGTTGTCGTTGCCGAGGCTGCGGATCGACTCGACGCCGCGCGAGAGCGGGCGTTCGAAGTACTGCGCGACCATCGGGGTGTCCCGGGTGCCGGGGGTGTCGTGCATGACGACGATGGTCGCGCCGGAGACGGTGCCCGCGTACATGACCGAGACCCGGCCGAGCGGCGGGTCGCGGCGGTCGGCCTTCCACGCGGTGGCCGCGCGGCGGAGGAGGGCGCGGTCGCCCCGCAGCCCGCCCTGGGTGGGCCAGTCGTCCAGGCTGGGCACGCCGTGCCGGTTCCAGCGGGCGTTGTCGACCACCAGCGGGTCGCCGGGGCGGCCGGCGTTCCGCCAGTGCTCGTAGCCGAACGAGCCGGCGGAGATGAGCACGACGGTGACGAGCAGGAGCGCGATCCGGACGGTCATCGGCAACGACGGCGGCGGCCGCAGCCGGACCAGGGTCGGGTCGAAACCGCGCAGCTCGTCGTGCCGGGCGGTGGGGTCGAGCCCGGCGCGCTCGTCGACGTCGGTGAGGGCGCTGTCGACGTCCCAGGCGTCGATCATGAGCTGATCGTTGAGCTCGGCGGCGACCTCGGGGGCGGTGAGGCCCTCCAGACGGACCAGGAGGTAGGCGAGGCGCTCGTGCGGCGATGATCGCTGGAGGGCGGTGCGCAGCGGGGTGGGCGGCGTGGCCTCGGGCTCGAAGAACAGGCGGCGCAGGAACGGCCGGCGGTGGTGGGGCGGCCGGGTCAGGAGTTCGAGGGCGAGCCGGTGGCGGAGCTGGCGGTAACTCGAGCCGGGGCCGGCGCGGGCCGAGTGCCGGACCGCGCGGCGGGCGGCGGCGAGCACGCTCTCGGGCGGCGCGGTGCCGTCGTCCAGGCCGAGGTAGGCCAGCCGAACGAGATCGGTGTAGCGGCCCCGCATCGTGACCAGGATCGCCGTCCGCATCCGGGTCACCTCCCGTGCCGGATCCCTTTCGTTCCGATTGTGACGGTGGCGCCCGCCGGTGGAAAGGTCGGACGCGGCACCGTGGGGTCGCGGCGGGTGCGTTGCGGGAGGCCGGTGCGGCGAGGTCAGATGCGGCGCAGGCGGAGGCGTTCGACCGAGTGGTCGCGGCCCTTGTGGAGAACGAGGGTGGCGCGGGCCCGGGTCGGCAGGATGTTGGAGACCAGGTTGATCTCGTTGACGTCGCGCCAGACCCGCTGCGCGAACGCGGCCGCCTCGTCCTCGTCCAGCTGGGCGTACCGGTGGAAGTACGAGCGCGGGTCGGCGAACGCGGTGCGGCGCAGGGCGAACAGCCGCTCCACGTACCACTGCCGGATGTCCTCGACCCGCGCGTCCACGTAGATCGAGAAGTCGAAGAAGTCGGAGACGCCGAGGGAGCCGGCGGGCGGGGCCTGGAGGACGTTGAGGCCCTCGACGATCAGGATGTCCGGCCGCCGGACCGTCTGGCGGGCCCCGGGGACGATGTCGTACTCCAGGTGGGAGTAGATCGGGATCGTGACCTCCTCCGCACCCGCCTTGATCGACGAGACGAAGCGGACCAGGGCGCGCCGGTCGTACGACTCGGGGAACCCCTTGCGGTCCATGATCCCCCGTTCGGCCAGCACGGAGTTGGGGTGCAGGAAGCTGTCGGTTGTGACCAGTTCCACACTGGGGTGGTCGGGCCAGCGCGCGAGCAGCGTGCGCAGCAGCCGGGAGGTGGTCGACTTGCCCACCGCCACGCTGCCCGCCACGCCGACGATGAACGGGGTGGGCTTGACCGGCTCGCCCAGGAAACCGCTGACCGTGTCGCGCAGGCCGCCGTCGGACTTGAAGAAGAGGTTGAGGAGCCGGGAGAGCGGCAGGTAGACCTCTTCGACCTCGGTGATGTCGATCGGGTCCTTCAGCCCGCGCAGGGCGTCCAGCTCGCCCGGCGTCAGGGGCAGCGGCGTGTTCTCGCGAAGCGCCCGCCAGGCGTCGCGCGAGAGTTCCACGTAAGGGCTCGGCACGCTGTCCCATCCGCTCGTCATGGCTGAACAGTAGCCGTCCACGGTATCCATGGCCGACTACGGCCCGTGCAGGTAGGTGGGGGTGTGCAAACCGAATAGAGTTGCCGCCATGTGCGGAATCGTGGGTTACGTCGGTGCGAAGCAGGCCGTCGAGGTCGTGATCGAGGGACTGGCGCGGCTGGAGTACCGCGGCTATGACTCGGCCGGGATCGCGCTGGTCACCGAGGGCGAGCTGTCGACGGCCAAGCGTGCGGGCAAACTCGTCAACCTCCGTGACGCCCTGGCCGAGGAGCCGCCGCCGGCGGGGACCCTCGGCATGGGCCACACCCGGTGGGCCACCCACGGCGCCCCCAACGACCGCAACGCGCACCCGCACACCGACTGCTCCGGGTCGGTCGCGGTGATCCACAACGGCATCATCGAGAACTTCGCCAACCTCCGCGCCGAGCTGGAGGAGCGCGGCCACACGCTGGTCTCCGACACCGACACCGAGACCGTGGCGCACCTCCTGGAGGAGGAGCTCAAGGACGGCATCGGCCTGACCGAGGCGATGCGCCGGGTCTGCCGCCGGCTGGAGGGCGCGTTCACCCTGGTCGCCGTGCACGCCGCCGACCCCGACACCGTCGTGGGCGCCCGCCGCAACTCCCCGCTGGTGGTCGGGCTGGGCGAGGGCGAGAACTTCCTCGCCAGCGACGTCTCCGCGTTCATCGCGCACACCCGCGACGCCATGGAGCTCGGCCAGGACCAGGTCGTCGAGCTGCGCCGCGAGGGCGTGACGGTCACCGACTTCGACGGCAAGCCCGCCGAGGTGAACGAATACCACGTCGACTGGGACGTGTCCGCCGCCGAGAAGGGCGGCTACGACTACTTCATGCTCAAGGAGATCGCCGAGCAGCCGCGGGCGGTCGCCGACACGCTGCTGGGCCGGATCGGCACCGACGGGCGGCTCACCCTCGACGAGATGCGCATCACCGACGAGGAGCTGCGCGAGGTCGACAAGATCATCATCGTCGCGTGCGGGACGTCGTACCACGCCGGTCTCATCGCCAAGTACGCCATCGAGCACTGGGCCGGGCTGCCCTGCGAGGTGGAGCTGGCCAGCGAGTTCCGCTACCGCGACCCGATCCTGAGCCGCACCACGCTGGTCATCGCGATCTCCCAGTCCGGCGAGACGATGGACGCGCTGATGGCCGTCCGGCACGCCCGCGAGCAGCACGCCAAGCTGCTCGGCATCTGCAACGTCAACGGCTCCACGCTGCCCCGCGAGTGCGACGGCGTGCTCTACACCCACGCCGGGCCCGAGATCGCGGTCGCCTCCACCAAGGCGTTCCTGACCCAGCTCGTCGCCGTCTACCTGATCGCGCTCTACCTGGCACAGGTCCGGGGCACCAAGTGGGGCGACGAGGTCTTCGCCATGATCCAGCTGCTCGCGGCCATGCCGGAGAAGGTGGAGAAGGTCCTGGAGACGATGGAGCCCGTCCGCGAGCTGGCCCGGTCGTTGTCCGGTGAGAAGAGCGTGCTGTTCCTCGGCCGCCACGTGGGCTTCCCGGTGGCGCTGGAGGGCGCGCTCAAGCTCAAGGAGCTCGCCTACATGCACGCCGAGGGCTTCGCCGCCGGCGAGCTCAAGCACGGCCCGATCGCGCTGATCGAGGAGGGGCTCCCGGTCATCGTGGTCGTCCCGCCGCGCGCCCGCGACGTCCTGCACGACAAGATCGTGTCCAACATCCAGGAGATCCGCGCCCGCGGCGCCCGCACCATCGTGATCGCGGAGGACGGCGACCACTCGGTCGAGCCGTACGCCGACACGCTGATCAGCGTCCCGGCGGTGCCGACGCTGCTGCAGCCGCTGGTGACGACCGTTCCGCTCCAGGTCTTCGCGTGCGAGCTGGCCACCGCCAAGGGCCACGACGTCGACCAGCCCCGCAACCTCGCCAAGTCCGTCACCGTGGAGTAACCCCCGGGCCGGCCCATCAAGCACTTTCGGCCAGCCCGTCGAGTGCTCCCGGGGCACCCATCGTTCCGCTCTCGGTTGCGGTCGTATAACGGCCGGAACCCGGCATCGCCGCGTGCCCGTCTGAGGGATCAGACCTCAGTGGGGCAGGGGTACCAGGGTGGGAGAGCCGAACGCCGTGCCGCGACCGGAATTCGAGGCGCCGCCGCCGGAACCGAACGCGGTGCCGAGGCAGGAACCGGTCGGTGCCGGATGGCCCGCGCCCGGGGCGGAGCACGGGATCGAGGCGCGGACGGTCGTTCGCTCGTTCGGGGCCGTGCCGGCACTGCGCGGGCTCGACCTGACCGTTCCGTACGGGCAGGTCACCGCGCTCGTCGGGCCCAACGGCGCGGGCAAGACGACGCTGCTGCTCATCCTGGCGACGTTGCTGGCGCCCCACGCGGGGCAGGTCAGGGTCGCCGGATTCGATCTGGCCACGCACCCCGAGCAGGCGCGGTCGGCGCTCGGCTGGATGCCGGACACCTTCGGGGTGTACGACCAGCTCACGGTCGGCGAATACCTGGAGTTCTTCGCCGACGCCTACCGGCTGCCCCACGACGAGAAGCACCGGCGGATCCGGGGCCTCCTCGCGCTCGTCCACCTGGACGACCGGCTCAGGCAGCCCGTGCACGGGTTGTCGCGGGGACAGAAGCAGCGGCTGGGCATGGCCCGGGCACTGATCCACAAGCCGCGCGTCCTGCTGCTGGACGAGCCGGCGTCGGGGCTCGACCCGCGTTCCCGGGTGGAGCTGCGCGATCTGCTGCGGTCGCTGGCGGCCGACGGCGTCGCCGTCCTGGTCTCCAGCCACATCCTGAGCGAGCTCGAAGAGATCGCCGACCGCGTCGTGCTCGTCGACCATGGCCTGACCGTCGGCGAGCACCGGATGGCCGACCTGATCGCGAGCGGGCCGACCGGGATGGGCCGGGCCCGTTGGAGGATCCGCGCGCAGGACGACGCGCTCGCCGCGCGGCTGGCCGCGCGGCCGGGCCTCGGAACGATCAGCGACCTGCCCGGCGGCGCCGAGGTGGGGCCGCTGACGGAGGACGAGGCGGCCGACCTGCTCGCGGCGCTCGTCGCCGAAGGGGTGCGGGTCGTCGCGTTCGGGCCGGTGGGCAGTGCCCTGGAATCGGCGTACATGGCCATGACCGACGAACGGCGTTGAGGGGGCGTGGTGAGCACGCACGGGATCGTCTTGGTGGCACGGCAGGAGATCCGGACCCGGCTGCGGACGGGCCGCTGGCAGATCCTCCTCGCCGTCTGGTTCGGCCTGGTCAACGGCCTGGCACTGCTGTTCCGGATCTCGCTGGAGAGCGGCAGCGGCAGCAACGTCGGCTGGGGGAGCGAGGCGGCCGTCATCATGTTCGGCGCCGTGCTGATGTCGGTGCTCGTGCTCACGCTGATGATCACCCCGGCGCTCAGCGCGACGACGATCAACGGCGACCGCGAGCGCGGCACGCTCGCCACGTTGCAGGTCACCCGGCTGACCGGGGCCGAGATCGCACTGGGCAAGCTCGTCGCGTCCTGGGGGACCGGGCTGGTGATCCTCGGCCTGGCACTGCCGTCGGTGTTCCTGCCGGTCATCGAGGGCGCGATCACCATGGGGCGCTTCGTGGTCGTGGTGGTCGTGACGGGCCTGCTCATCGGCATCGTCTGCGCCCTCTCGCAGGGCTGGTCGGCCCTGGTCGCGCGCAGCATCACCTCGATGTTGCTGTCCTACCTGACGGTGTTCGGGCTGCTGGTGGGCACACCGATCGCCTTCGTGCTGGCCCTGCCGCTGACCTCCCAGCCGGCGGGCGACGACCATCTCTCCTACCGGAAGGACCACCCCGAGTACGTGTGGTGGCTGCTGGCACCCAACCCCCTCGTGGTCCTGGCCGACGCCGCGCCGACCCTTCCCGAGCCCGACGAACGCGCCGACGAACCCGACGACCCGCTGGGTGACATCGGCCGGTCCGTGCGCGACTCCCGCGACCCCGAGTTCACCGGCGACGACGAGAAGACGCTCGCCAACGCCGTCTGGCCGTACGGGCTCGCGTTCGACCTCGCGCTGGCGTCCGGGGCGGTCTGGCTGTCGGCCCGGCGCCTCCGGGCCCCCGCGCACACCCTGCCCAAGGGCATCCGGGTCGCCTGACGGCGGGTCACGATCGGATGCCGTGTCTGTAGGCGATCTGGCCATTTCTTGAATGCTGGGTAAATTCCACCGGAACGCGACTCGACGAAGGAGTGTCCGGAATGGAACGTCGTCACTTCCTTGCAGGTGGAGCGACCGTGGCGGCCGGGGCGGCCCTGGGGGCGGGCCCCTTCCAAGGCGTCGTGGCGCACGCGGCCAAGCCCGGCGGCACCCGCGGGTACGGCCCCCTCCGTCCCGCTCCCGACCTCCGGGACGGCCAGGTGCGGCTGCACCTGCCCGAGGGGTTCCGCTACCGCTCGTTCAACCCGGCCGGATCCGAGCTCGGCGACGGTCACGCGACCCCGGGCAAGCACGACGGCATGGCCGCGTTCCGGGGCCGCCGCGGGTCGGTGATCCTCGTCCGCAACCATGAGGTGAACGGCCCCGTCGGCGCGTTCGGCGACACCTCCAAGGCCTACGACCCGGCGGCCGGCGGCGGCACCTGCACGCTGCGCGTCACCCCGTACGGCGAGGTGCTCGACTCGGGGGTCAGCCTCAGCGGCACCCAGATGAACTGCTCCGGCGGCCCGATGCCGTGGGGCTCCTGGGTCACCTGTGAGGAGACCGTCAACGGTCCCGACGTGGGCAACGACTTCTCCGGCGGCGACAACAGCAAGCTCACCCAGAAGCACGGCTACCTCTTCGAAGTGCCCGCCGACCGCCGTGCCGCCCCGCGCCCCATCCGCGACGCGGGCCGCTTCGCCCACGAAGCGGCGGCCTGCGACCCCCGTACCGGCGCCGTCTACCTGACCGAGGACAACTTCGGCTTCGCCTCGGGCTTCTACCGCTACCTCCCGCCCAGGAACCCGCTGCGCGCCGGGCGCCTCCTCGACGGCGGCCGCCTCCAGATGCTCGCCGTCAAGAACCGCCCCAACGCCGACCTCTCCGCGGGCCAGCCCGAGAACGCCGTCTACGAGACCACCTGGGTCGACATCGACGACCCCGACCCGACGTTCACCGGCACCCCGTCCAACGACACCGCCATCCAGGCCGTCGGCAACCAGGGCCGCGCCGCCGGCGGCGCCGTCTTCTCCCGCCTCGAAGGCGCCGTCCACGACCGCGGCGTCATCTACTTCGTCTCCACCCAGGGCGGCGCACCGGTCACCCAGCCCGTCCCCTCCGGCTTCGGCGACGGTCGCGGCCAGATCTGGGCGTACGACACCCGCTCCGGCCGCCTCCGCCTCGTCGTCGAATCACCCGGCGCCGAGTGGCTGGACCTCCCCGACAACATCACCCACAGCCGCCGCGGCAGCCTCGTCCTCTGCGAGGACGGCGAAGGCGACAACTACCTGCGCGGCCTCACCACCCGAGGCTCCCTCTTCGACTTCGCCCGCCTCGTCTCCGTCCCCGGCGACGCCGGCGCCGAGTTCGCCGGCTCCACCTTCTCCCCCGACGCCCGCACCCTCTACGTCAACATCCAGTCCAACCAGGGCATGACCCTGGCCATCTGGGGCCCCTGGCACACCGGCCCCTTCTAACCCCAAGGACCGCTACTGGGATCTGCGGATCTGCCCTGGCCGTTGCTGGGCGACGTCGGCCAGACCGATGGAGCGGCGGCGGCCCTCCTCTGAGCGGGAGCCTTCGTCCTTCTTGGTGCCTCGCTCGTGTACCAAACACGCGAGTTGCGCCACTCACGTGAGCAGGCGGCACGTTCGACCCGGCAAGAGTGCGAGACCGGGATCAGGTGTCTGGCCAGCAACGAGATCTTCGATCAGGAATATGCGGCGGTGATGCCGGCGGCCCACCCGCTGGGGGGCGGGTGGGGGCTCGACAGCGGGAGACCCCACGGATCGCCTCGGGGAGGGTCCTTTCAATGGTCGGCGCCGTGGGGGTCGGGGTGATGCTCGGGGGCGCGGGAGGGGCCTTGCTCAGGCGGAAGGTCAGGCCGTCAGGTCGTGGGCGCCGGACTTGATCCGGTCGGTGAAGGCGCGCCAGCTGGTCTCATCGAGAACGAGAATCGTGGCTCCGGAGACATGCTCGCCGCGGACACCGACCATCCCATCGGGAAGCCTGCGTACCTCCACACAGGTGCTGCTCGCTCCGCAATGCCGGCTCTTGATCCAGGGACTCTGGGATGCCTGCTCAGCTCGCATCCCCACCTCCTGAGGGGTTCGGACCGACGATGACAGGCGTCGTTGCCAAGCAGGTTGTACCCACCGGCCGCTGAGAATATTGGCGGAGGCTCAAGCCGTCACGCCGCGCGTTGGAGCGGGACAAGTCAGGGGAGGAGGGTGAGGTCGCGGGGGCTGCAGGCGCCCGTCAAGTGGGTTGGGGACGGGCGCCCTCACTCAGCGTGTTCCCTTGTTAGGAACTGAGGTCGAATTCGCCGTTCTTGGCTTGCGTGAGGAAGGTGCTCCAATCACCTGCACTGAATCTCAGGATCGGCCCTGTGGTGCCTTCCTTAGTGTCCCGAGCGCCGATCTGTCCGCCCGAGAGCATTGCCACCTCGACGCATGTGCCGCTTCCGCCACATCGTGTACTCTTCCGCCATCCGGCGGAGTTTGCGACCAAAGCTGACACCGAGGATCCTCCAGGTTTTTTTGTCCGGTTTTGAGCAGGCAGACTGAATTGTCTGATGGCTCCACTGCGCCCTTCGGCGTGCAGTTGGAGTGCTCAAGCGCGACTCGCGCGCGGGAACTTTACCATTCGGACCTGAGGTCGCGGTGGGAAGGTTCGTGGCGCCAGCCTCACTTATGCTTGCGCTGACCACCACTCCTTGCATTGCTCAAGATAGGCCCGGGACTCGTTGACCGGGAGTGCGATATCGCACATGTGCTCGTGCGCAAGGCGATACATATTGGTCTCGCGCTCGTCTTCCAGATAATGGAGCGTGAGACTCTCGGTGTGCACCGTGTCCGGGAAGGGCGCATCGTACATGGGTGGAAATTCGAGCAGTGTGAACGATCCAGCCAGGATTTTATGCCGTGCATCGAGTGGAAGCACGAAGATTTCCACGTGCGGCAGTTGTGACATCCGGTGCAGGTGAGAAACCTGCTCGACCATCACGCCCGATGTCCCGATGCGCCGTTTGAGCACGGCTTCGTCGAGGATGACCCGAAGCTCCAGTGGGCGGGTGGTGTGCTCGACGACTTTCTGGCGACGCAACCGGACCTCGATCCGGCGCTCGATCTCCTGAGGGGTCAACGTGTCGACGATCTGCCAGCCGCTGATGACCTCGCGGGCGTACGTCTCGGTCTGGAGGAGCCCGGGAACGACCAGGGTCTCCCAGAACAGCGCCTTGCGTGCATCCGCCTCGAGCGCGATCAGTTGCGCATAGGCCGGCCCAATCGACGGATACGCCTCCCACCATCCCTTCTCGGCGGCCTCGTTCGCCAGCGCGATCAGCTCGTTGAGATGCGGACCGTTCACCTTGTAGAGGTTCAGGAGCCGCTGGACATCGGAGATGCGTGCTCCGGTGCGCGCGTTCTCGATCCTGGAGACCTTGGCCGTACTCCAGGAGAGCTCGGCGGCGACGTCGTCCCCGGTCAGTTGCTGATCCTCGCGCAGTCTGCGCAGCTCGGCCGCCAGGCGCCGCTGCCGGACGGAAGGACGTGGGGATGCGGTCATGGCTGCGGCCTCTCCCGCCCAACGGGTAGCTATGTGCGCAGTCTGCCCCGGGAGGGGGCGTTCCGCGCAAGTCGGCTGATGATGATTGTCCCCCGTCTGCGGAGAATTCATCGCTGTACATGACACTGTAACTTGCACAGCAACGTACAGATGTTCACAATCGAGTAAAGGCCGATCACCCCGAACGGTCCCCTGCCCCGAGTGTCCGACCAGGTCACGAACCTGAGTGAACACATCCCCGCCGCGCCGGAGGCTGGCGCCGACGCGGCTCGAGCGACAGGCGCCAGGCAACGGAGCCTCGCCGGGTCACCTGAGATCACACCCTGTGATCTTCCCTCGTGCGTTGGCCGGCTCACAAGCCGGAGAATGGAGGGGTCCGGTGGACAATCTTCCCCTGCACCGGAGCATCGTGGCCGTCGACATGGAGAGGTCGACGAGTCCGCTCCGCACCAACCCGATCAAAGGCGAGCTGCGCGGTCACGTCTACCGCATGCTGAACCAGGCCATGGCCCACGCCGGCATAGGCCCCCGGCGACGTGACCCCTTCGAAGACCGCGGCGACGGCGTGCTCGCCCTGATCCACCCCGATGACGGCGTGCCCAAGACCTACCTGCTGAGCCGGCTCATCCCCGAGCTCGCCCGCCAGCTCGTCGAGTACAACCTGAGCCTCCCGCCCGACGAGTGGCCACGCCGCGGCCTCCGCCTCCGCGCCGTCGTGCACGCCGGTGAAATCCACCGGGATCCGTACGGCTACTTCGGCGAAGCCCTCGACGTGGCCTGTCGCCTTCTCGATGCCAGGTCCCTGAAGAAATGCCTGGAGTCCGTGGCCGCCCCGCTCGTCCTGGTCGTCTCCGAGGAGCTCTACCAGACCATCGTGAAACACGGCTACGACGGCATCTCCCCGGAGACCTACCAGCCCGACGTCCGAGTCAAGGTCGCCGGCCGTCGCCGCCAGGGCTGGGTCCACGTCCCGACCGAAGCCCTCAAACTCATCCCCGAAGACCCGCACACCTACCCCGACCTAGACCACTCCGCCGCCTGAAGAACGGAACACAAAACCCCGCGCCTTTACAACCGGCACGAGGTCTGACAGGCATCGAATCACTTGTCTCGGTGGATTGCCGTACCAGGACTGCGGACGCGAAGAGAGCCGCGGACGGGCTCAGAGCAGGTCGAGTTCTCCGGCGCGGATGCGTGAAAAGAATTTGCGCATTTCTTTGCCGTCGAAGGCGAGGACCGGGCTGGCCTCGCCGAGGACGCTGTCCCGGGCGCCGGTGGTTCCTGGGGCGAAGGCAGACAGTTCCAGGCAGCCATTACTGTTCTGGCATGCACGGCTCCTCCTCCATGAACGGCTCCGCGGAGCGGCGGAGGCGTCGGAGGACTTCAGCGCGGCGGGCGACGGCGTACGCCCGTTGAGGAAGTTCATGTGATTCCGTCTCTGGTGATGGCAGAGGAGCCCGGTGGGGGCCTCTATATTCTATTTCATAGAGGCCATTCACGTGATGGCTCGACCGCACGCGAAGAAACCTTGGATAACGAGGAAACTTCGGTGCGGCGAAGCTGTGAAAAGAATAGCAGTCGCTGCTGCCCGCCAGGGCCTATTCGTAGAATGAATCGCCGGTCTAGTGTCAACGCTGAGCAATTTATTGAGTGTATTCGCCTGGACACTTCAGGTTGCCGGTCATCCGCCATGGGTCATTGAAAAGGCGTCGATGACTGCTCATCGAAAACTTTGCGAGGATGTTCATCCAGCCCGACGAAAGCGAGAAACTAAAATGCTCACATGTGCTTTGTGGTGAGCGGCCGTTAACTCGCTGTTGATATTCAGGGAGCTGTCGCATGGCAGAGGATGGCTCGGCCTACCGGAGTGGGAAGAGGGGACTTCTATGGTGCTCGACGCGGCTTCCTCGCTCAGGGTGATCGATTCGGGCGCGCGCTCGCTCAGGCGGCGGTGAAGGGGGTCGTCGAGGCCGTGCACGAGGGGACGTGTAGATAGCCGTGTCTGGTCAGACCGCCGACCCGGACTTCGACTCCTCGCCGGTAGGAGTCTGGCTGGATGCCGTCATAACCGTGGATCACGATGGACTCGTAGATCATTTGGGAGACGACGACCACGAGGGGTGCGCTCGTCTCGCGCAGGCACCTGCGGACCGCGTCGGCGTCCAGCAGTCTGATTGCGGCGTCGAGCTCCAGGCCGAACGATCCGTGCGCGTCGCGCAGTAGGTCACCGGCGTGGACTACCACGCGCATTCTCAGTTCCCGTTCCGCGCGCTGTTCTTCGGGAAGTGCCGCGTTGTGCTCGGTGAGCAGCCGGCTCAGTGTGGGAATCAGGGGCGTGAGCAGTCGTGATTTCGGAACCTCGTCCACCGGATGGATCAAAAGGAGGACCCCGTCGCCCCTATCCGCGATCGGTTCGCAGTGCTTCTCGTCGATCTCCGCGACTTGAAGAGCCTCTTGGAGGAGATGATAGAGCTGATAGCGAAGCTCGATCTTGACGACATTCGTCCTGGCCGTGGACCGTTCAAGATCCAGCGCCAGGATGGTTCGGTGGTGCGGGCCCCGCAGCAAGCTGCTCAAGACGCCCTCCGTCCCCAGGCCGGGCGAATCCGGCCTCCCACGTGAGAGGAAAGAATGCCACCGTGGTGGCGTGGCCCGTCCGCCGTCTCATCGCCGCCGGCGGGCGCCGCTCGCGTGGTCTGCTCCAAAAAGGAACTTCCCGGAACAGACCTACTCCCCTTATGTTCTATATGCCCGATGGAGCGTGCTGGTGCAACATGCACGGCCCGATGCAGACGGGCGTTTACGAGAACCTATCTACGTAGTCACATTGGTCCTGAAACTTTCGACTCGATTTTCCCGTTGTAGTGGGAAGGTGATCGGGATAATCTGCACATTGCAACGTGCGGCGTTAGTTGCAGAGCAAGATGACTCAACAGATTCCCATTGACCAGACAACTGGACAACCGGCGGCTGGAGGCGCTTTCCCGGCCTGGATCTGAGGAGCCTGGTGATGGCCACGGTGCGAGCCCCGACCGTTCGGCAGCGGCGTCTGGGGGTCGCGCTGCGGCGGCTGCGGGACCAGAACAGGTTGAGCGCCGAAGAGGTGGGGTGGCGGCTGGGCTGGTCCGCCTCCAAGGTGAGCAGGATCGAGACCGCGCGCATCGGCGTGCGTGAGGTCGACGTCCTGCGCATGCTCAGGCTGTACAAGACCCCTGGGCAGCTGCGGCAGGAGTTGCTCTCCCTGACGCACGAGGCGAGCAGGAAGGGCTGGTGGTCGGAGTTCTCCGAGTTGCGGGAGGATACGGCCGCCTACATCTCTCTTGAGGACGAGGCCGACTCGATCTCGACGTTCGAGAGTCAGGTCATCAACGGCCTGTTGCAGACCGAGGACTACGCGCGCCGCCTCCTCCTGGGATGGGACGAGGTCATGCCGCGGCCGCCCACGACTCTTGAACGCCTCCTCCAGGTACGGATGCGGCGCCAGTACCTGATCCGCACACCGCGTTCTCTGCCGCTGAAGGCGATCCTCGATGAGGCCGTTCTGTTGCGGAGAGTCGGCGATGCCGCGGTGATGCGCGATCAGTTGCGGCTGCTGGTCGACCTCGCGGGTTTGCCCAATGTCGAACTGCTGGTGCTGCCTCTGGATGAGGACCATGGTGCGGGGCTGAGTTCGTTCACCTTGCTGGAGTACAAGCCCGCGTACGAGGTCACTTTTCCGGCGGTGGTCTACACCGAGAGCCGGACGTCGAACAGCATCCAGGACCGGACCGTGACTCACGAGTATCGGCGGGAGTTCGACTGGCTGGTCGCGCGCAGTTTGAGCGGGGCGCGGGCGATCGAGTTCATCGAGAGGGTCAACCGGGAGCGGTGGGGGGCCTGAGCGCGGCGGACTTCGTTCTGGCTGGACGGCTGTGCGGCGGATCGAGGTGCGGCGGTCGGGGAGCGGAGGAAAGGGGCGTGGCAGGGTGGGTGTGGAGGGTGGTCTGAGATTTAGGGGGTTGGGGTATGCGGGTCGGGCATGGGGTGGGGAAGGTTCGGGCGGCTGAGCGGGAGTTGATGGGGCGGCTGCCTGAGGGGGCTTTGATGCAGCGGGCCGCGGCGGGGTTGGCGGCTGTTTGTGTGCGGTTGCTTCCTGGGGTTTACGGGGCGGACGTGGTGTTGCTGGTGGGGAGCGGTGACAACGGGGGGGACGCGCTTTACGCGGGGGCTCGGCTGGCTCGGCGGGGGGCCCGGGTGACGGCCGTTCTGGCGGGGTCGAAGGTGCATGAGGCGGGGCTCAGAGCGTTGCGGGGGGCCGGGGGGCGGGTGGCCTCGGTCGAGGAGGCGCCGATTGAGGCGGCGGACCTGGTGGTGGACGGGCTGACCGGGATCGGGGGGTCGGGGGGTCTCCGGGAGCCGCATGCGACGCTGGCGCAAAGGGCGGCGGAGGCGCGGGGCGTCGTGGTCGCTTGCGACGTGCCGAGTGGGGTGGACGCGGGGACGGGGTGCGTCGAGGGGGTGGCGGTCCGGGCCGATGTGACGGTGACGTTCGGGACGTACAAGCCGGGGCTGCTCATCGACCCAGGGGCGGCGCGGTGCGGCGTCGTGGAGCTGGTGGACATCGGGCTCGACCTGCCGGAGCCGGACGTGGTGGCGCCGTGGGCGGAGGACGTGCGGCCGCCCGAGCCGGGGCCCGAGTCGGACAAGTACCGGCGGGGGGTCGTGGGGATCCTGGCGGGGAGTGACGAGTTCACCGGGGCGGCGGTGCTGAGCACGGGCGGGGCGGTGCACGGCGGCGCGGGGATGGTGCGCTTCGCGTCGGTGCCGCATGCGGTGGAGGTGGTGCGGCACCGGTGGCCGGAGGTCGTCACGGCGGAGATCGAGCCGGGGGAGCCGCTGGACATCGGGCGCGTTCAGGCGTGGGTCGTGGGGCCGGGGCTGGGGACGGGGGCCGACGGCGAGGCGCTGGTGGAGGCGGTGCTGCGCACCGATCTGCCGGCGCTGGTGGACGCGGACGGGCTGACGGTGCTCGCCAGGCGCAAGGAGCTGTTGAGGCGGGAGGCCCCCACGGTGCTGACGCCGCACGCGGGGGAGCTCTCGCGGCTCATCGGGGTGGAACGGGACGTCATCGAGGCGCGGCGGCTCGAGCATGTGCTGCGGGCGGCGGCCGAGCTCCAGGCCACGGTGTTGCTGAAGGGGTCGACGACGCTGGTCGCGGAGGAGGGGCGGCCGGTCCGGGTCAACCCGACGGGGACGCCGCGGCTGGCGACGGCCGGTACGGGGGACGTGCTGTCGGGGCTGACCGGGGCCCTGCTGGCGGGCGGGATGACGGCGATGGACGCGGCGACGGCGGGCGCCTACATTCACGGGCTGGCGGCGCGGCTGGCCTCGGGCGGGGCCGGCGACGAGCCGTCCGATGCCCCCATCAGCGCGTTCGACGTGGTGACCGCGCTGCCCGCGGCTTTCCGCGCGCTCTGAACCCCCGCATGGTCGATTGCGTCTCAAAAGGGTAGAGAACGCCCTGGACGCAATGCGTCCTGCGCGGGAGCGGGGCGTTCACCGTCGGGGGAACGGCACACTGGGTGACTATGAGGAGTCCAGCGCAGGCGCGCGTCGATCTCGCCGCCATCAGCCACAACGTCTCCCTGCTGCGCGAGCGCGCGGGCGGGGCCGAGGCCATGGCCATGGTCAAGGCCGAGGCGTACGGGCACGGGCTGGTCCCGGCGGCGCGGGCGGCGCTGGCGGGCGGGGCGGCCTGGCTGGGCGTCGCCAAGCTGGCCGAGGCGATCGAGCTGCGGCGGGGCGGTGTGACCGGTGTGCCGGTGCTGGTGTGCGTCGGGGTGCCGGGGGAGCCGTACGACGAGGCGGTCCGCGGCGACGTCGACCTGACGGCGGGGGCGGTCTGGGCGGTCGAGGAGATCGCGGCGGCGGCGGAACGGGCGGGACGGCCCGCGCGGGTGCATCTGAAGGCCGACACCGGGATGAGCCGGGGCGGTGCGGCGCCGGGTGACTGGCCGGTGCTGGTGGACGCGGCGCTCAAGGCGGAGGCGGCCGGGCATCTGCGGGTCGTCGGGCTCTATTCGCACTTCGCGTGCGCCGATGAGCCGGGGCATCCGTCGATCGCGAGCCAGCTGGGGCTGTTCAAGGAGTTCGTGAGGTACGCGGAGGGCGCCGGGCTGCGGCCCGAGGTGCGCCACCTGTCCAACTCGGCCGCCATCCTGACGCTGCCCGAGGCGCGGTTCGACCTGGTGCGGCCGGGCATCGCGATGTACGGGCTGACGCCCGTTCCGCGGATCGGCACGTTCGGGCTGCGGCCCGCGATGACGCTGACGGCGGACGCCGCGATGGTCAAGCGGGTGCCCGCGGGGAGCGGGGTGTCGTACGGGCACACGTACGTCACCGAGCGGGAGACGACGCTGGCGCTGGTGCCGGCCGGCTACGGCGACGGCGTCCCGCGGCACGGCTCCAGCCTGCTGGAGGTGCTCGCGGCCGGGCGCCGCCGCCGGATCGCCGGCCGGGTGTGCATGGACCAGTTCGTCATCGACCTGGGCGACGACACGGTGTCGCCCGGGGACGAGATCATCCTGTTCGGCCCGGGGGACCGGGGCGAGCCGACCGCCCAGGAGTGGGCGGACGCACTGGGGACCATCTCGTATGAGATCGTCACCCGCATCGGATCCCGGGTACCGAGGGTGTACTCGTAGGGGGATGGCCAGGAGATGGACAGCAGGAACAAGCGCAGGATCGGCATTCTCGGCGCCGTGGCGGGCGTCGGCGCGGCCGGTGTGGGCGCCGCGGTGGGGTTGCGGCACCTGGCGGTCGGCCGGGTCCGGCTGCGTCCCGACCCGGACGCGGGCGAACCGTTCGGTGAGCTGCGCGGCCGGGAACTGACCGTGCTGGCCGACGACGGCCTGAAGCTGCACGTGGAGATCGACGGCCCGGACGACGCGCCGCTGACCGTGGTGTTCTGCCACGGCTACACGCTCAACCAGGACGCCTGGCACTACCAGCGGCGCGACCTGGCGGGGCCGAACCTGCGGATGGTGTTCTGGGACCAGCGCAGCCACGGCCGTTCCGGGCGCGGCAAGCCGACGCACGCCACCATCGACCAGACCGGCGCCGACCTGCACGCGGTGTTGCGGGCGACGGTGCGGCCGGGCGATCCGGTGGTGCTGGTCGGGCACTCCATGGGCGGTATGTCGATCATGGCGTACGCGGAGCGGCACCCCGAGCCGTTCGGCGACCAGATCAGGGCCGTCGCGCTGATCAACACCTCGGTGGGCGACCTGGCCGAGCTGACGCTGGGCCTGCCGCTGGTGCTGGCGAAGGTCGTGCGCCCGCTGGCGCCGGGCACGCTGCGCGGGCTGGGCCGCCGGGCCGCGCTGGTGGACCGGGCGCGCGGGTACGGCGCGGACATCGCGTTCATGGTGACCCGCCGGATGGCGTTCAGCGACAAGTACGTCAGCCCGACCGTGGTCGACTTCCTGGAGCAGATGATCCGCGCCACCTCGATCGACGTGATCGCGGAGTTCTATCCGGCGCTGATCGCGCACGACAAGTCGGCGGCGCTGGAGACGATCGGGCGGGTGCCCGTCCTGATGCTGACCGGCGGGGACGACCGGCTGACGCCGCCCGCGCACGGCCGCCGCATCGCCGAGTCGGTGCCCGACGCCGAGCTGGTGGAGATCGGCGACGCCGGCCACGTCCTGCCGCTGGAGTACCCGGGCGTCGTCACCGGCGGCCTGCGCCGGCTGATCGAGAAGGTCCTTCCCGAACGGGCGGAACGGACCGCGTGAACGAGGCTCCGGAGGGAGAAGGAGTGGGGCAGGAGATCAGCGTCGCCGTGCCCACGGCCGAGGACATGCGGGAGCTGGGGCTCCGGCTGGCCGGGGTGCTGCGGGCGGGCGACCTGCTGGTGCTGACCGGTGATCTCGGCGCGGGCAAGACGACGCTCACGCAGGGGCTCGGCGAGGGCCTCAAGGTGCGCGGGCCGATCACCTCGCCGACGTTCGTGATCGCGCGGGTGCATCCGTCGTTGTGCGGCGGGCCGCCGCTGGTGCATGTGGACGCCTACCGGCTGGGCGGATTCGCCGAACTCGACGATCTCGATTTGGACGCATCGGTCGACGAGTCGGTGACGGTCGTCGAATGGGGCGAGGGGATGGCAGAAAATCTCACCGAGGATCGGCTCGATGTGATCATTTCTCGCGGGCATGAGGAAGGCTCGGAGGAACGGTCGGTAAGGATCACGGGTGTAGGCGCCCGGTGGGCGGCTCTGGGGGACGATCTGGCCTGATGTGGCCGGTGCGTATCTGAGAAACCCTCGTGATTTTCCGTAAGTGGGACCCGACCACTTTACGGTTACATGTCGTACTCTTTGCCGGAACGAACCACACCTTCGCGACATAGCAGATATTCCCTCGGGCGGGAGTGGGACCGGTGAGTGGGAGCCATGGAAGCGGGAATCACCGCGCCGACAGCGCCGACGGCGCTGGTTACCGGCCTGCGGACCGTTCGGGTGGTACCGGCGGGTACCCCCTCCCTGGCCATCCCCGCCAGACCGGCCCTCGCCAGACCGGCGCCCCCGG
Source organism: Spirillospora sp. NPDC047279 (assembly GCF_040643285.1). Taxonomy (NCBI): domain Bacteria; kingdom Bacillati; phylum Actinomycetota; class Actinomycetes; order Streptosporangiales; family Thermomonosporaceae; genus Spirillospora; species Spirillospora sp. NPDC047279. Next base: position 67,637 of record NZ_JBEYUA010000021.1, read on the forward strand.
CTATCCGGCCCGGCCCGCCGACCTCCGCCAGCCGGGCGGCGGCGGCCATCCGGGCAGTGGGGGCCATCCGGCCGGCGGCCCGTATCCGGCGCCCGGCGGCGCCCCCCGCTCGTCCGTGACCGGCGGCCTGCCCTCGCCCAGCACAGGCCACCAGGAGAGCAGCGGCGCCTACGCCTCGCGCGACACCGGACCTCTTGCGGGCGGCTCCTACGGGAGCGGCGGCGGGGCGTACGGAGCGCGCGAGAGCGGCTCGCACGGAGGCGGCGGCGCCTACGGCTCGCGTGAGGGCGGTTCCGGCGGCGCCAGCGGCTCGTACGGGGCGGGCGAGAGCGGCTCCTACGGCGGCGGCGGCGCGTACGTGCCGGGCGAGGGCGGCTCCTATGGCGGGAGCAGCGCCTACGCGCCGGGGGAGAGCGGCTCCTACGGCGGCGGCAGCGGGACGTACGCCTCGCGCGAGAGCGGCGCTTTCGGCGGTAGTGGAGCCTACGGAGTGCGCGAGAGCGGCCCCTACGGCACCGGCGGGGCGTACGCGTCCCGCGACAGCGGCTCCTACGGCGGCAGCGGGGGGCACCCGACCGGCGGAGGCGCCGGAGGCAGCGGCGGCTACCCGTCCCGTGACAGCGGCGGGTACCCGTCCCGTGACAGCGGCTCGCGCCGGACCGGCAGCGGCAGCCACCGCAGGATCGAGAACGACAAGCCCCCGGGCCGCCGCTGGGCGTTCGTCCTGGCGGGCGTGGTGGCCGGTGCGGCCTGCTGCGTGCTCGCCGCCTTCGCGATCATGAGCGGGGTCGGCGTCGGCGAGGGCGAGCAGTCCGGCGGCGCGGTGGCCAACAGCGGGGCGTCCGACAGCTCGCCCGTGTCCAAGGGCGAACGTTCGCTGGTGCCCGACTCCTGCCAGCTGGTGAGCAACGAGCTCGCCGGCCGGCTGGCCCCGAACGCCGACCGCACCCAGGCCGACAACTACCGCAACAGCGACCGGCAGAACCAGTGCGTCTGGGGCGCCTACACCGGTGACCGCAAGCGCCAGCTGACCGTGGAGCTGCGCGCGATCGAGGCGAGCGGCGACAAGAGCCCGACCGACGCCGCGCGCGCCTCGTTCGACGGCGAACGCAAGGCGGACGAGTCCGGCAAGGCCCTGCTCGCGGGGCAGGAGCTGACCGACAAGCGGGCGCTGTCCGGCGTCGGCGACGACGGCTACGTCGTCTACAGCGTCGACAAGGGCCAGGGCTCGGGCGAGGCCATCGCCAACGTCCGGCTGGGCAACGTCCTGGTGACCATCCACTACTCGGGCGGCAACGACGGCTCCCCGCTGGGCGGCGACCCGGCGATGAACGGCGCCGTCGACGCGGCCAAGGCCGTGGTCAACGGCCTCAACCAGGGCTGAGCCGCCTCCCGGGGCCCGGCCCTTCCGGGGGTGGGGCGCCGAACGCGCTCGAGCAATCGGGCGCAGCCAATAAACTCGCAACGTGCTGGTCTTGGCTTTCGACACCGCCACCGCAGCGGTCACCGTCGCGTTGTACGAGTGGTCTCCGGGCCTCGGCATCCGCGGCCGGGCCGCGAAGGAGGCGATCGACCCGCGCCGGCACACCGAGCTGCTGACGCCGTCGATCGCCGCGGTGCTGGCCGAGGCGGGGGCGACCGCCCAGGACCTCAGCGCGATCGCCGTGGGCGTCGGCCCCGGCCCCTACACCGGGCTGCGCGTCGGCCTGGTCACCGCGCGGTCCATGGGCGAGGCGCTGCGCGTCCCGGTGCACGGCGTGTGCACGCTGGACGTGATCGCCTGGGCGTCGGGCCGGATGACGCCCTTCGCGGTGGCCACCGACGCCCGGCGCAAGGAGGTCTACTGGGCCCGGTACGCGTCGGCGGGGGCGCGGGTGACCGAGCCCGCCGTGGGCCCGGCCGCCGACGTCCGCGGCGAGGGCCCGGACGACCTGCCCGTCGTCGGCGAGGGCGCGGCCCTCTACGAGGACGTCCTCGGCACGCCCGGCCAGGACCCGACGCCGCTGCTGCCGGCCGCGACCGCGCTGGCCGAGCTGGCGGTCACCCGGCTGTCGGGCGGCAAGGGCCCCGAGCTGCTGCCGCCCGAGCCGCTCTACCTGCGCCGGCCCGACGCCAAGGAGCCCGGTCCGCGCAAGAAGGTGACGCCCAAGTGACGCGCGACGACGGCGTGCCGGGCGAGGTGGTCCGGTGACGTCCGTTCTCTACAGGCAGATGACCGAGGCGGACCTGCCGGCCGTGCTGGTGCTCGAACGGGAGCTGTTCCCCGAGGACGCGTGGAGCGAGGAGATGCTGGCCGGTGAGCTCGCCGACCAGCCGCGCACCCGCCACTACGTGATCGCCGAGAGCGGGGACGGCGAGATCGTCGGCTACGCCGGGCTCTTCGCGGCCGGGGGCCAGGCCGACGTGCAGACCATCGGGGTGAGCGCCGCGTGGCGGGGCGCCGGCATCGGCGCGGCCCTGCTGGAGCGGTTGCTGGACGAGGCCGGACGCCGGCACAGCGAGGCGGTGTTCCTGGAGGTGCGCGCCGACAACCCTCCGGCCATCCGGCTGTACGAGCGGTACGGGTTCGTGCGGGCCGGCCTCCGCAAGCGTTACTACCAGCCGTCGGGCGTGGACGCCGTCGTGATGCGGCGGGAGCTGCGCACCGGCCCGAGCCGCGTGACCTTCGGCTTCACCGGGGAGAAACGATGATCCGAGACTCCGAGCCGCTCGTCCTGGGCATCGAGACGTCCTGCGACGAGACCGGCGTCGGCATCGTGCGCGGGCACACGCTGCTGGCCGACTCGATCGCCTCCAGCGTCGAGCAGCACGCCCGGTTCGGCGGCGTGGTGCCCGAGGTGGCGTCGCGGGCGCACCTGGAGGCGATGACCCCGACGGTCGAACGCGCGCTGGCCGACGCCGGGGTCGCGTTCGAGGACGTCGACGCGTTCGCGGTGACCGCCGGCCCGGGCCTGCCCGGCGCGCTGATGGTCGGCGTCGCGGCGGCCAAGGCCTACGCGCTGTCGCTCGGCAAACCGCTGTACGGGGTCAACCACCTGGCCGCGCACGTGGCCGTCGACCAGCTCGAACACGGTCCGCTGCCCAAGCCGTGCGTGGCCATGCTGGTCTCCGGCGGCCACTCGTCGCTGCTGCTGGTGCCCGACGTGGCGGCCGACGTCCGGCCGCTGGGCTCGACCGTGGACGACGCGGCGGGCGAGGCGTTCGACAAGGTCGCCCGGGTGCTCGACCTCGGCTTCCCGGGGGGCCCGGTGATCGACCGCATGGCCCGCGACGGGGACCCGGCGGCGATCGCGTTCCCGCGCGGCAAGTACGCCGACGGCACCTACGACTTCTCGTTCTCCGGCCTCAAGACGGCGGTGGCCCGCTGGGTGGAGGCCAGGGAACGCGCGGGCGAGCCGGTGCCGGTCGCCGACGTGGCCGCCTCGTTCCAGGAGGCCGTGGTCGACGTCCTCACCCGCAAGGCGCTCAAGCTCTGCAAGGACCAGGGCGTCGACCACCTGCTCATCGGCGGCGGCGTCGCGGCCAACTCGCGGTTGCGGGCGCTGGCCCAGGAACGCTGCGACGCCGCGGGCGTCCGGCTCCGGGTGCCGCGGCCGAAGTTGTGCACCGACAACGGCGCCATGGTGGCGGCGCTGGGCTCGGAGCTGGTCGCGTCCGGGCGGGCGCCGTCCGAGCTCGACCTGCCGGCCGACTCCAGCCTGCCCATCGAGCACGTCCTGGTCTAGCCGAGCCCGCAGCCGTGCCGAGCCGGCGGCCGAGCCGAGCTCGGCGGACCGCAGTGCGGGGCTAGGCGCCTAGCTGGGACAGCAGGACGGCGAGGTAGTCCTCGATGAGCGGCATGTGCGGGTCGGGGATGATCCGGCCCGATTCCTCGGGCAGCAGGTCGAGCAGCACCCGGACGTCCCAGTAGGGGTCGTGCGAGTAGCCGCCGGACACCTGGTCGAACGCCGCCGAGAACCGGTCGGCGACCGCCAGGCCGTACCGCGGCAGCAGGTGGAGCCGCATCTGCGCGATGTCGACCGCGATGGGGCCGGACGAGGCGTCCGACCAGTCGACCACACCGGTGAGCCGGCCGTACGACCACAACGTGTTGTCCGGCTGGTAGTCGCGGTGGATGAACCGGGACGGCGCCTCGGGCGCGGGTCGGGCCGCGACCTCGTAGGCGCGGGTCCACAGCTCGTCGCGGGTCGTGTGCTTGGGCGGCGTGCGCAGGTCGAGCCGGTTGAACGGGACGTACGGCGGCATCGTGGACGCGCCGTTCAGCGAGTGCACGCCCAGCAGCGCCGCGGCCAGCTGGATGAGGTATTCGGGGAGGTCGTCGGGCGCGGGACGCGGCGGGTGACCGACCAGCCGGGTGATGAGCAGCGCGGGAGCGTCGCAGTAGGCGCCCGCCGGGTCGGCCGCGACCAGCGCCGGGGTCGGGATCTCCGAGCCCGCGAGCAGGGCCAGCGCGGCGATCTCACGTTCGGGCGAGAAGTCCGGGCCGCGGCCGTGCGCGTCCGGCGTCCAGCGGCGCAGCACCAGCCGGTGGGCGCTGCCGGCGCGGCTCTCGACGAGAAGCGCGTGGTTGGCGTGCGAGACGCCGCCGGTCAGCGGGCGGATCATCCGGACCTGGGCGCCCTTGCCGAGGCACTCCTCCACCCACCGCAGAGTGACGCGGCCGGGTGGTGCGCCGATCGGAAGGCGGGTCGCCGTGGTCTGGGTCACGAGATCCATGAAAACGGATTCCGATGGGTATTGAGAGTGATTTGACAAAGACGGAACGTAACACATTGCACGTCGTAGGCGTGTCTTGGAAGTGGACGCCCTGCGTGTTCCGTCTTCGTGAAGGGTGCTTTGTGCGGGGGAAGTCGGGGTGGGGGTGTGGGGGTGTGCGAGGTGCCCGGCGGGAGGTGAGGTGCGGCGTTCGGTGGGGCGCCCGGGCGGGCGCCCCACCGCCGGAACTCAGTCCTTCCCTTCGCGACGCGGGCGCAGGAGTGCCTCCGCCAGCGCCAACATGGTCTCCTCGAGCGTGGAGAGCCGCTTGAGGACGTCCTCGTGCACCGCCGTCACCTGCTTGGTGACGTCGTCGTGGACGTTGTCGACCTTCTTGCCGACCTCCATCTGAACGCCCTCGAACCGCTTGCCGACCTCCGCCTGGACGGCCTCGGCGCGGCGGACGACCTCTTCCGACATGCCGTCCACGCGCTTGGCGAACTCCTCCTGGACGCCGCCCACCTTGCGGGAGACGTCCTCGTGGATGCCGTCGACCTTCTTGCTGACATCCACGTGGATGCCGTCGACCTGCTTGGTGACGTCCTCGTGGATGCCGTCGATGCGCTTGGTGACATCGTCGTGCACGCCGGTGACCTGCCGCGAGAACTCGTTGTGCACCGAATCGACCTGCTTGGTGACGTCGGTGTGCACCGACTCGACGCGGCGGGAGACGATTTCCACCTGGTTGGTGAACTCCTCCAGCGCGCCGTCGACCTTCTTGGTGACCTCTTCGTGGATGCCCTCGATGCGGTTGCGCACGTCCTCGTGCACGTCCTCGAAGCGCCGCGAGAACTCGTCCATCTTCTTGGCGACGTCGCTGTAGGCCGTCTCGGCGATCTGGGACATGGTCGCCTTGACCTCGTCCCGGTCCGGCCGGGCCCGCAGCTCCTCGATCAGCGGGTCGACCGCGTCGACGAGGTGCTTCTCCATCGCGTCGAACCGGTCGCTGTGATCGATCAGCGGCCGCTGTGTCAGCTCGGCCAGCTTGCGGTGCAGCTCGCCGATCTCGAGCGTCGCCGGCAACTGGCCGATGCGGTCGTTGACGCCGTCGATCCGGTCGTCGATGCCCTCGAACCGTCCGTCCAGCCCGTTGAGCTTGCCCGACACGCCCTCGAGTCGCCCATCGAGCCCGTCCAGCCGTCCGTCCAGCCCGTCCAGCCGGCCGCCGACGCCCTCGACCCGGCCGTTGACCGCCTCAAGCCCCTGGTCCACCCGCTCGGCCATCTCGGCCAGCGACTGGTCCACCCGCGTGGTGACCCCGTTGATCGAGTGTTCGAGCTTCTCGGCCCGGTGCCCCAGCTCGGCCAGTGACTTGTCCAGCCGGTTGAACCGGACGGAGGCCGCCTCCATGCTGCCCTGGAGCTTGTCCAGGCGCTTGGTCATCTCCTCCATCCGCTGCGACGCCTGCTGGGTGACGTCGGTGATGTTCTGTGCGGAGTCCAGTACCGCCTGCAGGCGGGAGAGCCCCTCATCGACGTTCTCGGCGACGACGCCGACGTCCGCCCAGAGCGCCGGCAACTCGGCGACGGGCTTGACCCGCTCGCCCACCGCCTCGATGTGCTCGGCAAGACCCTCGGCCCATTCCGGCGGCTTGCTGGACAGCTCGTCCACCTGACCGCGCACGCTGTCGAGCTGCCCCGTCAGCCCGTTGAGCTCCCGCTCGCGAACCTCGCGGAGGAGCCACTCCATGCCTTCCAGTCGCTGGCGTATCTCATCCAGGACCTGACCCTGTGAGCGCTGTTCATAGACGTGGTCCTGCGCCGCACGGGCGAGCAACTCCCGCATCCGGTCCGAGACCGGTTGACCCCCCGTCTGCAGGAAGTTGTGATTCGTTTCCACCCGATGCTCCTTCGTGTGCCGACGCGATGAAATAGCGCTCGGCATTGAATCGTGAAGGCCCAACTGTAGTGCTTCTTCAGAGTGCTTATAAGAGGGAGCAGGGAACATTACGAGTTCTGTGGATTGCACTTCTTTCCCGAGTGGCACCGAAAGTGGGCGATCATAACGAGTGCGGCGATTCGGGCGATCTGCTTAGTTCCGGCGGCGGCGTCCCTCATGGTGCCGTGCGCCGAGCCCGTCGCCGGACAGGGCCCGCGGGGGTGCGCTTCCGCGGGTCTCCACCAGTTTGACCAGCCCGTACTCGCCGATCAGGACCGCCCGGCAGGCCGCGCACCGCTCGATCAGGATGCCGTCGCGCCGGTGGCCGACCATTCCCGCATGGCATTTTGGGTGGCGCGTCACCGTCTTCCGATCATGTGATGCCGTTTCGAGGCGTCGTTCCTGCGACCTTGCCGGTCGGTCGCAAACCATAGTCGGCGCAATGCCGGAAAGGGCTCAGGATTTGCCCTGCCGTGGCGCGTCGCCCGTGGCCGCTTGGCGTTTCTTGGCCGCGTGAAGATCATTGGGATTGATTAAGGGCTCTATGGCCTGCCGGGCGCGTCAAGAGCACGATCGGGGCCGTGCCGACTCGGGTCAGCACCAATGTCATCTCCGCGGCGCCCTTCGGCGCCTTGCGGGCGAAACCGAGATCGCGCCGGAGCCGGTCGACGTCCACCGCCGAGCCCCGTTTCTTGACGGTGAGCACGCCGACCTCGCGGCGCCGGAGCTCGGCCTTGAGCCGCTTGACCGAGAACGCCAGCACGTCCTCGATCTCGTACGCCGCCGCGAACGGCGTCGGGACCAGGTCGTCGGAGGTGACGTAGGCGATCCGCGGGTCCGCCAGGCCACCGTTCACCCGCGCCGCGACCTCCGCCACCAGGTGGGCCCGGATCACGGCGCCGTCCGGCTCGTAGAGGTAGCGCCCCCACTCCCGCACGTCAGGCTCCCCGAGCCCCGCCTCGGGGGTCAGCGTCACCGCGCCGCCGCCCGGCTCGGTGACGAGGGTGGCGCGGCGGCGGACGCCGGTCGCCGTGCCGCCGGTCCCTGTGCCGCCAGTCCCCGTGCCGCCGGCCCCGGCGCCGCGGGCCCTTGTGCCGCCGGGCGCGGGACCGCCGGCCGCGAGGTCGCCCAGCCACAGGGCGGCCTCCTTGACCTCGCCGCCGACCGAGATCCACTCGGCCTCGGCGCCGTCCGGGACCGCCTCGTGCGGGATGCCCGGCGCCACCTTCACGCACGCTCCCGGCGCACGTGAGGCCAGCTCCAGCACGGTGTCGAGCGGCGGCTGGTAGGCGCGGGGGTCGAAGACCCGCCCGCGCCCCGTCCGCCGCCCCGGGTCGGCGAACACCGCCCCGTACCCGCCCGGGTCCTGCCGCGTCGCGTCCCCCTCCCGTACGGACACCAGATCGCCCAGCCCGAACGCCTCGACGTTCGCCCGCGCCACCGCCGCCGTCAGCGGATCGAGCTCCACGCCCACGCCCGGGATCCTCGCCCGCCCCCGCGCGACGAGGTCGCCGCCGATCCCGCACCCCAGCTCCAGGACCCCGGCCCCCGCCGCGCCACCTGAGCCGCGATCTGAGCCGTCGCCGGCGCCGCCCCCGGGGCCGGTTCCACCCGCGGCGCCCCCGTGCCGGTCCGGGGCGGTGAAGCGGCCGGCGCGGTACGCGGCCACGGAGGCCCGGGTGGACTGTTCGAGGCCCGCGGGCGTGAAGTACATGCGGGCGGCGTCGTCGCCGAACTTGGCACGGGCCCGTTCCCGCAGGCGCAGCTGGGTGAGGGCGGCCGCGACGAGGTCGGCGGGGTGGTCCCGGCGCAACCGGGACGCGGTGGCCAGGAGGGCGTTCTCGCTCAGGTCGGATTCCGAGGCCTCGGCGAGTATCGCCTGGCCGGAAGGGGTGAGAAGGGCCGAGAACGCCGCGAGGTCCATAAGGTGGACGGTAGCGCCGGGATGAACTCCGGAGGACGGCGCCGGGCTTGACCGTGTTCGTGTTGACGGGTTACCGGGCATTGCATAGTCTCCATGACTGGCACTCTCCCTCTGAGAGTGCCAACACAGCGACAAGGTCGGTCTGGCACCCGCGACGACAGGCCGGTCCAGGGTCGCCTCTTCTGCCATATGTGCGGCCGGCCTCGCCGAGGTCGGCCGAGGACACCACGAAGGGGAGGTCAGATCGTGACGACCGCCACCAAGGTTGCTCTCAAGCCGCTTGAGGACCGCATCGTGGTCCAGCCGCTCGAGGCCGAGACCACCACCGCGTCGGGCCTGGTCATTCCCGACACCGCCAAGGAGAAGCCCCAGGAGGGCACCGTCCTTGCGGTCGGCCCGGGACGCGTCGACGACAAGGGCGAGCGCGTGCCGCTCGACGTGAGCGTCGGCGACATCGTGCTCTACAGCAAGTACGGGGGCACCGAGGTCAAGTACAACAACGAGGAGTACCTCGTGCTCTCGGCCCGCGACGTGCTCGCGATCGTCGAGAAGTAATCACCGAGACGTGATGCAACGCCCCGGATCCGCCCGAGCGAGGGGTGGGTCCGGGGCGCTCGCGTCAGTGCCTGCCGTACACGGAGTTTAGGGAGTTATCCGTATGGCGAAGATCCTGGAATTCGACGAGGACGCTCGCCGGGCTCTTGAGCGCGGCGTCAACGCTCTCGCGGACGCCGTCAAGGTGACCATCGGCCCGCGCGGCCGCAACGTGGTCATCGACAAGAAGTTCGGCGCGCCGACCATCACCAACGACGGCGTCACCATCGCCCGCGAGGTGGAGCTGGAGGACCCGTACGAGAACCTCGGGGCCCAGCTCGCCAAGGAGGTGGCGACCAAGACCAACGACATCGCCGGTGACGGCACCACCACCGCGACCGTCCTGGCGCAGGCGCTGGTCCGCGAGGGCCTGCGCAACGTGGCCGCCGGCGCCTCGCCGCTGAGCCTCAAGCGGGGCATGGACGCGGCGGCGCAGTATGTCTCCGACCAGCTGCTCAAGACCGCGCGCGAGGTCGAGGAGAAGAGCGACATCGCCGGTGTCGCGACGATCTCCGCGCAGGACGCCAAGATCGGCGAGCTGATCGCCGAGGCGTTCGAGAAGGTCGGCAAGGACGGTGTCATCACCGTCGAGGAGGCCCACACCTTCGGCCTGGAGCTGGAGTTCACCGAGGGCCTGCAGTTCGACAAGGGCTACCTGTCGCCGCACATGGTGACCGACCCCGAGCGCATGGAGGCCGTCCTCGACGACGCCTACGTGCTGATCGTGGACGGCAAGATCTCCAACGTGCAGGAGTTCCTGCCGCTGGCGGAGAAGGTCGCCCAGACCAAGAAGCCGCTGCTGGTCATCGCCGAGGACGTCGAGGGCGAGGCCCTGGCGCTGCTGGTCGCCAACAAGATCCGCGGCACGTTCACCTCGGTCGCGGTCAAGGCCCCCGGCTTCGGCGACCGCCGCAAGGCCATGCTCGGCGACATCGCCACCCTGACCGGTGGCCAGGTCGTCAGCGACGCCATCGGCCTCAAGCTCGACTCCATCGGCCTGGAGGACCTCGGCCGCGCCCGCCGGATCACCGTCACCAAGGACGCGACCACGGTCGTCGACGGTGAGGGTTCGCAGGACGAGATCAACGCCCGGGTCAACCAGATCAAGGTCGAGATCGAGAACAGCGACTCCGACTGGGACCGCGAGAAGCTGCAGGAGCGCCTGGCCAAGCTGGCCGGCGGCGTCTGCGTGCTGCGCGTCGGCGCGGCCACCGAGGTGGAGCTGAAGGAGAAGAAGCACCGCCTCGAGGACGCCATCTCGGCGACCCGCGCGGCCATCGAGGAGGGCATCGTGTCCGGCGGCGGCAGCGCGCTGGTGCACGTGGCCAAGGAGGGCTTCGACGCCCTCGGCCTCGCCGGCGACGAGGCCACCGGTGCCGAGGCCCTGCGCCGCGCGCTGGTCGAGCCGCTGCGCTGGATCTCGGAGAACGCGGGCCAGGAGGGCTACGTCGTCGTCTCCAAGGTGCAGGAGCTCAAGGTCGGCCACGGCTTCAACGCCGCGACCGGCGAGTACGGCGACCTGGTCGCCCAGGGCGTCATCGACCCGGTCAAGGTGACCCGTTCGGCCGTCACCAACGCCGCGTCGATCGCGGGCATGCTGCTCACGACCGAGGCGCTCGTGGTCGAAAAGCCGGAGGAGCCCGAGGAGGGCGCCGGCGGCGGTCACGGCCACGGTCACGGCCACTGATCAGGCCGCCGGCCCGGCCCGTTCGCGCGTGATCGGGTCCGGCCGGGCGGCTCGGCCGGGCACGATCGTGCACGTTCGCTGAACGATCTGACGAGGGCCCCCACCGTTCGGGTGGGGGCCCTCGACGTTTGTGTGGCTTGACGTTGCCGGTGGGGTTTCTGGCTTCGTGAGTTGTTTGTCGGTAAATAGGGTGCCCCGTGGAATATCTGTGACACTGCACGCGACCGGATGACCGCGTTGCGTGATATCGGCGGGGTCGTCCCCGCACTGTGACCATTCCGTTGTCGTGGACAGTGGAGACAGGCCCGAGCCTGCTGGGCATCATGCTCTACGTGACCGAGGGAGCTTTCGCCGGGACCACGACCGCGCGCGCTACCGAGCCCTCGGGGGGGAAGGCCCCTCCGACCGCTCCCGATGTCGAACGCGGGTGGCGCGTCCTGCGTACGGCGAAAGCCGACGAAAACGATCTCAAAGAACTGACGAGCCTTGCCGTGCAGGGCGATCCGGGGGCCATCGAGATGCTCATCGGGCAGGTGCGCCCGATGGTCGTCCGCTACTGCCGCGCCCGGCTCGGCCGGGTGTCCGGGCAGTACCACATCGCCGACGACGTGGCGCAGGAGGTGTGCATCGCGGTGTTGTCCGCGCTGCCGCGCTACCGCGACATGGGCCGTCCGTTCGCGTCGTTCGTCTTCGGCATCGCCGCGCACAAGATCGCCGACGCGCTGCGCAGCGCGGTGCGGGCCGCGGTGCCGACCGAGGACCTCCCGGACGGGCCGGACGACCGGCCGGGTCCCGAGGAGACCGTCGTGCGCTACATCGAGGCGCAGCGCGCCCGCGACCTGCTGACGCGGCTGCCCGACCACCAGCGTGAGCTGGTGTTGCTGCGGGTGGTGGCGGGGTTGTCGGCGGAGGAGACCGGTAATGTGCTGGGGATGTCCGCGGGGGCGGTACGCGTCGCGCAGCACCGGGCTCTGGCCCGGCTGCGCGCGATGGCGAGAGAGGAGTCGATCGCTTGACGGAACGGAGCCGTGGCGCCCCGGATCCGGCCGAGCCTTCGGTGACCGATGCGGCCCCGGCGCCCGGGAACGTGACCCAGGCCGGCGATCTCAACGCCGTACGCCGTACCGACGCGACCTTCGACGCGCTGGCGCCCCGCCGCGCTGCGCTCTCCTCCGCCGCTGAGGCCGCCGCTGACGACATCACGGCCGCCGGTGCGGCCCTCCCGCCCGGCATGGCCGCCGATCCCGCCGTCCAACTGCTGCGCGCGCTCGTCGCGGACGTGAACGCCGGTGCGGCTCCCGGGCTCGACCTGGGCGAGCAGGCGGCCGGCGACTCCCTTGACCAGGACGCCCCGTGCGGAGGCCAGGACGACGCGGAGGTCGCCGCGGGCGCCGGAGCGGGTGTCGGCACGGGCTTCGACGCGGGCATCACAGCGGGCGTCACAGCGGGCGTTACAGCGGACGCAGGAGTGGAGGCCGCGTCCTGCGGCGCCCGGCGGCGCGCGCCCCGCACGATCCTCGCCCTCGGAGTCGCGGGCGTGGTGCTGGCCAGCACCGGCGTCGCCGCGGCGGGCGGCGGCCTCGGCGCCGACCGGCCGTCGTCCGCGCCGGTCAAGCCCGGGGTCTCCGGCGAGACGCACCAGGCAGAGGCCGACGACACCAAGTCCGGCGGCCCGGAGCCGAGCGGCTCGCCCGCGCCCCGCAAGGCCGCACCGGCCCCGGGACGTCCGGCGGTCAGGGACCCGGCGCCCGACCCCATCCGCCAGCTCGAAGACCTCAAGGACCGGCTCGACGGCCTGCTGCCCACGTCCAGACCGCCGCGGCAGGGGCGGCCGCCCACCACCTGGCCGGCCCAGCGGCCCGAGTCCGGGGACGACGGGCAGGCCGAGGCGCAGCGCCGGATCGACGAGATCCGCCGGCAGGCCCAGAGCAGGATCGACCGCTACCGCCCGGACCGCTAGCCCGGACCGTTGGCCCCGGGCTCGGAGCCGGGCCACCAACCGGACCACTTCGAGCGGGGGTCGGCCGGAACGCCGGCCGGGGCGGTCACTCGCCCTCGCGGCCCTCTTCGCTGTCGATGACGCCGTCGACGTAGCCGCGCGCGTACTCCCAGCTCACGTAGTCGACCGGGTCGGGCGCCAGCGCGGGCTCGTGCACCCGGGGCAGGCCCTGGTCGAGCAGATGGCGCAGGTTGCCGTGCAGGAGGTCCCAGTCGATGTAGTGCAGCTTGCCGCAGTCCCCGCAGTCGACGGTGAGGCCGCGCACGCCCAGCGGCTCCAGGAGCGCCCTGAAGACCTCCAGGTCGGCGAGGTCGGCCAGCACGTCCTCCCGCTCCGCCACGCTGAGCGGAGCGACGTCCTCCCCGGGGTCGCCGAGCGAGGCCGCCGGGTCCTCGGGATCACCGGCGAACGGGTCGAGCGGGGCATCGTCGTGCACACCCCCACGCTACTGCGCCATGGCCCGCCAGGTGCACCCCCTGTCTCGTCCGGCCGCGAACGGCCGGGTGTCCATGCCGATCCGTCATGTCCAGGAGGAGGTTTCTTTACGCCGGCGCCCGGAGCCGGAATCCGGCGGTCGTCCCGGGCGTTACCGGGTGTCATCAACACCACGCTCCTCGCGCCCGTAACCGGCCGTCCCGGAGGCGTCCCACGCCCTACCATGGGAAGAGGCCGCTGTGACCTGGCACCTGTGACCTGGCGCTGGACCGCCGTCACCGAGCCGGCGCCGTCCAGCACGAGCACGCTGCCGCCACCACTACCGGGAAGGTCGTCATGAACCCCGCAGCCGAGTCCGCGAAGTTCCTCCCTCAGGGTCTGACCTTTGACGATGTGCTGCTGCTGCCGGGCTACTCCGACCTGCAGCCGGGGGAGGCCGACACCGGCACCCGGCTGACCCGCAACATCTCGCTGCGCATGCCCCTGGTCTCGGCCGCCATGGACACCGTCACCGAGTCGCGCACCGCCATCGCCATGGCCCGCCAGGGCGGCATCGGCGTGCTGCACCGCAACATGTCGATCGAGGAGCAGGCGGCCGAGGCCGACCGGGTCAAGCGCTCCGAGGCCGGGATGATCACCAATCCGGTGACCTGCCTGCCCGACGCGACGCTGGCCGACGTCGAGGAACTGTGCGCGCGCTACCGCATCTCCGGCGTCCCGGTCACCGACGTCCGCGGCGTGCTGGTGGGCATCGTCACCAACCGCGACATGCGCTTCGAGACCGACCACGCGCGCCCGGTGCGCGAGGTCATGACGCCGATGCCGCTGATCACCGCCCCGGTGGACGTGTCCCGGGACGCGGCGTTCGAGCTGCTGGCCACCAACAAGATCGAGAAGCTGCCGCTGGTCGACGGCGAGGGCCGGCTGCGCGGGCTCATCACGGTCAAGGACTTCACCAAGAGCGAGCAGTACCCCGACTCCACCAAGGACGCGGACGGCCGCCTGCTGGTCGCCGCCGCGGTGGGCGTCGGCGAGGACGCGGTGCGCCGCGCCCAGGCGCTGATCGAGGCCGGCACGGACGTGATCATCGTCGACACCGCGCACGGCCACTCCAAGGGCGTCGCCGACACCGTCGCCAAGATCAAGGCCAACTCGCGCGTCGAGGTGGTGGGCGGCAACGTGGCCACCTACGCCGGGGCGAAGGCGCTGGCCGAGGCCGGGGCCGACGGGGTCAAGGTCGGCGTGGGGCCGGGCTCCATCTGCACCACCCGCGTGGTCGCGGGCGTCGGCGTCCCGCAGATCACCGCGATCTTCGAGGCGGCCCGCGCCGCCAAGGAGGCCGGGGTGCCGGTGATCGGCGACGGCGGCCTCCAGTACTCCGGCGACATCGCCAAGGCGATCGTGGCCGGGGCCGAGACCGTGATGCTGGGCAGCCTGCTGGCGGGCGTCGAGGAGTCCCCGGGCGAGCTGATCTTCGTCCATGGCAAGCAGTACAAGTCGTACCGCGGCATGGGCTCGCTGGGCGCCATGCGCAACCGCGAGCGCGGCGCCTCCTACTCCAAGGACCGCTACGCGCAGGCCGACGTCAGCTCCGAGGAGAAGCTCATCCCCGAGGGCGTCGAGGGCCAGGTGCCCTACCGCGGCCCGCTGGCCAACGTCGCGCACCAGCTCATCGGCGGCCTGCACCAGTCGATGTGGTACGCCGGGGCGCGCACGATCGCCGAGCTCCAGGAGCGCGGGCAGCTCATGCGGATCAGCGCGGCCGGGCTGCGCGAGAGCCACCCGCACGACATCCAGATGACCGTCGAAGCCCCCAACTATCAGGGCCGGTAACCTGAGGACATCGGCATTTCCCGCCGTGATCACCGCATCGGGTGATCACGGCGGAGCTTTGAGAGGGAGCACCAACAGTGGCTGCTGAGGTGGAGATCGGCCGGGGCAAGAGCGGTCGCCGGGCGTATGCCTTCGACGACATCGGCATCGTGCCGTCCCGCCGGACGCGCGACCCGGAGGAGGTCAGCGTCGCCTGGCAGATCGACGCCTACCGGTTCGAGATGCCGCTGGTGGTCGCCCCCATGGACAGCGTGGTCAGCCCGGCCACCGCGATCGCCATCGGCAACCTCGGCGGGCTCGGCGTGCTCGACCTCGAGGGCCTGTGGACCCGGTACGAGAACCCCGAGCCCCTGCTGGCCGAGATCGCCTCGCTGGACGACGCCCGCGCCACCCACCGGCTCCAGGAGATCTACACCGAGCCGATCAAGGAAGAGCTGATCGGCCGCCGGATCGGGGAGATCCGCGCGGCCGGCGTGACGGTCGCCGCGCGCCTGTCGCCGCAGCGCACCGCCCAGTTCCACAAGGCCGTGATAGACGCCGGGGTGGACCTGTTCGTGATCCGCGGCACCACCGTGTCGGCCGAGCACGTGTCCGGCCGGGCCGAGCCGCTCAACCTCAAGCAGTTCATCTACGACCTCGACGTGCCGGTGATCGTCGGCGGCTGCTCCACCTACACCGCGGCCCTGCACCTCATGCGCACCGGCGCGGCCGGCGTCCTGGTGGGCTTCGGCGGCGGTTCCGGCCACACCAGCCGCACCGTGCTCGGCGTCGCCGTGCCGATGGCCACCGCGGTCGCCGACGTGGCCGCCGCGCGCCGCGACTACATGGACGAGTCCGGCGGCCGCTACGTGCACGTCATCGCCGACGGCGGCATGACCAACAGCGGCGACATCGCCAAGGCCTTCGCCTGCGGCTCCGACGCGGTCATGGTCGGCTCGCCGTTCGCCCGTTCGACCGAGGCGCCCGGCCGCGGCAACCACTGGGGGAGCGAGGCCCACCACGGCGACGTGCCGCGCGGCACGCGCCTCAACCTGGGCACGATCGGCAGTCTCGAGCAGATCCTGTACGGCCCGTCGCACGTGGCCGACGGCTCGATGAACCTCATCGGCGCCCTGCGCCGCGCGATGGCGACCTCGGGTTACACCGAGCTCAAGGAGTTCCAGCGCGTCCAGGTGGTCGTGGCGTCCCAGGTGCACTAGCCGGCCGGACGGTAGGGCCGGCACCGCTAGAGCGGCGTTCGGTGGCAGCGGGACGTAGCGGTCCTTACTGTTGGGTAGGTAGTGCTCGTACAACCCGACCCGCATGGGGGAAATCGCGATGACCGGATCACCGGTGACCGGACTGGGCAGCTCGCGACTGGGGCCCGCCGAACGCGCGGCGGCGCTGGACCGGATGGGCCGTGAGGAATTCGACGTCGTCGTGGTCGGGGGCGGCATCGTGGGCGCCGGAGCCGCCCTCGACGCGGCCACCCGGGGATTGTCGGTGGCGGTCGTCGAGGCCCGTGACTTCGCCTCGGGCACGTCGTCCCGGTCCTCCAAGCTCATCCACGGCGGCCTGCGCTACCTGGAGCAGTACAACTTCGACCTCGTGCGCGAGGCGCTGACCGAGCGCGCCCTGCTCCTCCAGCAGATCGCGCCGCATCTGGTGCGCCCCGTGCCGTTCCTGCTGCCGACGACCAAGCGGGTGTGGGAGCGCACCTACTTCGGCGCCGGGGTGGCGCTCTACGACGCGCTGGCGTTCCAGATGGGAAGCACCCGGGGCGTCCCGCACCACCGGCACCTGAGCCGCAAGGGGGCGCTGAAGCTGGCGCCGTCCCTGCGCAGGGACGCCTTCGTTGGAGCGATCCAGTACTGGGACGCCCAGATGGACGACGCGCGCTACGTGATGATGGCGCTGCGCACCGCCGCCGAGTACGGCGCGCAGATCGCGGCCCGCACCCAGTGCGTCGGCTTCCTGCGCGAGGGGGAGCGGGTCACCGGGCTCCGCATCAAGGACCTGGAGAGCGGCACCCACAGCGAGGTGCGCGCCAAGCAGGTGGTCAACGCGACCGGGGTCTGGACCGACGACATCCAGGAGCTGGTCGGCGGGCGCGGGCAGATCCACGTGCGGGCGTCCAAGGGCATCCATCTCGTGGTGCCCAAGGACCGCATCCACTCGGCCACCGGCCTCATCCTGCGCACCGAGAAGTCGGTGCTGTTCGTCATCCCGTGGGGCCGGCACTGGCTGATCGGCACCACCGACACCGCCTGGAGCCTCGACAAGGCGCACCCGGCCGCCTCCCGCGCCGACATCGACTACGTCCTGGAGCACGTCAACTCGGTGCTCAACACGCCGCTCACGCACGACGACGTGGAGGGCGTCTACGCGGGCCTGCGGCCGCTGCTGTCGGGTGAACGCGACGAGACCTCGCAGCTCTCCCGCGAGCACATCGTCGCCCACCCCGTCCCCGGCCTGGTGCTGGTCGCGGGCGGCAAGTTCACCACCTACCGGGTGATGGCCAAGGACGCCATCGACGCCGTCGCGCACGGCCTGGACGGCAAGGTCGCCGAGTCGTGCACCGACCGCATCCCGCTGGTCGGCGGCGACGGCTTCCAGGCGATGTGGAACGCGCGGCACCGGCTGGCGGGCATCTCCGGGCTGCACGTGGCGCGCATCGAGCACCTGCTCAAGCGGTACGGCACGCTCGTCGACGACCTGCTCGAACTGATCAGGGACAAGCCCGACCTGGGCAAGCCGCTGAACGGCGCGGACGACTACCTCCGGGCCGAGATCGTCTACGCGGCGTCGCACGAGGGCGCCCGGCACCTCAACGACGTGCTGGCCCGGCGGACCCGCATCTCGATCGAGGCCTGGGACCGCGGCATCGGCGTCGCCAAGGAGGCGGCCGACCTGCTGGCCCCCGTCCTCGGCTGGTCCAAGAAGCAGACCGACCGCGAGGTGGAGTACTACCGCAAGCGCGTCGAGGCCGAGCGTGACTCCCAGGACCAGCACGGCGACCAGGAGGCCGACGCCAGCCGCCGCGGCGCCCCCGACATCGTCCCCACCGCCACTCCCTGATCGGCGTCCGGGGGGCGGGCGGCGGGCGGCACCGGCGGCACCGCCGCCCGCCGGACGGCTCTGCTGACCGCCGGCGCGCCCTCGCCGGTGCAGCCGGGGTTCAGGTCCCGGGGGCTTCGCCTCCGTCCAGGGCGTCGGCCAGGACGAGGCGCATGCCGGTGGCGTACAGCTCGGCCGGAACGCCCTCGGGGTCCAGCAGGTGCTGGAACGCCAGGCCGAAGTCGACGGCCATCGCCAGCGCCGCGCGCTGCTCGGTGTCGACCCCGTCGGCCGGGGACAGCCGCCGGGCGATCACCTCGCGGCGCTCGGCGTACCAGTCGGCGAGCCGCCAGCCCGCCGCGTAGTCGCGCATCCCGTACAGCCAGAACTCCACCAGCAGCAGCGCGAGCAGCCGCGCGTCGTCGCCGCCGAGGCGGCGCGCGTAGATCCGCCCGGCCTGCTCGAAACGTTCTCCGAGCGGCTTGGCGGCGTCGCGCAGCTCGTCGCAGATCTCGGTGCCGATGCGCTCGCGGGTGTAGCGCTCCAGCAAGGCGAGCAGCAGATCGGTCTTGCCCGCGAAGTTGGAGTAGACGGCCCCCTTGGTCAGCCCGGCCGCCGCGGCGACGTCGTCGAGCGACGCGCCGTGGATGCCGCGTTCGGCCCAGAGCTTCTCGGCGGCGCCGAGAAGCGCCGCCCGGGTGAGCTCGCGGCGTTCCTGGCGCCGCCGTCCCTTGCCGCCCGCGCCCGGTGCCGTCGCGGCGTCACCGCCCCCGCGCGGCCGCTGGCCGCCGCCCGGTCCGGCCGTCGGGTGCCCGCCGCTGGAGCGGGTGCCCGGATGCCCTGTTTCGTCGCTGCCGCTGGGTTCCACCTGGGCATTGATCATTACTTGTCGACCCCTCCTCGGGCACGATGCCATGACCCCGGGGACGCGCGGCAGCGAACGCCCGGGGGCAACGGCGTTTTCGGCTCTCCGCTTTCCGGAATACACCGAGAACTCATGGTCAATCCGGTTGTTGGCGAACAACCCAGGTTGAGGACGCTCTTAATGCATGGACTTGTCACTCCGATGATGAGAATTCGGAAAGTGTGGGTCACATCACCATAAGTAGCTCGTTACCTGCGGGTAGCGATGGATGTCCAGGTGGTCATAGTCTGCTGGCATGGCATCTCCGAAGGTCTCCGAGCGCACGCTCTCCACCGCGTTGATCGAGCGGCTGGCGTCCCACATCGTGGCCGACGGCGCCGACACCACCACCATCCCGGCACCCTTCACGGGGGAGACGCTCGCCACCCTCCCCGTCTCGGGCGCCAAGGACGTGCTCACGGCCTACGAGCGGGCCCGCGAGGCGCAGCGCGCCTGGGCGCGGCTGCCCGTCAGCGAGCGGGTCAAGCCGTTCCTGCGGCTGTCCGACGCACTGGTGGACCGGCGCGAGGAGATCCTCGACATCATCCAGCTGGAGACCGGCAAGGCCCGGCGGCACGCGCTCGAGGAGTTCCTCGACGTGGCGCTGTGCTCGCTCTACTACGCCCGGCGCGCCGGCAGGCTGCTCAAGCCGCACCGCCGCCAGGGCATGATGCCCGGCGTCACCCGCGTCCAGGAGGTGCGCCACCCCAAGGGGGTCGTCGCGCTGATCGCCCCCTGGAACTACCCGTTCTCGCTCGGCGCCAGCGACATCGCCCCCGCGCTGATGGCGGGCAACGCGGTGATCCACAAGCCCGACACCCAGACCTGCCTGTCCAGTTTGTGGGTGCTGGACCTGCTGGTCGCGCTCGGCCTGCCCAAGGACCTCTGGCAGATCGTCGTCGGCGACCCGGCCGAGGTCGGCGACCCGCTGATCGAGAACGCCGACTACGTCTCGTTCACCGGCTCCACCCGGGCCGGCCGCGCCATCACCGCCAAGGTCGCGCCGCGCCTGGTGAGCTACTCGATGGAGCTCGGCGGCAAGAACCCGATGATCGTGCTGGACGACGCCGACGTCGAGCGCACCGCGCGCGGCGCCGTCCGGGCCTGCTTCACCAACGCCGGCCAGCTGTGCATCTCGATCGAGCGCATGTACGTGCACGAGGACGTCTACGATCGATTCGTGCCCGCGTTCGTCGAGCAGGTCAGCGGCATGAAGCTCGGCACCGACCTGAGCTTCGAGGCCGAGATGGGCTCGCTGACGTTCCAGCGCCAGCTCGACGCCGTCTCCAAGCACGTCGACCAGGCGGTCGCGGAGGGCGCGACGGTCCTGGCGGGCGGCAAGGCGCGGCCCGACATCGGCCCGTGGTTCTACGAGCCGACCATCCTCACCGACGTCACCACCGACATGGACCTGTGCGCGAACGAGACGTTCGGCCCGGTCGTGTCGATCTACAAGTTCCGCGACGTGGACGAGGTCGTCGCCACGGCCAACGACACCGACTACGGCCTCAACGCCTCGGTGTGGACCAAGAACGTGGCCCGCGGCCGGGAGATCGCGTCCCGCATCCAGGCCGGCACGGTCAACATCAACGACGGCTACGGCGCCGCGTTCGCCTCCTACGACGCCCCGATGGGCGGCTTCAAGCAGTCCGGCGTGGGCCGCCGGCACGGCTCGGAGGGCATCCTCAAGTTCACCGAGGTGCAGACCATCGCCAGCCAGCACTTCATGGACCTCGAGCCGCCCGGCAAGGTCTCGTTCGACACGTTCGCGAACTTCATGGCCACCGGCGTGAAGCTCATGAAGCGGTTCCGGATCAAGTAGGGGCGCATGGCTCACGACTTCGACGTCCTCGTCATCGGCTCGGGGTTCGGCGGCAGCGTCTCGGCGCTGCGCCTCACCGAGAAGGGCTACAAGGTCGGGGTGATCGAGGCGGGGCGCCGCTTCGACACCGACCCCGGCGCCGGCCCGGGGTCGCGCTATCCCGAGCTGCCCAAGACCAACTGGAAGGTCTCGCGGTACGTGTGGGCGCCCGGCCTGGGGCTCACCGGGATGCAGCGCATCCACCTGATCCGCGGCGCCAAGTCCAGCCGGGTCATGGTGCTCGCGGGCGCCGGGGTCGGCGGCGGCTCGCTCAACTACGCCAACACGCTGTACGTGCCGCCCGCGCCGTTCTTCCAGGACCGCCAGTGGGCGCACATCACCGACTGGCAGGCCGAGCTGGCCCCGTACTACGACCAGGCGAGCCGGATGCTGGGCGTCGTCCAGAACCCGACGATCACCGACGCCGACCTGGAGATCAAGAAGGTCGCCGACCGGATGGGCAAGGGCGACACCTTCGTCCGCACGCCGGTCGGCGTGCACTTCGGCGAGGGTCCCGGCGTCGAGACCGACGACCCCTACTTCGGCGGCGCGGGACCGCGCCGGCGCGGCTGCGTCGAGTGCGGCGAGTGCATGGTCGGCTGCCGGCACGGCGCCAAGAACATGCTCACCGAGAACTACCTCTACCTGGCCGAGAAGGCCGGGGCCCGGGTGATGCCGCTCAGCCGCGTCACCCGCGTCAGCCCGCTGGCGGACGGGGGCTACGAGGTCGAGATCGTGCGCACCGGCTCGTTCGGACGCAACCGCAAGACCTTCACCACCGGGCAGGTGGTGTTCGCGGCCGGCACCTACGGCACGCAGAAACTGCTGCACAAGCTGAAGAAGACCGGCCTGCTGCCGCGCCTCTCCGACCGGCTCGGCACGCTCACGCGCACCAACTCCGAGGCGATCCTGGGGGCCGGGCGCAGGAACGGCGCGCGGGGCCCGGACTACTCCAAGGGCGTGGCGATCACCTCGTCGTTCCACCCGACGCCGGAGACCCACATCGAGCCCGTCCGCTACGGCAAGGGCTCCAACCTCATGGCCGGGCTCCAGACCCTGCTGGTGGACGGCGACCGGCCCGGCGAACGGCACCGGCCGCGGTTCCTGAAGTTCCTGCGCGAGGTCGCGCGGCGGCCCCAGGACCTGCTCCAGCTCTTCGACGTGCGGACCTGGTCCGAGCGCACGGTCATCGCGCTGGTCATGCAGACCCGCGACAACTCGATCACCCTGAAGCCCGAGAAGGGGCCGTTCGGCTGGGACGTGCGCGCCACCGACGGTCACGGCGAGCCCAACCCGACCTGGATCCCCGAGGGGCACGAGGCGTCCCGGCTGCTGGCCGAGGAGGTCGGCGGCATCGCGGGCGGCTCGTGGGGCGACCTGTTCGACATCCCGATGACCGCGCACTTCCTGGGCGGCTGCGTGATCGGCGACTCGGCCGAGACCGGCGTCATCGACCCGTACCACCGCGTCTACGGCCACCCGGGCCTGCACATCGTGGACGGCTCGGCGATCTCGGCCAACCTGGGCGTGAACCCGTCGCTCACGATCACCGCGCAGGCCGAGCGGGCCATGTCGCTCTGGCCCAACAAGGGCGAGGACGACGTGCGCCCGGAGCTGGGCGCGGCCTACCGGCGATTGACCGCCGTCGCTCCGAAGAACCCGGCCGTCCCGTCCGCCGCCCCGGCGGCGCTCCGCCTGCCCATCGTCGGCATCAGCTGATCCAGGCCCGCCGCTCCAGGCCCCGCCCGCTCCAGGCCCGCCGCTCCAGGCCCGCGTGATCGTGCGGGCATAGCGTGGCCTCCATGGACGTCGCCCACGAGGCCGCGCGGATCGAGAAGGAACTGCGGGCCCAGGCCGACCCGGTGCGGTCGGTGAACGAGAAGCGCTATCTCAAGAGCGACTTCGTGCACATCGGCGTGCCGATGGGCCCGCTGCGCAAGATCGCGGTCTCGGCCGTCCGCGCCGAGCCGGAACGTGCGAGCGTGCTGGCCCTCGCCCGCACGCTCTGGGAGGCGACCGAGGACGGCCGTCCCGTGCACGAGCTGCGGATGGCGGCCATCGAGGTGCTGGTGCGGCGCGCGGCGCTCCTCACGTCCGGCGACCTCGCCTTCGCGGAACGCCTGATCCGCGACTCGGCGGGCTGGGTGTACGTCGACTCCCTCGCCGAGAAGGTCGTCGGCGGCCTGGTGCGCCGGGATCCGGCGCTGGGCGCCGTGCTCGACCGGTGGGCGGCCGACCCGTACCTGTGGATCCGCCGCACGGCGCTGCTGGCGCTGCTGCCCGGCGTCCGGGCCAGCGAGCCCGACCTCGGCCGCGTCTCCGCCTTCGGTGACCTGCTGATCGGCGAACGCGAGTTCTTCATCCGCAAGGCGCTCGGCTGGGTGCTGCGCGAACTGACGAAGAAGGGGCAGGCCGGGTGGGTGCGCGACTGGGTCGCCGCACGGACCGACAGGATCTCCGGGGTGGCGATCCGCGAGGCCGTCCGGCGCCTGCCGCCCGCCGACGCCGAGCCGCTCCTGGCCGCCTACAAGGCCGGCGTTCAGGCCCGGTAGGCCGTCCAGGCCTTGTGCATGCGGGCACCCTGACCCGGGGTGAACTCGCTCATGCAGCTGTCCCAGCTGTAGTCCATGAAGTTGTGGACCGGGTCGCGGCCCGCCGCCGGGCAGGTGTCCTTGCTCTCCGGGCAGCCGTTGGTGGCCTCACGTTCGGGCGGGGTGTCGGAAACGCGGTCGCCGGGGCTCGCGCACCCGTCCTGGAACGGGTGGTAGAGGCCGAGCCAGTGCCCGACCTCGTGGGTGCCGCTGTATCCGCGGTTGAACCGTTCGATCGAGCCGCCCGGCATGCTGCCCAGATGGATCACCACGCCGTCCATCTTGGGGGCGTTCCGGTATTTCCACGGGAACGTCGACCAGCCGAGCAGTTCGTCGCCGAGGTCGGCGCTGTAGAGGTTGAGCGTCGTGGCGCCGCCGCGGTGCAGCCGCGCCTTGAAGGTCTCCTCGTACGCCTCGGGATCGCCGTACCAGGCGGCGTTGTCGGTGCGGGTGATCTTGCGCAGGCTGAACGTGAAGCGGGTGTCGGCGCCCCCGAGCCGCCCGCCGTAGCCGTCGTTGAGCACCGAGATCTGCCGCTGGACGGTGCGTGCCGGAACGTTGCCGCGCGTCCCGTCGTGCAGCACGTGGAAGTAGACCGGGATCGTCACCCGGGCCGGGGCCCGCCGCTTGGCGCGGCCCGTCTCGCCGGGGGCCGACTTCACGCCGAGCGCCCCGAGGAGCCCGTTGAGCTCGCGTTCGACGTTGACGACCTCGGTCGCGGAGAGCTCGTTGCGCTCGCGGGCGTGGTCGGCGCCGGGCCTGATCCGGGCGTCGGGCCGGGCGCACCCGCCGCCTCCGGGGAGCGCGGCGGTCGTGCCGGCGCCTCGCACCGCGGACGGTAGGGCGGAGATCTCGGGAACGGCGGGAACGGACGCGCTGACCAGGGCGGAAACGGCGACGGCGAGCAGCTTCACGTCGATCCTCGGGGTCGGGGCAGGCAACAACTTGAACGCATAGCGTGACCAATTGGTATCAGAGAGCTGCCGGGTGCCGGGCGCCGCAACACGAAACGCAAGCCGACCGTTACCGCCCGGATGCCCTCCGTGGCCGGTGTGAACGTGATGAGAAATACGCGCGGCGGCACTTCACAGTGACAGTCATCTGGCGTAAATAAATTACTTGCCGACATTCCGCTAGGAAGGTCCCTGCCAATGCCGATTCAGCACGTCATCGCCTATACCAGGCTTGCCGCTCGATTCGCCCGCGACGCCGCCGACGCGGGAGCGCAGCCGGACGAGGCGACGGCCGCCCTCGCGGCCAAGCGTGTCGTGCACGCGGCGTGCGCCGCCCACATGCATGCTCTCGGCGTGGTCGACCTGGCACCCGACGAGCCCGCCTCCACGCTGGAGGGCACCGCGCGCAGGCTCTCCGACCTGGCCACCGAGAGCGCGTGGGCGGCGCGCGCCATCGCCCTGGCCGTCGCCCACGCGGACCAGGGCGTCGCCTGCCAGGCCGCCGCCGACGCCCGCCGGGCGGCGCTCGCCGCGCTGGAGGCCGCCGAGACCGCGGAACGGCAGATCGTGGCCCCCGACTCGGTGCTGGGCCGGGAGGCCGCCGCCCTGGCCATGGAACGGGCCGCCGCCCACGCCGCCACCGACGTGGGCCTGCTGCACGCCAGGGAGGCCGCCGCGCGCATCGCCGCCGTCACCACCTGAGCACGGGAGGGTGGCGGTGCTTCTAGACTGGGACTTCTCCGCCGAACCCTGTTTGCCCTGCGAAAGGCGCTGTTGGTGTCCGTCGACCAGTCCTTTGACACCGTTCTCGTCGTCGATTTCGGCGCGCAGTACGCGCAGCTGATCGCGCGGCGGGTGCGCGAGTGTCACGTGTACAGCGAGATCGTCCCCTCCACGATGCCGGCGGCGGAGATGCTCGCGAAGAAGCCCAAGGCGATCATCCTGTCCGGCGGCCCGGCCTCGGTCTACGCGGAGGGCGCGCCGGTCGCCCCGGACGGGCTCTTCGACCTCGGCGTCCCCACGTTCGGCATCTGCTACGGCCACCAGGTGATGGCGCAGGCGCTCGGCGGCACGGTGGCCAACTCCGAGGTCGCCGAGTACGGCGGCGCCACGATCGCGGTCACCGAGCCGGGCGTGCTCTTCCACGACCTGCCGGTGCACCAGTCGGTCTGGATGTCGCACCGCGACTTCGTCAGCGAGGCGCCCGCGGGCTTCACCGTGACGGCGCGCACGGACGTCACGCCGGTGGCGGGCATGGAGGACACCGAGCGGGGCTTCTACGGCGTCCAGTTCCACCCGGAGGTGCTCCACACCGAGCACGGCATGGACCTGCTGCGGCGGTTCCTGTACGAGGGCGCGCGCTGCCGCCCCAACTGGACCATGGTCAACATCGCGGAGGAGTCGATCGAGGCGGTGCGCGCCCAGGTGGGCGGCAAACGCGCGATCTGCGGCCTGTCCGGCGGCGTCGACTCGGCGGTGGCCGCGGCGCTGGTGCAGCGGGCCATCGGAGACCAGCTCACCTGCGTCTTCGTCGACCACGGTCTGCTGCGCAAGGGCGAGGCCGAGCAGGTCGAGAAGGACTTCGTCGCCGCCACCGGCGTCAACCTGCACGTGGTCGACGCGCAGGAACGTTTCCTGACCGCGCTGGACGGGGTGACCGACCCCGAGGACAAGCGCAAGATCATCGGCCGCGAGTTCATCCGCGTCTTCGAGGAGGCGGCCAGGGAGATCGCCTTCGGCACCCGCGGCGAAGCGAGGAGTGCCGAAGGCGTGGTTGCCGGGGGCGCCGGGGGGTCGTCCCCCGGGACACGGCACGGCGAGGCGGCGTCCGAGCCGGTCGAGTTCCTCGTTCAGGGCACGCTCTACCCGGACGTGGTGGAGTCCGGGGGCGGCACCGGCGCGGCCAACATCAAGTCGCACCACAACGTCGGCGGGCTGCCCGACGACCTGCAGTTCAAGCTGGTCGAGCCGCTCCGGGCCCTGTTCAAGGACGAGGTGCGGGCGCTGGGCGAGCAGCTCGGCCTGCCCGCCGAGATCGTCTGGCGGCAGCCGTTCCCCGGGCCCGGGCTCGGCATCCGCATCATCGGCGCGGTGTCCAGGGAGCGCCTCGACATCCTGCGCGAGGCCGACGCGATCGCGCGCGAGGAGCTGACCCGGGCCGGGCTCGACCGCGAGATCTGGCAGTTCCCGGTCGTGCTGCTGGCCGACGTGCGCTCGGTCGGCGTCCAGGGCGACGGGCGCACCTACGGCCACCCGGTCGTGCTGCGGCCCGTCACCAGCGAGGACGCCATGACGGCCGACTGGGCCCGGCTCCCGTACGACGTCCTGCAGAAGATCTCGACCCGCATCACCAACGAGGTGCGCGAGATCAACCGCGTCACCGTCGACATCACCAGCAAGCCCCCCGGCACCATCGAGTGGGAATGATCCTCCCGCCGGTCGTGGGCATGTCTCCGTCCACCTGAGCGGCCACTTGCGCGACGCGGGGGCGTAGGTGAGCAGCTTGGCGCGGTGCTCCTCGGCCAGGGTGCCGGCCTTGGCCTCGGGCACGGCGATCGTGCCGCCGGCGCCGTCGGAGGTGTGGCAGGAACGCGAAGGCCCCGGCGGGGGAACACCGGAGGGTGCTCCTCGCCGGGGCCGGCGGGCCGCGGATCGTCAGACCCCGGCCATGAGGCTCTGGGCGTCGAGGGTGCTCTCGCCCTTGTTCCAGTTGCAGGGGCAGAGCTCGCCGGACTGGAGGGCGTCGAGGACCCGCAGGACCTCCGCGACGTTCCGGCCGACCGAGCCCGCGGTCACCGTGGCGAACTGGATCTCGTTGTTGGGGTCGACGATGAACGTGGCGCGCTGGGCGACGCCGTCCTCGGTGAGGATGCCGAGCTCCGAGGTCAGCTCGCGGTTGAGGTCCGAGAGCATCGGGAACGGCAGCTCGCGCAGGTCCGGGTGGTCCCTGCGCCAGGCGAAGTGCACGAACTCGTTGTCGGTGGAGGCGCCGAGGATCTGGGCGTCGCGCTCGGCGAAGTCGTCGTTCAGCCGGCCGAACTCGGCGATCTCGGTCGGACAGACGAAGGTGAAGTCCTTGGGCCAGAAGAACATCACCTTCCACTGGCCCTCGTAGGTCTTGTGGTTGATCGTCTCGAACGCCCGGCCGGCGTCGAGGGAGACGCAGGCGGTCAGTTCGTACTCGGGGAACTGGTCACCGACGGTCAGCACATGGGCTCCTTGGTCCGCGATCCGGAGGCGTCACTCGGTCATGGTGTCGTGACGCTCTGTGAACGCCGAGTGTAGGAGGAAACACCTCGGCGACCCGGCAATCGGCTCCGGTATCGTGAAAAGAGAAGGCGATCCATCTCTTTCCAGCGATCGGGGTTGGCTATCAGCAGGCCGACTGTCGCCCAGTTGCGGGCGTTCCTGGCGCTCGCCGAACACCTGCACTTCCGTGACGCCGCCGCCGCGTTGCGCATGAGCCAGCCGGCCCTGTCGGGCGCCGTCGCCGCCCTTGAGGACACCCTCGACACCCGCCTCGTCGAACGCACGACGCGCAAGGTCCTGCTGACCCCCGCCGGCGAACGGGTGGCCCGCCGCGCCGAGGTCGTCCTCGCCGAGCTCGACCGCCTGGTCGAGGAAGTGCGCTCCACCCGGGGCCCGCTCACCGGGCCGCTGCGCGTCGGGGTGATCCCGACCGTCGCCCCGTACCTGCTGCCCGTGGTCCTGCCCCGGCTCGCCACGGAGTTCCCCGACCTGGAGCTCTCCGTGCACGAGGAGCAGACCGAGGCCATCACCGCCGAGCTCCTCGCCGGCCGCCTCGACGTCGTCCTCCTGGCCCTGCCCGTCCCGGCCGCGGGCGTCACCGAGCTCGCCCTCTACGACGAGGACTTCGCCCTGGTCGCCCCCGCGTCGTCAGGCCTCGGCGACCCGGCCGCGCCGCTCGCCCGCACGGCGCTCGGCGAGCTCGACGTGATCCTGCTCAACGAGGGGCACTGCCTGCGCGACCAGGCCCTCGACGTCTGCCGCGAGGCCGGTGCCAAGGCCGCCGCCGCGACCTACGCCACCAGCCTGGCCACCCTCGTCCAGCTGGTGTCCGGCGGCCTGGGCGTCACGCTCGTCCCGGAGACCGCGCTCCCGGTGGAGACGCGGCGGGCCGCCGGGTTGTCGGTGCACCGCTTCACCGCGCCCGCGCCGCACCGCCGCATCGGCCTCGGCTTCCGTGCCACCTCGCCGCGCGCCGCCGACTTCGCGTCCCTGGCCGGGAGCATCCGCGCCGCGGTCGCGGACGGCACCACCGGCGTCCGGGTCCATCCGGGGTGAGCGTCGGCTCCGCCTCTCGCACCGGCAAAGACTTCGCCGCGCTCGCTCGCCAGTCGGTAAGCGACCCGGTAAAGGAGCAGCGTGCCGCCTGGCGCTGCGCTTCACTCCTGCAGACGCGGGCCCGGGCCGGCAGAGGCCGGGACGCATCGAGGTGAGGCGAGGTGAGGGCGATGACGACGGCGACCGGCCACCGGAACGCCGAGCTCGAGGAGGTCTGGGCGCGCGACGAGGAGATCAGGCTCGTCGGCACGCTGGACCCGTCGATCCTGGTCGACCGGGCCTGGACCCTGCGCCTGACCCCGCGCGATCCGGCGCCGCCGCGGTCACGGCGGGTCCGGGCGATCCACACGTTCGGCCGGGCCCGGCTGAGGTTCTGGCGCACGCCCGGCCCCTTCGCCGTCGCGGTCTCGGGCGCGGCGTTCGAGGCGACCGTGCCGGTCGACTTCCTGCGCCCGCCGATGCCCGTCATCGCCGCGGCCTGGGACCTCCACCTCGTCTCCGCGTACATGGGCGCCCCGGTCGAGCTGCGGCCCGGCCGCTACACCGGCGTCCCGGTCAGGGCACAGGCGATCACCTACCCCTGGCAGCGCGGCGACGGCCGCCGGGCGTTCACGGTACGGCCGGTCCACGGGCCCGACGGCGCCCTCTCCATCGAAGGCCGCCGCGTCCGATGAGGATCACCTACGTTCTCCTGCACGCGTACGGCATGGGCGGCACGATCCGGACGGTCGTCAACCAGGCCAACGCCATGGCCGCCGCGGGGCACGAGGTGCATCTCGCCAGCCTCGTCCGGCGCCGCGCGACCGCCCACTTCGCCCTCGACGAGCGTGTGCGCGTCGTCGACATCACCGACCGGCGCCGGGACGCCCCGGCCGTGCCGCGGCCCCGCGCCGCCGCGCCCGGCGCGGGCGACGAGCCGGGGACGGAGGTGCCGCCCGGCGAGGCCGCCAAGGACGTGTTCACCCGGGCGGTCGAGGACGCCTTCATCGACTACCTGCGGAGCCTGGACGAGGGCGTGCTCGTCACCACGCGCCCCGGCCTCAACCTGCTGGCCGCGCGGCACGCGCCGGAACGGCTCGTCCGGGTCGCCCAGGACCACATGCACCTCGGCCGGTACAAGCCGGAGGTGCGCGCGGCGATCGTCCGGGACTACCCGCGCCTGGACGCCGTGGTGTCGCTGACCCGCAAGGACCAGGCCGAGTACGAGCGGGCGCTGGCCGGACGGGTCAGGACCGCGCAGATCCCCAACCCGCTCCACACCCTCGACGTGCCGCAGACGGGCCACGAGAGCACCGTGGTCGTCGCCGCGGGCAGGCTCACCGCCCAGAAGGGCTTCCACCTGCTCGTCCCGGCGTTCGCCCAGGTGGTGGAGCGGCACCCCGGCTGGCGCCTGCACATCCACGGCTCGGGCAAGGCCGAGCCCCGCCTGCGGCGCCTGATCCACCGGCACCACCTCTACAACCACGTCTTCCTGATGGGCCCGAGCAAGAACCTCGACCGGGAGCTGTCCAAGGCGTCGGTCTACGTCCTGAGCTCCCGGTTCGAGGGCTTCCCGATGATCCTGCTGGAGGCGCTCAACTGCGGCCTCCCGGTGGCGAGCTTCGACTGCCCCACCGGCCCCGGCGAGATCATCGTGGACGGGGAGAACGGGCTGCTCGTCCCGCACGAGGACGGCGACGCCCTGGCGGCGGCGATCTCGCGGCTGATCGAGGACGAGGGGCTCCGCCGCACTCTCGGCGCCGCGGCCCGGACGACGGCCGCCCAGTACGGCCCCGAGACCGTCCGGCGCCGCTGGGAGATGTTGTTCGCCCACCTCCTGGAGGAGAAGGAGCTGGCGATGTCCGATCCGGGCCCCGGCCCGCGTAGATCGAGGCACGCGTAGGTCAAGTCTGGGTCAGGCAACATGCTGGCAATCGCGATGCACGTCCGGCGGTTGACCTGCTTTCACCATGCTGAAAGGCATGCCGAAGGTCAGCGTCATCGTTCCCGTCTACAACGTCGCGCCCTACGTCGAGGACTGTCTGGAGTCGCTCGCGGCACAGACCCTCGAGGACATCGAGGTCGTGGTGGTCGACGACGGCTCGACCGACGACGGCGGCGCCATCGTGGCCCGCTTCGCCGCCGGCGATCCGCGCTTCACGGTCGTCACCAAGGAGAACGCCGGGCTGGGCGCCGCGCGCAACACCGGTATCGACCGCGCCACCGGGGAGTTCCTGGCGTTCCTCGACAGCGACGACCTCCTGCCGCCGTACGCGCTGGAGTACATGGCGGCGACGCTGGACCGGACCGGTTCGGACTTCGCCACCGGCAACGTGCGCCGGTTCGACGCGCTGGGCCCGACGCCGTCGCCGATGCACCAGAAGATCTTCCGTACCACCGCGCTGCGCACGCACGTCACCGGCGAGGACCGGCTGCTCGCCGACCGCCTCGTCACCAACAAGCTGTGGCGCCGGAGCTTCTGGGACGCGCAGGGGCTGCGGTTCCCCGAAGGGGTGCTGCACGAGGACATCGTGGTCGCGCTCACCGGCCATTTCTCCGCGACCGCGGTCGACATGCTGAAGGCCCCGGTCTACCTGTGGCGGATCCGTCCGAACGAGGACAAGTCCATCACCCAGGACCGCACCGCCGACCACGCCCTGGAGCACCGGGTCAAGGCCGTCGAGGGGGTGGGCTCGTTCCTGGCGGAGCGCGGGATGGACGCGGACAAGCGGCGCTGGGAGCTCACCGTCGTCGGCGACGACCTGCGGCTGTTCCTCCAGGTCCTCGACTCGGGTGACGAGGCCTACCGGGAACGGTTCCTCGACCAGGCCAACGCCTACCTCGACGGCACCGATCTGAGCGTGCTCGACGACCTGCCCGCCATCGAACGGCTGAAGTGGCATCTCGTGCGCCGGCGCCTCATGCCCGAGCTGCTGGAGGTCCTGAAGTTCCAGAAGAGCCGGGAGATGGCCGGCTGCGGCGTGGTCCGGCGGGGCCGCCGCTACTACGGCAACTACCCCTACCTGGACGATCCCGCGGTCGGGGTGCCGCTGGAGATCTACCGGCTCCAGGAGGAGATCAGGCTCCGGCAGAAGGTGACGTCGGTCCGGTGGGAGAACGGCAGGCTGCTCGTCGAGGGGCGCGCCGTCCTCAAGCACCTCAAGCCGGACCGGCGCTGGAAGCACCAGGTGCTCGCCTGGCTGGTCTGCGAGGAGACGGGCCGCCGCGTCCCGGTGCCCGCGACGCTGCGCAGGCGCACCACCCCCGGCCCCGCCGGGACGGCCAAGCGGCGCCACGACTGGGGCGGATACCGGATCACCATCGACCCCCGGCGGCTGACGTCGGGCCGGTCGGGCCGCACCTGGCGCCTGGACATCTGGGTGCTCAACCGCGGCGTGCTGCGCAAGGACGAGCTGGGCGCGCCGCAGACGGGCGAGGTCCAGCGGCCCGAACGGCACCAGACCGCGGACGGCCTCTGGGTGTGCCCCGAGTGGTCCGAGAACGGGCGGCTGCGCCTGCGGGTCGAACGGCACGGCGCCGAGGTGCAGCGGCTGGCGTTCGTGGACGGCGAGGTGGAGCTCTCCGGCGTTCTCGAGCCGGGGCTCCGCGACGCGACCCACCTCGTCCTGACGCGCAGCCCCGGCGGCGACCCGCACCGGTATCCGCTGCTGCGCGAGGACAGGCCCGGGACCAGGCCGGGCAAGGCCGCGAAGGCGGACACGTTCCAGGTCCGGATCCCGCTGGCCGACCTCTGGCCGCGGCGGCGGCCGTCGTTCACGCCGATGAGCGGTGAGGCGCTCGCGTTCGGCGACGGCACGACGTGGACCGCCGAGGTCGAGACGCCGGACGGGGAGACGACCCTGGTCCGGCTGGTCGACGGGGTGCCGAGGCCGCGCCACCGGGACGGGCTCCGTGAGATCGCCGTGCACGCCAACGTCCGCTCGCAGGGTGGCCTGGAGTTCCGCGAACGGGCGATCTGCCCGCTCATCGACACCGCCCGCTGGACCGCCGACGGGCGGCTCGTCCTCGGCGGCGACCTGCCGGTGCCGCCGGAGGTGCCGGTCTCGTTCGTGTTCGCCGCCACCGGCCGCACCGAGGAGGTCGGTGTCCCGGTCGGCCGGGCCGGGCAACGTTTCACCGTCGAGTTCGACCCCGCCGCCGTGACCTCGCTCGCCGGCGCGCTGCCGCTGCCCAAGGGCAACTACCGGCTGGCCGTCCGCGTGCACGACGGCGAGACCGAGTCGTTCGTCCGGGCCCAGGCGGGCGCGGACCTCTTCGCCTCGCTGCCCGCCGAGCACGAGACCGGCGGGCGCACGTTCACGCTGATCGACGTGCGCGGCGAGGACCTGATGTTGCGGGCGAGCAACGACCTCCGCCCGGCCGAGCGCAGCCGCGCCTCGCGGATCGAGCTGCGCGACGAGATCTACCCGCGGCTCCGGCACGAGCCGCTGCGCCCCTGGGCGTTGTTCGAGAGCTACTTCGGCCGCCAGTACTCCGACAGCCCGCGCGCGATCCTGGAGGAGCTGCGCCGCCGCGACGCGCCGTACGAGTTCCTCTGGATCGTCGACAACGGCCAGGCCGAGGTGCCCGAGGGCGTCACCGTGGTGCGCCGGCTGAGCCGCGAGTACTTCGAGGCCCTCGCCCGCGCGGAGTTCATCGTCAGCAACTCGCACCTGCCGATGTGGTTCGAGCGGCGGCCGGAGCAGAAGGTCCTGCAGACCTGGCACGGCGCCACGCTCAAGCGGATCGGCTTCGACATCGAGCGGGTGCAGTTCGCGACCCGCAACTACCACGAGAAGCTCGCCACCGAGGTGGGCCAGTGGACGCACCTCATCTCGCCGAGCCCGTGGTGCACGCCCATCCTGGAACGCGCGTTCCGGTTCGAGGGGAGGACGCTCGAGACGGGATACCCGCGCAACGACATCTTCTTCGCGCCCGAGCAGGAGGAGATCAAGGAGCGGGTGCGGCGCCGCATCGGCCTGCCCGAGGGCAAGAAGGTCGTCCTGTACGCGCCGACCTGGCGGGACGACAAGTTCTACCGGCGCGGCAAGTACCGCCTCGACCTCCAGCTGGACCTGGAGGAGATGTGGCGGCGCCTCGGCGACGACCACGTCCTGCTGGTCCGGCGCCACCCGAACATCGTCGACCGGGTGCCCGAGGTCGGCACCGACTTCGTCTTCGACGTCTCGGTCTATCCGGAGATGCAGGAGCTGCTGCTGATCTCCGACGTGCTCGTCACCGACTACTCCTCGGTGATGTTCGACTTCGCGATCACGCGGCGGCCGATGGTGTTCTTCACCTACGACCTGGAGACGTACCGGGACACGCTGCGCGGCTTCTACTTCGACTTCGAGGCGGAGGCGCCCGGCCCGCTGCTGCGCACCTCGGCCGAGGTCATCGACGCGCTCGTGGGGATCGACGACGTGGCGGCCGACCACGCCGGCGCCTACCAGGCGTTCGTCGACACGCACTGCCCGCTGGACGACGGCAAGGCGACGATCCGCGTGGTCGAGCGGGTCTTCGGCGCCTGACGCCGGGCCTTCGGTCCGCCGAGCCTTCGGTTCGCCGAGCCTTCGGTTCGCCGGGCCTCCGGTCGGCCGGGGCTCCGGTCGGCCGGAGCTCCGGCGGACCGGAGGTCAGTGCCGGGCGGCGCGCCGCCTGCGCGCTCCCCGGCGCCGGTGCGCCGGGGGGCGGGCGAACACCCAGCGGTCGAGCGCGGTGAAGCGGAACGCCGTCGTCAGCGCCGCGCCGGCGACCAGGGCGGCGGCCTCGGCGCCGAGGCCGGCACCCGCCGGGATCAGCAGCACGGCGCCCGAGGTCGAGGCGTAGGTGAGCAGGAACAGCATCGCCGCGCGCGACAACACCCGGAGAGGCGAGCCGGCCGGACGGCGGAAGGTCCAGCGCCGGTTGGCCTCGGCGTTGGGGAAGAACGCGAGCGCGGCGGCCACGAGGTTGGCCGCCGCGGGCTCCCACCACGTCCGGAGCAGCAGGTACGAGGCGAGGTGCGCGTCCGCCGACGCGATGCCGATCAGCGCGAACGGCAGGAGCTTGGCCAGCCGCGTGCCCCGTCCCGACAGGGCGGGGGCGGACGGCCAGCGGCGGGCCCGGGAGGAGCGGCGGGGGATGGCTCCCCGCCCGGTCGAGATCTCCCGGGCCGTCCGGAGGACCCCCTTGACGTTCTGGACGACGAGCCGGGCCACGCCGTCGCGCGAGCCGGGGTCGTCCTCCCAGCCGACCGGGACCTCGTGGATCCGCAGCCCGTTGTACTCGCCCAGCAGGAGCAGTTCGGTGTCGAAGAACCAGCCGTCGTCGGCCACCCGCGGCAGGAGCGTGTGCGCGACGTCCGACCGCGCCGCCTTGAACCCGCACGCCGCGTCGGTGCTCCGGGTGTCGAACGCCAGCCTCAGCAGCGCGTTGTAGGCGCGCGAGACCGCCGCCCGGCGCCACCGCCGGGCGGCCCGGGTGCCCGGGGACAGCCGGCTGCCGACCGCGATCTCGGAGTGGCCGCCGGCGAGCGGGGCCACCAGGCGCGGCAGCGCGCTCGGGCCGGTGGAAAGGCCGGCGTCCATGTAGGCGACGATGTCGGCCGGGCTGTCGAGCCAGGCCGCGCGGACCGCCGCCCCCTTGCCCTGCCGCTCGATGCGCCGCACGTGCACGCCGTCGAGCATCGTCGCGAGCCAGATGGCGACCGACCAGGTGGCGTCGGTGCTGCCGGCGTCGACGATCGTGATGCGCCAGGGCAGCGGGAACGAGCGGCTCAGGAACTCGTGCAGGGCGCGGACGCACCCTTCGAGGGCCCGTTCGCCGTTGCGGACGGGAATCGCGATGTCGACGGACGCCGGCCGTTCGGCCGTCCGCTCGATCTGGCTTGCCCGCATCGCCTCTCACCCCCGCTTTGCCATCTTCGGACGCGGCGGTGCCGGGAGGCCCGGAATCTAGCCCCCGATGGCCGACTATTGCATATTCATTGGGATCTGATTCAACAGAGCTCCCCTTAGGCTGTCCTGGTCGCAGTGGAAGTCGCCATGGAAAGGGGAGGGTGTGCGCCGTTTCAGTGGCTCGTCCAAGCGGATCGCCGACCTCGTTCGTGATTTCTCCAGATTTGGTCTGGTCGGGGCGTGTGCCCTTTCCGTTGATCTGGGCCTGACCTACGCGCTCAAGTTCTATGTCGGGCTCGGCCCGCTCACCTCCAAGACGGCCGCCACCGTGCTGGCCACGCTGGTCGCCTACTTCGGCAACAGGCACTGGACCTGGCGGGACCGGGCGCATCGCGGGTTCTCCAGGGAGTGCTCGCTGTTCTTCGCCTTCAACGGCGCCGGCCTGCTGATCTCGCTGGGCTGCATCGGATTCACCGAGTACGCGCTCGGCCTGCACGACAAGGTCAGCTTCACCGTCGCCAACCTCGTCGGCCTGGGGCTCGGCACGTTGTTCAGGTTCACCTGCTACAGCCGCTGGGTCTTCGTCCCGCCCACCGCGGAAACGGCCCCGGAGCCGGCGGCGCGGCAGGCGCCCAGTGCCCCGGCGGCGGCCCTTCCGGCCACCGCGGTCGACGCCTGAAAAGGGCGTTACCGGTCATTGACCGCCATTCTGGATGATGGGTGTAATGGGCTTTCCAGGAGTCTTCAACGTTCGGTCAATGAATGAAGATTGCGGAGCTCAAGTAATGGCGTGCCGGATAGCTTCGAGGTCGGAAATTCAGGTCCGACTTCGAACGGGGCGATGGCGATGCCGGAAACGGAAGTGGAGAGCGTTGAGTTCGCTGCGATCGGGGGCGGTCCGGCGGGACTGACGGCGGCCTTCGAGCTCGCCAGGCGGGGCCGGCGGTGCGTGGTCTTCGAGGCCGACTCGGTGGTCGGCGGCATTTCGCAGACGGTGCAGCGCGACGGCTGGCGCTTCGACATCGGCGGTCACCGCTTCTTCACCAAGGTCCGGCGCGTCGAGGACTTCTGGAACGAGATCCTCCAGGACGACGACTTCCTGCTGCGGCCGCGGATGAGCCGCATCTACTACGACAAGAAGTTCTTCGACTACCCGCTCCGCGCCCAGAACGCGCTGTCCAACCTGGGGATCCTGGAGGCGCTGCGGTGCCTGGGCTCCTACGCCTGGGCCCGGGTGCGCCCGCCGAAGGACCAGACGACGTTCGAGGGCTGGGTGGCGGCCCGCTTCGGCTGGCGCCTCTACCGCATCTTCTTCAAGACCTACACCGAGAAGGTGTGGGGCGTGCCGGCGTCCTCCATCCAGGCCGACTGGGCGGCACAGCGGATCAAGAACCTGTCGCTGGGCAAGGCGATCTGGAACGCGCTCCGGCCGCAGCGCAACCAGAAGGAGATCACCAGCCTCATCGAGGAGTTCCGCTACCCCAAGTTCGGGCCGGGGATGATGTGGGAGGCCTGCGCCGACCAGGTGCGGGCGGCCGGGTCCGAGGTGCGGCTCGACACCGCCGTGCGGTCGGTCTCGCGGACCGCCGGCGGCCGGCTGCGCGTGG
The DNA here is from genome assembly GCF_040643285.1 of Spirillospora sp. NPDC047279. Classification (NCBI taxonomy): domain Bacteria; kingdom Bacillati; phylum Actinomycetota; class Actinomycetes; order Streptosporangiales; family Thermomonosporaceae; genus Spirillospora; species Spirillospora sp. NPDC047279. The sequence continues at coordinate 104,856 of NZ_JBEYUA010000021.1, forward strand.
TCGCCCGGGATCGGGACGGCGCGGAGCAGACGGTCGAGTGCGGGCAGCTGGTCTCCAGCATGCCGCTCGCGACGCTCGTCCGGACGTTGTCTCCGGCGGCGCCGCCCGAAGTGATCGCAGCCGCCGAGGGCCTGGCCTACCGCGACTTCCTGACGGTGGCGCTGGTCGTGCCCGAGCGGTTCTCGTTCCCGGACAACTGGATCTACATCCACTCGCCCGAGGTGCGGCTGGGCCGGGTGCAGAACTACGGCTCCTGGTCGCCGTACCTGGTGAAGGACGGACGCACCTGCCTGGGCCTGGAGTACTTCGTCAACGAGGGCGACGACCTCTGGGCGGCCGACGACGACGACCTCATCGCACTCGGCACGCGCGAGCTGGACCTGCTCGGCCTGGTGACCGCCGGCGCCGTCGAGGCGGGCCACGTGGTGCGGATGCCGAAGGCCTACCCGGTGTACGACGCGCACTACGCGGCGAACGTCGAGACGCTGCGCAAGTTCCTCGAGGTGGAGTGGCCGGAGATCCACCCGGTCGGCCGCAACGGCATGCACCGGTACAACAACCAGGACCACTCGATGCTGACGGCGATGCTCACCGTCGAGAACCTCGTCGACGGCGCGAACCACGACGTGTGGGCCGTGAACGTCGAGGCCGACTACCACGAGGAGAAGTCCGGCGAGGGCCGCCCCGGCGGCGGGACCGGCCGTGACGCGCCCATCCTTCCCGCGCCGCGGTCCGCCGCCGACTCCGCCGTGCCGGAGCGTTCTCCGCTCCAGGCCGGCTGAGGCCGCGCGATGCTCCTGGCCCCCGCGCCCGAATCACCGGCGGCGTCCTCGGACGCCGCCGGTGGCGTTCGGCGGCGGTTCCGGCCGCCGGCCGCCCCGTCCCTCTGGGCCGTGCTGGTCTATCTGGCCGTGCTCCCGGCGGCGTTCTGGACACCCGCGGCGATCGGGATCGACCCGTTCCACCTGCGCGGTGCCATGCTCCCCGTCGCGGCGGGCGCGGCGGGCCTCGCGGCCGTGGCCCTGCTGCTGCGCCGGGTGCGCGCCGGCGTGCTCAGCGGCGTCGCGGCCGGGCTCTTCGCGGGCTGGGTCGCGTTCACGATGCGGAGCGCGCTGAACGGCGCCGCGTACGGCTTCTTCGGCCTGGGCGGCGACCATGGCCGCATGTCGACGATGGTCATGCGGCACACCGTCGTGCTCGGCAGCGCCGACGGCATCGTCGAGGCGGCGCCGTCGGAGTATCCGCCGCTCTACCCGTGGCTCATCGGCCGGGCCGGAGTACTGCTGGACGTGCCCGCCTGGCGGCTGCTCGGCGCGGCCGAGGCGCTGACCTGCTCCGCCGCCGTGATCGTGGCCTTCGTCCTGTGGCGGCGGCTGGTGCCGGGCCCGGTGGCGCTGGCCCTGGCCGTGGTCTCCCTGGTCGTCTTCCGGCGCCCGGACAAGGCGTTCGAGGTCATGGCGCTGATGGCGTTCGTGCCGTGGGTGCTCGCCGCGTTCACCCGGCCCGGCGGGCGCAGGCCGCTGCACTGGGCCGCCGCGGGCCTGGTCGGCGGCCTGATGGTCCTGCTCTACCAGGGCTACCTGATGTTCGGCGCGCTCGGCGTCGTCGCCATCATCGCGGTGACATGGTGGCGCGTGGACGGCCGCAGGGCCTACATGCGCGACCTGCTCCTCATGGTGGCGACGGCGGCGGTGGTCGCGTCCTGGTATCTCGTCCCGTACGTCGCGCGGATGGCCACGCACGGCCTGCAGATGACGGACGTGTTCCAGAGCGAACGGCTGCTCGCGACGCCGCTGCCGTTCCTGGAGATGACGTTCCTGGGGGTCCTCCAGCTCACCGGGCTGATCGGGGCCGTCTGGTTCCGGCGGACCGTGCCGTGGGCGGAACCGATGCTGTTCCTGCTGGTCAGCGCGTACGTCTACCGGTTCACCCTGCTGCTGGGCTTCGTCGTCAACGGCCACACCAAGGTGCTGCACTACACCAACGAGCTCATCGAGACGATCCTCGTGCTCGCGGCCGTCCTCACCATCGTGCACGTCGCCCCCATGGCGGCGCGGCGGCTGGCGTCGATGCCGCCCGCGCGGCTGCCCGCCCTGGCGTTGTCCGTCCTGGTCGCCTGGGCCGGGTTCACGCTCTGGGAGACCTGGATGCCGGGCGCGCCGGCGACGGGCGGGTACGGCGGCGACTACCGGCCGGCGGTGAACACCAGGCCGAACGCGGCGACGCGCGCCTTCACCGAGCCGCTGCCGGGCGGCGGCTACGCCCGCCACGCGCCGAAGGAGGGGCGGATCCGCTGGTTCCCGGCCGGCCCCATCGTCGACAGGACGCGGTCCGTCCTCGGGCCGGGCGCCCGGCCGGTCACGTTGTCGGCCGACGAGCGTTTCTTCGGCGTCGTCCCCTGGCCGGGGTACGTCGGCGTCGACCGCAGCGCCGCGGGCAGCACGACCCGGTGGTACGCGCGGGTGCGCGAACTTCGGCGCCTCTCCCGGATCACCGACCCGGCGCGCTTCGCCGCCGAGACGGAACGGACGGCGTTCGGGCCCGTCGACGTCTTCGCCCTCAGGCAGAACGGGCCGGACTGGACCTGGACCGCGTTCGACCACAGGACCCGGCTGACCTTCTCCCAGCGGCAGTTCGACCCGGCGGCCTTCCAGGTGTTCACCGACCTGCCGGGCGACGTCGTGCTGGCCGTGCGGCGGCCCTGACCGGTGCCCGGCCGTCAGTGCATGATCACGTTCTGCGATCATTGCGGGACGGAAAGCGATCATTCGGGGGGATGTCCATGACCGCCGCACACGAGCACGACACCGCGCACGCGCACTCGCACGGGCCGGAGGGGCACTCGCACGCGCATCGTTCGCATGAGCACGAGCATGTGGAGCATTCGCACGCGCACGAGCACGGCGGGTCCAGCCACTCGCACACCCACGTGCACGAGGCGGGCCTGGAAGGCGAGCACGACCACCAGCACTGACGTACAAGGGTCGAGACCGCGGGGCGTCCGGTTCCTACCGGGCGCCCCGCGCTGTGCCACCGCGCGCTGTGCCACCGCGCGCCGTCCTGCCGGTCGTTGTCCCACCGGTCGTTGTCCCACCGGTCGTTGTCCCACCGGTCGTTGTCCCACCGGTCGTTGTCCCACCGGTCGCTGTCCCGCCGCGTTGCTGTGCCGCTGTGCCGCTGGCCGCTGGTCGCCGTTCCGCCGCGCGCCGTCCTGCCGGTCGCCGTTCCGCCGGTCGCTGTCCCGCTGGTCGCTGTTCCGGCGGTCACTGTCTCGGCGGGCGGTCGCCGGTCGACGCGCCTGTCATGACGGGGAGCTGGGCCGGAACGGCGACCGGACGTTGGGCCGGAACGGCCGGGAGCCGGGCCGGAACGGCGGCGGGTTCCTCGCTCAGGCCGACCCGGGCGTGCAGGCGGCGGAGCGGCCGTGGCGCCCACCAGTTCGCGGCGCCCGCCAGCCGCATGAACGCGGGCATCAGCAGGCCGCGGACCAGCGTGGCGTCGATGACGATGGTCAGCGCGAGACCGGCGCCGAGCAGCTTGAGGATCGTCAGCCCGGACACCGCGAAGGCGGCGAAGACCACCGCCATCGTCACCGCGGCCAGCGTGATCAGCCGCCCGCTGCGCTGGAGGCCGGACGCGACCGCCTCGGTGGTGTCCCCGGTCAGGTCATGGCGTTCCTTGATCCGGGACAGCAGGAAGAACTCGTAGTCCATCGAGAGCCCGAACGCGACGCAGAACATCAGCACCGGGATGGTCATGTCGGTCATCCCGGTGACGGTGAAGTCGCCCACGAGCCACCGCAGGTGCCCCTCCTGGAAGACGTGCACCAGCGCGCCGAACGAGGCGCCCAGGCTCAGCAGGCTGAGCAGCAGCGCCTTGAGGGGGAGCAGCAGGCTGCCGGTGAAGAGGAAGAGGATCACGAAGCCGGACAGTGCCACGATGAGCAGGGCCCAGGGCAGCCGTTCGGCCATGGCGGCGCGGGTGTCGGACAGCTGGGCCGCCGGGCCGCCGATCGACACCGCGGCCGGGGCCGGCACGTCGCGGAGCGCGGCGACGAGGGCGGAGCCGCGGTCGGAGTACGGCTCGACGGACGAGTCGACGGCCAGCCAAGTGCCCGCCGTGCCCGCCGTGCCCGCCGTGCCCGCCGTGCCCGCGAACCGCGCCATGTCCGCGGCGGCGATCCGCCGCCCGGAGTCGAAGACGCCGCCCGCGCCGCGCACGCTCCGCACGTCCGGCACGCGGGACAGGTCGCGCGCGTACGCGGCGAGCCGGGCGGGTTCGCGCCGCGCGTCGAGGCCGTGCAGGACGATCGAGGTGGCGGCGGTCTCCCGGGTGTCGAAGCGCGTCCGGACGGTCTCGGCCACCGCGTGCGCCGGGGCCGAGGCCGGCAGCACCCTGTCGTCGATCAGGCCGAAGGCGACCTTCGTGAACGGCATGGCGAGCCCGGCCAGGAGCAGCGTCGTGGCGATCGCGACGGGCCACGGCCGGCGCATGACACGTTCGGCGAGCGCGCGCCACATCCGTCCCTGATGCTCGGGCGCGCGGCGCGGCCGGACGCGGTCGCCGAGCACCGTGACCAGCGCGGGCAGCACGACCAGCGACGACGCGGCGGCGAACGCCACCACCGCGATCCCCGAATAGGCGAACGACCGCAGGAAGTACAGCGGGAAGACCAGCATCGCCGACAACGCCAGCGCCACCGTGATCGCCGAGAACAGGATCGTCCGCCCGGCCGTCCGCTTGGTGACGGCGAGCGCGTCCGCGCGGCCGCGTCCCGCCGCGACCTCCTCCCGGTAGCGGCTGAGGAAGATCAGGCCGTAGTCGATCGCGAGCCCCAGCCCGAGCGCGGTGGTGAGGTTGACCGCGTACAGCGAGATCGGGGTGAACTCCGACATCAGGCGCAGCACCGCCAGCGTGCCGCAGATGGCGAGCCCGCTCACGACGAGGGGGAGCGCCCCCGCGACCAGGCCGCCGAACACCAGGACCAGCAGGATCAGGGTGGGCACGACGGCCAGCAGCTCCGACCGCCTCAGGTCGCTCTGGCTGGTGTCCAGCGCCTCGGCCGCGACCTGCTCCGAGCCGCCCGCCGCGACGTGGAGCGTGCCGTGCCGCCCGGTGACCGGCGGGACGATGCGGCGGGCCGCGTCCTGCCGGGCGTCCTCGTCGCCCGGCAGCTGGACGGTGATCATCCCGATCCGGCCGTCCCTGGACCGCAGGGCCGGGTCCCCCGAGGTCCAGTACGACCGGACCGGGACGCCGCCCGCCGCGGCGGCGACCCGTGCGGTGAGCGCGGCCCCGTCCCGCCGCGCGGCCGGGCCGTCGACCCCTCCGGAACGTTCCGACGTGGCCAGGAACACCAGGTTGGGCACGCCCGCGCCGAACCGGCTCGAGAGCGTGCCGGCCGCCTGGCTGGACGGCGCCCCGGGGTCGGTGAAGCCGCCCGCGGAGAGGCGGGGGCCCACGGTGGCCGCGGCCGGCGCCGCCAGTACCGCCAGCACACCGGTCACGATCAGCACGAGGCGTGCCCTGCGGGTCACGAGAGATCCTTCCAGCGGGTGTGGAGACTGACGAGAGCGAACGGGGCGGCCCGGCCAAGCGTGGACGCAGGCCCCCGGCACCTGGAAACGGCGAGCGAGCGCACACCGCCGACTGATCAGGGCGAGGCCGGTCGATGACCGCGGGCCGGTCGGCGGCGCCGCGCCAAGGCCGGCCGGACAGACGGACTCCGGACGTACGCGATCATCCGCGGGTCATCCGCGATCGTCCAAAGGGAAGCCGTGCTCGGCGCTCAGGACACGCCGGAGGCCTCCCCGGGCGGCCCGCCGTCTGACGCGCCCGGCGTGTCCCCGCCGTTTGACGCGCCCGGCGCGTCCCCGCCGTCTGACGCGCCCTGCGCGTTGATGTCGACGACGATCGGGGCGTGGTCGGAGGGGCCCTTGCCCTTGCGGGCCTCCCGGTCGACGTACGCCGACCGCACCCGCTCGGCGACGTCGGGTCCGGCGTAGAACAGGTCGATGCGCATGCCCATGTTCTTGTGGAACGCACCGGCCCGGTAATCCCAGTACGTGTAAGGGTGGGGGCCCTTCATCGGCGTCGGGACCACGTCGTGCAGGCCCAGCGACAGCAGGTCGGCGAGCGCCTGCCGTTCGGGCGGCGTGACATGGGTGGAGCCGGCGAACACCGCCGGGTCCCAGACGTCGGCGTCGGTCGGCGCCACGTTGAAGTCACCCGTGGCCACCAGCGCCGGATTCGCGGCCAGCTCGCCGGCCAGCGCGTCCTTCAGCGCCGCGAACCAGGCGAGCTTGTAGACGTAGTGCGGTGAGTCGACGGTGCGGCCGTTGGGCGCGTACAGCGACCACACCCGGACGCCGCCGCAGGTCGCGCCCATCGCCCGGGCCTCGGGCGCGGGAGGCGGCGGGTCGGCGTCGAGCAGCGTCGGCTCGTCCGGCGGGTTGGCGTAGCCCGGCTCGCCCGGGAAGCCGAGCGACACGTCGTCCAGGCCGACGCGCGAGAGGACGGCGACGCCGTTCCAGCGCCCGTCGCCGTGCGCCGCGGTCTCGTAGCCCAGCTCGGCGACCTGCGCGGACGGGAAGTCGGCCGCGGCGCACTTGGTCTCCTGAAGGCAGAGGACGTCGGGCTCGGCCTCGGCCAGCCATTCCAGGAGCCGCGGCAGCCGTGCCTTGACCGAGTTGACGTTCCAGGTCGCCAGACGCATGGTCACCAGCTTGCCATCAGGGAGGGGCGCCGGCTCGGCGGCTTTGCCATCTCAAAGGATCGTCGTCACAGGATCGTCCGGCCGAACGCCGACATCACGTAGGCGGAGACCCGCCCGGCGTTCCGGGCGTCCAGCCCGGCGACGTCCAGCGCGAGCATCGCCCCGGACTGCGCGATCAGCTCCATCGCCTGGTGGGTCTCGCGCGGCGACATGCCGTCGCCGCCGGTCGCGGACACGTCGTAGACGACCGCGAAGCCGCGGGTGCCGGCGGTGGCGGTCCGGACGGCCTCCCGCATGACCTCGCGGACGCCCCGCACGTCGATGTCGACGATCGTGAACGTGCCGAGGCCGGCGTCCTTGATCTGCTCGGACTCCTCGGGGCCGACCTCGCGGAGCCCGACGAGGACGGTGTTCTCCGGGCAGAGCTCGGGCAGCGCGGAACGGCCGCCCGGTTCGGGCGCCCGGCCGAGCGCGCGGCTCAGCGTCTCGCCGGGCTCGAGGGCCGCGGTCGCGCTGATCCAGATCAGGCCGAACGCGTCGTGCTCGCCCGCCAGGCAGGCGAGCAGGCCGGCGGAGGGGGCGGCGCCGAACCGGAGCGGCATCGAGCCCGGTGTGGACGTGGCCGGCGGGTGGCCGAGCAGGGCCAGCCTGCCGGGCAGGTCGTCGACCAGCTCGGCCCGGCCGGGGTCGGCGATCAGGCGGACCGGGCGCGGCGCGCGCGGCGCTTCGTCGAACATCGGCTCCTTCTCCACGTACTCCGACGTCATCGCGGCCAGCAGCGCCGCGTACCCGAGGTTGAAGGCGACGGTGTCGCCCACGTGCGGCAGCGGCCGGACGTCGGCGACGTCGATGATGAGGTGGTCGCTGGACGCGCCCAGGATCCGCACGCGGGGATCGGCGGGCAGCAGCGCCTCCACGGCGACGTCCTCGCGGCCGACGTTGAGGATGCCGCGCGACCGGAGGCCGCGGTCCTCGAACACGGGCCTGCCGCCGAACGCGTCCACCCCGGTCTCGCCGATGGGCACCGACGGCTTGACCTTGACCTCCAGCAGCTCCCCGGTGAGCAGGAACGCGTCGCGGTCGAGCGGCTCCCACGGGTCGTCGAAGAAGGTGTCCCGGCCGCCCTGGAGGATGGCCTCCCCGATGCGCAGGTTGTCGACGCCCGGCGGCATCCGGCCCTCCAGCAGGAACGGCAGGCTGCTGGAGTTGCCGCCGGAGACGTACGACAGCGTGACGCCGAACTCCTCCTCGATCGCCGCCGCGTACCCGGCGAGCTCGCCCATGTTCTTCTCGGACGGGAGGACGGCGCCGAAGCAGGTGAGGTTGGTGCCGATGCCGGCCAGCCGGACGCCGGGCAGGCCGAGCACCCGTTCGGCGGCCGGCATGAGGTCGTCCGGCCAGACGCCCTCGCGCAGGTCGCCGAGGTCGACCATGAGGATGACGTCGTGCACCCGGGCGCGGCGCTCGGCGAACCGGGACAGCTCCTCGATCACCGCGAGCTCGGAGTTGAGGCTGATGTCGGCCAGCCGCACGGTCTCGTCGGCCCGGGAGAGCGGCGGGCTGCGCAGCAGCAGGATCGGGCAGTCGATGCCGTTCTCGCGCAGCCGCCGGATGTTCTCGTAGCGCGACTCGCCGATGCCGGCCACACCGCCGCGCAACATCGCGCGGGCGACGTGCGGCATCCCGCAGGTGCCCTTGGTGACGCCGAACACCCCGACGCCGTGGGCCGCGCACGCCTCGGTCACGACGCGCGCGTTGCGCTCGATCACGTCCAGCCTGATGGTGACTCGCGGCACCGCTCGTTCCGCCTCCGACCTGGTCCGTCGCAGTGTCGGGGGGATGCCGGTGACCTACCCGCGGACGGCGCCGGGGAACCCGCGCGGGAGCCGCGCCGGAGCGGGTGTCGCACCGCCACGGGCAGCGGCCGGGGAGTGAGGGGTCGGAATGGCCAGGCCGCCGCCCGGTGGCGGTGGTAGCGCGGAACGGCGCCGGCGCCGCGCGCACAGGGAGGGGAGGCGCGCGGGCGGCGCGGAGGTCCGTGCACGCCAATCGTCCCTCCGGAGGTTCGCTCTCGGTGTTCAATTGGGAGCGGAGGGTGTCAAGGATCGCAAAGATCTTGACGCGGGCGGCGGGATCGGGGCATGGAAAAGCGACGTGACGGCAACGCCGGGCTGGCCGCCCTGCTCGCGGCGGCCGGCTGGAGCGGGCAGGACCTGGCGCGGGCGGTCAACGCGGTGGGGGCCGAGGCCGGCCTGGCCCTGTCGTACGGGCGGGCGTCGGTGGCGCAGTGGCGGGCCGGGATCAGGCCGCGGCGGCCCGTTCCCGAGCTGGTGGCCGAGGCGTTGTCGCGGCGGCTCGGCCGCGTGGTCGACCCGGCCGAGATCGGCCTGGCCGGGCCGCCCGCGGCGGGGCCCGGGAGGGCGCGGCCTCCCGCGGGGGTGATCCGGCCGCGCGTGGACGCGGTGCGCTGGTGGGAGGGCGAGGCCGTGCCGTTGCTCGCCGAGCTGGCCGACGCGGCCGGTCCGCGGCGTGGCGAGCTGCTGCGCGACTGCGTCTTCAACCTGGCCGCGCTGAAGGTCCCCGGATGGGACGCGGCGACCCGTCCCACCGGCCCCGGCCCCGGCTCTGGTCCTGCCGCCGCGCCGGTGCCGGCGGGCCGGGCGGGCGCCGGCGGGCGGCCGCTGCGCGTGGGGGAGGCCGAGGTCGAGGCCGCCTCGACCATGCTCCGGGTGTTCTCCGAGGCCGACACGGCCTTCGGCGCGGGACAGGTGCGCCTGGCCCTGGCCGACCACCTGGGCCGGACGATGACGCCCTGGCTGCGCGCCGCCGAGGGCGCGGTCCGCCGGGACCTGCTGTCGGTCGCGGCCAAGCAGGCCTACCTCTGCGGGTTCATGTGCTTCGACGACGAGCTCCACGGCATGGCGCAGCGTTACTACCGCTCGTCGTTGTCGCTAGCGGCGGAGGCGGGCGCGCTGCCCGACTACGCGGTGACGCTGCGCGCGATGAGCGTCCAGGCCCGGGTCCTCGGGCACGACCAGGCCGCCTACGGGCTCGCCGACTCGGCCGCCGGCGTCGACCTGCGCGGGGTCGCCGCGCCGACGCGGGCCTTCCTGCTCGGCCAGCTCGCGGTCACCTGCGCGGCGACCGGCGCCCGTGGCAGGGCGCTGCGGCACCTGTCGGCGGCCGAGCGCGAGCTCGACCGCGCGACCGGCGGTCCGGGCGTCGTCGGCGCCTACCATCCGGCCGCGCTCGCGCACCAGCAGGCGGCGGTCCGGTCGTTGCTGGGCGACCGGGACGGCGCGATCGGCGCGCTGGAGCAGTCGATCGCACGGCGGCCGGCGGGCGAACGCCGGTCCCGGACGATCACGCTGGCCCGGCTCGCCGAGCTCCAGCTGCGCCGCGGTCATCTCGAACGTGCCGCCGCCACCTGGCATCTGTTCCTGGACGAGTACCCGGCGGTGCGGAGCGGGCGGGCCCGGACCGCGTTCGCCTCGATGTACGCCGGGCTCCGTTCCTTCCGCGCCAACCAGGCGGCCCGCGAGCTGCTCGAACGCGCCGACGCGATGCGTTACCCGATCCCGGCGCGCCTCCCCTCCCACGCCACCCAGACCACCACACCCACCACGCCCCCTACAGCCCCCACGACCGCGACGGCCCCCGCGACCGCCGCGGCCCCTACGACAGCCGTGGAGGGTGTGACGAAACTGGGTGCTGTCGATGGGGGCGGCGTTGCGGCGGTTTCGTCACGTGACGGGCGGGTGCTCGCGCCCGGGTGCGTGGTCTGCGGGCGCCCGCTGGAGCGGGCCGGCACCGGGCGTCCCCGGCGTTACTGCGGCCAGGCGTGCCGGCAGCGTGCCTACCGCGCCCGGACGGCGTCCGGCTGAGCGGCGTCCGGCCGGGAGACGGCCGCCACCTCGCTGACGACGCGCCGCCTGACCACCGAGAGCGGGCCCAGCCCGGACAGCACGCCGACGACCGCGTCGGCGAGCCCGGGCGGCGCGGCGAGCGTGGAGTCGATCCCGATCGTGGCGGCGCCCGCGAGCTCGTACGGGTCGAGGTCGCCCAGCCCGCCGACGATCCGCGCGGCGGCGCCGCGTTCGCGGGCCAGGGCGGCCGGCCCGCGGGCGGCGGCCGAGTCGCCGGAGTCGCAGACCAGCACGAGGTCGGCCTGCTCGGCGATGGCGCGCAGGGTGTCGGCCCGGTCGGCGGCGGCGTAGCACCAGCCGTCGGGATGCGGCCCGCGCGTCCTGCGGTGGCGGGCGCGCAGCGCCGACACGATGGCCGCGGCCTCGTCGGCGGCCATGCCCGTCTCGACGACGTACGAGAGCCGGTCCGGGTCGCCGGGAGCCAGGCGCCGGGCGTCGTCGACGTTCTCGATCAGGACCGTGTCGTCCGGCGCCTGCCCGAGGAACGAGGCGGTCGCCGCGTGCTCGCGGTGCCCGACCACGGCCACGGTGTCGCCCCGGTCGGCGAACCGCCGGATCTCGCCGTGCGCCTCGTTCACCAGCGGGCAGGTCGCGTCGACGACCCGCAGCCCGCGCGCCGCCGCCTCCGCCCGCACCGCGAGCGTCACGCCGTGCGCGGGGAAGACGACCGTCCCGCCGTCGGGCACCGCGTCGAGGTCGTCGACCTCGACGAGGCCGGGCGCCTCGACGGCCTGCCCGACGACGTGCACCGGGCCGCGGTCCAGCGCCGGCTCGATCATCCGCAGGGCCCGGGCGGCCCCCTTGCAGCGCGCCTCGGCCCCGGACACCAGGACCCGGCGCGTGCGCGGGGTCCGCGACCAGGCGTGCATGGCGTGGCGGGCGGTCGCCACGGCCTCGGGGTCGCCGCGGTCGGCGGCCACGCCGAAGCCCTCCGCGCGCCCGTCCCCGGTGAGGTAGGTGGTGGCGAACAGGACGCCGTCGCCGTGCCGGTGCCCCACCCGTACCGGGCCCGTCACGGTGTCACCGCCCAGCCGCGCCGCGATCGCCGGGGCGGCCGCGCAGCTCACCGGCCCCCGGATCGGATGGTCGAACGTGCCGGCCACGAGCATCGTGCCCCGGGTGACGCCGTCCGCGTTGAAAGTCTCATGAAGCAGTGTGCGATTCACTGAAGCCCCCGACATTCCGGCATTTGCAGCCACATTCAGTATCGGAAGGCGGGGGCAAGGCCAGGGTGCGACCTGGTCACGTGAACGGCCGGTATGGGTTGATCGTCGGACAGGAGGGATGATCTTTGGAATTCCCGCTCACACCGGCCGGTGGGCCCTGGCGAAGAGCGTGCCCCCGGGCCACGACTTGAGCGGCAGGCGGCGTTCGAGCGCGATGAGCAGGCTCAGCCCCTCGTTGAGCGCGGGATGGATGTGCGCCATGTCCTCGCAGTGCGCGATCCGGTGCCGCCGCAGCCGGACCAGCGGGCGGAGCAGCACGTTGCGGCTCCACACCCGGTCGAGCGCCAGCCCGGCGTCCGCCAGCGTGTCGGTGAGGGACTGGCGCGTGTAGCGGCGGACGCGGCCCAGCGCCACGTCGTGCGTCGACCAGAGCCGCATGTCGCACGGCACCGAGACGAGCGCCGTCCCGCCGGGACGCAGCACGCGGGTGATCTCCGCGGTCGCGGCCGCGTCGTCCTCGACGTGCTCGAGCACGTTCAGCGCCAGGGCCAGGTCCTGACCGCCGTCGGGAAGCGGCAGGAACCGGGCGTCGGCGTGGTAGGCCTCGATGCCCTGCGACAGGCACAGGTCGACGGCCGTCTCGGCGTTGTCGACCGCGGTGGCCCGCCAGCCGTGGGCGAGGAGCACGCGCGTGTTGCCGCCGCCGGCCGCGCCGATGTCGACGGCACGCCCCGGGACGCCGATGCGGCGCAGCTCGCGGGCGATGATCTCGCGGCGCTCGCGGTACCACCAGTTGTCGTCCTCGATCTCGACGACCCGCTGGATCTCGATGGTGTCCACGGCACCAGCCGACGCGATCGACCGGCGGCACCGCCATCGGCGCCGCCGGTCCTGGCCGGATCCTTGGCCGTTCTTGATCCGGTGATGGCCGAGGCCCCGGTCAAGGGACCATGACCAGCGATCTACCCGCGCCGGCGCCGGATGAGGAAGCGCAGGGCCAGCAGGAACGCGACGGCGGCGGCGACGGCCGGGACGACGCGGCGCACGACGGACGGTCCCGCGACCTCGAGCAGGTCGATGGCGTCGTCCTCCTGCCGCTGCCGCTGCAGCGGCCTGACGTTCGACTCCGCCGCGCTCGCCGGACGTTGCGCCGGCACCGACGGCGCGGTCGCCGCCGCGGGCTCGGACGCCGGGGCCGCGGTCGCGGGGTCGACGACCGGGATGTCGGGACGGGTGTCCGACGACGACTCCGCCTCGGGGCTCGTGGCCGGGGAGCCGGCGGGGGGAGCGGTCGCCTCCTCGGCGATGCTCGCCGACGGCGTCCCGGGCACGGCGTCCCTGGCGGCCTCGGCCGCGGCCTGCTGGTCGACCGCCCCGCCGGCGGCCTGCTCGGCCGCCTCGGTGGCCGGCCCCGCGGGCGACTCGATCTCCTGCGCGAGCGCCTTGGCGAACCGCGAGATGAGCTTCGAGCCCACCTCGGAGAGGATGTTGCGGCCGAACTGCGCCGGGCGGCCGGTCACGTTGAGCTTGGTGTGGACGGTCACGCGGGTGGTGTCACCCTCGTCGTGGAGGCGGGCCTGGACGGTGGCGGCCGCGGTGCCGGAACCGCGCGCCTCCTTGGCCGACGCCTCGATGCTGACGGTGTGGGTGGAGTCGTCGGCGGAGGCGATCCGGGCGGTGCCGCGGTAGGTGATGGTCATCGCGCCGACCTTCACCTTCATCCGGCCCGAGTACTCGTCGCCGTCGATCGAGTCGAGGGTCGCACCGGGCATGCAGAGCGCGACGCGCTCCACGTCGAGCAGGACCGACCAGGCTTGATCCACCGGTACGGGGACGGTGAATTCGTGGTCGAGCTCCATGGTGGGGGTTCCTTCTCGTCAGAGGGGCCTTGTTCGTGACCCTACGACCGTCACGTGCCCGGCCGCCAGGTTCGCCGGGTAGATCACACGGTGGGCGATCAAGTGATCATGCGGCCGGGCCCTGGGGCGTGTGGACCCGGCCACATGATCACGTTTCCTCAGACGGCCGCGGCGGCGGTCAGCGCGCGGGCGGTGAGCACCCGGGCCAGATGGGCCCGGTACTCCGCCGAACCGTGCAGGTCGCCGGGCGGCGCCACACCCTCGGTGGCACGTTCGGACGCGGCGCGGAACGAGTTCTCCGAGACCGAACGGCCCTCGATGAACCGCTCGACCTCGCTCGCCCGCACCGGCGCCGGCCCCATGTTGGTGAGGGCCACCCGCGCGTCCTCGATCGCGCCGCGTTCGCGCCGCACGGCGCACGCGACGCCGACGATCGCCCACGCCTGCGCCGTCCGGTGGAACTTCTCGTAGTGCACGCCCCAGCCCGGCCCGAGCTTGGGCACGCGCACGCCGACGAGCAGCTCGTCGGGCTCCAGCGCCGAGGTCATCCAGTCGACGAAGAACTCCGCCGCCGGGATCTCGCGTTCGCCGCGTGCCGCCGACCGGGCGAGGAACACCGCGTCCAGCGCCAGCGCGACCGCGGGCAGGTCGCCGGCCGGGTCGGCGTGCGCCAGCGAACCCCCGAAGGTGCCGCGGTGCCGGACGGCCGGGTCGGCGACGGTGGCCGTCGCCTTGGCGATCAGCGGCGCGTGCTCCGCGATGAGCGGATGCCGCATGACCTCGTGGTGCGTGGCCATCGCGCCGATGAACAGATGCCCGTTCTCGGGCCGGATCTCGCGCAGCCCGTCGACCCGGTCGAGGTCGATCAGCGCCTCGGGGTAGGCCAGCCGGAGCCGCAGCAGCGGCATCAGGCTCTGCCCGCCCGCCAGCACCTTGGCGTCCTCACCGGCCTCGGCCAGCGCCGAGACCGCCTGGTCGACCGTCGTCGGCCGGATGTAGTCGAAGCTCGGAGGGATCATCGGTCCTCTCCTCCCTGGACCGAGCCGAGCCCGCCGCCGGCTCCCGGCCGCGGGCCGCCCCCGCCCTCGGGGTCCTCGCCGAAGGCGTCGCGGAGCGCGCGCCACACCCGTTCGGGCGAGCACGGCATCGGGACGTCGTTCACGCCGTACTGGCGCAGCGCGTCCACGACCGCGTTGACCACCGCCGGGGTGGACGCGATGGTGCCCGCCTCGCCGACGCCCTTGACCCCGAGCGGGTTGGACGTCGCCGGGGTCTCGGTCCGGTCGGTCGTGAACGTCGGCAGGTCGGCCGCCGACGGCACCAGGTAGTCGGCCATCGTGGTGGTCGTCAGGTTGCCGTCCGCGTCGTACACCGCCTCCTCGTACAGGGCCTGCGCGATGCCCTGCGCCAGCCCGCCGTGCACCTGCCCGTCGACGATCATCGGGTTGACGACCGAGCCGATGTCGTCGACCGCCACGTACGAGCGGATCTTCACGAAGCCGGTCTCGGTGTCGACCTCGACCGCGCACAGGTGCGTGCCGTGCGGGAAGGAGAAGTTCTCCGGGTCGAACGTGGCGTCGGAGTCCAGCGACGGCTCGACGCCCTCCGGGAAGTCGTGCGCCGCCAGCGTCGCGCCCGCGACCTCGGCCAGCGTCATCGACGCCCCATCGCCGCCGACCCCCTTCACGCTGAACGAGCCGCCCGCGTAGTCGAGGTCGGCCTCGGCCGCCTCCAGCAGGTGCGCCGCGACCTTGCGGGCCTTGTCGACGACCTTCTGGCAGGCGTTGTGCACGGCGATGCCGCCGATCGTCAGCGACCGCGACCCGTAGGTGTCCCAGCCGCGCGGCGCGATGAGCGTGTCGCCGTGGAGCACCTTCACGTCCTCGAACGCCACCCCGAGCGCGTCCGAGGCGATCTGCGCCCACGCGGTCGCGTGGCCCTGGCCGTGCGGCGACGTTCCGGTGACGACCTCGATCTTGCCGGTGCCGAGCACCCGGACGGTCGCGTGCTCCCAGCCGCCGGCCGCCGACCGCACCTGGGCCAGCGCCCGCGACGGCGCGAGCCCGCACATCTCGGTGAACGTCGAGGTGCCGAGGCCGAGCTGGACGGTGTCGCGCCGCTCGCGGCGGTCGGCCTGCTCCGCGCGCAGCTTGTCGTACTCGAACATCGCCAGCGCCTTGTCGGTCGCCGCCTCGTAGTTGCCCGAGTCGTACGTCATCCCGGTGATCGTCTCGAACGGGAACTCGTCGTGCCTGATCCAGTTGCGCCGCCGCAGCTCGATCGGGTCGAGCCCCAGCTCGGCGGCCAGCTCGTCCATCATCCGCTCGACGCCGAACGTGGCCTCCGGCCGCCCCGCGCCCCGGTAGGCGTCGGTCGGCACCTTGGTCGTGAAGACGCCGGTGCAGGTGAAGGAGTAGGCGTCCATCTTGTAGATGCCGTTGAACATCGGCGCGCCCAGCGTCGCGATGCCCGGGGTGAGCAGCATCAGGTACGCGCCCATGTCCGACAGGATGTCGACCTTGAACCCGCGGAGCCTGCCGTCCGCCTCGGCCGCCATCGTCAGCCGCTGGATCTGGTCGCGGCCGTGGTGGACGGTCATGTTGCCCTCGCTGCGCGACTCGGTCCACTTGACCGGCCTGCCCAGGCGCCTGGCCAGCAGCAGGAGGAGCACCTCCTCGCCGTACACCTGGAGCTTGGAGCCGAAGCCGCCGCCCACGTCCGGCGCGATCACCCGGAGGCGGTGCTCGCCGATGCCGGTCACGGCCGACAACATCAGCCGCAGGATGTGCGGCACCTGCGTGGCCGACCACATCGTGAACTCGTCGCCCACCGGCTGGCACACCACGGCCCGCGGCTCCATCGCGGTCGGGATGAGCCGCTGCTGGACGTACCGCCGCTCGATGGTGACCGGCGCGTCCCGGAACGCGGCGTCCACGTCACCGGCCTCGACGACCATCCGGTAACACTGGTTGGTGCCCAGGTCGGCGTGCACGGCGTCGGCGCCCTCGGCCAGCGCCTGCTCCATGTCGACGACGGCGGGCAGCGGCTCGTAGTCGACGTCGATGTCCTCGAGCGCGTCGATCGCGGCGTACCGGTCGCGTGCCACCACGCACGCCACCGGCTCGCCCACGTACCGCACCTCCTCCACGGCCATCGGCGGGTGGTCGGGGATGAGGATGTCCTCGGTGACGGGCCACGCGCACGGCAGGCTGCCCTGCTCGTCGGCGAGGTCCCGGCCGCCGAACACCGCGATCACGCCGGGGTGGCTCCTGGCGTTCTCGACGTCGACGCGGGTGACGCGGGCGTGCGCGTACGGGCTGCGCAGGAACGCCACGTGGCACAGTCCGGGCAGCTGGATGTTGTCGGTCCACTGCGTGCGGCCGGTGATGAGCCGCGCGTCCTCGCTCCGGCGGCGTGCCTTGCCGATCTCGCGTTCGGTCACGGGGCCACCTCCCGCTCCGGCGCGGACCGCCGCATCTCGCCGGACGCGCGGTGGACCGCGCGCACGATGTTCTGGTAGCCGGTGCACCGGCAGAGGTTGCCCTCCAGGCCTTCGCGGATCTCGTCCTCGGAGGGGTCGGCGTTCTCGCGCAGCAGGTCGATGGACGCCATGATCATGCCGGGTGTGCAGAACCCGCACTGCAGCGCGTGCTCCTCGTGGAAGGCCCGCTGCATCGGGTGGTTCGTCCCGTCGGTTCCCAGCCCCTCGACCGTGGTGATCTCGTGGTCGTCGGCCTGGACGGCGAGCACGGAGCAGCTCTTGACGCTCATCCCGTCGAACAGGACGGTGCAGGCTCCGCAGTTGGTGGTGTCGCAGCCGATGGGGGTGCCGACCTTCCCCAACCGGTCTCGCAGATAGTGGACGAGCAGGAGGCGAGGTTCGACGTCGTCCTCGTACGTCACACCGTCGACCTCGACGCGGATACGTGGCATTCGATCTCCAGGGGCGTCTCAGGGGTGGGTTGAGCGGGAGGACGTCCCTGGGGGAGGAGCGCGCTGGACAGGCCGCGGCATCGAGGCCACCTCCGGAGGAAGGAGGGCGACCTTATGAACGTATGCCTAGTCGGAAACGCGCACTAGACCTTGACATGGCCCTATTTCAGGTGTCGGGCTCACTTTTGAGTCGCCGGAGGGTATGGCCGGTCGCCTGCTTGAAGAGGTATTCGGCGCGTTCATAGGAGAGGCGGCGGCGCCCGGTCTCGGGGCAGAGATCGGCGGCCCCGGGCGTCCGCGCGGGGCCCGGGCGGCGGTCGGACAGGAAGAGCGGCCCGCGGGCGCGCCCGGCGATGAGGCGGGGGAGCAGCCGGGCGGTCTCCGCGCGCCACGCCACCCACCGGCCGGCGGCGCGGGCCCGCCGGTCGTCGAGGTCGAGGTCCTCCACGTTCAGCGCCAGCACGGCGGTCACCGGGGCCGCCGACTCGTACAGCAGCCGCCACAGGACACGTTCGCGCAGCGCCAGATCGTCCCGGCTCCACAGCGCGCCCGGATCGAACGTCACCTGCGGGGCCGCCACCTCCGGCCTGCGCTCGATCCCGGACACCAGATCGTCCAGCCCGGCCCACTCGCCGAACGAGCGCACGGCCGAACGGTGCCGGTTCCAGGTCCGTGCGGCGGCCCCATCCCACGCGGTCTGGAACGCCAGGGCGACGGCCTCCGGCGTCAGGGCGTCGAGCGGAGCCTGGTCGCCCACCGCCCGCCGCAGCCGGTCGAGCGTCTGGCCGTACGAGCGGACCGTCGCCGCGCCCAGCCCGCCCTGTTCGAGGAAGTCGCGAGCCGCCGCGCCCAGCGTCGGCCCGGCCGCGTCCGGGACCTCGATCGTGTCCGCCCGGCGCAGCAGGAAAGCCCGCTCCGCCTCGTTCCTCGTCAACGCCGCGGCCCGCTCGAACTCCCGCCGGGCCTCGCCCGTCCGGCCGAGCCGCAGCAGCAGATCTCCACGTACACCTGGAAGCAGGTGGTAATCGCGGAGCGAGGGATCGGCCACCAGCTCCTCGACCAGCTCCAGCCCGGCCGCCGGCCCCCGCGCGAACCCGACCGCGACGGCCCGGTTGAGCCGCACGACCGGGGTGGGCGTCAGCCGGACCAGCGCCTCGTAGAGGCCCGCGATCTGCGCCCAGTCGGTTTCCTCGGCCGTCGGCGCCTGCGCGTGCGACACCGCGATCGCCGCCTGGAGCACGTACGGGCCGGGTGCCCCGCCCACCGCGCGGGCCTTGAGCATCGCCTGGAACCCGCGCCGGATCAGCAGCGGGTCCCAGCGCCCGCGGTCCTGTTCGTGCAGCTGGACGGGCTCGCCCCGGGGGCCCGTCCGGGCGGCCGAACGCGACTCCTGGATCTCCATCAGCGCCACGAGTCCGTGCACCTCGGCCTCGTCCGGCGCGAGCCCGGCCAGCAGCCGGCCGAGCCGCAGGGCCTCCAGCGTCAGCCCCGGCCGCATCAGGTCGTCGCCCGCCGTCGCCGAGTAGCCCTCGTTGAACACCAGGTAGATGACCCCGAGCACCGACGACAAGCGCCCGGCCAGCTCACCGCCCTCGGGCAGCTCGAACGCCACCCCCTCCTCGGCCAGCGTGCGCTTCGCCTCGCCGACCCGCCGCGCGATCACCGGCTCGCTCGTCAGGAACGCCCGCGCGATCTCCGCGTTCGTCAGCCCGCCGAGCAGCCGCAACGTCAGCGCCACCCGGGCCTGGGTCGGCAACACCGGGTGGCACGACATGAACATCAGCCGCAGCAGGTCGTCCTCCTGCCGCGGCTCCTCCGGCTCCCGCCCGAGCTGCTCGTGCTTGCGCTCGAGGTTCTGCGAGCGCCGGACGAGGTCGACCGCCCGGCGCTTGGCGATCGTCATCAGCCAAGCGCCGGGATTGTCCGGCACCCCGTCCCTGGGCCACTGTTCGAGCGCGGCGACCAGCGCGTCCTGGGCCAGCTCCTCCGCCAGCCCCACGTCGCGCACGATCCGCGTCACCGCGGCGATGATCTTCGCCGACTCGAACTTCCAGACCCCGTCGAGAGTGCCGTGGACGTCGGTCACGGACCGAAGACCTCCTGGATGACGCTCTGCCCGTCGCCCACGATCGTGCGGAAGCGACGCCCCAGCTCGATCGCCTCCTCCTTGGACCGCACCTCGACCAGCGCGAACCCGGCCACCGCCTCCTTGGCCTCGGCGAACGGCCCGTCCGTCACGGTGATCTCGTCGCCCTCGGAGGTCAGCACGATCGCCTCCGGGCTCAGCCCGCCGGTCGCGAGCAGCACGCCCGCCGCCGACATCTCCTGGACGAACGCCGCCATCTCGGTGAACAGCTTCTGGTCGGGAGTGCCGCCGCCCTTGGACATCATCAGGTAACGCATGGTCGTTCCTTCCGCAGTGAACCCCGCCGTTCGGAGTTCTGCCCCCACGTCGAACGAATCTATCCGACAGGGAACCAGCCCATTCCCTGTCACGTCTTCTCAGCCGACGTGTCAGCGAGAACCTTCGACGGCACCTGAGGAGCCACCATGAACGTCCAGGACTACGTGACCGCCCTCCCCGACGCCCGGCGCGAGATCGCCGAGAAGCTCGTCCCCCTGATCGAGGCGGTCCTCCCCGGCAAGGGCGCCGTCTGGCACGGCCACCCCGTCTGGAGCCTGGGCCCCGCCCCGGGCAAGACTCCGGTCTGCCTCATCAAGGCCTACTCGTCCTACGTCACCTTCGCCCTGTGGCGCGGCCAGGAGCTCGCCGATCCCCGCCTGACCCCGGCCGCCCGCCAGATGGCCGGAGTGAAGATCCGCACCCTCGCCGACATCGACCCCGACCTCATCACCACCTGGCTGACCCAGGCCCAGGCCCTCGAAGCCTGACCCGAGCGCCGCCCGCCCCCCGCGCGGCGCCTAGGCTCGTCCCAGACCAAGGGGGAATGCCATGCTCGTCGCCTTTTCCGTGACCCCGCTCGGCGTCGGCGAGGACGTCGGCGAACTCGTCGCCGAGGCCGTGCGCATCGTCCGCGCCAGCGGCCTGCCCAACCGCACCGACGCGATGTTCACGACCATCGAGGGCGAGTGGGACGAGGTGATGGCCGTCGTCAAGCAGGCCACCGACGCCCTCGCCGAGCGCGCCCCCCGAGTCAGCCTCGTCATCAAGGCCGACGTGCGCCCCGGCGTCACCGACGCCCTCACCACCAAGGTCGAGACCATCGAACGTCACCTCGCCGGCTGACGAACCAGGCAACCTGCGACTTTTCGCGTTGACCTCGGGGTTGACTCGTGACACGGGGCTGGTCGGAGTGACGAACGGTCCCTATGCTGTGAAGCCCCCAATGAAGGGAAACCCCTCGTGAGCGGTGACAAGCGCGGCGCCAGCATCGGTGCGCTCGAGGACATGTCGCGGATGTTCAGCAAGCACTCCAAGAACCTGGACGCCCTGATCAAGGACCTCAACGGCCGTACCGTCTCCAGCACCGAGATCTGGTGGGGCCCCGGCGCCGACCGGTTCCGCAGCGCGTGGATGGAGGCCAAGGCCGCCTTCGACAAGATGGCGCTGGCGCTCGAGCAGGGCAGCCAGGACATCAAGCGCTCCCAGCAGAACATCGAGTCCGCCACCCGCTAGGACGGTCGACTTCGAGACACGCCCTGGCCGCCGTAGCGGTGGGCCACCTCGTGGAAGGCCTCCTTGGGCTGCCAGGGAGCACCTTCCGCGGGCGACTTGACGACGCCGAACCCCGCCATGTCCAGATCGTGGCGGGGTTCGTCGGCCGCGTGGGGGAAGTCGGCCATGGCGAAGGTGAAGACGAACCCGCCGTGCACGCCGTGCCCGGAGTACAGCTCGATGAGCTCGCCCAGATAGCCGGCCTGGGTCGGCTCGTCCCGCACGTTGCCCTCCTTCACGCGGGGAGGCCGGGCGAACCAGTCGACGATCAGGAACGACGCGGGGCCGCGCAGGTCGGCCCCCTTGTGCGCCCCGCAGCCGAACTCGGTGATGACCACCGGTTTCCCGGCGTCCTTCAGCAGGTCTTCGAGCCGCCGCTCGTACGCGGCCTTGTCGGAGCCCTGCCGGTAGAGGTTGACCCCCACGATGTCGAACGGCGTCCAGTCGACCCGCTCCCAGGCTCCCGCCGCGTACGTCACCGGGCCGTCGAAGGAACGCCGGGCGGTCGCGGCGGCCGCGGCGAGCAGCCGGTTGACCTTGCGCGTGATCCGCCGGTCGAAGCGCCGCCGCAGCTTGGGCCGGATCAGGATCTGCAGCCGGACGAACACCCGCGGACCAGGGATCATCCCGGGCGAGGTCAGCGAGAACTCGCTGCCCACCAGCAGGGTGACCCTCCCGGGGAACTCCGCCCGCAACTCCTCGGCGACCCCCGCCACCTCCGTGAGGTGCGCGAGCAGCGCGGGGCGCCGGCGGTCGGGCAGGTAGGGCCGGACGTAGACGTCCAGCCCCGCCTCCAGCGCCTGCCGCGCCGCCGCCCGGTGGTGCTCGGGATCGGTCCCGATGAGCATCACGTGGGTGCAGTGCAGCCCGTCGGCGATGGCCCGCATGTCATGGCGCAGGACTTCGGCGGGCGCGTCTCCGACGGCGTACGAGATCCCCTTGACGTCCACCCGGCGTCCTTCCGCGAAACCCTCTGGGACTTCGACGTTACGGAACGCCGGGCGGCCTCACGTCGGCCGTTCGGCCAGGGCGGCCCGACCAAAGTCGATGGTCGCTCCGGAGCTCAGCGGCGGGGGGTGAGGGTCTGGGTGTAGAGGGTCGTGCCGTCCAGGTCGCGCAGGTTGACGGTCAGGGCGGAGCTGCGGCCGTCGATCTCCACCTGGCCGAAGAACTGGTAGCCCTCGGCGGGCGAGGTGTTGGCGCGCGGCGGCACGGCCTGGAACTTCAGCTGGGGCCCGAACGTGGATTCCAGGCTGTTGGGGCCGAAGGCGCCGGCGTTGAGGGGGCCGCTGACGAACTCCCAGAACGGGGTGAAGTCCTTGAAGGCGGCCTTCGCGGGGTCGTAGTAGTGGGCGGCGGTGTAGTGGACGTCGGCGGTGAGCCAGACGGTGTTGTGGACGCGGTGCCTCCTGACGTACGAGAGGAGGTCGGCGATCTCCGCCTCGCGGCCGAGGGGTGCGCCGTCGTCGCCCTGGGCGATGCCCTCGAACGCGGTGCCGTCGGGGACGATCAGGCCGATGGGGAGGTCGGCGGCGATGACCTTCCAGGTGGCGCGGGAGCGGCGGAGCTCGTCCTTGAGCCAGGCGAGCTGGGCGGCGCCGAGCAGCTGCCCGCGGGCGGAGTCGTTGGCGTTGTTGGCGTCCTTGAACGTGCGCATGTCGAGGACGAAGACGTCCAGCAGGGGGCCGTAGGAGACGCGGCGGTAGATGCGGCCCTGGGGGGTCCGGGAGATCGGGGTGTACTCGAACATCGCCTGGCGGGCGCGGGCGGCGAGGACGTCGACGTTCTTCTCGCTGTACTGCGGCAGGTCGAGGATCTCGCCGGGGTACCAGTTGTTGACGACCTCGTGGTCGTCCCACTGGTTGATGACCGGGGTGCGCGCGTTGAACGCCTGGAGGTTGGCGTCGAGCAGGTTGTAGCGGAACTGGCCGCGGTATTCGGCGAGGGTCTCGGCGACCTTGGTCTTCTCGGGGATGACCAGGTTGCGCCAGGTGCGGCCGTCGGGGAGCGCGACCGTCTCGGCGAGCGGGTTGTCCGCGTAGACGAGGTCGCCGCTGCAGAGGAAGAAGTGGGGGTCGAGGTCGTTCATGGCCTTGAAGATGCGGAAGCCGCCGAGCTCGGGGTTGATGCCCCAGCCCTGGCCGGCCAGGTCGCCGGACCAGACGAAGGAGATGTCCTGGCGGGAGCGCGGCGCGGTGCGCAGGCGGCCTACGGCGGGAGCCGAGGTGGTGCGGTCGTCGGTGAGCGTGACGCGGTAGTGCAGCTCGGTGCCGGCGGGGAGGCCGCGCAGGAACGCCTTGCCGGTCAGGTCGGTGGCCGGGGTGACGGCCGGGCCGCGGAAACGCGCGGCGTGCCTGAAGTCGGGGCGGCGGCTGACCTCGACGAGCATGCGGGCGGGACGGTCGGCGCGGGCCCAGATGACGGCCTCGTTCGCGGTGACGTCGCCGCTCTGGACGCCGTTGGTGAATCCGGGGCGTGAACGGAGCAGGGATGCGGCCCCCGAAGGGCCGGGGACGAGGCCGAGGGTGGCGCCGCCCGCGATCAGGCCGCCGCGCAAGAGGGTCCGCCGGTCCATCGATCTCTCCGTTCACCAAGGTCGTTGACGTGCCGCATGGTCTCCCGGCGGGACGTACGCCACCAGGACCGGATGTGGCCGTTCCGTTAACACGGGACATCTGGTGATCATTTGGTCATCGACTTGACAACGCTCCGTAGCGGAGTGTCTCCTAGAGCCCATGTCAGCGCGATTCTCTCCCAGCAGCCCCGTGGCCCTGTGCCGCGCGGCCGGCGCGCTGTGTCCGTGTCTTTCGTGTTGTTGTCGCTGATCAGCGACTCCGCCGCCGGGTGACGGCTCCCCGGCCCGTTCGACCCAGTTCTCTCCTTGGCCCATTCGGCCGCTGAACGGCCGTACACGAAGGACCTCTCTCTGTGAACCTCGACATGGTTCCCGACATCACGATGCGTGGCCAGGACGACCCTCACGGGCGTGCCACGTCCCGCCGCCCGACCGTGGGGCAGCTGGCCACGCGCATCCACGAGCTGGCCGCGCGCCCCGGTGACTGGTGGCATCTGGCGCGCTTCGAGGACGGGCCGGTGCGCGTCCGGCTGGAGGCGGTGGACGGGATCCAGCCGTGGCTGATCACCTGGCCGCCCGGCCACCGCACGAACGTGCACGACCACGCGGGCACCGAGGTCAGCACGGTCATCGCCGGTGAGCTCGCGGAGGTGCGGATCACCTCCGACGGGGTGTCCGAACGTCCGCTGCGGGCCAACCGGGTGCGCGTCCACGGCGGCGGCCGCACCCACGAGCTGACCAACCCCGGTCCGGCGTACGCGATCACGCTGCACGCCGACCTCGCCTCCTGACCCGCCGGCCCCGGCCCTGATCGCGGGCCCGCGAACGCGACGACGCCCGCCGTCCCCGGCAAGGGGCGGCGGGCGTCGCGTTCCGTCGCGGGTCAGGCCGGGACGGGGGCCGTCTCGCGGGCGGCCGGAGCCTCCTCCGCGGGCGTCTCGGGCGCGCCGGTGATGTCGGGCGGGGTGCCCTTGAAGGTCTCCTCGTCGAGCAGCCCCTCGGAACGCGCGACCAGCACCGGGACGGTCAGCTGGCCGGCGACGTTCAGCGTCGTCCGGGCCATGTCGATCACCTTGTCGATGGCGATCAGGTAGCCGATCGCCTGGAGCGGCAGGCCGACGGTGGTGAGCGTCAGGGTGAGCGCGACCAGCGCCGGGCCGGGCGTGCCGCCGGTGCCGAGCTGGCCGATGATCGCGGCCAGCGCGATCAGCGCGTACTCGGCGAAGCCCAGGCTCGCGCCGGTGTACTGGGCGACGAAGACCGCGGCGACCGCCGGGTAGATCGCGCCGCAGCCGTCGAACTTGATCGTGGCGCCCAGCGGCTGGGCGAAGCTCGCGTACTCGGGCTGGACGCCGTTGCGCTCGATCTGCACCTTCTGCGCGATCGGCAGGGTGGCGAGCGAGGACGACGAGACGAACGCGAACTGCAGCGCGGGCCACGAGTTGCGGTAGAACTTCAGCGGCGAGACACGGCCGAAGACGCGCAGCAGGGCCGGGTAGCCGACGATCAGCATCACCGCGACGGCCAGGTAGATCGCGCCGGTGAACTTGGCCAGCGGCTGCAGCGAGCTCGGGCCGTAGGTGGCGACGACCGCGGCGATGAGGAAGAACGAGCCGATCGGGGTGAGCCGCACGACCCACCAGACGACCTTCTGCATGACCTGGTAGACGTCGTCGAGCAGGTCGGTCAGCCGCCGCCCGCGTTCGCCGATCGCGACCAGCGCGGCGCCGAACAGCGCGGCGAACGTGACGACGCCGAGGATGTTGCCCTCGGCCATCGCGTTCACGATGTTGGACGGGAAGAGGTTCTGCAGGATCTGCGTCCAGGTGACCGGCTCGGTCTCGGCGGTCTCGGCGGCGAGCCTGCCCAGGCCCTCGCCCGGGTTGACGAGCAGCGCCACGATCAGGCCGATCGCGGTGGCGATGGCCGAGGTGACCACGAACCAGCCGAGGGTCTTGCCGGTCAGCCGCGCGACGTTGCCGACGTCGCGGAGCCGGCCGATGCTCACCACGATCGCGGTGAAGACGAGCGGGACGACGACCACCTTCAGCAGGCTGGTGTAGACCGAGCCGAACGGGTCGAGCCAGTCCTCGGCGAGCGCGGCGCCGTCACCGAGGTTGTTGAAGAGGGCGCCGACGGCCACGCCCAGTACGAGGGCGAGCACGATCTGCTGCCAGAACTGCCATTTCCAGACACGCGGGTTCACGAACGGTTCTCCAGGGGAGTCGAGTCACCCGTGGCGGCGCGGTCCGGCTCGCGACGTCAGGGCGTGCCGGTGCGCTGGGTGAAGGGGAGCGGGAGGTGAAGAGAGAGAAGAGGGTGCCGGGGGCGTTCAGCCGCTACACAGCACGCTCGCGAGGCGGCACAGATCCACGTGCAGCCGGGCGACGAGCAGGATGCTCTTCTGGGAGAACCTCACGGGCACAGTCAACCGCGATGTCCGGATTCGTTGTTCCCGGTCCGGATGGTGATCCGCATCACGCCGGCGTCGGCGTCGGCGCAGGATCAGCGCAAGATCAGCGCAGGCGGCGGCGCCGGGACCGGGTGAAGACGCGCACGATGCCGACCAGGCCCAGCCCGGCCAGCACCACCGGGATGAGGAACTGCGGCTCGACGACCGGTTCGCCGGACAGCCCGCTCGCCAGCGAGACCGCGGCGACCGCGAGGAAGAACAGGCCGGTGAGCACGCCGCCCGGGTCGAACCGGTACCGCCGCTCGCCGGTGGGCTTCAGATCGTCAGACATGGTCCACCTGGATGTCTCCCACCTTGCCGCGGATGCGGAGGGCGATCACGGGCGGGTCGGGGGTCTTGGCGTCGGCGGGGAGGAGGACCTCGGTGGTCTGGGCGCGGGGGCCGCTGATGGTGCGCCGGTCCACCGACAGGTCGCCCAGCCCGATGCGCGCGTCCAGCTCGACCCTGGCGCCCGGCGGCAGCTTGACCTTGAGGCCGCCCAGCAGCACCTCGGCGTTGATCGTCACGCGTTCGCCCGGCTTGATCGGCAGGGCGGTGAGGTCCAGGACGGCCGACCCGACGCCGACCTTGTAGTCCTGCTCGGTGCGGGTGCCGTCCGTCGGGCGCCATTCGATCTCGCCGTAGCGGGCGCCGGCCGGGATCTCGGTGGCGGCCGTCCCGGCGAGCAGGCTCAGGGTGAGCACGGTGCCGACCGTGGCGAGCCCGCGGGCCCGGAACCAGCCGCCCATCAGGAGCCCGGCACCGATGACGGCGAGCGCGACGGAGCCGACGATCACGGCGTTCTGCGGGGCCGGGTAGCCGCTCGCGACCGGGATGATCGCCGCTCCCGCGGCCAGCGCGGCCAGCATCGTGATCTGCGTCAGCGGGGACGACTCGCGCGGCCTGCACGTCACGGTGGCGGCGGCCCTGGCCGGCGGCGGGTCGTCGTCCACCGGGGACCAGGCGGTGCCCGCGTGGCCGCCGGACCCGGCGCCGCTCAGGGCGGCGAGGTCGATCATGCCCTCGGGCAGCCCGCCGGGGTCGCGGTCGAGCTTCTCCAGCGAGATCCGTTCGGTGACGGGGGCGCTCGCGGTGCCGGTGCCGGTGCCGGTGGCGGTGGCCACGCCGCCCGTACCGGCGCGGTCGGCCGCCGCGCCCGCGCCCGCCGCGTGCCCGGCGGCGGCCGAGCCGAGCGGGTGGCCCTGGAGGCGTTCGGGGAACGAACGGGCGGCGGCCACGAGGTCGACGCCGCGCGCGTGGGAGACCACCAGCACCAGCCCGAGCACCGTGAAGACCGCCAGCGTGTCGCCGAACGCGGTACCGCCGGTCATGGTGAGCGCGAAGCTCAGGCACAACACCGCGGCCATGATCGACAACACTCCGGCCCGGTCGAAACGCCGCCGGAACAGGCGTTCGGCGGGCGCGAGGTCGGCGGGGCCGGAGGGCATGAAGAGCGCCGCGGCGATGTAGAGGAGGATGCCCTGGCCGTGCGTGAGCACGAGGATGCCGAAACCGACCCTGATCACCACCGGGTCGATCCCGGTGGCCCGCCCGATGCCGGAGCAGACCCCGGCCAGGATGCGCCCCTCGGAGACCCGGGGCATGCGCTCGTAGTCGCTCGGCGAAGGGGGCGGGCTGGTCGGAGGCGGGCTGGTGGTGCTGCGGTCCTCGGCCATGGTCACCATCGTGGCGGACGCCCGCCCCCGGGCGGTATCGGGGAGACCCCTGACCCGACCCTGAGGAATCCCGCAGGTAATCGGGGGCCTGCCCTGATGCGCACGCGCGCGTCGCGTGTGACGATCGTTGCGATGGGACTTTCGCGTATCGGGCCATGGAGACGACGACGATGACGGGACGGGCGCTGGAGGCGCCGAAGCTGCTGCGCCGCACCGACGGTCGGCTGCTGGTCGGCGTGTGCCGGGGGCTGGCCTCCCATCTCGGCGTCGACACGGTGATCATCCGCGCCGCGTTCGTCCTGCTGACCATGGCCAGCGGCATCGGCGTGGCCGCGTACGGCGCGCTCTGGGTCCTGCTGCCGAGCGACCGCATCGACGTCGAGGTCACGGGTGGCGACGGCGCCAAGGCCAAGGCCGCCAGGCCGTCGGTCCGGCGGCGCGACTGGGGCCAGCTGCTGGCCTATGGCGCGGCCGCGTGCGGGTTGTCGTTCCTGACCTGGGGCACCGGCGTCATGCAGGCCGCGTTGTGGCCGTTCATCGTCGGCAGCATCGGCGTCGCCATCCTGTGGCAGCAGGCCGACCGCGACCAGCGGCAGCGCTGGGTCGGCCTCACCCGGATCCCGCTCCGCCAGATGTGGCTGCGCAGCATCCTCGGCTTCGTACTGGTCGTCGGCGGCATCGCCGGCTTCGTGGCGCAGCGGGTGAGCCCCTCGCAGGCCGGCCCGGTGCTCATCGCCACGCTGGTGATCCTCACCGGCGTCGCGGTGATCGTCACCCCGTGGGTGGTCCGGCTCTGGCAGGACCTGGACGCCGAGCGGCACGAGCGCATCCGTTCGCAGGAACGCGCCGAGCTGGCCGCGCACGTGCACGACTCGGTCCTGCACACGCTGACCCTGATCCAGCGGAACGCCTCCGACCCGCGCGAGGTGCAGCGGCTCGCCCGTTCCCAGGAACGCACCCTGCGCAGCTGGCTCTACCAGCCGAAGGCCGACCCCGACCAGACGTTCGCCGCCGCGGTCCGCGAGATCGCCGGCGAGGTGGAGGACGACCACGGCGTGCAGATCGAGGTCGTCTGCGTCGGCGACACCTCGCTCGACGACCGGCTCGGCGCGACCCTTCAGGCGGCCCGCGAGGCGATGGTCAACGCCGCGAAGTACGCCGAGACGCCGACCGTCTCGGTGTACGCCGAGGTCGAGGGCGACGATGTGGCGATCTTCGTCCGGGACCGTGGCAAGGGGTTCGACCAGGACGCCATCCCGGAGGATCGGATGGGCGTGCGAGGGTCCATCATCGGACGTATGGAACGTAACGGCGGCAAGGCCACCGTCCGCACCGCCCCGGGGGAGGGCACCGAAGTGCGTTTGGAGATCAAGAAGTCATGAGTGCTACCAGGGTGGTGCTGGTCGACGACCACCAGATGTTCCGGACCGGCGTCAAGGCCGAGCTCGGCGACGGCATCGAGATCGTGGGGGAGGCCGGCGACGTCGACGAGGCGGTCACCGTGATCAAGGCCGCCGAGCCCGACGTGGTGCTGCTGGACGTCCATCTGCCCGGTGGCGGCGGCATCGAGGTGCTGCGCCGCCTGCACGGCAACGTGCAGTCGCGCTTCCTGGCCCTGTCGGTCTCGGACGCGGCCGAGGACGTCATCGGCGTGGTCCGCGGCGGCGCCCGCGGCTATGTCACCAAGACCATCTCGGGGCCCGAGCTCACCGCCGCGATCGGGCGGGTGTCCGAGGGCGACGCGGTCTTCTCGCCCCGCCTGGCGGGGTTCGTGCTGGACGCGTTCGCCGCCAGCGACGCGCCCGCCGTGGACCCCGAGCTCGACCAGCTCACCCAGCGCGAACGTGAGGTGCTGCGGCTGATCGCGCGCGGGTACGCCTACAAGGAGATCGCCAAGGAGCTCTTCATCTCCGTCAAGACGGTGGAGACGCACGTCAGCTCGGTGCTGCGCAAGCTCCAGCTGTCCAACCGGCACGAGCTGTCGCGCTGGGCCGCCGCGCGCCGCCTGGTGTGAGTCCGGTTGGAGTTCGGTGTCCGCGCGGTGTCGCGCGGTGTCGCCGCTGTGCCGCCGCCGTGCCGCCGCTGTGTCGGCTCGGTGCCGCCGCTGTGTTGGCCGGGTGTGAACCGAGATGTCCTGCCGGACAGTTGAAGTGTCCTTAGTTCCATCTGGGCCAAATTACAAGTCTTCTGACCACTTCGTGACCGTACTGTGATCACATATCCCGGCGGGGTGATCACCGTCGTGGAATGGTCGCTCGTCATGACGTACCCACCCGGTTCCGGCATTCCGGGCGGTCCTCCCGCCCCGGATGCCGCACCCCAACCTTCTTATCCCGTGCCGCCGGGACAACCCGGTCCGTCCGGGCAGCCCGGCTTCCCCGGGCCTCCCGGCCCGAGCTCGCACCGGCCGACGACCACGAACGGGCTGGCCGTGGCCAGCCTCATCACCGGAGTCCTCGGCTGCGTCTCGCTCATCTCGATCATCCTCGGTGTCATCGCGCTGAAGCAGATCAAGGAGCGCGGCCAGCGCGGCCGCGGCCTGGCCATCGCGGGCATCGTCATCTCGCTCCTCTGGGGCGTGGTCGGCACCGCGAGCTACCTCTTCCTCAAGTCCGTCGACGGCGACGACATCGCGGGCAAGCTGCCCAGCCCGAAGGCGACCGTGACCAAGCCGAAGGACGTGGGCGCCAACAAGATGCGCGTCGGCGACTGCATCAACGACAACTCCGCGGCGGCGACCACCGCCACCGACGGCCCGGTCGAGGTGGAGAGCGTCAAGGTCGTGCCGTGCACCAGCCCGCACGACGGCGAGGTGCTGGCGTCGTTCCGGCTCGCGGTGGCGACGCTGCCGACCGACGCCCAGATGAGCAAGCTGGCCTCGGCCGGGTGCAAGGCGCGGGTCGGCACCAGGCTGAACCGCGACCCCGCCGGCGCCAGCCTGGCGACCTCGTACTACTACCCGACGATCCAGTCCTGGGCGGACGGCGACAGGCTGGTCACGTGCGTCGCCGTGCACGCCACCGAGGGCAAGAAGCTCACGCGCAAGCTGCGCGTCTGAACGATCCGAGCACGTCCGGCGGCGCGCTAGACAGGGGCAGAGCGCCGCGGACGGCGGCCGTCGCAGGCCCGGCGTCCCGTGCGCCGGGCCTGGCCGCTTCCCCGCCGTGCGGCATGGCCCCTTCTACGCCTTTCCCGCCTGAAGGTTGTTGATCGGCGCCGACCCGTCCGCCACGAAGTCGACGGTCAGGTCGCCGCCGACGAAGGCGCGCAGCGCCTCGGCCTCGGCCAGCACCGCCTCGGCGTCCGCGTCCGGCAGCGGCCGGAACGGCGCCACCGTCAGCGTCCCGCCCCGGACCGTCCAGACGCCCGCGACGAAGCCGTCCACCAGGAACATCGGAACGCCGCCCGAGGCCACCTTCGCGTACCGCCGGCGGTCCTCCTCGGCGATGATCCGCCGCCGGTCCCTGTGGCCGAGCAGCACGTTGTCGAACGCGGGCAGGAACCGCACCGGAACGTCCTGGCCGGGGTCGGCGACCGGGGCGTCCGGCAGGTCGTAGAGCTCGCGCCCCTCCTCGTCCCGGACGACGCGCAACCGGTCGCGGAGCCCCTCGAAGACCCCGCGCAGCCGGGTGACGCCCGCCCACGACTGCGCGTCCATCACGCTCGCCGGGCCGAACGCCGCGAGGTAGCGGAGCACCAGCCGTTCATGGTCGGGCCCCTCGCCCATCGGCAGGCCCGACCACTCTTCGGCCAGCGTCACCGAGACGTTCGAAGGGCTTCCCCAGCGGCCCCACGCGCCCGCCTCGGGCCCGTGCGCCATCGCCGTCAGGAGCTCGACCGCGGACGCGAGCCGCCCGCCGTTGCGGCCCGGGAAACGTTCGGCCAGCAGCCGCCCGTACTCGCGCCGGGTCAGCGTCCGCCCGGCCAGCAGCTCGCGGCCGGTCCGCAGCAGGTCGGCGTGGTCAAGCCCGCCGATCTCGTCCAGGAAGTACGGCGTCCTGAGCGCCGACTCCACGACGGGCGTCACGGACGGCCGCAACCAGCGGAAGTCGTCGGCGTCGGCCAGGTGAACGGTCCGCCGCAGCATGGTGGAGCGCACCACCGCGCGCCGCTCGATCAGCTCGGCGAGGTGCTCGTGGCGGAAGCCCGCGAGCCGCGACCAGAGCCCGATGTAGGGCCAGTTGGGCTCCTGCCCCTGCAACGCGACCAGGTGCCGGACGGCCTCGAACGGCGTCCGCCCGACCCGTTCGGCCAGCATCTGGCGCCCGAGCAGCGTGCGGTTGAGCCCGCGCAGCGTGATCATGGCAGGAGGCTATCCGGCCCGGCCGAGGCCCCCGGCGCCCTCGTACGCCTCGCGGGCGGAGCCTTCGTACGCCTCGCGGGCGGAGCTTTCGTACGCCTCGCGGGCGTCGAGCAGCTCCTCCCAGTGCTGCTCGGCCCAGGCGCACGCGGCGGCCAGCGGTTCGAGCATGCTCCGGCCGAGGTCGGTGAGCTCGTACTCCACATGGCTGTCGCCGAGCACCGTCCGCCGGACGAGCCCGTCCCGTTCGAGCCCGCGCAGCGACCGCGTCAGCACCTTGGGCGTGACGCGGTGCAGCGGGATCCGCAGCTCGGAGAACCGCCGCGGCCCGCCCTCGAGCACGCGCACGACCAGCGCCGCCCACTTGTCGCCGAAGCGGAACGGCACCAGCGTGGACGGGCAGAGCTCGTCGAACATGTCAGGCCGGAGCGGCTCTCTCATGCCCGTCACGATAATCGTTCACGCGAGCTCGCCGAGGAGCTTCCAGGTGCGCAGGCGGTCCTCGCCGATGGTCATGAACGCGGCAACCCGGCGAGGCAACAGGTTATTCCGATCGGGTAGGTAGGATCATCGTTAGATCTGCTTCAGTTTCAATGAAGATTAAGTAGCTGGACTTCATCAACGGCTCCGGGCGATCCTTCGGAGCATGAGAATCCTCCTGATCGGCGCCACCGGAACGCTCGGCCGCGCCGTGCACGAAGCGCTCAAGGGCCGCGGGCACGAGGTCGTCACGGCGTCCCGCACCGGCTCGGACCTCTCCGTCGACATCACCGACCCGGAGTCGATCCGCGCCCTCTACGCGGCCGCGGGCCGGATCGACGCGGTGGCCAACACGGCGGGCTGGGTGCCCTGGAAGCCGTTCGGCGAGCTGACCGCGGACGACGTGCGGGCCGGGCTCGCCGGCAAGGCGTTCAGCCAGGTCGAGCTGGTGCGCCAGGGCAGTGCGCTCCTGGCCGGGGGCGCCTCGTTCACCCTGATCACCGGTGTCCTGTCGCGTGCGGCGGTCGCCGCGGGGACGATGGCGTCGCTGGCCAACGGCGCGGTCGAGTCGTTCGTGCGCGCCGTCGCGACCGAGCTGCCGCACCGGCAGCGCGTGAACGTGGTCAGCCCGACCCTCTTCGAGGAGTCGGCCGTCGACTACGACGCGATCTTCACCGGCTTCAGGCCCGTTCCCGTGGCCGAGGCCGCGCGGGCGTACGTCCGTTCCGTCGAGGGTGTGCAGACAGGCCAGGTGTTCGTGGTCGAGTGACCCCGGGGAAGGTGAGCGTGCGGTAGACGGTCGCGTTGCCCGCCAGGTCGGAGCACGCCCGCGCCGCCGCGCTCACGCGCCGCGTGTAGGCGGGGTCGGCGGCGTCGAGCAGCACGCCCAGCGTCGTGCCGCTGTGACCGGCCACGACGCCGAGCCCGCCGGCCTCGCGGCAGATTTCGAGCATCGGCTCCAGTGACCGCTTGGGGCGGAGCGCCTGGTTCATGCGGGCGCTCCGCGTGGCGACGGCCCCGACCTCGGCGAGGTCCCGCGTGCGGACGGCGGCGGTGAGCCGGTCCAGGAGCCGCGCGTACTCGCGCCGGTCGGCCGCCGTGAACGGCTTGGGGATCAGGTTGAAGTCCACCGTGTCCACGGCGCCGCCCTCGTCGATCCCCACCACCGTCATGCTCGGCAGCGACCCGAGGACGGTGCGCAGCCGCACGGCGCGATGGTGGAACGCGACGATCGCCGGGTAGAGCACGCCGTCGGTGGGCTCGATGCGCGCCAGCAGGCGTTCGATCCGGGTGGCGGGCATCGCCGTGCCGAGGGCCCGCCCGACCGCCCGCGCGGTGGCGACGAGGTCGGCCGACGAGCTGGCCAGGCCCTTGCCCTCGGGGATCATGCTCTCGACGGTGAGCAGCCCGCCCACCGGCCGTGGCAGCTCCTCGACGATCATCTGCGCCAGCCGCAGGGCCTTGGTCTTGTGCCCCGGCCGGACCTCCAGCCGGCCCGATGCGGGGTCGGGCCGGAACGTGGCGAGCGTCCAGCGTGCGATGGGCAACGTCACGAGGAAGTCCCCGTCCCGTTCCGGCAGCACGCCCTGGAGCAGCTCGCCGAAGGTCCCGAAGGCCGTGCCGACTCCGGCCCTGGGCGGGGACGCGCCGGCTCCGGCCGTGGACGACGACATCACGCGATCCGACTCCCGTTCGTTGGACGAAAACGATAACCGTTCTAGCTCACGTCGGACGCTCCGGGCAAGTGATAATGAATTTGACAATCATTTTCATTTCGTGTGATGCTCCTGGCCGCCGGGACACCCCGGCCCGCACCGGACGGCGGATGGCGACCCGATTGCGGCGGATTGCGGTGGATGGCGACGAGTGGGGACGGATGCACGAGCACATCGCCGAGGCGGTCAAGGCGCCCGACCTCGTCGCGCTGGAGCCGGGACTGGCCTGCCTGCGGTTCGAGACGATGAAGATCTACTCGGCGCTGGGCGCGGTCCGGCACCTCCTCGAATCGGGCGCCGTCGCGCCCGGCGACACGCTCATCGACAGCTCCAGCGGCATCTACGCGCAGGCGCTGGCGCTCGCCTGCCACCGCTACGGGATGAAGTGCCACATCGTCGGCTCGACCACCGTCGACCGCACGCTCCGCGCGCAACTGGAGATCCTCGGGGCGACGCTGGAACAGGTCAGGCCGTCCCGGAACCTGCGCCTCGACCAGGAGCTCCGCGTCCGGCGCATCGCCGAGATCCTCGACGCCAACCCCACCTACCACTGGATGCGGCAGTACCACGACGAGATCCACTACCTCGGCTACCGCGAGGTCGCCGAGAGCCTCGCCGCCGACCTCCCCGGCGTGCCGCTCACGCTGGTGGGCGGCGTCGGGTCCGGGGCGTCGACCGGCGCCCTCGCGAGCTATCTGCGCGCCGCGGGCCGGGACGTCGCGCTCGTGGGCGTCCAGCCGTTCGGCAGCGTCACGTTCGGGGCGGAGCACGTCACCGACCCGGACATGATCATCGCGGGGATCGGCAGCGCCATCGAGTTCCGCAACGTCCGCCACGACCTGTACGACCGGGTGCACTGGGTCGGCTTCGGCCCCGCCGCGTCAGGCGCCGTCGCGCTGCTGCGGTCGGGCGGCGTCTTCGCCGGGCTGTCCTCAGGCGCGGCCTACCTGGCGGCCCGCTGGGAGCGCCGCCGCGACGGCTCCCGGACCCACGTCTTCGTCGCCGCCGACACGGGCCACCGCTACGTGGACGCCGTGTTCGCCCGGCACCGCGAGACGCACGACGCCGGTGCGCTGAGGCCGCACGAGATCACCTCCCTCGACGACCTCCGGCCGCCGTGGTCGACCGGCTCCTGGCCCGGCCTTCGCCCCACCCCCTGACCCGCCCCACCCCCTGACCCGCCCCACCCCCTAACCCCTCCCTCAGCCTGACCCCGCCCTCAGCCTGACCCGCCCTCCGCTTGAAACGAGAGAGCCTCTGATGCCCCCACCCTCGCCGCGTTCGGTCGCGGACCTGACCGGCGCCGTCCTGTCGGGCGCGCACGGGCCCGATCCCCGCGACCTGACCGTCACCAGCGCGTTCTGGCTCTACAACACCACCCGGCTCGCCGGGAGCCAGGTCACCTACCACAACCACTACCTGCTGCTCCGGGTCGGGCCCACGTTCGGCGCCTGCTCGTTCGAGGCCGGGGAGCTCGCGCCCGGCTTCTGCGAGAAGGCGTCGGGAGAGTCCCTCGACACCCTGCTCGGGAACGAGTCGCCGCTCGTCCGCACCGCCGCCCTCGACGCGTACCTCGGGCACGTCCGGCCGCATCGCGACGCGCCGGACGCCGAGCGGGTCACGCTGCCCCTCGGGACGCCGGAGGTACGGGCCGCGGCGCGCGACGCCGCCGTGGCCGGGCTCCTCGACATCGAGCCCGGCGACCGGGTGGCCCTCATCGGCGTGGTCAACCCGCTCGTCGCCGCGATCCGCGACCGGGGCGGCGTCTGCCTGCCCTGCGACCTGAACCTGCGCGAGACCCAGTGGGGCGAGCCGGTCACCGACGACATGACCGAGGTGCTCGCGGACGCGGACGCCGTCGTGGCGACCGGGATGACCCTGAGCAACGGCACGTTCGACCTCGTCCTCCGGCACTGCCGCGAACGGGACGTGCCGCTGGTGGTGTACGCGCAGACGGGCGGCGCGGTGGCCCGCGCGTTCCTGTCCTCAGGGGTCACCGCGCTGTCGGCGGAGCCGTTCCCGTTCTCGCAGTTCAGCGCGGACCCGACCACCCTCTACCGCTATCGCGCGGCCGGGGCGGGGCGATGAGCGCCGGCGTCCGGGGCTCCGCGGCCGAGCCGATGCCCGGCGACCTGCGGATGGCGCGGACGTTGTGGCCGGTGCTGCTGGCCTCCGCGGTCGGGCTGCTGCCGTTCACCGTGTTCAGCACTTTTCTGGTGCCGATCGCGGACGAGGCGGGCGGCGGCGTCGCGGCGGTCGGCGGGTTCCGCGGGCTCGGCGGGCTGGCCGCGCTGCTGGTGGGCACGGCCCTCGCCCCGCTGATCGACCGCGTCTCCAGGGAACGGGCGGCGGGCTTCGGCCTGGTGGCCCTGGCGTTCTCGGCGGCGCTCGGAGCCGCCGGCGACTTCGTCCTGCTCGCGGTCTTCTGCCTGCTGGTCGGCGCCAGCACGGCCGTCCTGAACCCGGCGCTCACGGCCGCCGCCGCGGACACGTTCAGCTCGGGCGGCCTCGCGGGCAGGGCCGCGGACGGTGACGCGGGCAGGGCCGCGGAGGGCGCCGCGGGCAGGGCCGCGGAGGGCGCGGCGGGCCGGGCGGCGGGCCGGGCGGCGACGCTCGTGACGGCGACCCAGTCGCTGACCGCCATGCTCGCGGCGCCGGTCGTGGCGCTGCCGGCGCTGCTGTGGGGCTGGCAGGGCGACCTGCTCGCGGTGGCCGCCGGCGCCCTCCTCCTCGCCGCCGTCTTCCTGACGCGCAGGCCGCCGGACGGCGCGACGGCCGAGGGCGGAGACTCCGCGCCCAGGCTCGGCTACCTCGCCTCGTTCAGGACGCTCGGAGCCGTCCCCGGCGTCGTGCCCCTGCTGCTGATCGCCTTCCTGCGCACGGCCGTCTTCATGGGGTACCTGGCCTACCTCGCGGCGTTCTACGACGCCAGGTTCGGTCTCGGCCCCGGGACGTTCGCGCTGGTCTGGACGCTGAGCGGCGCGGCGTTCTTCGTCAGCAACCTGCTCACCGGGCGGTTCACCAACGCCGACGCCCCCCGTGTCGCCACCGAACGCCTGCTCGGCATCGGCCTGGTCGCCGCGCTGGCCTCGGTCACCGGCTTCTACCTCACGCACTGGCTGCCGCTGGCCCTGGCGCTGACGTCGCTGCACGCGGCGAGCCACGCGGTCGTGGCGGCCGCCGTGGTCAGCCTCCTGGTCCGGCGCACGGACACGCTGCGCGGCGCCGCGCTGAGCGTCAACGCGGCGGGCATGAGCCTCGGCGTCTTCGCGGGCGCGGCCCTCGGCGGGGCCGGGCTCGGACTGGCGGGCTACCCGGGGGTCGCCGTGGTGTTCGGCGCCCTGGTCGTCATGGCGCTGGGCGCCGCCGTCCTGGTCTCCCGTTCGGGGTCGGCATGAGGCGCCTGCTCGCCTCCCGCCGTGGGCTGGTCACCGCCTGCGTGCTGCTCGCCGTCCTGCTGCTCGGCTCGGTGATCGTGGCGATCGGGCTCGGGACCGCCGTGATCACCCCGCGCGAGACCGCCCGCCACCTGTGGGCGGCGCTGAGCGGCGGGCACATCCGGGCGGACGAGATCACGACCTACCAGATCATCTGGCAGATCCGCGCGCCCCGCGTGGTGCTGGCGGCGCTCGTCGGGGCCGGGCTGAGCGCGGCCGGGGTCGCCATCCAGGCGCTGGTGCGCAACGCGCTGGCCGACCCGTTCGTGCTCGGCGTCTCGTCGGGCGCGTCGGTCGGCGCGGTGGCCGTCACGGTCACCGGCGGGCTGGCCGCCCTCGGCGTCTACGCGGTCTCGGCCGGCGCGTTCGCCGGTGCGCTGGTGGCGTCGGTGCTGGTGTACGGGGTCTCGGCGCGCGGGGGAGCGGTCGCCCCGCTGCGGCTCGTCCTGACCGGCGTGGCCATGGCGCTCGGCTTCCAGGCGGTGATGAGCCTCATCGTCTACTTCGCGCCCGACAGCGAGGCGACCGGCCTGGTCCTCTACTGGACGATGGGCGGGTTCGGCGCCGCGAGCTGGGGCGCGCTGCCCGTCGTGGCCGTGACCGTGCTGGCCGGGGTGGTCCTGCTCCACCGTTCCAGCCGGGCGATGGACGTCATGGCGCTCGGCGACGAGACCGCGGTGAGCCTCGGGGTCGCCCCCGACCGGCACCGCCGGGCCCTGCTGGTCCTGGTCTCCCTGGTCACCGGGGTGATGGTCGCGGTCAGCGGCGCCATCAGCTTCGTCGGCCTGGTCATCCCGCATCTCGTCCGCATGGTGACCGGCGCCGCGCACGCCCGCGTCCTGGCCGTCGCCCCGCTGATCGGCGCGATCTTCATGGTCTGGGTCGACCTGGTGTCCCGGACGCTCGTGGCCCCGCGCGAACTGCCCATCGGCGTCATCACCGCGCTCGTCGGCGTCCCGGTGTTCGTGACCCTGATGCGGCGCCGCGCCTATCTCTTCGGAGGCCGCTGACATGTCTGTTCGAAGGGCTGTGGCATGGACCTGACCCTGGACGGCCTCACGGTCGTGACCGACGGGCGCACCCTGGTGGACGACCTGTCCCTCAAGGCCGGCGACGGCCAGGTCGTCGGCCTGGTGGGGCCGAACGGCAGTGGCAAGTCCACCGCCCTGCGCTGCGTCTACCGCGCCCTGCGCCCCACGGCGGGCGTCGTCCGGGTGGGCGGCGACGACCTGTCGCGATGGCCCGTCCGCCGCAGCGCCCAGACCATCGCGGCCGCCACCCAGGACGCCGCCGTCGACCTCGACTTCACCGTCGCCGAGGTCGTCGCGCTCGGCCGGGCGCCGCACCTGCGCGGCAACCGGCCGCTGAGCGCGCGCGAACGCGACCTCTGCGACCGGATGATGGACCTGCTCGACGTGCGCCACCTCGCCGGGCGCGGCGTCCTCACGCTCTCGGGCGGGGAACGCCAGCGCGTCTTCCTGGCCCGCGCGCTCGTCCAGGAGCCCCGGATCCTGGTGCTGGACGAGCCCACCAACCACCTCGACGTACGCCACCAGGTCGGGCTGCTCTCGCTGCTGCGCGACCTGGAACGCACCGTCCTGGTCGTCCTGCACGACCTCAACCTCGCCGCGGCCGCCTGCGACCGGCTCGGCGTACTCGCCGGCGGGCGCCTGGTCGCCGGCGGCGACCCCGCGGAGATCCTCACTCCGCGCCTGATCCACGACGTGTTCGGCGTGACCGCCACCGTCGTCCGACATCCCGGCACCGGGGTGCCTCAGCTTCTCTATTCGATGAAAGGCCCGTGACGTGCCGCTGCCCAGCCGAACCCGCCGAACCTCCCCGATCTCCCGGCCCTCCCCGATCTCCCCGGTCTCGCGGCCCTCCCCGGTCTCGCGGCCCTTCCGGGCGTCCCGCGCCTTCCGGGCGTCCGCGCTCGCCTCCTCCGCGCTCACCGCGACGTTCGTGCTGACCGCCTGCGGCGCCGACGTGGACGAGGCCGCCGCCACCGGCAGGACCACCGTCGAACGTTGCGGCGAGCCGGTCGGGTACAGCGTGCCGCGGCGGGCGGTCGCCTACGAGGCCGGCAGCGCCGACAAGCTCTTCAGCCTCGGCCTGACCTCGCACGTGCACGGGTACGTGATGCCGCCGGCCAACCCGCCCGTGTCCGAGTCGCCCTGGGCGGCCGACTACGCCAAGGTGCGGATGCTGAGCGACGACCTGCTCAACAAGGAGGTCGTCGTGGAGGCCAAGGCCGACCTCGTGGTGGCGGGCTGGAAGTCGGGCTTCAGCGACCAGCGCGGCATCACCCCGGCGATCCTGGACAAGCTCGGGATCCAGAGCTTCATGCACACCGAGAGCTGCTTCAACTATCCCGGCCACCCGGTGCGCGTCACCCCGTTCGAGGCGCTCTACAGCGACCTCCAGCGGCTCGGCCGGATCTTCAAGGTCGAGGACCGCGCCACCCGGGTCGTGGCCGGCCTGAAGCAGCGCGCCGCGGCCGTCCGGGCCAGGGCGCCGAAGGGCGAGCCCGTGCCGGTCTTCCTGTACGACTCGGGCACCGACCAGCCGTTCACCGCGGGCGCCCAGGTCCCGCCCACCGACATCATCGGCGGCGCGGGCGGGCGCAACGTCTTCGCCGGGCTCGACCAGCGCTGGACGCAGGTCACCTGGGAGGCCGTCGCCAAGGCGGCCCCCGAGGTCGTCATCATCCTCGACTACGGCGACCTGCCCGCCCAGAAGAAGATCGACTTCCTCAGGTCGTCCCCCCGGACGCGCGAGCTGCCCGCCGTGAGGAAGGGCAACTTCTTCGTCCTCGACTACAACGAGGGGATCAGCGGGCCGCGCAACATCGACGGGCTGGAGAAGTTCGGCGCCTACCTGCGCGAGCTCACCACCCGTTGAGGTGGAACACCTCGTCGAGCGGCGCGCGCGGTGCGGGCCTGAACGTGTCGCCGGTGTAGTAGGCGGTGGGGATCAGGACGCCCTGCCGCACGTCGCCGGGCAGGCCGAGCAGCTCGGCGACCTCGTTCTCGTACGCCAGGTGCAGGGTCGTCCAGGCGGTGCCGAGGCCGCGGGCGCGCGCCGCGAGCATGTAGCTCCAGGCCGCCGGCAGCAGCGAACCCCACAGGCTCGCCTGGCTGCCCTCGGGCAGCGCGCCGGTGGGCAGCCTGATGCAGCCGAGCACAAGGACCGGGACCTCGCCCATGTGGTCGGCCAGGTGGAGCGAGCTGTCGCCGACGCGCCGCTGCGTCGCCGCCCGGTCCGGGTCGTCCTTGTACAGGGACGCGGCGGACCGCCCCGACCGGTAGTAGGTGTCGAGCGAACGCCGGTAGTAGTCGGCGATGCGCTCGCGGAGCTCGGGCTCGGTGATGGCGATCCAGTGCCAGCCCTGGCGGTTGCTGCCGCTCGGCGCCTGGAGGGCGATCTCCAGGCATTCGCGGACGAGTTCCAGCGGCACCGGGCGGGTGAGGTCCAGCCGCTTGCGGACCGTGCGGGTGGTGGTGAGCAGTTCGTCCGGGCCGAGCGGTGAC
The DNA here is from genome assembly GCF_040643285.1 of Spirillospora sp. NPDC047279. Taxonomy (NCBI): domain Bacteria; kingdom Bacillati; phylum Actinomycetota; class Actinomycetes; order Streptosporangiales; family Thermomonosporaceae; genus Spirillospora; species Spirillospora sp. NPDC047279. The sequence goes on from NZ_JBEYUA010000021.1 coordinate 146,296, forward strand.
GTGGTCATGGGGGTCATCGTCGCGCGGTCCGGTATCCGGGAGGAAACCGGGCCCTCGGTTAACGTCCCGGCGACGGGCGGCGGACGGAACGCCGGCCACGGACGACAGGGGCGTCACCATGAGCAGGATCGTTGTTTTCGGTGCCGGCGGGCGAGCGGGGAGGACGGCCGTCGCGGAGGCCCTCCGCCGGGGTCACACCGTCACCGCCGTGGTCCGCGACCCCGCCTCCCACCAGGACCTCGCCGAGCTGGACGCGGCGGGCACCTCAGGGCCGGGCGGAACGGCGGGCTCGGACACGGACACTGGCGCGGACACGGGCGCGGGCGCGGGCGCGGCGGCGGGCGGCGGGCTCTCCGTCGTGGCCGGTGACGTGCTGGACGCGGCGTCCGTCGCCAAGGCGGCGGCGGGGACCGACGCGGCGATCGTCGCGGCGGCCGATCTGAGCATCCCGGCGCGCGACTTCTTCGGCCGCGCGGCGCGGGCCGTCGGCACCGGCCTGGCGGAGGCGGGCGTGCGGCGGGTGGTGTACGTGGGGATCGCGTCCCTGCTGCCCGGGAAGGACGGGGTGGCGCTGCTGGACGATCCCGGCTTCCCCGCCGAGCACCGGGAGTTCTCCCTGGGGCACGCGGCCGGCCTGGAGGCGCTGCGCGAGACCTCGCTGGACTGGCTCTACATCAGCCCGGCGGGCGACTTCGACCACGACGGCGAGCGGGCCGGGTCGTACCGGCTCACCGACCACGGCGACTGGGAGAGCCGGCTGAGCTACCCCGACTTCGCGATCGCGCTGCTGGACGAGATCGACGAGCCCGCGCACCGGGGCGTGCACCTCGCCATCACGTCGTGACCTCGGTCCGGCCGTCCAGGATCGCGGCCAGGTCGTCCGGAACGGGCATGACGGTCATCAGGCCGACGCTCGTGCGCCCGGTGTTGCCGGCCGGCGCGCGGCCCATCAGCGAGCCGGGGCCGCCGACCACAAGCCGGACGACCTGGCCGAACGCCTCGGCGCGGTCGCGGCAACGCACGGCGAGCACCAGCATGTGCCAGTGGGCGCGGGTGTGCGCCCACGCCCACGGCTGGGACAGGACGTGCGCACGTTCGAGCGCCGTCCACATCGCGTCGAGGTCGGTGGACGCGCGGGCCGCGGCGAGTTCGGCCTCGAAGGCGGCGCGGACGGCGGGCGGCATGGAAGTGGCCATGCCCCGAGCTTCACCCGGCGGCGGGCACGGCGCTTGAACGAACCTGCTGGACCGGCGCCCGGCCCGCGTCGGGTGCCCGGCCGCGTCAGTCCGGCGCGGGGACGAACTCCGACGGGGTGATGCCGAACATCCGCTTGCAGATGCGGCTGAGGTGCGCGCCATCGGCGAAGCCCGCGCCGTGGGCGGCCTCGGTCACCGAGGCGCCGGACATGACGAGCTCGGCCGCGCGTTGCAGCCGCAGCCACTGCACGTACGGCCTGATCGGCAGACCGACCTCCTCGCGGAAGAGGTGGGACAGGCGGCTCTCGGAGAGGTTCACCTCGCGGGCCAGGTCGGCCAGCCGGATCGGCGGGCCTTCGAGCCTGCCGGGCAGCCTCCGCAGCGTGCGCGCGACGGCCGGGTGGCGCACCTCGATCTCGCGCCTGGCCGGGAGCAGCCCGAGCATGTCCTCGGCCGGGCCGAGCGTCGCACCGGCGCGTTCCCAGCCCGCCACCGCGTCGTGCGGCGCCGGCCGCGACGCGAGCTCGCGGCCCTGCGCCGACTCGGGGTCCAGGTGCACCATCAGCGCGTCGGCCACGCCGTCGAGGACCTCGTGCGGGACGTCCGGCGGGACGACGGCGGCGCGGCAGCCGAGCCGACCGCCCGCCGCGTCGCCCAGGACGAACTCGCCCCGCCGCGCGATGAGGATCTGCACGGAGTGATGCGCGTGCCGCCCCGTGGTGCCGACCGCCCCGGTGTAGACGAGCAACCCCGGACGCACCGCGATGGCACCGCTCCAGACGCTCACGCGCCCAGGCTAGCCAGGTGTACCGCCTGTGCAGTGCTTCTAGTCGCTCTTTACACTTCTGGCCGCCCTTTCCATCTAGCCGCCCTTTACATCTAGCCGCCCTTTACATCTAGCCGCCCTTTTCCGGGTGCCACGACGCCTAGTCGCTCTTTCCGGGCGCCCCGGCGCGGCGCAGGGCGGTCACGATCATCGACGAGAGCCGTTCGACCGTGGTGACGCCGGTGGCCATCGCGGGGCTGCCGTTGCCGCAGACCGCGACGAGGAAGTCGTGGTGGCGTCCCCGGACGCGGCCGACGCTGTTGACCGCCCAGCCCGACCCCTGGTGGCGCAGCGGCGTCCAGCCGTTCTTGACCGCGACCTTCTCGCCGCGGCGGGCGGCGGCGCTCACGCCCCACGCCTGGCTCGCCTCGACCGACTCCATCAGCTTGAGCGCGTAGCGGCGGTTCGCGGCGTTCAGCGGGCTCGGGCCGGTGGCGAGGGCGCGGAGCAGCCGCACCTGGTCGGCCGGCGAGGTGCCGGACGCGCCCCACCGGGTCGGGTACGGCTCGGTGTCGCGGAGCTCGAAGGCCCGGTTGAGGCGGGTGAGGCCGGGCCCGCGGCCGACCCGCGCGTACAGGGCGTCGGCGGCTGTGTTGTCGCTGTGCCGGATCATGCGTGCGGCCAGCGCGCGGTCGCCGGCGGTGAGGCGCTTCCCGGCGCGCTGACGCTGGAGGAGGAAACCCGCGAGCACGTTCACCTTCATGACGCTCGCGGTGACGAAGCGGCGCCGCTCGCCGTACCCGAAGTTCCGGCCCGTCCGCAGGTCGGTGACCATCACCCCGGCACGGCCCGGCCGCCCCGAAAGGTAGCGCGCGACCGCCCGGCGCAACGTCCCGGATTCGAGCCGCGCGGGCGACGCCGGCGCCTTGTGCGCCTCGGCCGGTCGCGTGGCCCGCGCCGGGCCGTTCGCGCTCAGGTGCTGCCGGGCCGCCGCGCCGGGCGCCGGGCCCGGTGCGGCGCCGCACCCGGCCGCCGCGGACACGGCCAGGGCGAGGCAGGTCAGCCTTCGTCGCATCGATCCCCCCGAAGCGTGCGACGAGCGACCGCCCGGCCGCTCTGATCATGATCATCGGCGTACCCCCTGGCTCATGATCGAAGCCAGGCGGTGGCCGGCGGGACCCCGGGCGCTGAGATCATGGACGGATGGCGGCGGGCATCTACCTCATCACCGGGATCCAGGCGGCCGGGAAGTCGACCGTGGCGCAGGCGCTCGCCGAACGGCTCCCGCGGTCGGCGCACGTCCGGGGCGACACGTTCCGCCGTTTCGTGGTGAACGGGCGCGCCGACATGAGCGCGGACCCGTCGGACGAGGCCCTCGCGCAGTTGCGGCTGCGCCACGGCCTGGCCGCGGCCGCCGCCGACGCCTACGCGGAGGCCGGGTTCACCGCGGTGCTCCAGGACGTGATCCTCGGCGAGTTCCTGCCGTGGACGATCGAACGGATCCAGGCCAGGCCTCTGTACGTGGTCGTCCTGGCGCCGCGGCCCGACGCCGTCGCGGCGCGCGAGGAGGGCCGGGCCAAGCGGGCCTACGGCGCGTTCACGGTGGACGACCTCGACGGCGTGCTGCGCTCGGAGACCCCGCGGATCGGGTTGTGGCTGGACAGCTCGGACCTCACCGTCGCGGAGACCGCGGACACGATCCTCGCCCAGGCCGAGCCGTATGAGCCGCACAATGCGGGCGGACCAGACGAGCCGAGCGAGCCGAGCGAGCTGGGCGGGCCGTACGAGCCGGGCGGGCCGTACGAGCCGGGCAGGCCTTAAGAAGCGAGCCAGGCGGGCGGGCCGCACGAGTCGTACGAGGCGGGCGGGTCATACGAGGCGAGTGAGCCGAGCGGGTCATACAAGGCGTACGTGGCGGCCGAGCCGGGCGGCCGTGCGGGCCGTGCGGGCTCGGGGTCTGATCAGACGGGGAGGCGGGCCGGGCAGCCGGGCTCGCAGCGTTCGGAGTGCCGGGCGACCCGGCGGGAGAACGAGGTGAGCAGGCGGTTGATGACGAACCGGACGGCCGGGGCACTGCCGGGGATCTTGGGCTCGAAGCTCGCCTTCCAGCGGATCAGGGTGTTCGAGCCCTGCGGCTCCAGCGTGACGTCCGCGCGGTAGTCGCGGACGGGCAGCCCCGCGGTCGCGACGTAGGCGTAGTGCCGCGGCGGGTCGTACGCCACGACCTCCTCGCGGGCGGGCCCGATCGCGCGCACCGCGCCGACGCCGTTGGGCGTGTCGGTGCCCGCGCGTTCGCGGCGCGCCTTGGACGGGAACCGGCCCCATTCGCTCCACGCCTCGGCGACGGCCAGATGCTTGAAGATCTCCTCGGGCGGCGCGCTGGAGACGGCGGTGGCTTCGATCTCGTACGGCATGGACGCTCCCGGGTCGTGATCACCGCACCGTAGCCACGTCGGTACCGCCGCGACAAGCCACCAGACCGGATGTGGGCGGTGTTACAGGGCGAGAACGGGTGTCAGAGGGCGAGAACGGACGCGAGCAGCCGTTCCTGGAACCGTTCGACGTCGCTGCCCACCAGGACCTTGACCGGGCGGCGGAGGTCGTCGGCCCGCGGCTGGGCGCGGGCGTCCCAGACGGTGGTGCCCCGGGTGAGCTCGCCGCGCAGCTCGACGCGGACGGGCCGTTCGACGTACCGGCCCAGGTCCGGCTCGGGGATGACCATGGCGGCCAGCGCGTCGTGGACGACGCAGCCGCGGCGCTTGAGGATCGGCTCGTAGGAGTCGACGTAGAACTCCAGGATGCGGCTGGCGAACCGGGCGGGGTCGGAGCCGTGCGCGGCCAGCCGGTCGAGCCAGGGGCCCTCCACCGCGGTCGGGTGGGTGGCGTCCAGCGGGACGAGCACCACCGGCCAGTCGGCGGCGAAGACCAGCTCGGCGGCCTCCGGGTCGTGCCAGATGTTGGCCTCGGCGTGCGTGGTGATGTTGCCGGGGTGGTCGAACGCGCCGCCCATGACCACGACCTCTCGGATCAGGCCGGGCAGGTCGGGGGCCTGGAGGAGCGCGGTGCCGAGGTTGGTGAGCGGGCCGATCGCCAGCAGGGTCAGCTCGCCGGGGTGCTCGCGGGCCAGCCGGACGATCTGCGCCGCGGCGGTCTCGGTGGTGGGCACGGCGCGCGGCGCGGGCGGATGGGTGCCGCCGAGACCGTCCGGACCGTGGAAGTCCAGCGCGTAGTGCACGTCCTGGGCCATCGGGCGATGCGCGCCGATCGCCACCGGAACGCCCTCGACGCCGGCCAGCTCGAGGACGCGCAGCGTGTTGAGGGCGCCGGACTCGGGGTCGATGTTGCCGTGCACGGTGCCCACCGCGACCAGCTCGGCCTCGCCGGCGCGGACGAGGGAGGCCAGGTAGAGGAGCGTTATGGCGTCGTCGATGCCGGTGTCGCAGTCGAGAAGGATCTTGGGCATGGGGGGTCGCCTCTCCCGCGGGTGATCGTTCGCGGGAGGAGGTTATCCGCAAATCAGGCGGTATTGACCACCTGGAAGGATTCCGCGAGGGAACCCTCGGGCAGCCCGCCGGCCGCCGCGTTGGACGACAACCAGCCGCGCAACATGCCTTCGAGCTCGCCCTCGCCCATGTGGGCGGTCTGGGTGGCGTGGCACCTGAGCGCGGCGAGCTTGCGCTCGAAGTGGGCGGTGATGTCGACGTAGCGGTTGAGGGTGGGGCCGCCGACGATCCAGACCTCGCGGGCCGTCCAGGCCTCCAGGCCCTCCTCCAGGAGCTCGGGGAAGGCGTACGGGTTGCGCGCGTCGGGGTAGACCGCGTCGAGCGCCGCCGCGCCGACCGCCCGGTGGTCGGGGTGGCTCGGGTAGATCCGCTCGTAGTCGCGCTCCGGGCTCGGCATCACGACCCGGTCGGGCCGCACCTGCCGGATCACCCTGGCGATGTCGCGGCGCAGGCCGAGCGTGGCCTCCACCCGGCCGTCCGGGTAGCCGAGGAAGCGCACGTCGTCGACGCCCACGCACTTGGCGGCCGAACGTTGCTCGTCGCGGCGCAGCACGGCCATCTCCGCGCGGGTGATCCCGTCGTCGAAACCGCCCGCGTCGCCGTCGGTGACCATGAGGTACGCGACCTCGACGCCCTGCTCCGTCCAGCCCGCGATCGTCCCGGCCACACCGAAGTCGACGTCGTCGGGGTGCGCCATCACCACGAGAACGCGCCGTACGTCTCCATCTGTAGTCACGATTTCAACAATAAGCGGAGCCGCCGACGATTCGTATAAGGCGGATTCCGTATCGAGCCGATCGGGTTCGGTATCGAGCCGATCGGGCGGATTGGGCCTGGGACGGGCGTCCGGGCCGGGGTAGAGCAGAGGCATGCGCAAACTCATCAACGCCCCAGCTGACGTCGTCGCCGACGCGCTGAGCGGCCTGGCCGCGGCGCATCCGTCCCTGCGAGTCGATCCCGAGACCCGGATCATCGTGCGCGGGGACGCGCCGCGTGCCGGGAAGGTGGGCCTGGTGTCGGGCGGCGGCTCCGGGCACGAACCCCTGCACGGCGGTTTCGTCGGGTACGGGATGCTCGACGCGGCGGCGCCGGGAGAGGTCTTCACCTCGCCGGTGCCCGACCAGATCCTCGCCGCGACCACGGCGGTGAGCGGCGGCGCCGGCGTGGTCCATCTGGTGAAGAACTACACCGGTGACGTCCTCAACTTCCGCATGGCCGCCGAACTGGCCGACGACGAGGACATCGAGGTGGCGTCGGTCCTGGTCGACGACGACGTCGCCGTCGAGGACAGCACGTTCACCGCGGGACGGCGCGGCACCGGCGCCACGCTGTTCGTGGAGAAGATCGCAGGGGCCCGCGCGGAGGAGGGCGGCTCGCTGGCCGAGGTCGCAGCCGTCGCCCGCGAGGTCAACGAGCGCAGCCGCTCGTTCGGTGTGGCGCTGTCGCCGTGCACGGTGCCCGCGGCGGGCGAGCCCACGTTCGAGCTGGGCGAGGACGAGATCGAGCTCGGCATCGGCATCCACGGCGAGCCCGGCCGGGAACGCGCCAAGGCCATGACCGCGGCCGAGATCGTCGACGCCGCGCTGTCGGCGATCACCGCCGACATGCCGCTGTCCGGCGCCGAGGTGCTGGTGCTCATGAACGGCATGGGCGGCACCCCGCTGATCGAGCAGTACGTGGCGTACGGGGCGGCCGCGGGCTGGCTGGCCGACCACGGCGCGATCGTCGCCCGCACGCTGGTCGGGCCGTACGTGACCAGCCTGGAGATGGCCGGCTGCATGATCTCGGTGTGCCGGCTCACCCCGGAGCTGACCCGCCTGTGGGACGCCCCGGTCGAGACCCCGGCCCTCCGGTGGGGCCGGTGAACGGGCCCGAGATCGCGGAGTTCGTCCGCCGGGCGGCCGCGTCGGTCACCACGGAGGCCGAGCGGCTGACCCGGCTGGACGCGGCGATCGGCGACGGCGACCACGGCCTCAACCTGAGCCGCGGTTTCGCCGCCGCCGTCGGCGCGCTGCCCGCCGGCGGCCCGCCGGGCAAAGTCCTCATCGCGGCCGGGCGGGCGATCGTGTCCAAGACCGGCGGCGCGTCCGGGCCCCTCTACGGGACGGCGCTGCGCCGCGCGGGCAAGGCCTGCGGCGACGCCGACGACATCGACGCAGCCCTGCTCGGCGCCGCGCTGCGCGCAGCCCTGGAGGGCGTTCAGGAGCTGGGGCAGGCGGCCGAGGGCGACAAGACGATGGTGGACGCCCTCGCTCCGGCCGTCCGGGCGTACGACGAGGCGCTGGCCGGCGGGAATGGACTGGCCGACTGCGCGCGGGCGGCGGCCGAGGCGGGCCGCGAGGGCGCCGACGCGACCGTGCCGATGCAGGCGCGCAAGGGCCGGGCGAGCTACCTGGGGCCGCGCAGCGTGGGCCACCTCGACCCGGGCGCGGCGTCCACCGCGCTCATCCTGGCCGCGCTGGCCGACGTCGCCGAGGGGAGGGCCTGACGTGGTCGGGATCGTGATCATCTCGCACAGCCGGACGCTCGCCGAGGGGGCCGCCGAGGTCGCCCGGACCATGGGCGTGGGCAAGGCGGTGGTCGAGACCGCCGGGGGCGACGCCGACGGCGGGCTGGGCACCAGCCTCGACCTCGTCGAACGCGCGGCGCGGGCCGCCGACGACGGCGACGGCGTCGTCCTGCTCGCCGACCTCGGCAGCTCGGTGCTCAGCGCCAAGCTCTACGTCGAGGACGCCGACGGCGTCGCCGTCCTGGCCGACGCCCCGCTCGTCGAGGGCGCGGTCGCGGCGGCGTCCATGGCCGCCACCGGAGCCCCCCTGGACGCCGTGGTGGCCGCCGCCGAGTCGGCCCGCGACCACCGCAAAACCTGACCGGCGGGCGCTCGCCCGCCTCAGGGGACCCAAGCCGCCCAGGCCCGCGCCGTCGTCAGAGGCCGGAGGGGCTTGGGGGCTTGGGGGGCCGGCCGCCTTGGGGCGGGGCGGCGGGCTCCTGGGGGCCTCGCAGGAGGATGGTCAGGGGCTCGTCGAGGGCCGGTGGGTGCTCGCCCTCGACGTCGAAGACCCGGTGCTCGCCGTCCGGGCCGTCCACCGTGATGCGGTAGGCGGGCAGGTCCGCGCCGATCTCGCCGGGCCGGGCGGCCTCCTCGGCGACGGAGAGCGACTCCACCGCGTGCCGGATCTTCTTGGCCTCTGGCTCGGACAGGTCGGCGGTGTCGTACATCGCGACCATGACCTGGTCGCCCGCGAAACCGCCGGTGCTCTCGATCTTGACCTGCATCTGTCATCGCCTCCCGGGGCCGGCGCCGATGCCGGGCCCTCCGGTCGTCGTGCCCGCCATTGGACACGACGACCGGAATCCGGAGAGATCTTTTGGACGTTTTCCGCCGGCCCGCCTACTTGTTGAAGGCCCGGCGCAGCTCGTCCAGTTCCTCCCGCAGGATGTCGTCGTTGTCGAGCGAGCCCCGCTGGTTGAGCTTCTCGGCGTCGATGGCCTGGAATTCGGGCATCTGCATGGTGCCGCAGCACCGCGAACGGTCCTGCTCGGCGCGCAGGCTCGCCGAGTGCTCGTCGTGCATGGACACCTCGGTGACGTCCTGGCCGTCGCCGGTGTAGTCGGCGTCGGTCATGTTGAGCCGGCCGCTCATCAGGTCGGTGAGCGGCGTCGACACGGTGGTGATCTCACGGACGGCGAAGCGGTTGCGGATGAACGTCCGGTAGTTGGCCGGGTCGCCCTGGCTGCCGGAGATCTGCAACATCTTGTTGGCGACGTCCACGAACGTGGCGCCGGTGGCGGGGGCCGCGACGATGCCGTCGAACAGCAGCTTGGCGAGCTTGTGCGCGACCTCGATGAGCACCATCGCCGGGTCCTTGGTCTTGCGCTGCCGGTTGCGCTCGAACGCGAAGATGTCGGCCAGCACGTCGTAGATCGCGCCGGTGAACACCTGCGAGACCGCGTGCACCTCGTTGCTGACCTGGCTCAGCTTGAGGTCGTTGTCGGCGTTGCGCAGGCCGAAGTCCTTGCCCAGCGCGGCGCCGAACTCCTCGGCCATCGCGGGCAGGAACGACTTGTCGTGCAGGTTGGCGCGGGTGAGCGCGATCAGCGCCTCCGCCTGGTCCGGCTGGGCCAGCGCGAGGAAGATCGCGGTGAGGTCGCCGAACGCCTCGTGGATGCCGCCGGTCTGCGGCGGGTTGCCGGCGCCGAGCCAGCCCGGCTTGAGCCCGTCCAGCACCGCGTGGCCCATCTCGTGCGCGGCGATGTCGAACGAGCGGCAGGTGAAGACCTCGGGGCGCGACGGCGGGCCCTGCGGCACGAAGTGCAGGAACTTCAGCACCTTGGCGGTGCGGCTGTAGAAGGCGTTGGCGCCGACGCCCGCGCGCGGGTGCACGGTGATGCGCTCGGTGTTGCCGCCCACGTTCCAGGCGAACGGGATGGGGTTGCCGCCGTTGTGGCGTTCCCACATGGCCAGCGTCGCCCGGACGACCGCGAAGCTGTGCGCGCAGTCGAACTCGGGGGTGTTGGGGGTGAAGATGAAGTCGCCGTTGACGTTGCGCGCCACCGGTGTCGTGCCCTGGAGCAGCGTCGTGACGCGGGCGTCCGTGGGCCCGTTCAGCACGACGGTCGGGATGAAGACCGCGCGCACGCCGAGCTGGGTGACCGACGGGTCCTGCTTGTAGATCAGAGCGCGATGGCCGGTCACGACCGGCACCGGGATCGGCACCGGACGCGGGACCGGCTGTGGGGCGGCGGGCATCGCCGCACCCTCGATGCGCAGCTGGGGCGGGATCATCTCGATCCGCGCCTCGGGCACCTCGAGCTCCTGAGCGCGTCGCTGCGCTTCCTGCTGGCGTTGTGTCTCCTGCGGGTGGATCATCCTTGTTCCACCTTCCCGTCACTCGGCGTGGGCCCCGGCTGGCCCAGCGCGATCCGGGGCGGACATGGCAGGCCGAAGCCACGAAATGGTGGGGGTCCGGGCCAGCGTACGCGCCGCCCTCTGCGGATTACGCTCCGCCTGTCAGGGAGGTCAGTCAAGGCCTGGAAAAGGGCCCGGCGACCCTATCTCCGGTTTCGGACTGGTGATCTCTCGTCGCGGTGCGTGTCGGGCGTGCGGGACGTGTTTGTCGGTCCCTGGCTCTAGACTCGCTCGTGATGTCGAAGACCGATGCGCACCCCCTTCTCGAGGGCCTCAACCCGCAGCAGCGCGCCGCCGTCGTGCACGCCGGCGGCCCCCTGCTGATCGTCGCCGGTGCAGGCTCGGGCAAGACCCGGGTGCTCAGCCACCGCATCGCCCACCTGCTGGGCGAGCGTGACGTGCACCCCGGCCAGATCCTGGCGATCACCTTCACCAACAAGGCCGCGGCCGAGATGAAGGAGCGCGTCGACGCCCTGGTCGGCCCGCGTTCCCGCGCGATGTGGGTGATGACCTTCCACTCGGCGTGCGTGCGCATCCTGCGCCGCGAGGCCAAGCGGCTCGGCTTCCCGTCCTCGTTCTCGATCTACGACCAGGCCGACGCGCAGCGGCTGATGGCGCTGGTCTGCCGCGAGCTCGACCTGGACCCCAAGCGTTACCCGCCCCGGTCGTTCTCGACGCAGGTGAGCAACCTCAAGAACGAGCTCATCGACTACGAGTCCTACAAGGCGCGCGCCTCCACGCACATGGAGCAGACGCTCGCCGAGGCCTACGAGATGTACCAGGCGCGCCTGATGCAGGCCGGCGCGATGGACTTCGACGACCTGATCATGCTGACGGTCAACCTGCTCCAGGTCTTCCCCGAGGCCGCCGAGCACTACCGGCGGCGGTTCCGGCACGTCCTGGTCGACGAATACCAGGACACCAACCACGCGCAGTACGAGCTGGTGCGCGAGCTGACCGCGCCGGTCGAGGGCATCGGCGCCGCCGAGCTCTGCGTGGTCGGTGACGCCGACCAGTCGATCTACGCGTTCCGCGGTGCGACCATCCGCAACATCCTGGAGTTCGAGCGCGACTACCCGGAGGCCACCACGATCCTGCTGGAGCAGAACTACCGCTCCACGCAGACGATCCTGACGGCGGCCAACGCGGTGATCGAGCGCAACGCCGACCGCAAGCCCAAGAAGCTCTGGTCCGACCAGGGCGAGGGACACAAGATCATCGGCTATGTCGCCGACAACGAGCACGACGAGGCCGCGTTCGTCGCGCACGAGGTCGACAAGCTCACCGACAACGGCGACGCCCGGCCCGGCGACGTCGCGATCTTCTACCGCACCAACGCCCAGTCGCGTGTGTTCGAAGAGGTGTTCATCCGCGTCGGCCTGCCCTACAAGGTCGTCGGCGGCGTGCGCTTCTACGAGCGCAAGGAGGTCCGCGACCTGCTCGCGTACCTGCGCGTGCTCGGCAACCCCGAAGACACCGTGTCGCTGCGGCGCATCCTCAACGTGCCCAAGCGCGGCATCGGCGACCGTGCCGAGGCCTGCGTCGAGGCGTACGCCGCCCGCGAGCGCATCTCGTTCTGGCAGGCCCTCCGCAGGCCCGAGGACGTGCCCGGCATGGCCACCCGCTCGATCAACGCCGTCCGCGAGTTCGTGACGCTCCTGGACGAGCTGGCGGCCGCCGCCGAGACCGCGACCCCGGGCGAGCTGGTCGAGCAGATCCTCCTCAAGAGCGGCTACCTGGCCGAGCTCCAGGCGTCCAAGGACCCGCAGGACGAGACCCGCATCGAAAACCTCCAGGAGTTCGAGGCCGTCGCCCGCGAGTTCGAGGAACGCCTCGAAGGCGAGTCGGCCGAGGGCAAGCTGGTCGAATTCCTCGAGCAGGTCGCGCTCGTCGCCGACGCCGACTCGATCCCCGGCGGCGCCAAGAGCGCCCCGATCCCGCCCGGCGAGCAGCCCGACGAGACCGACCAGGGCGTCGTGACCCTGATGACCCTGCACACCGCCAAGGGACTGGAGTTCCCGGTCGTCTTCCTGACGGGCATGGAGGACGGCGTCTTCCCGCACCTGCGCGCGATGAGCAACCCCAAGGAGCTCGAAGAGGAGCGCCGGCTCGCCTACGTCGGCATCACCCGGGCCCGCCAGCGCCTCTACGTGTCGCGCGCGACGATGCGCAGCTCGTGGGGTGCGCCGCAGGTCAACCCGCCCTCCCGCTTCCTGGGCGAGGTCCCGTCCAACCTGGTCGACTGGGAGCGCGAGGCGTCCTCGACGTCCAGCACCCCGGCGATGGCCCGCATGGCGGCACGTCCCGGCGTGCGTTCGCCGGGCAACCGCGTCGTCCCGAGCCTGTCGCCCGGCGACAAGGTCACGCACGACTCGTTCGGCCTCGGCACCGTCGTCACCGTCGACGGCGCCGGCGACAAGGCCGCCGCCAGCATCGACTTCGGCGGCGAGTACGGCGTCAAGCGCCTCGTTCTGCGCTACGCCCCGGTCGAAAAGCTCTAGATTCGCCCGATAAATCCGCTCCGTAATCAACTCTTAACTCAGCGTGTGAACCTGTCTCGGGGCTCAGGCGTCTCACTAGGAGACGTCCACCTCCCCGGGAGCACATCGATGAGACCTGCCCACGAACGCAGCTGGCACCAGGAGCAACACCGGGCCTTCGTGGACCGCTGGGCCCAGGACGACGCCGACCGCCGCCGTCGCGGCGACGACCCCAACGGGGGCGGCATCCTGCAACTGATGATCCTCATGACCGTCGTCGCCGTGGGCCTGGTCGCCGCGCGCCACTACGGCTACTCGCTCTCCGACCTCTGGCACGAGATCGAGCTCTGGCTGGGCGCCGCGTAATTCGGATGCGCCGCCGCCCGTCCGGCTGCCACGATCCGACCATGGAGATCTCCGTCCACAACCCGTCCGAAGGCATCTATCCCGCCACCGACTGGGCGCACGCCATCGAGGTACGCAACGCGGAGCGCACCGTCTACGTCGCCGGAACGATGGGCCTCGACCCCACCGGCACCCCGGCCCCCACCCTCGACGAGCAGCTGGACCTGATCTGGTCCAACCTCCGCACGATCCTCGCCTCCGCGGGCATGACCGTGGACAACATCGTCCGCGTCACCAGCTACCTGCGCGACGCCTCGTACGCCGAGGCCAACATGAACGCCCGCCTCAAGGCGCTCGGCGGCCGGGTCGTCCCCACCACCGCCATCGTCGCCGAGACCCTCACCCCCGACTGGCTGGTGGAGATCGAGGTCATCGCCGCCGCCTGACCCCCGCCCTGAACGCCCGGCCGTCCCCGCCCGGCGCAGGCCCCGGACGCCCGGTGCCGTGGCGTTTTGTCGCCACGGACCGGCTTCCCCCGACCCGTCGTCGTGGGTGATCGCCATAATCGCCGTCATGGGAAATCCGGCGCTGAGCACCCTCCTGAACTTCGTCCCACCACCCGAGTCCCCCTACGTCGGCGAACGCGGCTGGGAAGCGATCTTCGCGGAGGTGGGCACCCGGCTGCCGAGCGAATACGTGGATCTGATCGACCAGTACGGCGCCGGGATGTGGGCGGGCTGGCTGCGGTTCCGCCCGCCGGGGCGGTCGGGACGGCACGGCATGCCGAGGTTCTCCGCGAGGGCCCGCGACGGGTACCGCCAGCTGCGCGAAGATGATGACGAAGGGGAGTTTCCCCTTGCGGTGTGGCCGGAGCCGGGCGGCTTCCTGCCGGTGGCCGATACCGCGCACGGCGACTGTCTGGGCTGGCTGACCGAGGGCGAGGACCCGGAGTCCTGGCCGCTGATCTTCTGGCCCCGGTACAACGACCAGGGCCCACCGCTGACCTGTGGTCTCGCCGACGTGATCTACGCACTGCTCATCGGCGACTACGAGAAGTTCGGCTTCCCCGCCGGCGAGGAGGAGGACGAGGACGACCCGGAGCCCCGGCAGCCCGACTTCCAGCCGTCCACCGCCGCCAGTTACGACCGGCATGAGTAGCCGCGGTCGCCGGCGCCTGTGGCGGGAGGCCGGACCGAGGTCCAGCGCCGGTATCCCGCTCCGTCCGTGTGTCCTGGGCTGTGCTCCATGAACGATGAGCAGCTGGTGGCGGACGCCCACAGGCTCATGTCGGCCTTCGACGTCGACCTGACCTGTGACGAGGCCGGGCACCCGGACGGGCACGCCTGCCTGGCGATCTCCGAGACCACGGACCTGGACAGCCTGGTGAGGACGTTCAGCCGGCGGAACGGGGCTTCATGGGCGGACATCCCCGATCTGCCCTTCGGTGACTGGACACACGCCTGGGTGCGATTCCGGCGGATGGTCCTGCTCGGACGGGCCCCCTCCGGGCGGCCGCTCATGGCCGTCACGGAGCGGAACCTGCCGAGCCCGGACGAACTGCCGCCGGAGCCGTCGTGGCTGGAACGCCTGGTCGCGATCACCGGCGGCGCACCGTCACCGGTGCCCGCACCCGACTGGACCGCGATCGAGTCACGCTTGGGGGTGCCCGTCCCGAGCGACTACAAGCGGCTCGTCGAGACGTTCGGCTGCGACGGCATGTTCGACCTGTTCTTTCGCGTCTTCGATCCGGACGAGCTGATCCTGAACGCCGATGACGGGAGTTCGCTGGACGACGAGCACCCGCCCTTCCCTGCCCCGGGCTCGCTGCTTCCCTGGTCGAACAACGAACACCAGGAGTGGTTCTTCTGGATCACCGAAGGGCGCGACCCCGACCGGTGGCCCCTCTACGCCATCGACAGTCTCGGCGCGGGAAGCCGTTTCGAGTGCACGGCGACGGAGTTCCTGTTCCGCCAGATGACCGATCCGGATCACCCCTTCTTCTCTCAGGCTGACCACGTCCGCGGACACTGGTTCCTGAAGTACGTCCGACCGGAAACCTGACACGCACCCGGGCGCCCGCAGCGGGGCGTGTCGACAAAGTGACAAGTGCCCTCGTCGCCATGGAGACGTCGATACCCTGCATGATCTCTGGGAGAGACGGTCTCGTTCGTGCAGGAGGAATCGCGCTGATGTTGCCCGAGCCGCGAAGCTCGACCGAGGCGGCGGACGTCGCGCGGGTCGAGGCCGTCCTCGGCGGCCCTGACCCGTGGGATCGGGGCACGCCGCTCCACCTCACCGCGTCCGCGCTGATCGTCCACCCGCCGTCGCGTCGCGTTCTCCTGCGCTGGCACACGCACATCCAGGCCTGGCTTCAGGTGGGCGGCCACGCCGACCCCGGCGAGACCGACCCGCTGAAGATCGCGCTGCGCGAGGGCGAGGAGGAGACCGGCCTCACCGACCTGCGCCCGCTCTCCGCCGAGCCGCTCCACCTGGTGATCGTTCCGGTGCCCGAGTCCCCGCGCGAGCCCGCCCACGAGCACGCCGACCTGCGCTTCGTTCTGGCGACGAACACTCCGGACGAGGTCCGTCCCGAGAAGCCGGACGCGCCCCTCCGCTGGCTCACGTTCCCCGAGGCCCACAAGCCGACCACCGAGGCCAACCTCCGCGAGACCCTGCGCCGGGCCGAGGGTCTCCTTGTCGCCTAGATGATCGATTCAAGGGCGAGGGTGCGCCGTGTGGCTGGTCGCTGGCTGCCAGCGCGACGCACGCAGGCACGCAGTCCTGAGCACGCGCATCGAGCACGCGCATCGAGCACGCGCATCGAGCACGCGCATCGAGCACGCGCATCGAGCACGCGCATCGAGCACGCGCGGAGCGCGCACGGGAGGCACGCGCACGAGAGGCCCCGCGCACGAGAGGCCCCGCGCACGAGAGGCCCCGCGCACGAGAGGCCCCGCGCACGAGAGGCCCCGCGCACGAGAGGCCCCGCGCACGAGAGGCCC
>NZ_JBEYUA010000021.1:162593-163335 GCF_040643285.1 Spirillospora sp. NPDC047279
CCCCGCGCACGGGGCACCGGTTGTGGGCACGCGTTTGGTGCCGCGCGTTTGGTGCCGCGCGTTTGGTCCTGCGTGTTGGTGCACGCGGCATCGGTCGCCCTGTTGGTGTGCGGTCGCCCGCCTGCGGGCGGGGGCGAGGCTGAAGGTTCGAACTCGGCGGCGACGAACAGGGAGCCTGAGCGGTTCGGGTCGATGACTTCTGCGGGCCGACACATCTCCGGTTAGATCAGTACCCCTTCAGGGACGGCCACGGTCGCCCCTCTGGCTTTGCGCTGTGCCCGGGTGCAGGTGGATGCGGTCTGCTGTTCAAGCTCGGCAGCGACAAGAAGGGAGGCGGGCGGTTGAGGCTTGGTGCGTTGCTGCGGGTCTTACTTCTCCCGGTTAGCCCCCTTTGCTCCTTTCGGAGAGTGGCGGCTACGGTCACCCCCTTGCTATTTGCACTGATACCCGGGTGCGAGTGGGCGCGGTCTTCTGTTCAAACTTGGCGGCGACAAGAAAGTAGGCAACCGGTTAGGGGTTCTCTGTCCATTGTGGGGTTGGCTTGGTCGCTGACGTTCGAACCTATAAGCCGCGCGTAGCGCGAGTTTCGGTGCAGTACTCAGGCTGCGGCGCGGATCACCTATACACATGGCTGGGTTCTGAGATCTTGTCTCGCGTCAAGAAGTTGGCTCAGAAACCCGGATCTGAAAGTTGGGGATGCTGGCTCGGGTTGGTGTAGATCTCGACCGGCCGGTGGCCACCG
>NZ_JBEYUA010000022.1:0-159172 GCF_040643285.1 Spirillospora sp. NPDC047279
TCAGAAGGGCGTCCAGTTCAGTCTTCACAAACCGATCTTGGATGCCCTTCGTCACGCCCGCCGGACATCACCAAATTTCACATCAACGATCTAGGCCTCCTGCACGGCGGTGGAGAAGGGCAGGCCGAGCCGGCGGCGGATCTCGTGCTGGACCGTCTCGATGTCCGGCCTGGCGTCGACGGTGACCACGTACTCCTTGCGCCGGAACAGCTCCAGCACCGGATCGATCTTCTCGTGATACTGGCGCAGCCGTTCGGCCAGCGCCTGGTCGGTGTCGTCCTCGCGCGGGACCAGGTCGCCGCCGCACACCTCGCACCGGCCCTCCTCGGCGGGCCGGTCGGCGATCAGGTTGTAGTCCATCCCGCACCGGGAGCACAGGCGCCGGGCCAGCACCCGGCGGCGCACCTCGGCGTCCGGCAGGTCGAGGTGGATCACGCCGTCGATGTCGTAGCTCTCCAGGAAGAACTCCGCCTGCCGCGCGCTGCGCGGGAACCCGTCGATGATGAAGCCGTAGTTCCAGTCGTGCTGGGTGAGCCGGTCGCGGACCACGCCCTCGACCAGGTCGTCGCCCACCAGGTCGCCCGCCGCCATGGTGCGGCGCACCTGGGCGCCGAGCTTGGTGTGGCTCTGCACGTGCCAGCGGAAGATGTCGCCGACGCTGATGTGCACCAGGTCGAAGGCCCGGGCCAGCAGCGTGGCCTGGGTGCCCTTGCCGCTGCCCTGGACACCGATGATCACGTACTTGCGCATCATCCACGGTATCCCGGTTCCCGTACGGCCGATCACCGGGGGGCGTGCCGCCGTCAGACCCGGTCGGGCCCCCACAGGCGCTGGCTCAGCCGCCGGATGCCGAACCTGTCGCCGGGTCTCTCGCCCTCCGAGAGCTGCTCCAGCATCGACTGGAAGGCGGGCGGCCGGACGCAGACGAAGGTGGCGCGGGTGCGGCGCGCGCAGTGCAGCCGGACGGAGGGGCGCAGCAGCCTGGACAGCGCGGCGCGCTCGCCGCGGCCGACGACCAGGATGTCGTCGCAGCGGGCGACGCGCACCAGCGTGGCGCCCGGCTCGCCGACGACCGACAACATCGACGTGGCCACGCCGGCCGGCGAGCCGTCGGCGACCTCGCAGAGCAGCTGGGTGATGAGCTGCTCGCCGGAGCCCTGGAGCGCCTCGGTCACGCAGCCGAGCTGGCCCGCCGCGGCCACGTGCGCGGGCAGCGGCGCGGCGTGGACGACCAGCAGGGGCAGGCCCCGGATGCGGGCCTCGCCGATCGCCCAGGCCAGCGCGCACCGCGCGCCCGGCGAGTCGTCGACCCCCACGACAACCCGCGGGCCGCCCTCCGGTCTCACGATCACTGTCCCTCCTGAGCGTGCCTGCCGGGGTTGTGCACTCCAGGGTGCAGGCAAGACGGCGCGGAGGGAAGTGTTTCGGCCCTGTGAAGCAAGGTCAGTCGGCGGCGGGGCGCACCGTGGCGAGCTCGGGGAGCGGTTTCGACGGGTCGAGGCTGGTGCCCAGGTGGGCGGCGGTGTCGGTGAGCATGGCGATGATCCAGCGCGCCAGGTGACCGGCCATCTCGTCGCGCCCGACCTCCTGCCCGGCCTCGAGCCAGCGGTGGGTCGCGGCCTCCGCCATGCCCAGGATGCCGGAGGAGAGCGGCTCGGCGACGCGCGGGTCGAGGCCCAGGAACCCGGCGTACGCGCGCAGCAGCGCCGAGACGCGCCCGCCGAACGCCGACTTGGTCTCGCTGTAGGGGGCGTGCAGCCCGGCGGCGTGCACCTTGCGCGCGTACCGGTAGAGGTTGGCGTGGTCGGTGACCCAGCGCAGCCAGGAGTCGGCGGCGGTCCCGATGATCTGGGCGGGCGTGCCGTGCGGATCCCAGAGCGCCGCGAACTCGGCGGCGCACAGGTCGCCGGCGCGCTCCACGATGGCGCGCTCCAGGTCGGCCTTGCCGTCGAAGTAGCGGTAGAGGCGCGGGCGGGGGACGCCGGCCTCGGCCGCGATCTGGTCGGTGCGCACGTCGGGCCCGTGCCGCTCCACGGCGCGCACGGCGGCGTCGACGAACTCCGCGCGCCGCCGGCCGCGGTGCTCCTCCCAGCGGGCGGCCCGGCCGTCCTTCTTGGGGCCCTTGACGGAATCAGCCACGAGGCTGATCATAAACGCGATGTACCCGATACATCTAGTACCAGGTAAGGCCCCGCCGTCCGTTCCGCGTCACAGGAGAGCACTCGCATGAACCCAGGAGACCTGGTCTGGAGGGTCGGCGCCGAGTTCGACCCCAAGCGGCAGCTCGGCCGCGTGCGCAGGGCGCTGACCGGCGGCGACCGTTCGCTGCGCGACGCCGTCGCCGGCAAGCGCGTCGTCCTCACCGGGGCGTCGGCGGGCATCGGCCGCGAGACCGCGCTGCTGCTGGGCGCGGCCGGCGCCGAGGTGGTGCTCGTCGCGCGCCGCGCCGACCGGCTGGAGGAGCTGGCGGAGGAGATCGGCCGGCGCGGCGGGAGCGCGCTGGCGCGGCCCTGCGACCTGACCGACGACGACCAGGTCGACGCGCTGGTCGCCGACGTCGGCACGGGCGCCGACGTCCTGGTCAACAACGCCGGGCACTCGATCCGGCGCGCGCTGTCGCGGGCCGGCGACCCGATGAACGACATCGAACGGCTGATGCGGCTGAACTTCTTCGGCGCGCTGCGGCTCACCCTGCCGGTCGTCGCCGCCATGCGCGAGCGCGGCGGCGGGCACGTCGTCAACGTCTCGACGCTGGCCGTGCAGGTCGGCGCGCAGCCGCTGTTCGCCGGCTACCTGGCGTCCAAGGCGGCGATGGACGCGTTCGCGCGGTCGGCCGCGCCGGAGACGCGCCGCGACGGGGTGCACTGGACGACGGTGCACATGCCGCTGGTCCGGACCGACATGATCGCGCCGACCCGGGTCTACCGGGAGCTGCCGGCGATGTCGGCGCGGTCTGGCGCCGAGATGATCGTGCGGGCGGTGATCCACCGGCCGGTGCGGGTGAGCCATCCGGCGGGCGTCGCCGGCCAGCTGACCGACCTGGTCGCGCCGGACGCGGTCGAACGGGTGATGGGCCGGGCCGCGCGCTGGAGCGGCGGCCTCTGAAACGGCGGCCTCTGAAACGCCGGGGACTCTGGGAGACTGGCGGCATGTCCGACGCACCCGAGACCGATCCGTCGTGCGCCGTCGCCCACGGCGAGGCCCGCCCGGAGACCGGTGACCGCACGCTGGTCGCGGTGTTCGCCTCCCCGGTCGCCGGGTTCCTGCTGCGCTACGGGGCCGACCTCGGCTACCGCGGCATCCTGGTCGAGCCCGACGACGAACGGGCGGCCGCGGCGGACCTCGGTGCCGGAGTGGTCACCGAGATGCCGCCGGGCCTGCCCGCCGGAGCCGACGTCGTGGTCACCGACCATCACCGCGGCGAGCTGGGGCTAGTGCTGCGCGACGCACTCGCCGCCGACGCCCGCTGGGTCGGCGTGATGGGCAACCCGCGCCACGCCGGCCCGCACGTCGAGGCGCTCAGGGCCCTCGGCGTGGACGAGGCCGACATCGCCCGCGTGCACCGGCCCATCGGCCTCAACATCGGCTCCCGGACGCCCGCCGAGATCGCCGTGGCCACCCTCGCCGGGCTTCTCGCCGACCGCAACGGCCGTTCCGGCGGCTTCCACTTCTGAGGCCTCCGCCGCGCCCTCGCCGCCCGGCCGGACGTGCCGCAGGGTGAGGAACGCCAGCACCGCCAGGGCGGTGAACATCGCGGCGCTCAGCCCGGCCATCGTGGTGAGCCCCGAGGTGAACGAGTCGCGCGCGACGGCGAGCAGCAGCCCGCCCTGACCGGCGGGCAGCGAGCCCGCGGCCTCCGCCGCGCCGGTGATGCCCTCGGTCGCGGTCCGCACGGCGCCGGCCGGCAGCCCCTCGGGCAGGGCTTCGGTGAGCCGGTCGCGGTAGACCGCCGTGCCGAGGCTGCCCAGGGTCGCCACGCCCAGCGCGATGCCCAGCTCCGCGCCCGTCTCCGACAGGGCGGACGCCGATCCGGCCTTGGAGGCGGGGACGACGCCGAGGATCAGGTCGGTGCCCAGCGCCGCCGCCAGGCCGCAGCCGAACAGCGACACGGTCAGGCCGGTCACCAGCACGGCGACGCCGCCGGAGGCGTCGACGCCCGTCAGCACCAGGTAGCCGGCGGCGGTCAGCAGCAGCCCGGCCGCGATGAGGACGCCCGGGCGGAACCGCTGCGCCAGCACCGGCGCGGACTGCGAGCCGGCGATCATGGCCAGCGACGAGGGCAGCAGCCACAGGCCCGCCGCCATCGGCGAGAGCCCGGCCACGACCTGAAGGTGCAGCGCGAAGAACAGGAAGCTGCCGCCCTGCACGAGCCCGAACAGCAGCCAGATCAGCAGCGCGGAGCTGAACGTGCGGTTGGTGAACAGCCGCAGGTCCAGCAGCGGGTCGGCGAGCCGGCGCTGGCGCCGGACGAACACGACGGCGAACACCGCGCCCACGGCCAGCACGCCGAGCGGGACCGGCCGCCAGCCCTGCTTGGCCAGCTCCTTGAGCCCGTACACGACCGGCAGGATCGCCAGCAGCGACAACACCACGCTCAGCGGGTCGAGCCGCCCGGCCCGCGGCGCCTTGTACTCGGGGAGCAGCGTGCGGCCTGTGGCCAGCAGCAGGACCATCACCGGCACGCCGAGCAGGAACGCCGCGCCCCACCAGAAGTGCTCCAGCATCGCGCCGCCGATCACCGGGCCCAGCGCCACCCCGCCCATGAACGCGCTCATCCAGACCGCGATGGCCCGGCCGCGCTGCCGCGGGTCGGTGAACATCGTGCTGATCAGCGCCAGCGTCGAGGGCATCAGGGTGGATCCGGCGATGCCCAGCAGGGCCCGCGTGACGATCAGCATCTCGGGGCTGGTGGAGTAGGCCGCCGCCACCGAGGCCGCGCTGAACGCGGTGGCGCCGATCAGCAGGAGGCGGCGCCGGCCGATGCGGTCGCCGAGCGTGCCCATCGTGACGAGGAAGCCCGCGATCATGAAGCCGTAGACGTCCATGATCCACAACTGCTGGGTGGCGCTCGCGCCGAGATCGGCGCTCAGGTGGGGGAGCGCCAGGTAGAGCACGCTCATGTCCAGGGAGAGCAGCAGGGTGGGCAGCGTCAGCACCGCCAGCCCGGTCCACTCGCGGCGCCCGGCCCGCCGGATGATGTCGGTGTCCATCGGATCCCTCTCTGTGGTGCGCTCGTCATCGCTTCACAGGGGGAGACCGGAGGTGCGCGCGAAACTCATCGGTGGGCCGAAAAATGCCTGGTCGCCGCGCTATCAGGGCCGGTGATACCGTTTTCCCACGTTCTGTCAGAGGCGTCGCCTACGGTCGGGATAACGACTCACTCCGTTCGTGCCACGCGTGAGGATCACATCATGTCCAACGTCACCGTCGATCAGGACTTCCAGAACGAGGCCGACTCCTACCGCCGGGAGCTGCTGGCCCACTGCTACCGGATGCTGGGGTCGATCCACGACGCGGAGGACCTCGTCCAGGAGACCTACATCCGGGCCTGGCGGTCCTACGAGGGTTTCGAGGGTCGGTCCTCGCTGCGGACCTGGCTCTACCGGATCGCCACCAACGTCTGCCTGACGGCGATCGACCAGCGCGGCAAGCGGCCCATGCCGTCCGGCCTCGGCGCGCCCAGCGACGAGCCCGAGCGCCCGGTGGTGGCGCTCGACGACGTGCCGTGGCTGGAGCCCGCGCCCGACAGCGTGTTCGGCGGCGGCTCCGCCCCGGTCGACCCCGCCTCGATCGTCACCTCCCGCGAGAGCACCCGGCTGGCCTTCATCGCCGCGCTCCAGCACCTGCCGCCCAAGCAGCGCGTCGTGCTGATCCTGCGCGACGTGCTCAAGTGGAAGGCCGCCGAGGTCGCCGAGCTGCTGGAGACCTCGACGCCGGCCATCAACAGCGCGCTGCAGCGCGCGCGGGCGCAGCTCGAGCAGGTCGCCCCCACGGAGGACAAGCTCGCCGAGCCGACCGACCCCGAGCAGCGCGAGCTGCTCGAACGTTACGCCGTCGCCTTCGAGAAGGCCGACATCGAAGGGCTGGTCAAGCTGTTCAAGGAGGACGCGGCCTGGGAGATGCCGCCGTTCCCCGAGTGGTTCATCGGCCCCGAGGCGATCGGCCGGCTCATCAAGGCGCAGTGCAAGCCCGGCCCCGGCGACATCGTCATGGTGCCGACCTCGGCCAACGGGCAGCCCGCGTTCGGCATGTACAAGCGCGACGAGTCCGGCGTGCACCGCCCGTTCCAGCTCCAGGTGCTCAGCGTCAACCCCGACGGGGTCATCGCCCACGTGGGCGTGTTCTTCGACCTGTCGCTGTTCGAGACGTTCGGCCTGCCCGCGACCCCGGAGGGCGTCAGCGCAGCGCCTGCTGGATGAAGAAGATGAGCAGGGAGGCGACGATGCCGGTCACGTACTGCAGGATCGCCCAGGTGCGCACCGGCAGGGTGCGCAGCGACCGGAGCGTCCGGTAGGCCTCCGCCGCCTCCCTGAGCCCCTTGTCCAGCAGCAGCCGTTCCGGTGGCGCGGCCACCTGTGTCATCAGCGTGCCCAGCACGTCGGCCTGGTAGGCGCGCACCACCCGCGACAACATCACGAACGGCAACACCGCCGCGTACCCCGCGAGCAGCGCCGCCCCGACCGGGAAGCCGTAGAGGAACACCCGCAGCGACAGCGGCGGATCCTGCGCGGCGGCCGCCACCGCGGCGAGCTCCAGCGTGATCACCCCGATGCCCAGGCCGGCGGCGACCAGCACGAAGCACGTGCACAGCCGGACGACGCCCGGCGTGTGCGCGGGGTCCAGCCAGGTCAGCCGCAGCTGCCGGCAGCGGCGCAGCCGGTGCGGCGTCCGCGCGGCGACGATGACCCAGTAGAGCACCATCCCGCCCAGGAAACCGGTCCAGATCGCGGGCAGGTAGACCAGGCCGAAGGCCGTCCCGTTGCCGCCGGGACGGCTGAGGTCGAAGAACGCGGCGACGATCCCGGTGACCGTCCCCGCCATCCCGCACATGACCTGCCGGCCGAACCCGAGCGTGCCCTCCAGCCACCGCCGGAACTCCTCCCGCTCGGGCGAGGCGCAGAGCATGTCGGCCACGTCGGCGGCGCCGCGCTCGGCCAGGCGCCAGCCCGCCCAGGCCATCGCGAGCATCATCGCGCAGCCGGTGCTGAGCAGCGCCCCGTACAGGTGACCGCGGGTGGTGCCGAGGCCCGAGCCGGGGGCGAGCGCGCCCGCGGCGAGGTTGGTCAGGTAGGGCCACGACGCGGTGAGGGCGAGCAGCGCCATCGTCCGCGCCGCGGTGAGCACCGGGGCCGTGCGCACCGGGACGGGCCGGGCGAGGCGCAGCAGGATCACCCGGTCGTAGCCGTCGCGCATCAACGAGCACAGGGCGTAGGCGTAGAGCGATCGCTGTTCCGGCGGGCAGGTGGCGAGATCGGCGGCGACCAGGGCCCGGCCAGGCGCGGGATCCGGCGCGGGATCCGGCTCGGTCCCGGGCGCCGTGGCCTCGGCTGCCGTGGCCTCGGGCGATCCGGCCTCGGAGACCCCCATGGCCCACCCCCGGTCCGTGCGCGTGTGTCCCCATGATGGGACGCCGCGCCCGCCGCGTCCGCCGGGACGTGCGGCCGAGTTTCCGCTCAGTGGAAACCTCGGGCCGTCACCGGCCGGTACGACTGCGAGGGTGAGGGCATGGACAAGGTTGTGCACCCGGCGGCGACGGCCGTGGAAAGGGCGACGGCATGACGCATCCCCCGTACCTGTACCCCGGCTACCAGAGCACCGTCCGGCGCGCGCCGGCCCACGAGCCGATCATCCCCAAGCTCGGCCCGGACAGCGTCGAGCTGACCTCGCCGGTCTTCGGGCACGAGGAGCTCGGCGCGCTGGACGCCGACCTGACCGGCCACAGCACGGGCGAGCCGCTCGGCGAGCGGATCATCGTGACCGGCCGGGTCCTGGACGGCTCGGGGCGGGCCGTGCCGGGCGCGCTGGTGGAGGTCTGGCAGGCCAACGCGGCGGGACGGTACGCCCACTACGGCGACCGGCACGGGGCGCCGCTCGACCCGCACTTCACCGGGGCGGGCCGCTGCCTCACCGACGCCGGCGGCCGCTACCGCTTCGTCACCATCAAGCCGGGCGCCTACCCGTGGCGCAACCACCACAACGCCTGGCGGCCCGCGCACATCCACTTCTCGGTCTTCGGCACCGCGTTCACCCAGCGGCTGGTGACCCAGATGTACTTCCCGGGCGACCCGCTGTTCCCGTTCGACCCGATCTTCCAGTCGATCCCGGACGAGAAGTCGCGCGAACTGCTCATCGCGAACTTCGACATGGACACCACCGAGCCGGAATGGGCGCTCGGTTACCAGTGGGACATCGTCCTCGGCGACACTCCGGTGGAGGCGTGATGCAGACCCCCTCGCAGACGGTCGGGCCGTTCTTCGCGCACGCGCTGCCCTACGACGGAGGGCCCGAGGTGGTCCCGGGATGGCGCCCCGACGCGATCCGGGTGCACGGCCGCGTCCTGGACGGCGCGGGAGACCCCGTCCCGGACGCCCTGATCGAGATCTGGCAGCCGGACGAGACCGGCCGGATCGAGCCACGGCCGGGCGGGCTGCGCCGGGCGGGCCACGGGTTCTCCGGCTTCGGCCGCTGCCCCACCGACGCCGCGGGGGACTACTGGTTCACCACGGTCAAGCCCGGGGCGACCGGCCAGGACGCCCCGTACCTGTCGGTCCTGGTCTTCGCCCGGGGGCTGCTCAAGCCGGTGTTCACCCGCCTCTACTTCCCCGAGGACACCGCGGCCCACGCCGATGACCCCCTCCTGGCGCAGGTGCCGCCGGAGCGGCGTGCGACGCTGATCGCAGAGCGCGCCGGCGGCGACGCCGCCGGCTACCGCTTCGACATCCATCTGCAGGGCGATCGGGAAACGGTGTTCCTTGCCTTCTGACGAACCATCCGGCGCGCCCGGCCCGCCGGCGCCCGGCCCGGACGCCGGGCTGCTGTCGCCGGTACGGGCGGGCACTGCGGCCGAGGCGGCGACCGGCGACGCGGCCTGGCTGCAGGCGCTCCTGGACGCCGAGTCGGCCCTGGCCCGGGCCCAGGCGCGGCTGGGCACGGTGCCCTCCGGCGCGGCCGAGGCCATCACGCTGGCCGCCCGGGCCGAACGGGTGGACCTCGCCGGCCTCGCGCGGCGGGCCCGGGGAGCGGGCAACCCCGTGCTGCCGCTGGTCGCCGACCTCAAGGCCCTCGCGGGCCCCGCCGGCGACCACGTCCACCAGGGCGCGACCAGCCAGGACATCATGGACACCGCCGCGATGCTGGTCGCGGCCCGGGCGCGGGGCCTGATCCTCGCCGACCTGGACCGTGCCCTCGCCGCCCTGGCGGCGCTGGCGGAACGGCACCGCGACACCCCGATGGCGGGACGCACGCTGGGCCGGCAGGCGCTGCCGACGACCTTCGGGCTCAAGGCCGCGGGCTGGCTGACCGTCGTCCTGGAGGCACGCGAGCGGCTCGCCGCCGTGCCGCTGCCCGTCCAGCTCGGCGGTGCGGCCGGGACGCTGAGCGCCTTCGGCGACCGGGCGCTCGACCTGCTCCGCCTCTACGCCGGCGAGACCGGGCTCGCCGAGCCCGTCCTCCCCTGGCACACCCTCCGGACGCCGGTGGCCGAGCTCGGCGCCGCGCTCGCCCTCACCGCCGGGGCGCTCGGCAAGATCGCCACGGACGTCGTGCTGCTCGCGCAGAGCGAGATCGACGAGGTCGCCGAGCCCGCCGGCCCGGGCCGCGGCGGCTCGTCGGCGATGCCGCACAAGCGCAATCCCGCCCTGGCCGCGCTCGTCAGGTCGGCGGCGCTGCGCGTGCCCGCCCACGCCCAGGTGCTGCTCGCCGCGTCGGCCGCGCCGCTCGAACGCCCGGCGGGGGAGTGGCACGCCGAATGGGAGCCGCTGCGCGACTGCCTGCGCCTGACCGGCGGCGCCGCCGCGACCACGGCCGAGCTCCTCGACGGCATCGAGGTGCGCGCCGGCCGGATGCGGGCCAATCTGGACGACCTCCTCGCCGTCCTCGCCGAACACGGCGGCGAGCCCGGCACCGGAGCCGCCGCCGGGCTCGTGGACCGCGCCCTCGACCACTACCGGAGGAGCCCGCGATGACCCTCCACCACCGCCTCGACGGGCCGGCCGGCGCGCCCCTGCTGGTGCTCGGCCCTTCGCTCGGCACCGACCTGGGGTTGTGGGACCCGCAGATGCCCGAGCTCGGCTCGCGCTGGCGGGTGCTGCGCTACGACCTGCCGGGCCACGGCGGATCGCCGCCGCCCGACGGTCCCTTCACCATCGACGACCTGGCGGACGAGGTCGCCGGCCTGCTCGACCAGGTCGGGGCGGACCGGGCGGCGTACGCCGGCGTCTCGATCGGCGGCGCGGTCGGCACCGCGCTCGCGCTGCGCGCCCCCGGCCGCGTCGCCGGCCTGGTGCTGTGCTGCACGTCGCCGCGCTTCGGGCCGCCCGAGGCCTGGCGCGAACGCGCCGCGCTCGTCCGCCGCGAGGGCACCGCGCCGCTCGCGAAGACCGCCGCGGAACGCTGGTTCACCCCCGGATTCGACGGCGCCGCCCGGTACGTCGAGATGGTGCGCGCCACCGGCCCGGAGGGCTACGCCGCCTGCTGCGAGGCCCTCGCCCGGTTCGACGCGACCGGCCGCCTCGCGGAGATCACGGCGCCGACGCTGGTGATCGCGGGGGCCGAGGACGTGCCGACGCCGCCCGCCGGGCACGGCGCGGTGCTGGCGGACGGCATCCCCGGTGCCGAGCTGGTCGTCGTCGACGGCGCGGGCCACCTCGCCAACGCCGAACGGCCCGCCGACGTCACCCGGGCGATCACCGGCCATCTCGACCGCACCTGGAAGGGGCTCCCCGGATGAACGACGAGCAGCGGCACGACGCGGGCATGAAGGTGCGCCGCGAGGTGCTCGGGGACGCCCATGTCGACCGGGCCGCCGACCGTACCACCGCGTTCACCGCCGACTTCCAGGACATGATCACGCGGTACGCCTGGGGCGAGATCTGGACCAGGCCCGGGCTGGACCGCAGGACCCGCAGCTGCATCACGCTGACCGCCCTGGTCGCCCGCGGGCACCTGGAGGAACTGGAGATGCACGTCCGGGCGGCGCTGCGCAACGGGCTCGGCCCCGACGAGATCAAGGAAGTGCTGCTCCAGACCGCGATCTATTGTGGGGTGCCCGCCGCGAACGCCGCGTTCGCGGTGGCCCAGCGGGTCCTGGCCGAGGGCCCGGCGGAGGGGGAGTGAGGCCGGGTTGAGGAGCGTCGCCGCCAAGGTGATGGCGATCCTGGACGCCTTCGCGACCGGGGACGTCCGCCTCAACCTGAGCGAGATCTGCCGCCGCGCCGGGCTGCCGCTGGCCACCGGGCACCGGCTGGTGGGCGAGCTGGTCGCCGGCGGGTTCCTCGAACGTGTCCCCGACGGCACGTACCGGATCGGCACCCGGCTGTGGCGGATCGGCACCCAGGCGCCGGCCGTCACCGGCCTGCGCGAGCTGGCGCTGCCGCACATGGAGGACCTCTACGAGGCCACCCACGACAACGTGCAGCTCGCCGTCCTGCGCGACGGGCGGGCGCTGTTCGTCGAGCGGCTGCGCGGCACCCGGTCGGTCCCGGTCGTCACCCAGGTGGGCAACACCCTGCCGCTGCACGCCACCGGCGTCGGCAAGGTGCTGCTGGCGCACGCGCCCGACCCCGTCCTCGAACAGATCATCGGCGCCGGGCTGAGCCGGCACGCCGACCGCACCATCACCGACCCGCAGGAGCTGCGGCGGTGCCTGGCCAAGGTCCGGCACGACGGCTACGCCGTGACCCGGGACGAGATGACCCTCGGCGCGGCGTCGGTCGCCGCGCCGGTCCGTGACGGCGGCGGCACGGTGGTGGCCGCGCTGTCGCTGGTGTCGCGCTCCCGCAGCGCCGACGTGCGCCGGCTGCTGCCGCCGCTCACCACCGCCGCGCGCGCCCTGTCGCGCGACCTGGCCGCGCACTGGCGCGCGCGGCCGGACGAGACCCCCGACCTCTGACCCCTACGGCCCGATCCCCAACAGGAGAAATCATGCGCACCCAGGTCGCGATCGTGGGCGGCGGCCCCGCCGGGCTGCTGCTCTCCCACCTGCTCCACCGGCAGGGCATCGCCTCGGTGGTCCTGGAGAGCCGCGACCGCGAGTACGTCGAGCACCGGCAGCGCGCCGGGATGCTGGAGCAGGGCACCACCGACGTGCTGCGCGACAGCGGGGTGGGCGAACGGCTCGACCGCGAGGGCCTGGTCCACCACGGGCTCGAACTGCGGTTCGGCGGCGCCGGGCACCGCGTCCCGCTCACCGAGCTGACCGGCCGCACAGTGACGATCTACGCGCAGACCGAGATCGTCAAGGACCTGGTCGCGCGCCGCCTCGCCGACGGCGGCGACGTGCGGTTCGAGGCCGAGGTGCTGGAGATCGACCCGTCCGCGCCCAGCGTGACCTACCGCCACGAGGGCGCCGTGCACACCCTGGAGGCCGACTACGTCGCGGGCTGCGACGGCTTCCACGGCGTGAGCCGCCCGGCGGTGCCGGGGCTGCGCACGTTCACCCGCGAGTACCCGTTCGCCTGGCTCGGCGTGCTCGCCGACGTCGCCCCCTCCACCGACGAGCTGATCTACGCCCACCACGAGCGCGGCTTCGCGCTGCACAGCCTCCGCTCGCCCAAGGTCAGCCGCCTCTACCTTCAGGTCGCGCCGGACGAGGACCTGGCCGCCTGGCCGGACGAGCGGATCTGGAGCGAGCTGGCCGCCCGGTTCGCCACCGACGACGGCTGGAAGCTCCACGAGGGGCCCATCACCGACAAGGCCGTCACCCCGATGCGCAGCTTCGTCGCCGAGCCGATGCGGCACGACCGGCTGTTCCTGGCGGGCGACGCCGCCCACATCGTGCCGCCCACCGGGGCCAAGGGCCTCAACCTGGCGGTCTCCGACGTCACGCTGCTGGCGCAGGCGCTGATCGAGCGGTACGCGGGCGGTTCGGAGGCGCTCCTGGACGGCTACTCCGCGACCTGCCTGCGGGCGGTCTGGCGGGCCGAGCACTTCTCCTACTGGATGACCACGCTGCTGCACACCGACCCGGCCGCCGACGACTTCACCCTGCGCCTCCAGCGCTCGCACCTGGACTACGTCGCGAGCTCGCGCGCGGCGGCCACGTCCCTCGCCGAGAACTACGTGGGGCTGCCGCGGTAGCCGGTCACGGGGAACCGGGACGGCCGCACCGGCGTTCGCCCTACTAGGGGCGCGCTCGCGGGCAGAGGCGCCTCGCGCCGAGTGCCGGTCCCGGAGGTGACGCGTCATGAGCGGCCCGTTACCCCGGCTCCCCGGCGGCGCCGGGCCCTGCGGGTGCTGGCGCGCTGCACGCTCGCCGCGGCGGCGCTCGTCCTGCTGGCCTCGGCCCTCGCCGCCTGGCGGGCGGGCGACTACGACCGGCGGATCCAGCGGCTCCCGGACGCGCTCCCGGCCGACCCGAGCACCCGGCCGGTGGAGGACCCCGGTGAGAACTGGCTGCTGGTCGGCTCCGACCTGCGCGGCGTTCCGGCCGAGGGGAAGTGGCGGCCGGGCCGGGCGAGATCCGACACGATCATGCTGCTGCACGTCCCGGAGAACGGGCGGCGGGCGCGCGTGGTCTCGATCCCGAGGGACCTGTGGGTCGAGATCCCGGACGGCGGCCCGGACGCGAAGATCAACGCGGCCTTCTCCCGGGGCGGCCCCGCCCTGCTGACCGCGACCGTCGAGGGCCTGACCGACCTGCGGATCGACCATGTCGCGGTGCTGGACTTCGCCGGCTTCGAACGCATGACCGACGCCCTCGGGGGAGTGCGGATCACCCTGGACCGGCCGATCCACGACCCCACCAACGGCTGGTCGTGGCCGGCCGGCGTCAACCACCTCGACGGGCAGAGCGCCCTGCGGTTCGTCCGGGAGCGCAAGGGGCTGTCGGGCAGCGACCTCGACCGGGTCGAACGGCAGCAGCTGTTCCTGCGGGCCATGGCGGAGAAGGCGGCGAGCTCGGGGACCCTGCGCAACCCGTTCAAGCTCGACGCCTTCCTGCGGGCGGCGAGCGAGTCGCTGGCGGTGGACTCGGCGACCGAGTTCGGCACGCTGCGGGCGCTGGCGACGCGGCTGGCCCGCATCGGCCCGGACCGCGTCGACTTCGCCACCATGCCGAACGGGTCGAGCTCCTGGATCGACGGGCAGAGCGTCGTGCTCCAGGACAGGGAACGGGCCGAGCGCTTCTTCACGCGGCTGAGATCTGGATCACTATGATGCACATCACGCAAGTTGGCAGCACCTGAAATTTTGCGGACTGTGCAAGATTCGCTTACCGTGAGGGCATGACCGCCGACCTGAGCCTTCGTGAGCGCAAGCCCGGCCTGCGCGAACGCAAGAAGGCCGCGACCCGCGAGGCCCTGGGCCGCGCGGCGATGCTCCTCGCCATCGAGCACGGCGTCGAGGGGGTCACGGTGGAGGCGATCGCGGCGGCCGCGGGGGTGTCGCCGCGAACCTTCCACAACTACTTCCCCGGCAAGGAGGAGGCGATCGTCGCCCCCCTCACCGACGGCGCCGAGGCCGTGATCGAGGCGCTGCGGGACCGCCCGCCGGACGAGTCCGTCTGGGACTCGCTGCGGGAGGTGTTCGTCGGCGTCATGATGCCGCCCGAGTCGCGCGACGAGATCGCCGCGCTGGTGCTGGTGGTCAAGGCGAACCCCGCACTGCTCGGCCAGCAGCTGTGCGGCATCGGCGAGATGCAGCGCGAGATCGCCGAGATCGTGGCCGCCCGCACCGGGACCGACGCCGGCCGCGACCTGTACCCCCATCTGCTCGCCGGAGCCGCCGGCACGGCGATGCGGGCCGCGATCGAGCTGTGGGCCGACGGCACCACCGGCACCGGCCTGCCCGACCTCGTAGACCAGGCCATCGCGCAACTGCGCGCCGGCCTGCCGCCACCGCGCGGTGCGTGACCCCCACCCCACACCCCCCTCAGCCTGACGATCAGCCCGTCGTGAGGCCTGCCTGTGACCGTTACGGGTGCGCGCGAGCGTGCCCGCGTTGATGGGATCCCTTCTCTTGGCCACGTTCCTCTACCGGCTCGGCCGGTTCTCCTACCGGCGGCGCAAGCTCGTCGCCGCGTTGTGGGTGGGGCTGCTCGTCCTGTTCGGCGTCGGCGCGGCCACGCTGTCGGGGCCGACGTCCAACGACTTCTCCATTCCCGGCACCGAGTCGCAGAAGGCGATCGACCTGCTCGAGGAGCGGATGCCGCAGGCCTCCGCCGACGGTGCCACCGCCCGCGTCGTGTTCGCCGCGCCCGAGGGCGGCAAGGTCACCGACCCCGCCTCCAAGGCAGCCGTGGACCAGGTCGTCGGCGAGCTCAAGGCCCTCCCCGACGTCGCGAACGTCGTCGACCCCTACCAGGCCGGGTCCGTCTCGCCGGACGGCCGGATCGCCTACACCCAGGTGACCTACAAGGTCTCGCCGATCGACGTCGAGCAGAGCGACCGGGACGCCCTGGAGGCGGCCGGCCAGCCCGGCGAGGCGGCGGGCCTGACGGTCGAGATGGGCGGCAGCGCCACCGAGGGCATGCCCGAGCAGAGCGCCGCCGAGATCATCGGTGTCGCGATCGCCGCGGTCGTGCTGGTGATCACGTTCGGCTCGCTGGTCGCGGCCGGGCTGCCGCTGCTCAACGCCATCCTCGGCGTCGGCATCGCGATGGCGGGCATCACCGCGGCGACCGGCCTGATCGAGATGAGCTCCACCACCTCCACGCTCGCGCTCATGCTGGGCCTGGCGGTGGCCATCGACTACGCGCTGTTCATCGTCTCCCGGTACCGGCACGAGCTGGAGGAGGGCCTGCCAGGTGAGGAGGCCGCGGGACGCGCGGTCGGCACCGCCGGATCGGCGGTCGTCTTCGCCGGCCTCACGGTCGTCATCGCGCTGGCCGGCCTCTCGGTGGTCGGCATCCCGCTGCTCACCGAGATGGGCCTGGCCGCGGCGT
Source organism: Spirillospora sp. NPDC047279 (assembly GCF_040643285.1). Lineage (NCBI taxonomy): Bacteria > Bacillati > Actinomycetota > Actinomycetes > Streptosporangiales > Thermomonosporaceae > Spirillospora > Spirillospora sp. NPDC047279. The sequence continues at coordinate 16,100 of NZ_JBEYUA010000022.1, forward strand.
TCGCCGTCGTGGTCGCCGTGCTGATCGCGCTGAGCCTGCTGCCCGCGCTGCTCGGCTTCGCCGGGCGCAAGGTGCTCGGCGGCTGGATCCCCGGCCTGCGCGGCGGGCGCCCGAAGGAGGGCGGCAGGCCGCCGCTGGGCGAGCGGTGGGCACGGTTCGTCGTGCGGCGCCCGCTGCCCGTGCTGCTGCTGGCGGTGGTCGGGCTCGGCGTCTTCGCCGCCCCCGCGCTCGACCTGCGGCTGGGCCTGCCCGGCGACGAGATCAAGAGCACCGAGACCAGCCAGCGCAAGGCCTACGACATGCTCGCCGAGGGCTTCGGGCCCGGCTTCAACGGCCCGCTCATGGTGGTCGTCGACGCGGGTGAGGGCGGCGGCGGAGCCCAGGCGGCCGCGCAGCGGTTCGCCGGCCAGGCGCAGCGGCTGCCCGACGTCGCGGCGGTGACCCCGCCGGTCGTCAACCAGGCCGGCGACACCGCGATGCTGACCGTCGTGCCCAAGAGCGGCCCGAGCACCAAGGCCACCGAGGACCTGGTGTCGGAGCTGCGCGGCCAGAGCGCCGGCCTGCACGCCGCCACCGGGTCCGACGTGAAGGTCACCGGCCAGACGGCGATGAACATCGACATCTCGGCCAAGATGAGCGAGGCGCTGGCACCCTACCTGGCCGTCGTCGTCGGGCTGGCGTTCATCCTGCTGATGCTGGTCTTCCGGTCGATCCTGGTGCCGCTGAAGGCGACGCTGGGCTTCCTGCTGACGGTCGCCGCGACGTTCGGCGCGGTGGTCGCGGTCTTCCAGTGGGGCTGGCTCGCCGGGCTGCTCGGCGTGGCCGAGACCGGACCGATCATGAGCATGCTGCCGATCTTCCTGATCGGCGTCGTGTTCGGCCTCGCGATGGACTACCAGGTCTTCCTGGTGACCCGGATGCGCGAGGAGTTCGTGCACGGCGCGGCGCCGAAGGAGGCGATCGTCACCGGCTTCCGGCACGGCGCCCGGGTGGTGTCCGCCGCCGCCGTCATCATGATCGCGGTCTTCGCCGGATTCGTCTTCTCCGGCGAGTCGATGATCAAGATGATGGGCTTCGCGCTCGCCGCCGGCGTCGCGTTCGACGCGTTCGTCGTCCGCATGACGATCGTCCCGGCCGTGATGGCGCTGCTCGGCCGCTCGGCCTGGTGGCTGCCGCGCCGGCTCTCCCGCATCCTGCCCAACGTCGACGTCGAGGGTGAGAAGCTGCGCGAGCACCTCGGCACCGCCCCCGAGGTGAACCGGGACGGCGACCGCGAGCTGGAGACCGCCCGACACTGATCGAAACCGGGCCGCCGCCCCTCACCCGGGGCGGCGGTCCCCGCTTCGATCGCGGATCTAACCACCCCCGAGGACCGCGATGAAGTTCAAGCCGACCCCCCGGAAGGCCGGATCACCCCGCTTCCGGGCCGTGCTGCGCCCTGGCGGCGGGCGGCCCAGGCCCCTCCGCGAGCTCCTGCTCATCGTGGTGCTGTTCGGCGCGTACAAGCTGGGCCGGCTGCTGGCCACCGGCCGGGTCGCGGAGGCGTTCGACAACGCCCGCGGGGTCTGGGACGCCGAACGCGCCGTGCGGCTCCCCAGCGAGCTGCACGTCCAGCAGGCGTTCCTGCACAGCGACGCCGTCGTGCACGCCGCCAACTCCTACTACGCCTACGTGCACTTCCCCGCCACCGCCGCGTTCCTGCTCTGGATCTACCTGCGGCGGCCGGGCCACTACCGCTGGATCCGCTGGGTGGTCGTCGCGCTCACCACGGCCGGGCTGGCCATCCACCTCCTGCTGCCGCTCGCGCCGCCGCGGATGCTCACGGCCACCGGCCTGGTCGACACCGGCGCGCTCTACGGGCCCGCGGTGTACGGGGCGCCGCAGACCGACACCGTCGCCAACCAGTACGCCGCCATGCCGTCCCTGCACATCGGCTGGGCCGTCATCGTCGCCGTCGGGCTCATCGTGAGCACCCGCGGCCGGTGGCGCTGGCTCTGGGCGGCCCATCCGGTGATCACGGTCGCCGTGGTCGTCGGCACCGCCAACCACTACTGGCTGGACGGCATCGTCGTGGCCGTGCTCCTCACGGTGGTCCTGCTCGTGATCAGGCCGCCCGCGCACCTCACGGCGCGGCGCGCGCCGGCCCCGGCCGCGTCGCCCACCGCGTCTCCCGCCGAGCCGCCCGCCGCCGCGCCCGCGCCCGCGGCCGCGGCCGCCGTCCCCGCACCGGAGATCACGCACAGTTAGCCCAGGTCGGCGGGCGGGTAGGAGAAGATCAACCGGGGCCGGGCGGCCCCGGGCCGAAGCCGGTCGGGGGACGTCGGGGGACGGGGTGCGTGCGAAGTCGATGATCCGCGGCGTCCCGGGGGCGCTGTTCTGGTACCTGCGCCTGTCCGGCGTCATCTCGATCCTGGCCTGGTTGTCGGCCGACCTGATCGACGACCTGCTCGACATCTGGGTGCTGCGCTGGATCGGCTACTTCGGCTGGATCCCGAGCCTGCCGTACGGCGTCCTGCTGATCCTGCTCTCGTACGGGATACGGCGGCGCAAGCGGGCGGCGTGGCGGATCACGGCGGGGCTGCTGGCGGCGTTCACCGTCTTCGGGATCCTGGTCATCATCGCCATCCAGGCCGACCCCGAGGACCACGTGGGCGCCGGCGAGTGGATCGCGGTGTGCGGCTACGGGCTCGCGCTGGCGCTGCTGATCGCCGCGCGCCGCGAGTTCACCGTGCTGCCCGACCGGGCCAACCGGCGGCTGGCGCTGCGGGTCTTCGCGGCGCTGCTCGTGGTGAGCGGCCTGGTCGGCACCACCCTGGTCTACCTGACCGACGCCAGGCCCAAGGGCGAGCCCTGGGCCTATCCCGTGTACGTCGTGCTGCAGACGGTCCTGGGCGCCGGGGTCACCGGGCACACGCTGGAGATCGACGTGCCGGGCTGGGTGGACTTCCTGCTGGGGGTGCTCGGCACCGGGCTGCTGGTGCTGACCATCTGGGCGCTCTTCCGCCCCGCGCGCGGCGACGCCGTGCTCGACCCGGACGAGGAGTCGCGCGCCCGCCGGCTGCTGGCCGAGTACGGCGACGAGGACTCGCTCGGCTACTTCGCGCTGCGCCGCGACAAGGACCTGCTGACCTCGCCGAACGGGCGGGCCGCGATCGCCTACCGGGCGCAGGGCTCGGTCTGCCTGGCCAGCGGCGATCCGCTCGGCGATCCCGAGTCGTGGGGCCAGGCGATCGAGGCGTGGCTGGCCGAGTGCCGCGCGCACGCCTGGACCCCGGGCGCGGTGAGCGTGGGGGAGCAAGCCGCGACCGTGTACCGCGAGCACGGCATGAGCGTGCTCGAACTGGGCGACGAGGCCATCATCGACCTCGCCGGGTTCAACCTGGACGGCCGCGAGATGCGGCAGGTCCGGCAGGCCGTGCGCCGGGTCGAGCGGGCCGGCTGCACGGTCCGGATCCGCCGGCACGGCCAGATCCCGCCGGAGGAGATGGCGTCCATCGTCCAGCGCGCCGACCAGTGGCGCGGGGGCGAGACCGAACGCGGGTTCTCCATGGCGCTGGGGCGGCTCGGGGACCCGACCGACGGGCGCTGCGTGATGGTCGAGGCGTTCGACGCCGGCGGCGAGCTGCGCGGCCTGCTCAGCTTCGTGCCGTGGGGCCGCACCGGGCTGTCCCTCGACCTGATGCGGCGCGACCGGGAGGCCGAGAACGGCCTCAACGAGTTCATGGTCGCCAAGGTCGCCGAGAAGGCCGCGGCGATGGGGGCCACCCGCATGTCGCTGAACTTCGCGATGTTGCGCGGCCTCTTCGAACGCGGCTCCCAGATCGGCGCCGGACCCGTCACGCGCACGGCGTACCGGCTCCTGTCGTTCGCCTCGCGCTTCTGGCAGCTGGAGTCGCTGTACCTGGCGAACGCCAAGTACCACCCGGAATGGGTGCCGCGGTACATCTGCTTCCACACCGGCGGCAGCGCGCTGGTGCACATCGCGCTCGCCTACGCCCGCGCCGAGGGGTTCCTGCCGAGCCTCGGCCGGCGCAGGCTCGAACGCGCCGCGACCGCGGCGCCGCCGGCCGCGCTCGTGGCCGAGGTCGAGGCGATCGACGAGGGCCTCGCCGGGCCCCGGGCGCCGCGGCGGCGGCTCTCCGAGCAGGAACGGGTCCGGCACGACAAGCTGGAGCGCATCCGGGCGGCGGGCGTGGACCCCTACCCGCTCGGGTTCGACCGCGCCGACCTCGTCGCCGACCTGCGCGCCCGGTACGGCGCCCTGCCCGCCGACACCCGCACCGGCGCCCGGGCCTCGATCGCCGGCCGGGTCATGCTCGACCGCGCCCACGGCGGGCTGGTCTTCGCCACGCTGCGGGACGAGACCGGCGACCTCCAGGTGATGCTGACCGCCGACACGCTCGGCGCGGACGAGCTCGACCGCTGGAAGACGATGATCGACCTCGGCGACCAGGTCGGCGTGGCCGGCGAGGTCGTGACCACGCGCCGCGGCGAGCTGTCGGTGCTGGCCGACCGGTGGGCGCTCACGGCCAAGTGCCTGCACCCGCTGCCCGACAAACGGTCCGGGCTGGCCGACCCGGAGGCCCGGGTGCGCCGCCGCGCGGTCGACCTCATCGTCAACGACGACGCCCGCGCGATGTTGCGCAGGCGCGGCGACGCCATCCACGCGGTGCGCGGCGTGCTGCGCGAACGCGGCTACCTCGAGGTCGAGACGCCCATGCTGCAGCCGGTCCACGGCGGCGCCGCGGCCCGGCCTTTCGTCACGCGGATCAACGCCTACAACATGAAGCTCTACCTGCGCATCGCGCCCGAGCTCTACCTCAAGCGGCTGCTCGTCGGCGGCCTGGGCAAGGTGTTCGAGCTGGGCCGCGACTTCCGCAACGAGGGCGTGGACGCCACTCACAACCCCGAGTTCACGATGCTGGAGGCCTACGAGCCCTACGGCGACTACGACACGATGGCCGTCCTCATCCGCGACCTGACGCTGGCCGCCGCGCGCGCCGCGTTCGGCGGCACCGTGGTCGTCCGCGACGGCGCCGAGCACGACCTCGGCGAGCCGTGGCACGAGATCACCGTCTACGGCTCGGTCTCCGCAGCCCTGGGCGAGGAGGTCACGACGTCCACTCCGCTGGAGGCCGTCCGCGGCCACGCCGAACGGCAGGGCATCGAGTGCGCCCCCGAGTGGGGGCAGGGCCGGGTCGTGCAGGAGCTCTACGAGGCGCTGGTCGAGGAGCACCTGACGGTCCCGACGTTCGTGCGCGACTTCCCGGCCGAGACGTCCCCGCTGACCCGGCCGCACCGCGACGATCCGATGCTCGCCGAGAAGTGGGACCTCATCGTCTTCGGCATGGAGCTCGGCACGGCCTACTCCGAGCTGATCGACCCGGTGCTCCAGCGCGCGCGGCTCACCGAGCAGTCGCTGCTGGCCGCCGGGGGCGACGCCGAGGCGATGGAGCTGGACGAGGACTTCCTGCGGGCGCTGGAGTACGGCATGCCGCCGGCGGGCGGCATGGGCATGGGCGTCGACCGGCTCCTGATCGCCCTGACCGGCCGCACGATCCGCGAGACGATCGCCTTTCCCCTCGTCCGTCCCGGCCGGTGAAAAGGCTTTCCGCTCAGTCAAGCGCGGCGGTAAGGCCTGTGCGATGCTGGGCTCGTGACTGCGCTCGGGCCCGCCGACGCGATCGCCGCCGCGTCCGCCCACTACCTCAGGGGCGAGCCGATCGACATGTCCGCGCTCGCCGGCGAGCTCGGCGTCGGCCGGGCCACGCTCTACCGCTGGGTGGGCAGCCGCGAGCAGCTGCTCGGCACCGTCCTGGCGGAGATGACGGAGCTGACCTACCGGATGGCCGTGCGCGAGGTCGGCGGCGGCGGGCCGGACCGCGTCCTGGCCGTGCTCGACCGCTTCATGCGCGCGGTGGTCGACGCCGTGCCGCTCAAGGCCTTCACCGAACGCGAGCCGCGGCTGTTCGTGCGGCTGGCGACCATGCAGGGCCCGATCGAGGAACGCGCCATCGCCCTGCTCACCGCCGAGCTCGAAGACCAGATCGAGGCGGGCCTGCTGAGCGTCCCGCTGCCCACGCGCACGCTCGCCCAGGCGATGGTGCGGATCTGCGACTCGTTCATGTACGCCCACCACCTGGGCGGCAGCCGTCCCGAGATCGAGACCGCGCTGGAGGTCATCGAGCTCCTCCTGCGCTCGTGCCCGGCGGTCGGCCACGGCGTCGGCGACCAGATCGGCGCCCGGTGGGAATGACCGCCTGATGACGATCGCCGCGCGGCATGAGAGGCTGCGTACCGGCAGGCATGCCGTTGATCGAAGGATGGTCGGGCCTTGAGCGACATTCCACGCCGGGCGGTCACCCGTACCGCGAAACTGGCGTCCCTGCCCCTCGGATTCGCCGGGCGCACCGCGCTCGGCCTGGGCAAGCGCACCATCGGCCGGCCCGCCGAGGCGGTCGCCCTGGAGGTCCAGCAGCGCACCGCCGAGCAGCTCTTCAAGGTCCTGGGCGAGCTCAAGGGCGGCGCGATGAAGGTCGGGCAGCTGCTCTCGATCTTCGAGGCCGGGCTGCCGGAGGAGATCGCGGGCCCCTTTCGCGCGAGCCTGACCCGGCTCCAGGAGGCGGCGCCGCCGATGCCCGCGGCGACCGCGCACAAGGTCATGGCCGAGGGACTGGGCGACGACTGGCGGGAGCTGTTCGCCGAGTTCGACGACCGGCCCGCCGCGGCGGCCTCGATCGGGCAGGTGCACAAGGCCGTCTGGCACGACGGCCGCACCGTCGCGGTCAAGGTGCAGTACCCGGGCGCCGGCAGGGCGCTCATGAGCGACTTCAACCAGATCGCCAGGCTGAGCAGGCTGATCACGCCGCTGTTCCCCGGCATCGAGGTCAAGCCCGTCGTCGCCGACCTCAAGCGGCGCCTGGAGAAGGAGCTCGACTACGTCGACGAGGCCCGCGCGCAGGCGGCCTTCCACGAGGCGTTCGAGGACGACCCCGACTACCTGATCCCGGCGGTGGTCGCCCAGTCCGGCAACGTGCTGGTCACCGAGTGGATCGAGGGCACGCCGCTGTCCCAGGTCATCTCCGGCGGCACGCCCGAGCAGCGCGACCGGGCCGGCCTCCTGATGTTCCGCTTCATGCACGCGGGCCCGGTGCGCTGCGGCCGGATCCACATCGACCCGCACCCGGGCAACTTCCGGCTGATGGACGACGGCCGGCTGGGTGTCCTGGACTTCGGCGGCGCCGCCCGGGTCACGCCCGAGCTGCACTGGACGATCGGGCGCCTGCTGCGCATCAGCACGCTGGGCAGCGGCGAGGAGATGGTGGAGGCCGCCCGCGCCGAGGGTTTCCTCGCCGAGGACGCCGAGGTCGACCCCGACCTGATCGCGGAGATCGTGGAGCCGCAGGCCGCGCCGTTCGTGCAGGAGCGGTTCCGGTTCAGCCGCGAGTGGATGCGGCAGGAGACCACCCGCGGCCTCGGGCTGGCCACCGACCTGCGGCCGGGCAGCATCGTCCGCCAGATCAAGCTCCCGCCGCAGTACCTGGCGGTCAGCCGCGCCCTGGGCGGCTGCGGCGGCGTGCTCTGCCAGCTGGAGGCCGAGGGCCCGTTCCGCGCCGAGGCCGAGCGGTGGGTGCCGGGCTTCGCCGACGACGACGAGCCGGACGCGGTGGAGGACACCGCCGAGATCGCCTAGCTCCGGCCGGGCCCGGCCGGGCTCAAACCCGGGCCCCGGCCTAGGTCAGGGCCTTGGCCTCTTCCTCCTCGATCTGGCGGTTCCAGTCGCGCTTGGACGCCCGCCAGCCCTCGTCGTCGCGGCCGCGGCGCCAGTAGCCGGAGATCGAGAGCCGCTCCAGTGGCAGTCCGCGGTCGACGCGGAGGTACCGCCGGATGTCCCTGACGAAGGCGGCCTCGCCGTGGACGAACGCGTGCACGGTCCCGTCGGGGAAGTCCAGCTCGCGCACGGCCCGGACGAGGGTGTCGCCGACCGCGCCCCCGTTGCGGTGCAGCCAGACGATCTCGGCGTCGCCGGGGGAGTCGAGCCGCTGCTCCTCCTCCGGCCCGGACACCTCGATGAACACCTTGGCCGGGGCGCCCTCGGGCACACGTTCGAGCGAGGCCCCGATCGCCGGGAGCGCGCTCTCGTCGCCGACCAGCAGGTGCCAGTCGGCCCCGGGGTCGGGCGCGTAGGCGCCGCCCGGGCCCAGGAACCGGATCTCGTCGCCGGGCTCGACGCCGGCCGCCCAGGGGCCGGCCAGCCCTTCGTCGCCGTGGTAGACGAAGTCGAGGGTGAGCTCGACCGCGGCGGGGTCCCAGGCGCGGACGGTGTAGGTGCGGGTGCTCGGCCACTGCTCGCGCGGCAGCCCGGCCCGGATGGCATCGAGGTCGAAGGGCTCGGGATACTCCACGCCGGGCGGCGCGAACAGCAGCTTCACGTAATGGTCGGTGAACTCGCCGCAGCCGAAGCCGGCGAGATCGGCACCTCCGATCACCACCCGGATCATGTGCGGGGTGATCTGCTCCTTGCGCAGCACCCGTCCCTTGTTGACCTTCGGCTTCCGCCGCTCGGGCTCCGTGGCCATCCGAACCTCCGATCACGAGCTTCTTAGGTAAGCCTAACCTCCCCGGGCAAGTTAATGTGACATCTCTCTCCGGATATGCCGTTCCCCGGCGCCTTCCGTCAGCCCTGGCGGGTCCTGGCCACCTCGGCGGCGACCGCGCGGAAGGCGGTCTCGGTCTCGTCCTCGGCCAGGATCGTCGCCAGCGTCGACTTCACGATCACGACGTCGTGCTCGGGGAAGACGTAGATCAGCTGGCCGCCCAGGCCGTTCGCGCTGAACGCGCCGTCGTCGTCGAGCCACCAGTGCAGGCCGTAGCCCTTGTTCGCGGGGGAGGGGCGGGTCGACTCCTCCACCCAGGAGCGGGGGACGACCTGGCGCCCGTTGGCGGTGCCGCCGCGCAGGTAGAGCAGGCCGAAGCGGGCGAAGTCCCGGTCGGTGGCGTAGAAGCAGCAGTAGCCCATGTTGCTGCCGTTGGAGTCGTTGCCGAGGTAGACGCTGGACTCCATGCCGGCGGGCTTCCAGATCTTCTCCTGGACGTAGGTGTGGAACGGCTTGCCGGCGGCCCGGCTCACCACCCAGGACAGGACGAAGGAGTTCATCGAGGTGTACTCGAAGCGGCTTCCCGGCTCCCAGCCGCGCTTGCGGCCCGCGGCCAGCTTCGGCAGCGGGTAGCCCAGGCTCGCCGCGACGTGCACGGGCGGCACGTCGAGCGTCTCGTCCCACTGGATGCCCGACGACATGCGCAGCAGGTTCCGCAGCGACACCCCGTCGTAGCCGGAGCCGCGCAGCTCGGGAAGGTAGCGGGTGACCGGGTCGTCGGCGGAGGAGATGAGCCCCTCGCCGAGCGCGATGCCGAAGGCGGCCGAGGTGAAGGACTTGGCCATCGACCACGACTGGAACCGGGTGTCGCGCGCCGCGAACGAGTACCGCTCGAAGACCACGTCCTGCCCGGATCTGGCGTCCAGCACGACGAAGCCCTGGGTGCCGGTCCGGGCGAGGAAGTCGTCGAGGGTGCGCTTCTGCCCCCCGAAGGTGTAGGTGACCGCCAGCCTGCGCGGCGCGTCGCGCAGCCGGACCGGGTCGGCGGACGGGCGGACCAGGTCGAACCCGCGCGTGGTCTCGGTCGTGGCCGCGGGCGGCGGGGCGGGCGGTGGGGTGGGCGCCGGGGTGGGCGGCGCGCTCGCCCGCGCCGCCGGGACCGGTCCGGCGAGGAAGGCCGCCGCGACGATCGCGGCCGCTGCGATTCGGGGACGGGTGTGCACGGGGGCCTCCGCGGGAGGTGGGGGATCACGGGGACGCACTGATCGTGCACGGGCGATCTCGCCCTGTATATGGTCGCCAGAACGGAATTCGGGCGTCCTCGCTGTGCTCCAGCACACATTGCTGTCTGTTTCAGGGGCGTTTCCGCAGGGTCCGCGCTTCCGGTGGGCGGCCGATGCCGATACGTTCGGGACACGCGTCTTCAGGAGGAACCGCGTCTTCAGGAGGAACCATGTCCGTGCTCGCCGACCTGCTCAGCGCCATCGACGGCGGATCGGTGGAGGTCGTGGATCTCACCGCGCCCCTGTCGGAGTCGACGCCGATCCTGCAGCTGCCCGAGCCGTTCTCCAACACCGTGCCGTTCGCGCTGACCGAGATCAGCCGCTACGACGACCGCGGCCCGGCCTGGTACTGGAACGACATCCACACCGGCGAGCACGTGGGCACCCACTTCGACGCCCCGGTGCACTGGATCACCGGGCGCGACGGCGAGGACGTCTCCCAGGTCGCGCCCCGGCGGCTGGTGGCCCCGGCGGTGGTGCTGGACGCCTCGGCGCGGGCGGCGGCCGACCCCGACTTCGTCCTGGAGATCGACCACGTACGGGAGTGGGAGAAGGCCCACGGGCCCCTCCCGGAGGGCGGCTGGCTGTTCTACCGCACCGGCTGGGACGCCCGGTCGGGCGACCAGGCCGAGTTCCTCAACGCCGACGAGAACGGGCCGCACTCGCCGGGGTTGTCGGCCGGCTGCGCGCGCTGGCTCGCCGAGGAGACCCCCATCATCGGCATCGGCGTCGAGACCGTCGGCACCGACGCCGGCGCCGCGCACTCCTTCGACCCGCCGTTCCCCTGCCACTCGTTCTTCCTCGGGGCGGGCAAGTACGGCCTGACCCAGCTGCGCAACCTCGACCGCCTGCCGGTGCGCGGCGCGGTCGTGCTGGCCTCCCCGCTGCCCATCGTGGGCGGCTCGGGCAGCCCGGCACGCGTGCTCGCACTGGTCGAACGATGAACGTCGCGGAGGCCGTGGGCGCGGCCCTGGCCCGCCTCGGCGTCGACACCGTGTTCGGCGTGGTGGGCAGCGGCAACTTCCACGTCACCAACGCGCTGGTGGCCGGGGGAGCGACGTTCGTCGCCGCCCGGCACGAGGGCGGCGCCGCCACCATGGCCGACGCCTACGCGCGCGTGAGCGGCGGCCTGGGCGTGCTGTCGGTGCACCAGGGGCCCGGGCTGACCAACGCGCTCACCGGCATCACCGAGGCCGCCAAGAGCCGCACGCCGCTGCTCGTGCTCGCGGGCGAGGTCGCCGCGTCGGCCGTGCGCTCCAACTTCCGGGTCGACCAGGCGGCGCTCGCGACCGCCGTCGGCGCGGTCGCGGAGCGCATCCACTCGCCCGAGACCGCGCTGGCCGACGTCGTCCGGGCCTCCCGCACGGCGGTCGCGCAGCGCCGCACCGTCCTGCTCGGGCTGCCGCTCGACGTGCAGGCGGCCGAGCATCCGGGCCCGGTCGTCCTCCCGGCGGCCGGGACGTCCGCGCAGCCGGTGCCGGTGCCGCTGCTCCCGGTGCCGCCGCCCGGCGCCATCGCCCGGCTGGCCGACGCGCTCGCGGCGGCCGAGAGGCCGGTGTTCGTGGCGGGCCGGGGCGCCCGGCTCTCGGGGGCCCGCGAGCCGCTGCGCGAGCTGGCCGGACGGTGCGGCGCCCTGCTGGCGACCTCGGCCGTCGCGCGCGGCCTGTTCGGCGGCGACGACTACGACCTCGACGTCAGCGGCGGGTTCGCGACGCCCGTCGCGGCCGAGCTGATCAGCGGCGCCGACCTGCTGGTCGGCTGGGGCTGCTCGCTCAACATGTGGACGCTGCGGCACGGCGCGCTCGTCGGCGAAAGGACCACGGTCGTCCAGGTCGACCTCGACGCCGAGGCCCTGGGTGCGCACCACCCGGTCGCGCTGAGCCTGATCGGCGACGTGGCCGAGACCGCGCGGCTGGCCGAGGCCGAGCTCGCCGCGCGCGGCCACCGCGCGGCCGGCTACCGCTCACCGGAGGTCGCCGGGAGGCTGGCCCACGAGGGTCGCTGGCGCGACCAGCCGTACAAGGACGAGTCGGGCGCCGACGCGACGGGCGCGGGCCGGATCGACCCGCGCACGCTGACGATCGCCCTCGACGACCTGCTGCCCCGCGAGCGCACGGTGGCCGTCGACTCGGGCAACTTCATGGGCTACCCGGCGATGTTCCTCGGCGTGCCCGACGGCGACGGGCTGGTGTTCACGCAGGCGTTCCAGTCGATCGGGCTCGGGCTGGCGACCGCGATCGGCGCCGCCGTGGCCCGCCCCGACCGGCTGACCGTGGCGGCGCTCGGCGACGGCGGTGCCCTCATGTCGATCGCCGAGCTGGAGACCGCCGTCCGCCTCGGCCTCGGCCTGCTCGTGGTCGTCTACGACGACGAGGCCTACGGCGCGGAGGTGCACCACTTCGGGCCGGACGGGCACGACCTGGGCACCGTCACGTTCCCGCCCGCCGACCTGGCCGCCATCGGGCGCGGCTTCGGGTGCGCGGCGGTCACCGTCCGCGAGCCCGCCGACCTGGCGGCCGTCGAGGAGTGGCTGGCGGGCCCCCGCGACCGGCCGCTGGTCGTCGCCGCCAAGGTCACGCGGGATCGCCCGGCGTGGTGGCTCGAGGAGGCGTTCCGCGGTCACTGACCGGCGTGCCCGTGCCCCGGTCCCGGAACGCGGCGGCGGTGAACAGCAGCGCCCCGACCGCGCAGCAGGCCAGCAGGATCAGGCCGATGAAGTACGAGCCGGTGGAGTCGTAGATCCCGCCCATCAGCAGCGGCGGGAAGTAGCCGCCCAGGCCGCCGGCCGCGCCGACCAGGCCGGTGACGCTGCCGACCTTGCTCGCCTCGACCCGCTGCCCGATCAGCGCGAACACGCCGCCGGTGCCGAGCCCGAGCGCGAACGCCAGCAGCACGAACGAGGCGCCCGCGGCGAGCTCGGGCGGCGGCTCGAGCGCGACGACGACCGCCATCACCGCGGCCCCCGCGAACGACCCCATCAGCACCAGGCGCGGGCCGACGCGGTCGGAGAGGATGCCGCCTAGCGGCCGCCCGACGACCGCCGCCAGCGAGAACCCGGCGGTGCGCATGCCGGCGTCGACCGCGTCGAACGAGTAGACGTTCTTGAGGTACGTCGGCAGGTAGGTCGAGAAGGCGACGAACCCGCCGAACGCCAGCGCGTACAGCAGCGAGGTCTGCCAGGTCGTCCTGATCTTGAGCGCGGCCACCAGCCGCGGCGTGACCGGCTCGGTGGAGGGCCGCCACTCCGGCGAGTCCCTGGCCACCAGCAGCACCACCACGCCGGTGACCGCCAGCGCCGCCGCGACCAGCAGGAAGGTGGGCGTGCGGCCGATCCAGCCGACCAGGCGCGGGGTGAAGAACGCCGACAGCGCCGTGCCGCCCATGCCGGCGCCGAACACGCCGGTGGCGAAACCGCGCCGCGACTTCTCGTACCAGGCGTTGCAGAACGGCACCCCGACCGCGAAGGCGGTGCCCGCGATGCCGAGGACGAACCCGCCGGCGAGCATCAGGCCGTACGAGTTCCCGACGAAGGCGACGAAGACGACCGGGATGATCGACAGGAAGCTGACGACCGCGAACATGACCCGCCCGCCGTAACGGTCGGTGAGCGCCCCCACCGGGATCCGCCCGAGCGAGCCGACCAGGACCGGGATGGCGACCAGCATCGACGTCTGGAACGACGACAGGTCCAGGCTCCTGGAGTAGCCCGAGGCCAGCGGCCCGATCAGGTTCCAGGCCCAGAAGTTGATCGCGAACGTCCAGGTGGCGAGCGCGAGGTTGAGCCCCTGCCCCCGCCGCAGCGCCGGATTCGCCGTGCCGGTCATCGAAGAGTCCTTCCCGCCATGCCCGGCCGGCGCGAGCCGGCCTCAAGATCGTGATTCCCAGCTATAGATCGTTTACGCGGTGGGCATACCACTCTCCGTGATCGTGAACGATCAGGCCGGGGGCGGGCCAGGGCTGTCCGGGCCGAAGATCCGGGACCAACGGCCCTCGTGCGCCCCGGGGAACCGTTCCTAACGTGTTGCCCGGGAGATCACTTCAAGGGGAGGCAGCGTGACGGACAGGCCGGAATCGGCGGCCGAGGGCGGCGCGCTGCTGCGCACGGGGCGGTTCTTCAGCCGCGCCGAGACCTCGCCGGACCTGCGGGCCGTCTACCGGAAGGGCGGCCGGGAGGGCGACGTCTTCTACCGGGACCGCTGGAGCCACGACAAGGTCGTGCGCTCCACGCACGGCGTCAACTGCACCGGCTCGTGCTCCTGGAAGGTGTACGTCAAGGACGGGATCATCACCTGGGAGACCCAGGAGACCGACTACCCGTCGGTGGGGCCCGACCGGCCCGAGTACGAGCCGCGCGGCTGCCCGCGCGGCGCCGCGTTCTCCTGGTACACCTACTCGCCGACCCGGGTCCGCTTCCCGTACGCGCGCGGCAAGCTCGTCGAGATGTACCGCGAGGCCAGGGCCCGGCTGGGCGACCCGGTCGCGGCCTGGGCGGAGATCACCACCGACCCGCAGAAGCGCCGCCGCTACCAGTCGGCGCGCGGCAAGGGCGGCCTGGTCCGGGTGGGCTGGGACGAGGCGGTCGAGATGATCGCCGCCGCGCACGTGCACACCGTCAAGGCCTACGGGCCCGACCGCGTCGCGGGCTTCTCGCCGATCCCGGCGATGTCGATGGTCTCGCACGCGGCCGGGTCGCGGTTCGTGTCGCTGCTCGGCGGCGCGATGTTGTCGTTCTACGACTGGTACGCCGATCTGCCGGTCGCGTCGCCGCAGGTGTTCGGCGACCAGACCGACGTGCCCGAGTCCGCCGACTGGTGGGACGCGGCCTACCTGATGCTCTGGGGCTCCAACGTCCCGGTGACCCGCACGCCCGACGCGCACTGGATGGCCGAGGCGCGCTACCGCGGCCAGAAGGTCGTGGTGATGTCGCCGGACTACTCCGACGCCGCCAAGTTCGCCGACGAGTGGCTGGCGCCGCATCCCGGCACCGACGGCGCGCTCGGCATGGCGATGGGGCACGTCGTCCTCAAGGAGTTCTTCGTCGAACGGCAGGTCCCGGAGTTCACCGGCTACGTCAAGAAGTTCACCGACCTGCCGTTCCTGGTCACGCTGGAGGAGCGGGACGGCGCGTACGTGCCCGGCCGCTTCCTCACCGCCGCCGACCTCGGCGGCGATGCGAGCGAGAGCGAGGACGCCGCCTGGAAGACGGTGCTGCTGGACTCGGCCACCGGCGGGCCCGCCGTGCCGAACGGGTCGCTCGGCTTCCGCTGGAGCGAGAGCGGCAAGGGCAGCTGGAACCTGGACCTCCAGGGCGTCGACCCGATGCTCACCGTCGGGGGCGACGGCGCGGAGGCGGCCGAGGTCGTGCTGCCGCGCTTCGACGCGCCCGACGGGTCGGCCGGGACGCTGCGGCGCGGCGTGCCCTTCCGCACCGTCCACGGCCACCGGGTCACCACGGTCTACGACCTGATGCTGGCGCAGTACGGTGTCGGCCGGCCCGGCCTGCCGGGGGAGTGGCCCTCGTCGTACGACGACGCCGCGGCGCCGGGCACCCCGGCCTGGCAGGAGGAGATCACCTCCGTGCCCGCCGCGAACGCCGTCCGGATCGCCCGCGAGTTCGCCGCGACCGCCCGCGAATCCGGCGGCCGCTGCATGATCATCCTGGGGGCCGGGACCAACCACTGGTTCCACTCCGACACGATCTACCGCACATTCCTGTCGCTGCTCATGCTGACCGGCTGCCAGGGCAGGAACGGCGGCGGCTGGGCGCACTACGTGGGGCAGGAGAAGGCGCGGCCGTTCACCGGCTGGGCGCAGCTGGCCTTCGGGCTCGACTGGACGCGGCCCGCCCGCCAGATCCCCGGCACCCCGTACTGGTACCTGCACACCGACCAGTGGCGCTACGACGGCTACAAGGCGGACGCGGTCGCCTCGCCGGTGGGGAAGGGCCTGTTCGAGGGGCGCCACACCGCCGAGCTGCTCGCCGAGTCGGTCAAGCTCGGCTGGATGCCGATGGCGCCCATGTTCGACCGCAACCCGCTCGACCTTGCCGACGAGGTGGGCGACGGCGACCCGGCCGCCTACGTGGCCGGAAAGCTCGGGGACGGGACGCTCCGGCACTCCTGCGACGACCCCGACGCCCCGGCCAACTGGCCGCGCGTGCTGACGGTCTGGCGCGCCAACCTGCTCGGCTCGTCGGCCAAGGGCAACGAGTACTTCCTGCGCCACCTGCTCGGCACCGACGACAACCTTCAGGCCGGCGAGATCGAGGACGCGCCGCGCGGCAAGCTCGACCTGCTGCTGTCGCTGGACTTCCGGATGACGTCCACCACGCTGATGTCCGACATCGTGCTCCCGGCCGCGACCTGGTACGAGAAGCACGACCTGTCGTCGACCGACATGCACCCGTTCGTGCACGCGTTCACCCCGGCCGTCGACCCCCCGTGGGAGGCGCGCAGCGACCTGGAGGCGTTCCAGGTCATCGCGGCGCGGTTCAGTGAGCTGGCCGAGACCCACCTCGGGGTGCGGCGCGACCTGGTCGCCTCCGCGCTCCAGCACGACACCCCGGGCGAACGCGGCGCGCCGTACGGCGTGGCGGGCGGCACCAGGCCCCTGTACGCGGTCGTCGAACGCGACTACACCGCCGTGGGGCACCGGATGGCGGCGCTCGGGCCCAAGGCCGCGGCCGCCGGGCTGCCGATCAAGGGTGTGGTCTTCGAACCGGACCAGGAGATCGCCTGGCTGCGCGAGCGCTGCGGCACCGGCCGCGAGGGCGACCCGCGGCTGGACACCGACGTGAAGTGGTGCGAGGCGATCCTGGCGTTGTCGGGCACCAGCAACGGGCGGCTGGCCGCCGCCGGGTTCCGGCAGATGGCCGAGCGCACCGGCACCTCGTTCGAGCGGCTCGCCACCGAGGGCGCCGAACGCCGCGTCACGTTCGCCGACACCCAGGCGCGGCCGACGCCCGTGGGGGCCTCGCCGGAATGGTCGGGCATCGAGGCCCCGGACCGCCGCTACTCGCCGTTCACCATCAACGTCGAGCACCTCAAGCCGTGGCACACCCTCACCGGCCGCATGCACTTCTTCCTCGACCACGAGTGGATGGCCGAGGCCGGCGAGCAACTGCCGGTGTTCCGGCCGCCGCTCGACATGCAGCGGCTGTTCGGCGAGACCGAACTGGGTGAGGGCGGCGAGGCCGAGATCACGGTCCGCTACCTCACCCCGCACTCCAAGTGGTCCATCCACTCCGAATACCAGGACAACCTGTTCATGCTCACGCTGTCGCGCGGCGGGCCGACGGTCTGGATCAGCGTCCCGGACGCCGAGCGCATCGGGGTCGCCGACAACGACTGGGTCGAGATGGTCAACCGCAACGGCGTCGTGGTGTGCCGCGCGATCGTCTCGCACCGCATGCCCGCCGGGACCGTCTACTACCACCACGCCCAGGAGCGCGTGATCGACGTGCCCAAGACCGAGCGGACCGGCCGGCGCGGCGGCATCCACAACTCGCTGACCCGGCTGCTGGTCAAGCCCACGCACATGATCGGCGGGTACGCGCAGCTGTCGTTCGGGTTCAACTACCTCGGCCCCACCGGCAACCAGCGCGACGAGGTCACCGTGATCCGCCGCCGCTCCCAGGAGGTGACCTACTAGTCATGAAGGTCATGGCACAGCTCGCGATGGTGATGAACCTCGACAAGTGCATCGGCTGCCACACCTGCTCGGTGACGTGCAAGCAGGCGTGGACCAACCGGTCGGGCACCGAGTACGTGTGGTTCAACAACGTCGAGACGCGCCCGGGGCAGGGCTACCCGCGCCGGTACGAGGACCAGGACACCTGGCAGGGCGGCTGGACGCTCGACCGCAAGGGGCGGCTGAAGCCGCGGGCCGGGGGACGGGTGCGCAAGATGCTCACCATCTTCTCCAACCCGCTGCTGCCCAACATCAAGGACTACTACGAACCCTGGACCTACGACTACGAGACGCTCACCACCGCGCCGCTGGGCGACGACATCCCGGTGGCCCGCCCCTACTCGCTGATCAGCGGCGAGCCGATGAAGGTGGAGTGGAGCGCCAACTGGGACGACGACCTGGGCGGCGGTCCCGAATCGGCCGGGCGCGACCCGATCGTGCAGAAGATCTCGGACTCGATCCGGCTCGACTACGAGCGCGCGTTCATGTTCTACCTGCCGCGGATCTGCGAGCACTGCCTCAACCCGACGTGCGTCGCGTCCTGCCCGTCCGGCGCGATCTACAAGCGGGCCGAGGACGGCATCGTGCTGGTGGACCAGGACGGCTGCCGCGGCTGGCGGATGTGCGTGACCGGCTGCCCGTACAAGAAGATCTACTTCAACCACAAGACGGGCAAGGCCGAGAAGTGCACCTTCTGCTACCCGCGCGTCGAGGTGGGCCTGCCGACCGTCTGCTCGGAGACCTGCGTCGGGCGGCTGCGCTACATCGGCGTGCTGCTCTACGACGCCGACAGGGTGACCGAGGCGGCCAGCGTCGAGGACGACCAGGACCTCTACGAGGCGCAGCTCGGCGTCTTCCTCGACCCGGACGACCCCGGGGTGCGGGAGGCGGCGCGGCGTGACGGCGTCCCGGACGCCTGGGTCACGGCCGCCCGCCGGTCCCCGGTGCACGCCCTCATCAACCGGTACCGGGTCGCGCTGCCGCTGCATCCCGAATACCGGACGATGCCGATGGTCTGGTACATCCCGCCGCTGTCGCCGGTGGTCGACGCGCTGCGCGACACCGGGCACGACGGCGAGGACGCGGACAACCTGTTCGGCGCCATCGAGACGCTGCGCATCCCCGTGGAGTACCTCGCCGAGCTGTTCACCGCGGGCGACACCGAACCGGTGACCCGGGTGCTGCGCACGCTCGCCGCGATGCGCTCGTACATGCGCGACACCAACCTCGGGCGGCCCGCCGACCCCGGCAAGGCCGAGGCGGCCGGCATGAGCGCGCGCGACATGGAGGACATGTACCGGCTGCTCGCCCTGGCCAAGTACGACGAGCGCTACGTCATCCCGACGCAGGCCCAGGCTCAGGCGGCGGCGCTGGAGGAGACCGTGTGCCCGGTCGACTACGGCGAGCCGGGGGGCGAGGGGCCGTTCGGCGAGGCGTCCGGGCGGGTCGAGCCCGCCTCGGTGGAGAGCTTCCACGCCCTCAAGCAGCGCCAGACCAGCGGCGCCCTGGTCGACCCGGGCGACCGCAAGGGCCGCGTCAACCTGCTCAACTGGGACGGCAAGGGCCGCCCGGACGGGCTGTTCCCGCGCGACGGCGGCGCGGAGGGGGAACGATGAGCGCCGCCGCGTGGCAGGCCGCGTCGCTCCTGCTCTGCTATCCGGACCGGGGCCTGTACGAGCGGTGCCCGATGCTCCGCGACGCCGTCGCCGCCGGGGCGATGCCCGCGCCCGCCGCCCGGCGGCTGGCGGCGTTCCTCGACCATCTGGACGCGACGCCGCTCGACCGGCTCGGCGAGCACTACGTCGAGACGTTCGACCTGCGCCGCAAGTGCTGCCTGTACCTGACCTACTACCGCGACGGGGACACCCGCCGCCGCGGCGCCTCGCTGGCCGCCCTGAAGGAGCGCTACCGCGCCGCGGGCGTCGAGCTCGACAGCCGCGAGCTGCCCGACTTCCTGCCGATCGTGCTGGAGTTCGCCGCCCTGCACGGCGGCGACGAGCTGCTGGCCGAGCACCGGGCGGGCCTCGAACTGCTCAGGTTCGCGCTCGCCGACAGGGAGTCGCCCTACGCCCTGGTGGTGGAGGCCGTCTGCGCCACGCTGCCCGGCCCCTCGCCGCGCGACCGCGCCGAGGCGATGCGGCTCGCCCGGTCCGGCCCGCCCGCCGAGACCGTCGGCATCGGCCCCGGCGCGGACCTGGGCCTGGTACCCGTCTCGATGGAAGGCCCGCGATGAACCTGCTGCTCTGGGTGGTCCTGCCGTACGTGGCCGTCACGATCCTGGTCGCCGGCACGGTCTGGCGGTACCGCTACGACAAGTTCGGGTGGACCACCCGGTCGTCGGAGCTGTACGAGAAGCGGCTGCTGCGGATCGCGAGCCCGCTGTTCCACTACGGCCTCATCTTCGTGATCCTCGGCCACGTGCTGGGGCTGCTCATCCCGGAGAGCTGGACCCACGCGGTCGGCGTCTCGGAGTCGATGTACCACTGGGGGTCGCTGATCGGCGGCGCGCTGGCCGGCTTCGCGGCGCTCGCCGGGCTCGGCATGCTCGTCTACCGGCGCCGCACCACGGGCCCGGTCTTCTCGGCCACCACCCGCAACGACAAGCTGATGTACGTGCTGCTCGGCGGGTCGATCCTGCTCGGCGTGGGGGTCACGGTCATCGTGAACGGCATCCAGGGGCCCTACGACTACCGGCAGACGGTGGCGCCGTGGTTCCGCGGCGTCCTCACTCTGCGGCCCGACGCCGACCTGATGGCCGGGGTGCCGCTGCTCTACAAGTTCCACGTGCTGTTCGGGCTGGCGCTGGTGATCCTCTTCCCGTTCACCCGCCTGGTGCACGCCTTCGCGGTGCCGGTGCGGTACCTGTTCCGTCCGTACGTCGTCTACCGCAGCCGGGACGGCAAGGGGCAGGGGACCCGCGAGCCCGCCCGCGGCTGGGAGCCGATCACCCGGCGCTGACCTCGCCGTCCGGCGACGCCGCCCGAGCCCGGCCCGCACCGGTACCCATGATCAGGATTCGCGATGTGTCGTGGACATGACAGCCGTGTGACGGCGAGATTGTCACGACTTACCGGTTGACCGTTTTGTCCCACCTGCTTACTTTCACGGCAAGTTGTGCCTCACGTCACGCCCGCCCGTTCATCCGAGGAGGAGACATGGCGGAACGACTGAGAACCTCACCGCTCGCCCGTGAAATGGCGGCGGAGTTCGCCGGAACGATGATCCTCATCCTCTTCGGAGTGGGGGTGGTGGCGCAGGTCGTCGCCGGGGGGATCGGTGACCACGACAGCATTTCGTGGGCCTGGGGGATCGGTGTGATCCTCGGCGTCTACGTGGCGGCCGCGGTCAGCGGCGGCCACATCAACCCGGCGGTCACCTTCGCGCTGGCGGTCTTCAACCGGTTCTCCTGGAAGAAGGTCCTGCCGTACTGGTTCGCGCAGACGCTCGGCGCCTTCGTCGCCGCGCTGATCGTGCGGTGGAACTACACCGAGGTGCTGGCCAAGTTCGACCCCGGTCACACGATCAAGTCCCAGGGCGTGTTCAGCACTCTCCCTGGAAATGGAACGCTCCCGGTCGAGACCTGGGGCGCCTTCCGCGACCAGGTCATCGGTACCGCCATCCTGCTGTTCGTGGTCATGGCGCTCACCGATCTGCGCAACCTGCCGCCGCTGGCCAACCTCACCCCGGTGGTCATCGGCCTGCTGGTCGTCGGCATCGGCATGGCGTGGGGGACCAACGCGGGATACGCGATCAACCCCGCCCGCGACTTCGGGCCGCGGCTCGCCCAGTACATCACCGGTTACGGCGGGGCCTGGCGGGACCAATACGGCGAGCTGTATTTCTGGGTGCCTATCATCGGCCCGCTGATCGGTGGTGTGATCGGCGCGGGTCTCTACCTCTTCCTGATCGCCCGTAACCTCCCGGAGGAGACGGCGCCGGAGAAGGAGCCGGAGACCAAGCCCGAGTACGACGTGCAGACCTGACCCGACCCACCCCCCGTCCAACAGGAGAGACCGATGGCAGACTTCGTCGGAGCGCTCGACCAGGGGACGACGAGCACCCGGTTCATGATCTTTGACCACGGCGGCAACGAGATCGCCCGCCACCAGCTCGAGCACGAGCAGATCCTGCCCCAGGCCGGCTGGGTCGAGCACAACCCCACCGAGATCTGGGAACGCACCCGGGCGGTCATCGAGACCACGCTCAACAAGGCCAACCTCGGCCCCCAGGACCTGGCCGCGCTGGGCGTCACCAACCAGCGCGAGACCACGGTCGTCTGGAACCGCAGGACCGGCCGGCCGTACTACAACGCGATCGTCTGGCAGGACACCCGTACCGACCGGATCGCCTCGGCGCTGGAGCGCGACGGGCGCGGCGAGACGATCCGGCACCGGGCCGGGCTGCCGCCCGCCACCTACTTCAGCGGCGGCAAGATCCAGTGGATCCTGGAGAACGTCGACGGCGTGCGCGAGGCCGCCGACGGCGGTGAGGCGGTCTTCGGCAACATCGACACCTGGGTCCTGTGGAACCTCACCGGCGGCCCCGACGGCGGCGTGCACGTCACCGACCCGACCAACGCCAGCCGGACCATGCTGATGGACCTGGAGACGCTGGACTGGGACGACCAGCTGCTGTCGTTCTTCGGCATCCCGCGCTCGATGTTGCCGGAGATCAAGCCCTCGTCCGCGCCCGACCCGTACGGCCTCACCCGGACGAGCGGGCCGCTGGGCGGGGAGGTGCCGCTCTGCGGCGACCTCGGCGACCAGCAGGCGGCGACGGTCGGGCAGGTGTGCTTCGCGCCCGGCGAGGCCAAGAACACCTACGGCACCGGCAACTTCCTGCTGCTCAACACCGGCGGCGAGCTGGTGCGGTCCAAGGCGGGCATGCTCACCACCGTCTGCTACCGCTTCGGCGAGGAGGCGCCCGTCTACGCGCTGGAGGGCTCGATCGCGGTGACCGGCTCGGCCGTGCAGTGGCTGCGCGACCAGCTGGGCATCATCTCCGGCGCGGCGCAGAGCGAGTCGCTGGCCGCCCAGGTGGAGGACAACGGCGGCGTCTACTTCGTGCCCGCGTTCTCGGGCCTGTTCGCCCCGTACTGGCGCAGCGACGCCCGCGGCGTCATCGTCGGGCTGTCCCGTTACAACACCAACGCGCACCTGGCGCGGGCGACGCTGGAGGCGATCTGCTACCAGTCCCGCGACGTCGTCGAGGCGATGCGCGAGGACTCCGGGGTGTCGCTGGACGTGCTCAAGGTCGACGGCGGCGTGACGGCCAACGAGCTGTGCATGCAGCTCCAGGCCGACGTCCTCGGTGTTCCGGTCTCGCGCCCGGTGGTGGCCGAGACCACCGCGCTCGGCGCCGCCTACGCCGCCGGCCTGGCGGTCGGGTTCTGGCGCAACACCGACGAGCTGCGGCAGAACTGGAACGAGGCCAAGCGCTGGGATCCCGCCTGGGACGAGCAGAAGCGCGAGGAGGGATACGCGGGCTGGCGCAAGGCGGTCGAGCGCACCTTCGGCTGGGTGGACGTCGACTGACGGCCGCGTTCCCGCCGCACCGGTGTCAGGCGGCGCGGCGGGAACACGGCGTCAGCGGCGGCGGCCGACCCCGGTGAAGAGGAACGACGCCTCGGGGGGGCCTGGGGGCACCGTCTCGTCCGGGTGCCATTCGGGTGCGTACACCAGGCCCGGCTCGTCCAGCTCGAAGCCGTCGAAGAAGGTCAGGATCTCCTGCCGGGTCCGCAACGCGATCGAGGCGGTCGACTGGTCGTAGATGGTCTTGGCCGTGCTCGCCGCCTCCGCCCGGTTGGCCTCGCTGGTGACGTGGCTGAGGACCAGCGCGCTGCCGGGCGGCATCCACTCCCTGATCTGGCGGACGATCCCCGCCGGGTCCTGGTCGTCGGTGACGAAGTGCAGCACGGCGAGCAGCAGCACGGCGACGGGCTCGCCGGGGTCGATCATCGACCGCAGCCGCGGCTCCTCGAAGATCTTCGCCGGCTCGCGCAGGTCCCCCTGCAGCACGGTGACCTGCGCGGAGTCGGCGAGCAGTGCCCGGCCGTGCGCCACGACCACCGGGTCGTTGTCGATGTAGACGACCCGGGAGTCCGACGCCACCTCCCGGGCGACCTCGTGCACGTTGGCCTGCGTGGGCAGCCCGGCGCCGATGTCGACGAACTGGCGGAAGCCCTCGGCGGCGAGGCGGCGCACCACGCGGCGCAGGAAGGCGCGGTTGGTCCGCACGGTGCCGACGGTCTCGGGCGCCGCGGAGAGCAGCCGCTCGGCCGCCTCGCGGTCGGTGGCGTAGTTGTCTTTGCCGCCGAGCAGGTAGTCGTAGATGCGGGCGACGTTGGGCACCTGCGAGTTGACGCCGTCCGGGGTCTCGTTCACCGGGAGCCCCCCTCCACCGGCAGCGTGACCGGACGGTGGATGATCGCCTCGGCCGTCCACGGGACGTCGGCGGGGTCGGCCGCGAGCCGCAGGCCCGGGAGCCGGGTCGCCAGCGCGCGGAACGCCTCCTGCAGCTCCATCCGGGCCAGGTTGGCGCCCAGGCAGTAGTGCGGTCCGTGGCCGAAGCTGAGGTGGCCCTGCTGCGGGACCTCGGGGTCGCCGGAGAACCGGGTGATGTCGAACCTCTCGGGCTCGGCGAACACCGCCGGGTCCTGGTTGGCCGCGGGGAGCATCAGGAAGACCGCCTCCCCGGCCTCCACCCGGCCCGAACCCAGCTCGACCGCCTCGGTCATGCGTCTGAGCACGCCATAGCCGCCGGGGCCGTCGTACCGCAGGATCTCCTCGACCGCACGCGGAACGAGCTCGGGATCGGCCGTCAGCGTGGCCCACTGGTCCGGGTTGATCAGCAGCCGGAACACGCCGCGCGAGATCAGCGAGGCGGTGGTCTCGTGCCCGGCCAGGATGAGCCCGAAGACCAGCTTGGTCAGCTCCTCCTCGCTCAGGCGGTCGTCGGTGTCGCGGGCCCGCACCAGCACGTCGATGAGGTCGTCGCCGGGCGTCTCGCGGGCCGCGGCGACCAGCTCGGCCGCGTAGCCCATGAACTCGATCGCGGCCGTCATCCGGTCGTCGACGGTGCCGTCGGAGGTGGACAGGAACATGCCCGTCCAGCGGCGGAAGCGCGCCTGGTCCTCCTTCGGCACGCCCAGCAGCTCGCAGATCACCAGGCTCGGCAGCGGGAACGCGAAGTCCTCGACGAGGTCGCCGCCGCCCGCCAGCCCGCCGGCCAGGTCCGCGGCGATCTCGGCCACGCGCGGCCGCCACGTCCCGATCTGCCGCGGTGTGAACGTGCCGGACAGGATGCGGCGCAGCCGGGTGTGCTCGGGCGCGTCCATGTTGAGGATCGACGTCGGGTCGTCCTCCAGGCTGACGCCCTTGGAGATGCGCGGCGCGCCGGGGTAGCGCAGGTTGCGGCTGGCGGCGGAGTGCGCCATGACCAGCCGCGCGTCCTCGTGCCTGACCACCGCCCGGATGGAGTCGCCGCTGGGCAGCGTCAGGGGGGCGAACGGCGCGTCCGCGTGCCGGTCGGCGAACGCGGGCGAGGGCGGCCCCAGCGGCCCGGGCGGCAGCTCGGGCCATGGGCAGACAGGGCGGGTCGGCTCGCTCGCCGAGTCCAGGGGCATGGTGCTCCTCCGGCCGGATCGGTGGTTCGCGAGGAGCTTATGACGATTGATCACGAAGTGTCATCGAAACCCGTTCCGGCACGGGGATTTCTTCACCCCGGCGGCCCGCGCGGAACCCGGGTTGCGGGCGGGCGGCGCATGGGTCATCATCATCGGCATGATCTTCAGGAAGGGCGGTCTCCGCCCGGGCCGTTGAGCCCCATCCGGCCGGTCAGGACACCGGCCGACGACCTGCTGGAACGTGTCGCCCCCCTCGCGTACCCGCATCGCATGCGGGAGCTGGCGCTGCACGCCCGGCGCCACCGGGAGACACCCGGGTTCCGCTCCCTCCTCCGGGAGCTCGCCGGACGAGAACCCTACGAACGCCGCCTCGCGCTGCACCTGGCCATGGCGGCGCGCGACCTCGGCCACATCGAGGCCGCGCTCGCCGGGCCCGACCCGGCCCTGCGCCGCGCGGCGCTGCGCGCCGTCCGCACCCTGCCCGTCTCCGACGAGGCCGCGGCGGCGGTCCTCGACGACGCACCGGCCGACCTGCGCCGGGCCTTCTACCGCACGGTGTTCCAGAGCCGCCGCGAGGCGCTGGCCGACCGGCTGCTCCCGGTGATCCGTGAACGTCACGGCGACCGCGAGGCGGGCGCCCTGCTGCCCGCCTGCTCGGCGGCGGTCGTCGAACGCGAGTACGCCGCCCTGGCGCACGGCGTCACGTCCTGGCGCGCCCTCGGCGCCCGCCACCCGCGGACGTTCCTCGACGCCGCCGACCGCGAGCTGACCGGCGCTCCGTACCCCTACGTCTGGTGGAAGCGCAGCAAGCGGGCGTTCGCGGTGGCCGCCGCCGCCGATCCGGAGCGCGCGATGGCGCTGCTCGAGACGCACGATGTCGGCCAATGGACCCTCCGGCTGCCCGCCAGGGTCGTGACGGCGTTCCTCTCCACCGACGCCGACCGGGCCGCGCCGCTGGTGCGGCCGGGCCGGCGGCGGCGCCGCCGGGCGGAGCACACCGCCCGTTACACCACCCGCTGGCGGGCCTGCTCGGACGAGCGGCTCGCCGCCCTGGCGCCAGGCGTCCACGCGCTGCCCGACCTTCTCAAGGTGCTGCCGCCGGCGCGGCGCGCCCGCGTCTACGACGCCGTGGCCGCACGGGACGGGCACGCGCTTCGCGGGCTCGCCGCGATGCCGGTCCTGCCCTGGCTGCCGGCCGGGAGGGCGGCCCGCGAGGCGCGCCGCATGCTCGACTGGCACTCCTCGGTGTGGCATTCGGCGCGTTCGCGGCTGGACGACCCCGAGATCCCGCTCCGGCTGACGTCCCACCTGCCGTACGAGGAGGCCGCCGGGACGCTCCGCGAGGCCGCGCTGCGCGGCGACCCGCGGCGGCGGGGGCTCGCGCGAACGCTCCTGCTCGAATGCGCCGCCCGGACCCGAGACCCCGCCGTGGTCGGCGAGGTGGTCGCCGCGCTGGCGGCCCGGACGGCCGGCGACCAGGACCCCCTGCGCGGCGAGCTGCTCAGGGCCCTGTCGTCGATCGCCCCCGCCGTCCTGCCCGACGGGTCGGCGGCGGATCTGGACCGGCTCGCCATCGCGGCGATCGACGCCCGCGACAGTTCGGCCGGAACGCGGCGCGAGGTACGCGTCCTCGCCGAACGGGTCCTGCGCCATCGCGACGCGGCGACGGCGCCCGCGCTCACCGCCTGGGCCTGGGGCGTGTACGAGAAGCTCGTCGCACGGCACG
The DNA here is from genome assembly GCF_040643285.1 of Spirillospora sp. NPDC047279. Classification (NCBI taxonomy): domain Bacteria; kingdom Bacillati; phylum Actinomycetota; class Actinomycetes; order Streptosporangiales; family Thermomonosporaceae; genus Spirillospora; species Spirillospora sp. NPDC047279. The sequence continues at coordinate 43,019 of NZ_JBEYUA010000022.1, forward strand.
GCGCCGAGGCGTTCGGCGGTGACGGGCCGCCGGTGGACGAGGTGCTGCGCCGGGGCCAGGAGGCCGACCTCGTCACCCTGCTCGAACCCCCTCTGGGCGTGGCGCGTGAGCGGGGCGACCTCCGGCTCGCGGTCGAGCTGGCCGGATCGCTGGGTCGCCGGGCGGCGTCGTTCCCCGCGCTCCAAGACGACCTGAGGTCGGCGATCGCGGCCGGGGACGAGGAACTCGCGCGCACCGCCGCCCGGTACTGGCTGGCCGGCGCCGACCGCGACGAACGGGTGGCGGACCTGCTGGCCGCGCACCCGGCCGCCGTCGCCCTGCCGGAGGTGTGGTCGGTGGTGGCCCGGCGCCGGACGGACCTCCTGCCCGCGGCGCTGGACGGCGACCCCGGCTGGATCCCCGAGGTCGGCGCAGGGGACGGCGGGCGCTGGACGCCGGTCCAGCGCGACCGGATCCGGAACTTGCTCCGCGCGGGCGCGTCCCCCGAGGCCGCGCTGTCCCTGGGACGCCTGCCCGGCTCCCTCGCCGAGCTGTCGGACCTGGCAGGGGACGAGGACGGGGCCGTGGCCGAGGCGGCGATCGAGGCGCTGGCCTTCACCGACCGGCCCGCCGAGGCGTTGCCGATCCTGCTCCGGCACGGGCGCGGACCGGTGTCGCGGGCGGCCGTCGCCGCCATGGCGAGGTGCGCCGACCGGGTCCCGCCCGCGGTGCTCGGGCCGCTCCTGGCGGACGAACTGCTCGGACCGGCCACCAAGGTCACGGTCCGCAAGCAGGCGGCCCGGCAGCTCGCGCGGCAGCGCCCGCCCGGCGCCGTCGGCACCCTCCTGAGCGCCTGGAACGACCCCGCGACCCACCCCGACGTGCGGGTCTCGGTCGCCGCCGCGCTGCGCACCATGCCCGAGGTCCCGGGCACGATCGAGGCGCTCGGCGACGCGGCCGTCCTGTATCCGGGCGAACGCCTGCTCCGCACCCTCTACCAGGCCAGACCCGACGAGTACGCCCCCGCGGACCGGCCCCGGTACGCCCGGCTCGTCCGGAGCCTGCTCGGCGCCTCCGAGCACCCGGGGGTGCGGTTCCGCGCGACCCGCGCCTTCGGTTCCTGGGCGCGCTGGTACGAGGGCGGGTACGCCGACATCCTCGACGCGGTGGGAGACCTGGCGGCACCGGCCGAAAGGGTCGAGCTGCCCGTCCTGCGATCCCTGCTGCACATCGGCGAGGTGACCGGCGAGGTGCTCCCGGTGCTGGACCGCCTGCTGGCGGCCGGGCCGGACGAGACCGCGCGTGCCAGGGTCCGCCAGATCGCCGCGGTCCTGGCGGGCGACGCCGCCCACCTGGAGGGCACCGCCCGGCAGGCGATCGAACGCCTCGCCGCGCGGCCCCTCTACCTCGCGCAGGCCGCCATGATCGCGGCGGCCAGGCTTCCGCGCGCGTCCGGCGGCGGCCCGGCCACCGCGTCCGACGCTTCGAGGCTCGCCACCGAACTGGCCGCCCTCGCCGCGCTGCTGCGCGACCGCCCGGCGCACGCGGCACGCGTGGCGACCTCCGAGGTGACCTCGCGCTTCCGCACCTACGGCGCGAACCGCTTCACCCCCGCCGACCTGCTGCCGGCGGCGCGGCTGCTGATGGACCAGGGCCACTTCGCCGCCGAGCTGTTCGCCGTCGCCCTCGTGGCGCGGGTGGGCCCGGACACCGAGTGGGCACCCGAATGGCGGGACCTCCTCGACGGCCTCCGCCGCTCGGACCACGCCGAGATCCTCCAGGAGGCCTGGGACGTCGACACGAGGTGACGGCGGGGGAAGGCCCGGCCGGGATCGTCCCGGCCGGGCCTCCCCGGCGTCCTCCCGGCGGTTTCAGCGGCTGCGGCGCAGGGCCAGGTACTGGACCGCGGCGAAGCCCGCGACCGTCATGGCCTGCAGCACGGCCCACGTGGCGCCGGCGGCGTTCAGCGACAGCCAGCCCGCGACCACCGTGACCACGCTCAGCAGGGTCCACAGCAGGTTCAGCTCGATCACCGCGGTGACCGCCGTCCGGTGCGGCCTGGCCGGCCGCGAGATCGCCGCGACGGCGACCGCGTAGACCAGCAGGAAGGCGCCGAGGACGTAGGCGTGCGCGGGAGCCAGGCCGAGCAGGTCCTCGAGCGGCCCGGCGAGCGCCAGGTAGGCCAGCCCGTTGACCCCGGTGACCACCGCGTCCAGGCGCAGGGCCAGCTTCAGCAGGCGGGGGCCGTCAGCCAGGATCCCGGTGCCGGCGACAGGTCGGGTGGTGGTCATCGGAGTTCCCCTTCCGGAGGATTCGGCGTCGTGTTCGACGTCTCCGACGCTACGAGCGGCCCGGTAGGGAAGGCGATTACCTCAGACGTAGCCGCCGCGCGAGACCCGCGTCACAGCTCGGCCAGCCGGCGCTTGAGGACCTTGCCGGTGGGGTTGCGGGGGAGCTCGTCGAGGAAGACGACCTCGCGGGGCACCTTGTAGCGGGCGAGGTTGGCCGCGACGTGCTTCTTGAGGTCGTCCTCGGAGACCTCGCCGGTGGCGACGACGAACGCGCGCAGCCGCCGGCCGAACTCCTCGTCCGGGACGCCGATCACCGCCGCCTCGCCGACGGCGGGGTGGGCGCCGAGCAGCTCCTCCACCTCGCCCGGATAGACGTTCTCGCCGCCCGAGACGATCATGTCGTCGGCGCGGCCGTCGACGAACAGGCGTCCGGCCCGGTCGAGGTGGCCGAGGTCGCCGACCGCCATCAGGCGGCCGATCTCGGTCTTGCCGCCGCCCCCGGTGTACCCGCCGAAGCGGGCCGGGCCGTCGACGAAGATCTGGCCGATGACGCCCGCGGGCACCGGCCGCCCGTCGTCGTCCAGGACGCGGACCGTCGTGCCGGTGGGCGGGCGGCCCACGCAGCCGGGCGCCGCCGCCAGGTCGGCCGGGGTGGCGATGGTGACGCAGGACGCCTCGGTGGAGCCGTAGAAGTTGTAGAGCCTCGGCCCGAACGCCTCGATCACCCGGCGGGCGAGCGGCGCCTCCAGCTGCGCCCCGCCGGTCAGCACGACGGACAGCCCGGACAGGTCGCGCGACTTCAGGTCGGGCACGGCGAGCAGGCGGTTGAGCATGACCGGCACGGCGATCAGCGCCGTGCACCGGTGCGCGGCCAGGTCGTCCAGCACGGTCGCGGCGTCGAAGCGGCGGCGCAGCACCAGCGTGGAGCCGAGGCCGAGCGCCAGCAGCGCCGAGGTCAGGCCGAGGCCGTGGAACAGCGGCGGCCCGACGAACACGGCCCCGCGGGACCGCAGCGGGATCTTCGACAGGATGCCGCCCGGGAGCGCCACGGACCGCGTCTGCGGGCGCGGCGCGCCCTTGGGCCGGCCGGACGTGCCGCTGGTCAGGATCACCATCGAGCCCTGCCGGGCGGGAGCCGGGGGAGGCGTCGTCGCCCCCGACCCGATCAGCGCCTCCAGGCCGGTCTCGCTCCACGTGCCCCGGGGGAGATCGAGGTCCGCGACGATCGGGGCGTACTCCTCGTCGTGCACGAGGGCCGTCACGCCTTCGCGGGCGACGGCGTCGCGCAGCTGCGGCCCGGCGAAGTCGGTGTTGAGGAAGAGCACCGAGGCGCCGGTCCTGGCCGCCGCCGCCATCGCCTCGAGCAGGCCGCGGTGGTTGCGGCACAGGATGCCGACGGTGTCGCCCACGCCGACGCCGTGGTCGCGCCAGGCGTTGGCGAGCGCGTTGCAGCGCCGGTCCAGCTCGGCGAACGTGAGGGAGCCGCGCTCGTCGACCAGGCCCGTCCGGTCGGGGAAACGAAGGGCGGGCAGCACGGTGGAGGCGCCGAGCGGGCCGTACGCGCGCATCGCCCTGGCGGCCGCCGCCAGCGCCCTGGGCGGCAGCGGGCCGAGCATCCCCGCCCGGACCGCGGCGCGTACGCCGTTGAGTTCTGCCCCGACCCGGGCAAGCGTCACCATGCGGGCGATCGTAGGAGGATTCGCAACAAAAACACAACAACTGTTCACCGGTGTCACCCCGGCCCGAGGGCCGGACGGCAAGGACGACGTCCTCACGCTGGTGGCATCAAGATCGGGCCGACCGGGCATCACAGGAGGATGGGGGAGCTGGACCGGCACGCCCGGCTGACGCCGGAGGAACGGCATGCGCGGGGGCGGGGGCTGCGGGGCGTGGTCCCGCGCGGCTCGCATGCCGGATGGGAGCCGCCCGAGGGGCGGCCCGGCCCGCTGGAGTCGTTGCGAGCGCAGGAGGCGGGCCGGCTGCCCGAGCTGCTGCCCGTCCGGCACGAGCGGATGGCGGAGTCGCCGCTGGCCTTCCTGCGCGGCGCCGCCGTGGTGATGGCGGCCGACCTGGCGGGCACGCCGGTGACGGGACTCACCGCGCAGGCGTGCGGCGACGCGCACCTGATGAACTTCGGGCTGTACGCCTCGCCCGAGCGCACGCTGCTCTTCGACGTCAACGACTTCGACGAGACGCTGCGCGCGCCGTGGGAGTGGGACGTGAAGCGGCTCGCGGCCAGCCTGGTCGTGGCCGCGGCCGACAACGGCGTCGCCGCGGAGGACGGCCGTGCCGTGGCGCGGGCGGCCGTCCGGTCGTACCGCGAGCAGATGCGCGCCTACGCGGCCATGGGGGACCTCCAGGTCTTCTACTCGCGGATCCGGGCCGAGGACATGGTCGCCGACATCCCGATGGCCAAGCGCCGCAGGCAGGGCGAACGGGTCCTGCGCAAGGCGGCCGGCCGCGGCAGCCTCCAGGCCCTGGGGAAGCTGACCGAGGTGGTGGACGGCGAGCTGCGGATCATCGAGGATCCACCGCTGATCGTGCACGCGGACCCGCCGCCCGACCTGACCACGGCGCGGTCGCTGTTCGACGCGTACCGCCTCACGCTGGCCGCCGACGCGGCCGAGCTGCTCGGCGGCTACCACTTCGTCGACGCGGCGCGGAAGGTCGTCGGGGTCGGCAGCGTCGGGACCCGCTGCCACGTCGTGGTGCTGGCCGGCCGGGACGCCGGTGATCCGCTCGTCCTCCAGGTGAAGGAGGCGGGGAGGTCGGTGCTGGAGCCGTACGCGGCGCCCTGCGCCTTCCGGCATCAGGGGCGGCGCGTGGTCGTGGGGCAGCGGCTGATGCAGTCGTCCAGCGACCCGTTCCTGGGGTGGGGGAGCGACGACCAGGGCCGCGACTACTACTGGCGGCAGCTGCGCGACATGAAGGCCTCGGTCGACGTGACGCGCCTGGACGCCAGGGCGATGACGTTCTATGGCGCGTACTGCGCGCGGAGCCTGGCCCTCGGGCACGCCAACACCGGCGACCGGATCCAGATCGCGGGCTACCTCGGCTCCGGCGAGGTCTTCGACGAGGCCGTCGCCGAGTTCGCCGTCGCCTACGCGCGGCGGAACGCCCGGGACCACGCCCTGTTTCGTTCGGTAGAGCGAACGCCGGTAGGCTGACGTTCGCCGAACGACCAAGGAGGCGGCTGGTGGGGGCTTCGGAAGAGTCGGTGCGCGACCTGCTGGCCGCCAACCTCAGGCGGGCCCGCACCGGGCGCGGGCTGTCACTGTCGGAGCTGTCCCGCCGTTCCAAGATCGGCAAGGCGACGTTGTCGCAGCTCGAGGCCGGATCCGGCAACCCCACCATCGAGACGGTCTTCAGCCTGTCGCGGGCGCTGCAGGTCCCCATCTCCGACCTGCTCGACCAGCCGCGCGGCAACGGGCCGACCGTCGTGCGCGCCGCCGACGTCGAGGTGCTCAGCGGCGCGGGCGTCGACCTGCGGCCGCTGCGCGGCATCGAGTCGGGCGACGCCGTCTTCGACGTCTACGACCAGCAGGTTCGGGCCGGCTCGCGGCAGGAATCGCTGGGCCACGTCGGCGTGGAGCACACGATCGTGCAGGCGGGCCGGCTGGGCGTTCGGGTGGACGATCGCGAGGTGGAGCTCGGGCCCGGCGACTACGTCGGCTTCGACGCCCGGCTCCCGCACGCCTACGTCGCCCTCGACGGGCCGGTGCGCTCGGTGCTGCTCCTCCAGTACCGGGCCGACCAGCGGCTTCACACCGGTCCCGCGCAGTCGCCCTGCCTGGTCGAGACGCCGTGACCCCGGTCGCGGCCGATCGTTGACAGCGGCCGGGTCGGCGACCTAGCCTCAGAATCGTTCGGTTTAACGAACGTTGTGGGAGGGGCGATGACCGCGACGCGGGCCGTGGTGCTGGGGGCCGGGATCATCGGTGCCGCCTGCGCCCGCGAGCTGGCCCTGGCGGGCCTCGCGGTCACCGTCCTCGAGCGCGGCGGCCCCGCGGCGGCGACCACCGCGCACGGCGAGGGCAACGTGCTCGTCTCCGACAAGGGCCCCGGCCCCGAGCTGGAGCTCGCGTTGTTGTCGCGCCGGCTCTGGCCCGACGTCGCCGCCGGGCGTCCCGCCGTCGAGTGGGACCCCAAGGGCGGCATCGTCGTCGCCACCACCGAGGCCGGGGCGCGCGAGCTGGCCCGCTTCGCCGGCGCGCAGCGCGCGGCCGGCGTCGTCGCCGAGCCGCTGGACGCCGCCGCCCTCGCCGAGGCCGAGCCGAACGTCACGCGCGACGTCGCCGCCGCCGTCCACTACCCGGAGGACGCCCAGGTGCAGCCCGCGGGCGCGGCCGGCGTCCTGCTGGCCGCCGCGCTGCGCGCAGGAGCGGCGCTGCGCACCGGATGCGAGGTCACCGGGGCGGTGACGGCCGGCGGACGGATCACCGGCGTGCGGACGCCCGGCGGGACGGTCGGGGGCGACGTCTTCGTCAACGCCGCCGGGCCGTGGTCGGGCGGGCTGGCCCGCCTGCTGGGCGCCCCGGTCGACGTGCGGCCCCGCCGCGGCGAGGTGCTGGTGACCACGCCGATGCCGCCGACCGTCTTCCACAAGGTCTACGACGCCGGCTACGTCGGCGCGGTCGGCAGCGGGGCCGGGGAGCTCCAGGCGTCCGCGGTGGTCGAGTCCACCCGCGCCGGCACGATCCTGCTCGGGTCCTCGCGCCGCCGCGTCGGGTTCGACGACCGGATCCGGCCCGAGGTGCTGTCGGTCATCGCGGGCAGGGCGCTCAGGCTGTTCCCGTGCCTGGAGGGCGTGCCGGTGATGCGCGCGTACGGTGGGTTCCGGCCGTACGTGCCCGACCACCTTCCGGTCATCGGCCCCGACCCGCGCCTGGACGGCCTGTGGCACGCGTCCGGGCACGAGGGCGCCGGGATCGGGCTGTCGCTCGGCACCGCCGCCGTGCTCAACGACCTGCTGCACGGCCGCGAGCCCGAGATCGACGCCGGGCCGTTCCGTGTGGACCGCCCCGCGGTGCTGGGGAAGGGGGAGGCCCTGTGAGCCCGAGGCTGGTGCGCGGCGCCGACGACGCCGCCGGACGCGGCCCGGACACGCCGATCGAGATCACCGTGGACGGCGTCCCCGTCGCGGGCGTGGCCGGCCAGACCGTCGGGGGCGTGCTGCTCGCCGCCGGGCGCCGCGCCTGGCGCGAGGGCCCGTCCGGCGCACCGCGCGGGATCTTCTGCGGCATCGGCGTCTGCTTCGACTGCCTGGTGACCGTCAACGGCGACCGCGACGTGCGCGCCTGCCGCCGCCGCGCCCGGGACGGCGACGTGGTGACCACGCAGTCGCGGGCGGGTGACCGCTGATGGCCCGCCACGTCGTGGTCGTCGGTGCCGGGCCCGCGGGGCTCGCCGCCGCGGCCGCCGCGCTGCGCGCGGGCGCCCGGGTCACGCTCATCGACTCCGCCGAGCGGCCCGGCGGCCAGTACCACCGGATGTTGCCCGAGGCGTTCGCCGCCGAACGGCCGGGGCGCCTGCACCACGGCTGGGACGGCTTCGACCGCCTGCGCCGCCACGTCCTCGGCCACCCGCGCTGCCGCTGGTGGCCGGAGAGCCCGGTGTGGTCGCTCGAACGGCCGGAGCCGGGCGAGCCCCGTCCCCCGCGCGTCCACGTCCTGCGCGGCGGCCCCGCCGACGCGTCGGGGCGGGAGCGGCACGTCCTCGACCCCGACGCCCTCGTCCTGGCGCCCGGCGCGCACGACCGCGTCCTTCCGTTCCCGGGCTGGGACCTGCCGGGCGTCTTCACCGCCGGCGCCGCCCAGGCCCTCGCCAAGGGCGAACGGCTCGTCGTCGGCGACCAGGTCGTCGTCGCGGGCGCGGGACCGTTCCTGCTGCCGGTCGCGGCGTCACTGCTGGAGGCCGGCGCGGGCGTCCTGGAGGTGCTGGAGGCCAACCCCGCCGCGACCGTCCTGCGCGGCTGGTCCCGGCGGCCCTGGGAGCTCGCGTCGCAGGGAGGCAAGGCCGCGGAGCTCGCGGAGTACGCCGGACTGCTCGCCCGCCACCGCGTCCCGTACCGGCTCGGCCGCACCGTCGTCGAGGCACGCGGCGACGGCCGCGTCGAGGAGGTCGTCACCGCCCGGCTGCGGGCCGACTGGTCCGTGGTGCCCGGCACCGGACGCGTCCTCGCGGTCGACGCGCTGTGCGTCTCGCACGGCTTCAGCCCCCAGCTCGAACTCCCCGTCGCGGCCGGCTGCGAACCGCGCCGCGCCCCGTCCGGCTCCGGCTGGCCGGGCTCCGCCTCGTTCGTGGCGGTGGACGGCGACCAGCGGACCACCGCCGCCGGGGTGTACGCGGCGGGCGAGATCACCGGGATCGGCGGCGCCGCCGCGGCCCGCGCCGAGGGACTGCTCGCCGGCTGGCACGCCGCCGGTGGAGCCCCGGACGCGCCGGAGATCGCCGCGCCGCGACGCCGGCGCGACCGGGCGCGGGCGTTCGCCGCGCGGCTCGCCGCCGCCCACCCCATCGGCGCCGCCTGGCCGGGCTGGCTGCGCCCCGAGACCGTCGTGTGCCGGTGCGAGGAGACCTCGTACGGCACGCTCCGCCAGGCCGCCGCCGACCGGGCGGGCGGCTCCGCACGCGCCCTGAGGCTCGGCACCCGCGCCGGGCTCGGCCCGTGCCAGGCCCGCGTCTGCGGGCCGGCCGTCGCAGACCTCCTCGCCGGCGACGGCATCCCCTCAGGCGACCCCCACAACAGGCCGGTCGCCCAGCCCATCAGGCTCGGCGAGCTGGCACGACCCCCACATCGGGAAGAGAGCGCCACATGAGCAACGACACCAGGCCGGAGAGCCTCGGCGGCGTCATCGTCGCCACGGCGCTGCCCTACCGCGAGGACGCCTCGGCCCCGGCCGGGCTCGCGGTCGACTACGACAGGTTCGCCGAGCACTGCCGCTGGCTGGTCGACAACGGCTGCCGCGGCGTCGGGCCCAACGGCTCGCTCGGCGAGTACTCCTCGCTGACCGACGAGGAGCGCCGCCGCGTCGCCCGCACCGCCGTGGAGACGGTCGGCGGTACGGGCGTCGTCGTGGTCGGCGTGCACGGGCCCGGCGCCCACCAGGCCCGGCACTGGGCCGAGCTGGCCGCCGAGGACGGCGCGAACGGCGTGCTGTGCCTGCCGCCCACGATGTACCGGGCCAACCGCGGCGAGGTCCTCGCGCACTACGAGGCCGTCGCGTCCGCCGGGCTGCCGGTCATGGTCTACAACAACCCGATCGACACCAAGGTCGACCTCACCCCCGACCTGCTCGCCGAGATCGCCCAGATCGACAACGTCGTCGCGGTCAAGGAGTTCTCCGGCGACGTGCGCCGCGTCCTGGAGATCAAGGAGAAGGCCCCCGGCCTCGAGGTCGTCGCGGGCGCCGACGACGTGACGCTGGAGGCCCTGCTGATGGGCGCCACCGGCTGGTTCGCGGGTTTCCCGAACGTCTTCCCGGCCGAGTCGGCGCTCCTCTACGAGCTCGCCACCACCGGCCGCCTCGACGAGGCCCGCGCCCTCTACGAGCCGCTGGTCGCCGCGTTCCGCTGGGACTCGCGCACCGAGTTCGTCCAGGCCATCAAGCTCGGCATGGAGCAGGTCGGGCGCTACGGCGGCCCGTGCCGCCCGCCGCGCGGACCGCTCACCGGCGAGCACCGCGCGGGCGTCACCGCCGACATGGCGCGGGCCATCGCCGCGCTGGAGCAGCGGAAGGCCGCCGCCTGATGCGGTCGGCCCGCACCCTGAGCGCCGTGGACTCGCACACCGAGGGCATGCCCACCCGCGTCGTCACCGGCGGCGTCCCGCCCATCCCGGGCGCCACGATGGCCGAACGCCGCCGGTACGCGATCGAGCACCTCGACGGGCTGCGCCGGTTCCTCATGGACGAGCCGCGCGGGCACTCGGCGATGAGCGGCGCGCTGCTCCAGCCGCCGCTCCACCCCGACGCCGACTGGGGCGCGGTCTACGTCGAGGTCAGCGGCTTCCTGCCGATGTGCGGGCACGGCACGATCGGCGTGGCCACCGTCCTGGTCGAGACCGGGATGGTCGAGGTCACCGAGCCGGAGACCATCGTCCGGCTGGACGTGCCCGCCGGCCTCGTCGAGGCGCGCGTCGCGGTCCGCGACGGGCGCGCCGAGCACGTCACCCTGCGCAACATCCCCTCGTTCAGCCTCCAGCGGGACGCGGTGGTGGACGTGCCGGGGCTCGGCGAGGTCCGCTACGACATGGCCTACGGCGGCAACTTCTACGCCATCACCGAGCTGGAGCGGCTCGGGCTGCCGTTCGACCGGGCCCGCAAGGACGACATCCTCAGGGCCGGCCTCGACATCATGGCAGCCATCAACGAGCAGGACCGGCCGGCCCACCCGGCCGACCCGCTGATCGGCGGCTGCAAGCACGTGCAGTTCCTGGCGCCGGGCTCGGACGCCGCCCGCTCGCGCAACGCGATGGCCATCCACCCCGGCTGGTTCGACCGGTCGCCGTGCGGCACCGGCACCTCCGCCCGCATGGCCCAGCTGCACGCCCGCGGCGAGCTCGCGCTCGGCGCCGAGTTCGTGAACGAGTCGTTCATCGGCACCCGCTTCATCGGGCGCCTGACCGGCACGACCGAGGTCGGCGGCCTGCCCGCCGTCATCCCCGAGTTCTCCGGCCGCGCCTGGATCACCGGCACCGCCAACTACATGCTCGACCCGGCCGACCCCTTCCCCGAGGGCTTCGTCCTCTAGCCGGCCACCCCGTTCTCCAAGGAGGAGCACCTCATGAAGGCCGTCACCGACGCCGCCGCGGCCGCCCCAGGCTGGGCGGCCACCCCGCCCGCCGACCGCGCCGCGGTCCTGACCGCCGTCGCCGGCGCGCTGGAGGGGGCGCGCGCCGAGCTGGTCGAGCTCGCCGACGCCGAGACCCGCCTCGGCACGGCCCGGCTGAACGGCGAACTGACCCGCACCACGTTCCAGCTCGGGCTGTTCGCCGGCCAGGCCGGGACCGGCGCGTCCTACGACGCCCGCATCGACGCGCCCGACCCCGGCTGGCCCACCGGCCCGCGTCCCGACCTGCGGCGCCACCGCACCGCGATCGGACCGGTGCTGGTCTTCGCGGCGAGCAACTTCCCGTTCGCCTTCAGCGTCGCCGGCGGCGACACCGCCTCGGCCTGGGCGGCCGGCTGTCCCGTCGTGGTCAAGGCCCACCCCGGCCACCCGCGGCTCTCCCGCCGCACCGCCGAGCTGATCGCCGAGGTCGTGCCCCCGGGAGTGTTCGGCCTCATCGAGGGCGAGCGGGAGGGCGTCGAGGCGCTTCGCCACCCCGCCCTCGCCGCCGCCGCGTTCACCGGCTCCCAGACCGGCGGCCTGGCGCTGGCCCGCATCGCCGCCGAACGCGAGACGCCGATCCCGTTCTACGGCGAGCTCGGCAGCGTCAACCCGGTCGTGGTCACCGAGCGGGCGGTCAAGGCCCGCGCGGACGAGATCGCCCGGGGCTACGTGGCATCCCTCACCCTGGGCGCGGGCCAGTTCTGCACCAACCCCGGCCTGCTCTTCGCCCCCGACGGCTTCGCGGAGAAGGTCGCCGACCTCCTCGGCGACGTGCCCGCCGCCCCGATGCTCAACGACCGCATCGAGGCGGGCTACCAGGCCACGGCGGCCGCGCTCGCCGGCCGTCCGGGCGTCCGGCGCCTGGCCTGGTCCGAGGGCACCGGCCCGCGCCTGCTGACCATGCCCCTGGAGTCCTTCACGGCCGAGGCGGCCGAGGAGTGCTTCGGCCCGCTCGGGCTGATCGTCACCTACGGCGACCTGACCGGGGTGGCGGCCGCCCTGGCCGCGCTGCCCGGCCAGCTGACGGCCTCCCTGCACGCCGAGGACTCCGAGGCGGACGGCCTGTCCGGGCTCGCCGCGATCCTGGCGGACCGCAGCGGGCGCGTCCTGTGGAACCAGTGGCCCACGGGCGTCTCGGTGACGCCCGCCATGCAGCACGGCGGCCCGTTCCCCGCGACGACCACGCCCGCCACCACGTCGGTGGGCACCGCCGCGATCGACCGGTTCCTGCGCCCCGTCACCTACCAGGGCTGGCCCCAGGCGCTCCTCCCGCCGCCCCTGCGCGACGACAACCCCTGGAACGTCCCGCAGTCACGGAACTGAACGATGCCCGCCATGGTCTGATCCGGGATAGAAAGGATCATCATGGACCAGGACGCGGCACAGGCCGAGTACGAGCAGGCGAGATCGCTGGACCGCGAGGGACGGAAGGCGGAGGCCGAACGCCGCTACCGGGTCGCGGCCGCCGCGGGCCACGCCGCCGCGATGCTCAATCTCGGGCTCATCGTCGTCGAGCGCGACCCCGGAGAGGCCGAGCGCTGGTGGCGGTCGGCGGCCGAGGCGGGCGACGAGATCGCCATGGGCAACCTCGGCATCCTGCTGTCCGACCTGGGCCGTGGCGAGGAGGCCGAGCACTGGTACCTCGCCGCCGCCGGGGCGGGCGACCTCGACGCCCGGCACAACCTCGGGCTGCTCTACGTGGAACGCCGCCAGACGGCGAAGGCCGCGGAGGAGTTCAGGATCGCGGCCGAGGCGGGCCATGTCGCGTCCATGAACAACCTCGCCGCCGCCCTGGTCCGGCTCGACCGGGGAGAGGAGGCCGAGGAGTGGCTCCGGCGCGGAGCCGAACACGGCGACGGCCGGGCCATGGGCGGCCTCGCGAGCCGGCTGTACGCGCTCGGCCGCCGCGACGAGGCCGACGAATGGTGGACGAAGGGCGCCGCCCTGGGAGACGCCGACTCCCTCTTCAACCTCGGCGTCCGCCGCGAGCACGAGAACGACCTGGCGGGCGCGGAGGACCTCTTCCGCCGGGCCGGTGCCGCCGGGCACCCGCGCGGAAACGCCAGGGCCGACGCCGCCGCCTCCGCGGTGCGCGGCGACGGCTCCCCGTACATGCCCGGCCTCTTCTGATCACCTCGTCACCGGCTCGCCTCGTAGGGTGGGCCGATGGAGATCAGGACCTTTGCGGAGGGCGATCGCGCCGAGCTGCGGGAGTTGTTCGGGCGGGCGGGCGAGGGGGCGCCCACGGCCTCGCTGTGGGGCCATCTGGACTCCGAGGCGGCCATCTACCTGGACCCGTACATGGACCTGGAGCCGGAGTCGCTCTTCGTGGCCGTGGTGGACGGGGCCATGGTCGGCTACCTCACCGGGTCGCTCGGTGACGGCTTCCCCGGCTTCGACACCCTGATGACCAAGGCCATCAAGGAGCATCGGCTCCTCTTCAAGCGGGGCCCGGCGGCGTTCTTCGCGCGGAGCATGGCCGACGCGGCGCGGGCGGCGATCCGGCGGCGGCCCGTCGCGGGCGACCTGAACGACGACCGGTGGCCGGCGCACCTGCACATCAACGTGGCGCCCGAGGCGCGCGGGACCGGCGCGGCCGACGGGCTGATGGAACGCTGGCTCGCCCGGGTCACGGCGTCGGGCTCCCCGGGATGCCATCTGCAGACCCTGGTCGAGAACACCCGCGCGGTGAGGTTCTTCGAACGTGTGGGGTTCGTCCCGCACGGCCCCACCCCGGTGGTGTTGGGCGTGCGCCACCAGGGCGCGCCGGTCCATCAGCTCACGATGGTGTGGACGCCAGACCGTCCAGGATGACGGTCGTGAGCGCGTCGTCGGTGCGGGTTCCGCGGGTTGGCGAGTGGGCGAGCTGCCATCATGAATGATCGCCATGGGGGTAAGGACGACCCCGGGGGGCGTCACTGACGCCTCGCCGGAGATGCGGGGAGTTGATTGAGTTATGGCTGATATCACCGAATCATCCGAGTGGGCCGCGCTGGCGGAGCACCACGCGGCGGTGGCCGGGACGCACCTGCGCGAGCTGTTCGCGGGGGACCCCGGCCGGGTCGACCGGATGGCGGTGAGCGCCGCCGATCTGCACCTGGACTATTCCAAGCACCGCGCTACGGACGAGACGGTCCGGCTGCTGCTGGCGCTGGCGGAGAAGGCCGGGCTGCGACGGCGGATCGAGGCGATGTTCGCCGGCGAGCACATCAACGTGAGCGAGGACCGCGCCGTCCTGCACACGGCGTTGCGCCTGCCCGAGGATGCCGAGCTCGTCGTGGACGGCCAGAACGTCGTCCAGGACGTGCACGCGGTGCTGGACAAGATGGGCGACTTCTCGCGGCGAGTCCGGTCGGGGGAGTGGACGGGGCACACCGGCAAGCCGATCCGGACCGTGGTCAACATCGGGATCGGCGGGTCCGACCTCGGCCCGGCCATGGCCTACGAGGCGCTGGCCGACTTCGCGGACGCCGGGATCACCGCGCGGTTCGTCTCCAACGTCGATCCGGCCGACATCTCGGGCGCGCTGCGCGGGCTCGACCCGGAGGAGACGTTGTTCATCGTCGCCTCCAAGACGTTCGGCACGCTGGAGACGCTCACCAACGCCAAGGTCGCCCGGCAGTGGCTCGTCGGCGCGCTCGGTGACGAGAAGGCGGTGTCCAGGCACTTCGTCGCGGTCTCCACCAACGCCGAGCGGGTCGCCGGGTTCGGCATCGACACCGACAACATGTTCGGGTTCTGGGACTGGGTGGGCGGCCGGTACTCCTTCGACGGCGCGATCGGGCTGTCGATCATGATCACGGCGGGGGACGAACGTTTCCGCGAGATGCTCGCCGGGTTCCACGCGATCGACGAGCACTTCCGCACCGCGCCGTTCGAGCGGAACATGCCGGTCCTGATGGGCCTGCTCAACATCTGGTACAACGACTTCTTCGGCGCCCAGACCCACGCGGTGCTGCCCTACAGCCAGCGGCTGGCGCGCTTCCCGGCCTACCTGCAGCAGCTGACGATGGAGTCGAACGGCAAGTCGGTGCGCGCGGACGGCGCGCCGGTGGTCGCGCAGACCGGCGAGATCTTCTGGGGCGAGCCGGGCACCAACGGCCAGCACGCGTTCTACCAGCTGCTCCACCAGGGCACCCGGCTGGTGCCGGCCGACTTCATCGGGTTCGCCGAACCGTTCGAGGACCACGCGGCCGACGGCCCCGGCATGCACGACCTGCTCGTCGCCAACCTGCTCGCGCAGACCTCGGCGCTGGCGTTCGGCAAGACCGCCGAGGAGATCGCCGCCGAGGGCGCCCCGGCCGAGGTCGTCTCGCACAAGGTCATGCCGGGCAACCGGCCGACCAGCACGATCCTGGTGCCAAGGCTGACCCCGTCGACGCTGGGCCAGCTGGTCGCGCTGTACGAGCACATCGTGTTCGTCGAGGGCACGGTCTGGGGCATCGACTCCTTCGACCAGTGGGGCGTCGAGCTGGGCAAGGTGATGGCCAACGACCTCACGCCCGCGCTCACCTCGCCGGAGCCGCCCGCCTCGGCCCCCGACCCGTCCACGGCCGCGCTGGTGCGCCGTTACCGGGAGCTGCGGGGCCGCGCGGTCTGACGCTTAAGGGGCACATGACAAGGCCCGCCGGATCGGGTCAGGATCCGGCGGGCCTCGTCTCTGTCATCAGGCGCCGATGAGACCCCGTGTCGTGAGCAGTTCCCGGAGCTCGGGGAAGGAGATGAAACCGTCCCGATCCGTGTCGGCCTTTTCGAAGTAGTCCTGCACTTCATGCCGTGCCCACGACAGTCCCAGGCTCTCCAGGACCATCGTGAACTCCATCAGATCGAGCTTGTCATCACCGCCGAGGTCCGCGCGCGTGAACACGGTTTGAAGATCGTCCTCGGACGGAGTGGTGGTCATCGCGCTCCTCAATTCAGTGCATTCTGTCCGCATCATGACATAAATGCGGGACGCGATCCGGTGAGAAACGCCACGTACCGTCCAGGGAACGAAATCATCCTTCGGTCTCGCCCGCCGCCGCTTCGTTCTCCCTGTCAGACGGTCGGCGGCCGCAGGTCGAGTTCGAGCCGGTAGCGGTCGCCGCGGTAGAGCGAGCGGACGTACTCCAGTGGCCGGCCCCGCTCGTCCCGGGTGACGCGCTCGAAGAGGAACGCGGGCGTGTGCACCGGCACGCCGAGTTCGGCGGCCTCCTCATCGGTGGTGACGGTCGGCTCGATCGTCTCCGTGCCGGCGGCGATGACGACCCCGCGGGCGCGCAGCAGGTCGTAGAACGAGCTGCCCTCGAGGTCCTCCTTCCGCAGGCCTGGCAGCAGGTCGGCGGGGGTGTAGAGGGTCTCGATGGCCATGGACGAGCCGTCCGCCAGCCGGAGCCGGCGAATGGTAAATACCTCTTGGATCGGCGAGACGGCCAGCCTGCGGCCGATCCTCGCGCCCGCCGAGCCGGTGCGGAACGACAACACCCGGCCGCCCGGCTTCATGCCGCGCCGGATCATGTCCTCGCTGAACGAGGTCATGGTGAGCGGCACCGCGATCCGCGGCTCGGCGACGTAGGTGCCGCTGCCGTGCCGCCGGTCGAGGAGCCCCTCGGTGACCAGTCCGTCGATCGCCGCGCGCAGGGTCGGCCGGGAGACGCCGAGCGTCTCGGCGAGCCTGCGCTCCGACGGCAGCGCGTCGCCGACGTCGAGCCCGTCCAGCATCGCGAGAAGCTCCCGGCGGACGGCCCGCCGTTTGGTGTTCGCAGCGCCATCGTCACCAGCGGATGTCATGCCGTTCACCTCCCGCGACGCCGTCCGGTCGGCGCAACGCTAGAGCCAGAGGGAGCCACTGGTCAATACCACTTTGTGAAGATCTGTTCTGGTGCGATCGGGGGCGCGTGGGTTAGCGTCGCGAACGATTCTTCTTGATCTTCGCAGCGCCACCTGAGGAGATGACGGAGAGATGACAGTGCTGACGCGAGGCGTCGCGGCGCTCGCCCTGCCGCTGGTCCTGGTCGCCGCCCCGGCCGCCGCGCAGGCGGCCCCCGGCCCAGGCCGGGACGGCTGGCGGCTGGTCGCCGCGGAACCCTTCAACCGGCACGTGGACGACCGGCACACCCCCTGGTCCAGGGACGACGACGGCCCGTCCAGCCCCTACGACGTGGACGTCTACGACAACGACGGCGCGTTCTTCGAGACGGTCGGCGGGCCCGCGTTCCGCGAGCAGCTGGCCAGGACGCGCACCTACCGCAAGTCGTTCGGCTTCGGCGCCGGCGGCTGGCTGACGGCCGAGCTCGCGGCCCGCGACGAGGACGGCGACGGCAGGCCGGACGCGCCGCCGACCCTCACCACGGGCAAGGGCGTCGCGCGGATGGACGAGCCGAGCCACAAGGGCGGCGTCATCGTCCGGTCGACCAGGGCGCTCCCGGCCGAGTACCGCGTCGAGATGACCCTGCGCGGCCTGGACTTCGGCGGGCAGCGCGGCGGCGCGTGGGACTACCCGGACGGGAGGATCAACGGGTACTCGCCGGAGGGCTGCAAGACCAACCATCCCTGGGCGTCCGGCGGCGACTTCGCCAGGCCCGAGTGCGAGTGGTTCGACGTCCGCACCGACGCCAACGGGTTCTACTACCTGGGCATCATGGACTACGACCGTCCCGCGCCGCACAACAACGTGTTCATCCACACCCACCGCAAGGTGGCGATGGACTCCTACAACCGCTACAAGTACACCGGCACCGGACTGCGCGTGTGCAACCCGATGACCGGGCAGTACGAGGGGTACGGCGCGAGCACCGGCAACGGCGTCAACGCCATCTTCATGACCGACGACCGGCGCTACGCCAACCAGCCCGGCACCGAGTACCTCATGGAGAGCGAATGCGGCTTCGCCAAGGGCAAGGCGATCGTCTCCCAGGTCGACCTGAAGCCCGAGCTTCTGCCTGACGAGCCCTACAGGTTCGCGGTCGAACGCCGCGACGGCGCGTACACCATGGAGATGTCGGGCGATTTCGCCCACGTGGGGCAGGCGACGTTCCGCTACACCCGGGCGTTCGTGCAGGACGGCGAGCCGATCTGGCACTACAACCAGAAGCCGGAGGAGTACGACGGCCGCTTCAACGGTGAGTGGACGTGGACCGGGCCCGGGGGAACGCTCGTCGACAAGGACGTGTGGCCCGCCGGCTCCGCCTATCCCGACCACTTCATCATCGGCGACCCGCACATGAACTTCTACGAAGGGAACGCGCGGATCGACGACGTGCGCCTCTACGTCCCGCGCGGGTAGCGCGCCGGGACGATCCTCACGGCGGCGCCGCGGCGGCGCGCTCGCGGAACTCCTGCGGGCTGACGCCGCGGACCCGCTTGAACGCGGTGCTGAGCGCGAACGCGTTGCTGTAGCCCACCTTCCGGGCCACCGCCTCCAGGGTGCTGTCGGTCTCGCGCAGCATGTCGGCCGCCTGCGCGAGCCGCAGCCCCGTCAGGTAGGCCATCGGCGGCTCGCCGACGAGCTTGCCGAACCGCTGCGACAACGCGGCCCGGGACACGCCGATCTTGGTCGCGAGCGCGGCGACGGTCCACGGGTGCGCCAGGTCGTCGTGCAGCAGTTGCAGGGCGGGGCCGACGACCGGGTCGCCGTGCGCCCTGAACCAGCCCGGCGCGTTCGCCCCCGGCCGGTTGAACCAGGCGCGCAGCGACGAGATGATCAGCAGGTCGAGCAGCCGGTCGAGCACGACCTCCTGGCCCGGGTCGTCCTTCACGATCTCCTGGGCCAGGAACGGGATCAGGGCGTTGTCCCAGGAGTCGGAGGGGATCACCAGCAGTGGCGGCAGGGCGGCCAGGAGCCGCTGGGTGACCTCGCCGCGCAGCTGGTAGGTGCCGACGAGCATGACGTCGCGGCCGTCGGCGCTGTTGCCCCACGTCCGCACGCCGAGCGACATCTTCTCCTCGAGCGGCTCCCCGTACAGCGTGGTGCAGCGGTTGCCCGGGTGGATGACCACCTGGGGCTCGGTCTCGCGCGCGTCGGCGAACGTGTAGTGGTGGGGCCCGCGGAAGATCGCGACGTCCCCGGCCGCCAGCCGCACCGCGTCGCCCTCGGCCGGGACGACCCAGGTGTGGCCCCTGACGATCGCGACCAGGCACAGCGGGGCCTCGTCCTGGATGCGCATCGCCCACGGCGGGTCGAGCATCGTCCGCAGCATGAAGGCCCCGCGGGCCCGGGGCCCGTCAAGAAGATCGGTGAGCGCGTCCATGAGCACAGGTTAAGCGCAGACCGGGCCGTCGCGCCGACCGTGGACGCCCGCGTATGCGGTCGAGCGTCCCGGCCATGCCCCCGGCGCCCGCGGCCCGGTTGACTCGGGAGCATGGAGATCACACGCAACCTCGTCCTGATCGCGAGCACCGTCACCCTCGGCATGATGTGCGGGCTGTTCACGAGTTTCTCGTACGCCATCATGCCCGCGCTGAAGCGGACCGACGACCGTACCTTCGTGCACGCCATGCAGCGGATCAGCGTGGCGATCCTGAACGGCTGGTTCGCCGTCGGCTTCGGCGGCGCGCTGGTCTTCACCGCGATCGCCGCCGTACTGCACCTGGGCGACCCGGCGCTGCCGTGGATCGTCGCGGCGCTCGTCCTCTACGCCGCGACGCTGGCGGTGACCTTCGTGCTGCACGTCCCGCTCAACAACGCGCTGGTGGCCGCCGGGGACCCGGACGGCATCGCCGACCTGGCGGCGGTCCGGGCCGGGTTCGAGCCGGTCTGGGTGCGCTACAACGTCGTCCGCTCGCTGACCAGCACCGCCGCGCTGGCCTGCGCCGCCGTCGCCCTGATCCAGGCGGGATGACGCCGCCTCAGTCGCAGCCGAGGGTCGACGCGGCGTGCAGGACGTCGGCCACGACGGCGGGGTCGCCGTCGGACTCGTGCGCGAAGGTCGCCGGGGTGCGGCGCCCGGCGAGCAGGCGGCAGAAGTCCTCGGCGTCCGCGGTGATCGTGATGTCGGGCGAGCCCGGCTCGCCGCCGAACGCCAGTGGCACCGACCACACGCCCGCCCCGGGGCCGGTGAGCACCAGCCGGGCGGTCAGGCCCGGCCGTTCACGGCCGAGGAACCGCAGCGCGCGGGGCAGCAGCCCGGTGCCCAGGTCGACGATCAGCCGAAGGTGCTCGGGCGGCGGGGGCACCGCGGGGCGTCCCGCGATCGCGCGGATGTCGTCGGCGTGCGTCCACGTCTCGAACGTGCGCTGGACCAGGGCCGACCGGCCGGGCGCGCGCACCTCGCGGGCGCCCGCCAGCGACGCGTCCCGCTCCAGCAGGGCCACGCCGCCGGTGGAGACGCCCTCGACGATGGCGCGGGCCTGGGTGTTCCACGCGATGTGCGGCCCGTACTGGGCGATCGCGGGCCGCGGCAGGCCGACGTCGGCCGCGAAGACCACGTCGTTGCCGGTCAGGTGCGTGACGAGGTCGAGCACGGAGCCGTAGCTCTTCAGCGGCGCGCGCCACAGGTCGAGGGTGAGCGACATGAGCAGGTCGTCCATGAGGTCGACCTGCGCGGCGTAGGCCGCGGCCGGCTCGGTGACCGGCCCGGCCAGGGCCCCCGGCGCACGGCGGCGCCGGGCGGCGGCCAGCACCTTGGAACGCAGGGCGGGCGGAGGCGGTGCCGCGGTGGCGGTGGCCAGCAGGGACGTGGTGTCCTGCAGGCGGGCGGCCTCCCGCGCGCACCGCGCGCACTCGGCCAGGTGCGCGGCGACGCGGGCCGCCTCGTCCGCCGGGCAGGCGTCGAGCGCCCATGCGGCGAGAGACCCGTTCACGTCGAGATGCCCTTCCTCGCTCATCCCCTCAGACGGTACGCCCGAGAGGTCCCGGGCAAAAGCCCGCTAATCATTCGTCCGCGAGGGCGCCGTGGATGGCCGAAGGCGCGGTTCGTTCTCCGTTTCCCTCACCGTTCCCTCGAGCCGGTCGGCGGGGTAGTGCGGGTAGGACTGCTTGAAGACGCCCTGGTGCAGGAGCACCTCGGCGACCTTGGCGCCGGTGGACTCGGCCGTGACCGTGGTCAGGATCCAGGCGGACTCGGTGCGGCGGCTCTCGCCCAGCGCGACGACGCGGCGTTCGAGCACGTACGGCTCGTCGACGAAGACCGGCCCGGCGATCATCTTGATCTCCAGGTCGAGGAAGAGGCCCACCGACGGCTCGGCCTTCCGCAGGCCGGACTCGCCGAACGTGGCCATGGCCAGCACGCTGACCATCTCGACCGGCACGACCGGCCGGCCCCACGGCGTCTCCGCCGACTCGTACCAGGGGCTCGGCTCGGTGATCGAGCCGAGCTTCCGGCGGAGCGTGAACGGATAGAGGTCGCCCATGTGGGTGTCGAAGCCCATCCGCACGTGCTCGGGGGCGGCGCCGGTGCGGCCGGGCTCCCAGCCCGCGTAGATCACCGGCTCGCCGGCCGGCGGCCTGGCCCTGGCGAGGCGTTCGTCCAGCGCCGTCGGCCCGGCGTCCGCGCCGAGCGTGGCGGTGCCCGACAGGACGACGGTGGCGTCCGGCTTCTCGGTGCGCAGGTGCACGCGGACGGGCTCGGGCCCGTCCATCGTCACCAGCGCGCGGGTCTCCTCGCCCTCCACGCAGATCGCCTGGAAGTGGGCGCTGAGGCAGCCCTCCTCGAACCAGCGCCGCCCCCACAACGCGGCGAGCAGCGGGTCGAACTGGCTGAAGTGCGTCGGCCCCTCGATGGCCGCGCCCGCGACGCCGAGCCGCTGGGCGGTCGTCTCGTCGTGGATGCTCGCGTGGTCGCCGTAGGTCTGCTCGGCGAGCAGGTTGCGCGGCGCGCGCGACGGCCCGGACAGCTCGATCGGGGTCCCGAACAAATTGACACCTCCATGTGATCGTGGTCATGCTAAGCGAGCGCTTAGTAACCTCACAAGTGCCGAACTCCCCGAAGGACGAGCCCGTGACCCATTACCGCAGCAACCTGCGCGACCTGCACTTCAACCTCTTCGAGGTGCTCGGCGTCGACCGCCGCCTCGGCACGGGCGAGTACGCCGACCTGGACGCCGGCACCGTGCGGGACATGCTCGGCGAGGTCGAGCGGCTGGCCTCCGGGCCGGTCGCCGAGTCGTACGAGGAGTGCGACCGCGTCCCGCCCGTCTACGACCCGGCCACGCACGGCGTCACGATGCCCGCCGCGTTCCACCGGTCCTACCGGGCCTACGCCGAGGCCGAGTGGTGGCGCCTGGACCTGCCGGTCGAGATGGGCGGCACGGCGGCGCCGCGCACGCTCTGGTGGTCGATCATCGAGATGATCCAGGGCGCGCACGCGCCGGTCTACATGTTCGGCAGCGGCCCCGGCTTCGCCGGCCTGCTGCACGGGCTGGGCACCGACGAGCAGCGCCGGATCGCGCAGATCATGCTGGACCGCCGCTGGGGCGCCACCATGGTGCTCACCGAGCCGGACGCCGGGTCCGACGTCGGCGCGGGGACGACCAGGGCGGTCGAGCAGGCCGACGGCTCGTGGCACATCGAAGGCGTCAAGCGCTTCATCACCTCCGCCGAGCACGACCTGGAGGAGAACATCATGCACTTCGTGCTGGCCCGGCCCGAGGGCGCCGGACCCGGCACCAAGGGCCTGTCGATGTTCCTGGTGCCCAAGTTCCGGTTCGACCCCGAGACCGGCGAGCCCACCGCGCGCAACGGCGTCCACGCCACCAACGTCGAGAAGAAGATGGGCCTCAAGGTCTCCACCACGTGCGAGCTGACGTTCGGCCAGCGGGAGCCCGCCGTCGGCTGGCTGGTCGGCGGCGTGCACGACGGCATCGCGCAGATGTTCAAGGTCATCGAGTCGGCGCGGATGCAGGTCGGCGTCAAGGCCATCGCCACGTTGTCGACCGGCTACCTCAACGCGCTGGAGTACGCGCGCACCCGCGTCCAGGGCGCCGACCTCACCCGGGCGGCCGACAAGACCGCGCCGCGCGTCACCATCGACCGGCACCCCGACGTGCGCCGCATGCTGATGCTGCAGAAGGCCTACGCCGAGGGGCTGCGGGCCACCTACCTCTACACGGCCGACTGGCTGGACGCCGCCACCGAGGCGCGCGCGGCCGGCGACGAGGCGGGGGCGCGGCTGGCCGAGAGCGTCAACGACCTGCTGCTCCCGATCGTCAAGGGCGTGGGGTCCGAACGCGCGTACGAGCAGCTCACCCTGTCGCTGCAGACGTTCGGCGGCTCCGGCTACCTCCAGGACTACCCGCTGGAGCAGTACATCCGGGACACCAAGATCGACTCGCTGTACGAGGGCACCACCGGCATCCAGGGGCAGGACTTCTTCTTCCGCAAGATCGCCCGGGACCGCGGGCAGGCGTTCGGCGTGGTGACCGGCGCGATCGAGGAGTTCCTCGCCGGGGTCGAGGGCGAGCCGCGGCTGAAGGCCGAGCGGGTGGCGCTGGCCGCCGCGCTCGCCGACGTGCGCGGCATGGCCGCACGGCTGAACGGCTGGCTGCGCGACTCCGCCGGCGACCCGGCCGAGGTCTACAAGGTCGGCCAGAACACCACGCGGCTGCTGATGAGCGTCGGCGACCTGGTGATCGGCTGGCTTCTCGCCCGGCAGGCGGCCGTCGCGCTGGCGGCCCTGGACGCCGGCGCGAGCGGCGCCGACGCGGAGTTCTACGAGGGGAAGGCGGCGGTCGCGCGCTTCTTCGCGGCCACCGTCCTGCCCGAGATCGGGGCGCGGCGCGCCGTCCTCGACGCCACCGACAACGCCCTCATGGAGATCCCGGACGGCGCCTTCTGAGGGACGTGCCCAGGGAACGTGGCTCAGGGAACGCGGCTCAGGGAACGCGGCGGACCAGGCGCCAGGCGAGGTCGGCATAGAGGCCGCCGATCTCCTCTGGCGCCCACCGGCCGGACGCCCGGTACCAGCGCGCGACGTCGATGGCCAGCGACAGGACCGCCAGCGTGGTGCCCGGGACGTCGGGGACGTCGAACACGCCCTGCCGCGCCCCGTCCTCGATGACGTCCTGCACGATGGCGGAGATCTCGTGGCGCATGGCGGCGACCTCGGCCCGGTGGCCGTCCTCCAGCGAGCCCAGCTCGTACTCGATGACGCGCCCGGTGGTGTGGTAGCGCGCGCCGCGCACGACCAGCGAGCCGACCACCGCGCGCAGGCGCGACTCCGGGTCGCCGGGCGCGCCCGCCACCGCGCGCCGGACGTGCTCGAGGCTGTCGCGGGTGCCGGTCAGCGCGATCCGGTAGAGCAGCTCTTCCTTGGACCGGTAGTGCACGTAGAGCCCGCCCGGGCTCAGCCCGGCGTGCTCGGCGATGTCGCGGGTGGTCGTCGCGTGGTAGCCCTTGGCCGCGAACGCCGTGACGCCCGCGATGAGCAGCCGCCGCGCGGTGGCGGGCTCGACGTCGGACCAGGCCTCCTCGAGGTCGCGGAGCTCCTGGTCGTCCGCCGCGGCGCGGGGGATCTGCGTGGTCCGGCCGGCCATGTGCCCCCTCTCGGCGCCCGGGTGGAGGCGGTCCCTCCGTCCGCGCCCAGCATACTGAGTGAGCGCTTAGTCAGCACGCTCCGGGCCGGTCCGGAGACCGTCCAGGAACAGGTCGGCGTAGTGGCGCCCGATCGCCTCCGCCTCCAGCCGGCCGGCGGCGTTGTACCAGGCCGGGATGGCGTGCACCGCGCCGAAGAAGAAGTGCACGGCCAGGTCGGCCGGCTGCGAGGCGCGCAGCGCGCCGGCCCGCTGGCCTTCCTCGACCAGCGAGCGGAAACGGTCGTGGTAGCGCCGCCGTTCCTCGCGCACGGCCTGCTGCCGCGCGGGCGAGAGCATGTGCATCGACCGCCAGAACACGGTGAAGTCGTCGAGGTGCAGGAAGCTGGTGGCGAGCACGTCCAGCGCCGCCGCGCGCAGCCGCTCCTCCGGCGAGCCGGGGCCGTCGGCGATGCGCTCCAGCCGGCCCATCTGCATCGCGAGCAGCCGGTGGTAGATCTCGTAGAGCAGGTCGTCCTTGGCGCCGAAGTAGTGGTACATCGCGCCCTTGGTGACGCCCGCGGCCTCGACGATCTCCTGGACGGACGTGCCGGCGTAGCCCTTGCCGGCGAACATCCGGGTCGCGACGGCGAGCAGCCGGTCGGGGATCGGCAGCCCCGCCACCGGCCCCGTCTGTGTCCCCGTCACAACCAACCTCCGCCGCCTTTGGGCGATCAGCCTACCGGGGGCGGTCCCCGATTGACGCTGTCCGGGGCCCGGCCTACTGTACCGACCAGTCGGTATGTGCTGTTGAAGACGACGTCACCCCCGGAGAACGGTCATGATTTCCAGCACCATGCAGGATTTCCCCCTGTCGATCGCCGCGATCCTGCGCCACGGTTCACGCGTGCACGGCGGGAGCGAATGCGTCACCTGGACGGGTGAGGAAGCCCGGCGCGTCACCTACGCGCGGACCGCGGAGAACGCCGAGCGCCTCGCCGCCGCGCTGACCCGCCTGGGCGTGCGCACCGGAACGCCGGTGGCGACCTTCTGCTGGAACCACCAGGAACACCTGGAGACCTACTTCGCCGTGCCGTCCATGGGCGCGGTCCTGCACACCCTCAACATCCGCCTCTTCCCCGACCAGCTCACGCACATCGTCAACCACGCCGAGGACGAGGTCGTCATCGTCGACGACAGCCTGGTGCCGCTTCTGGCCCGCGTGGCCGACGACCTGCAGACCGTCGAGGCGTTCGTCGTGGTGGGAGACGGGGACGCGTCGCCGCTTGAGGCCAACCGCCGGGGCGTCCCGGTGCTGCGGTACGACGACCTGCTCGCCGCCGAGGAGCCCGGCTACGCGTGGCCCGAGATCGACGAACGCGCCGCGGCGTCCATGTGCTACACCAGCGGGACCACCGGGGACCCGAAGGGCGTGGTGTACTCGCACCGCTCGACCTTCCTGCACGCGCTGGCCGTCCAGTCGGCGTCCCTGGAGGGCATCACCGCCGCCGACCGCGTCCTGGCCATCGTCCCGATGTTCCATGTGAACGCGTGGGGGCTCCCGTACGCGGCGTTCCTGTCCGGGGCCACCCTGCACATGCCCGGGCGGTTCCTGCAGCCCGACCACCTGACCGCGTTCATCGCGGCGGAGCGCACGACGTTCGCCTCCGCCGTGCCCACCATCTGGAGCGCGATCTACGAGTACGGCGCCGCGCACGAGATCGACCTGTCCTCGCTGCGGGCCGGCACCTCCGGCGGCGCCGCCGCGCCGCGCGCGCTGCTGGAGCGGTTCGAGGAGCGGCACGGCCTCCGCATCGTCCAGGGCTGGGGCATGACCGAGACCAGCCCGCTGGGCGGCATGGCGATCCCGCCGCCCGAGGTCGAGCAGGGCACGCCGGCCGACCTGGACTGGCGGCTCAAGTCGGGCCGCGTCGCGGCCGGCGTCGAGATGCGCATCGTCGGAGACACCGACGAGGAGCTGCCGTGGGACGGCACGTCCGTCGGCGAGATCGAGGTCCGCGGCCCCTGGATCACCGGTGCGTACCACCGGGACCCCGCGCCGGAGAAGTTCCACGACGGCTGGTTGCGGACCGGCGACGTCGGCACCATCGACGAGCGCGGCTTCTTCCAGATCACTGACCGGGCCAAGGACGTCATCAAGTCCGGCGGCGAGTGGATCTCCTCCGTCGAGCTGGAGAACCACCTGATGGCGCACCCCGCCGTCCTGGAGGCCGCCGTCATCGGCATCCCCGACGAGCGCTGGGACGAGCGGCCGCTGGCCTGCGTCGTGCTGCGCCCGGACGCGGCCCCCGTCACGGCCGGCGACCTGGCGGCGTTCCTCGACGGGAAGGTCGCCCGCTGGCAGGTCCCCGACAGCTGGGCCTTCCTCCCCGAGATCCCCAAGACGACCACCGGCAAGTTCGACAAGAAGCCGCTGCGGGCGGAGCATCGGGAGGCCGCCCTGGAGATCGAACGCGTCGAACGGGCGGAACGCGCCGCGCGCTGAGCGCGCCTCGCCGGCGCCCCCACAACTCCATCCACCCTCCGGAGACTGATCTCCCACCCCAAGGAGAGCGTCATGCCCCGACGCCGACGCAGGTTCCTCGTTCTCCTCGCCGGACTCGCGCTCGCGGCCGGCACGGCCGTGGCTCCGGCCGCCGCGCCCGCGGTGGCGGCCGGCGACCGGGTACCGGACGACCAGCCGCTGCCCGGCTACACGATCGTCAACCCGCCGCTGGCGCCCGCCCTGGTGGACGGGCGGCCGTCCCGGGTGCTGCAGGGCGTCCACCGCCACGCCGCGTACGACATCGAGATCCCGCCCCGATGGAACGGCGAGCTCGTCATGTACGCGCACGGCTACGCCGGCCAGGGCAAGGTGCTCACCGTCCAGCCGCCGGGGTTCGGGCTGCGCCAGCGGCTCCTCGACCAGGGCTACGCGTGGGCGGCCTCGTCGTACTACGCCAACGGCTACGACGTGCGCGCCGGGGTCACCGGCACCCACGACCTGGCCGTGCGATTCGGCGACCTCGTGCGCGAGCCGCGCCGGACGTACATCGTCGGCGTCTCGATGGGCGGCCACGTCACCGGCCGCTCGCTGGAGGAGTACCCGCGCTTCTACGCCGGCGGCCTGCCGATGTGCGGGGTGCTGGGCGACAACACGCTGTTCGACTTCTTCCTCGACTTCCACCTGGTGTCCCAGGGCCTGTCGGGCGTGCGCGCCTACCCGCCCGGCGACGACTACCTGGGCGTCACCGTCCCCAAGATCCAGGAGGCCCTCGGCATCGACGGCCTGACCCCCGGCTCGACCGAGATCTCCAGCCCGCTGGGCAAGCAGTTCCGCGCGGTCACGGTGAACCGCAGCGGCGGCCCGCGCCCAGGCGCCGACAGCGCGTTCTCGGTCTGGAAGGACTTCCTGTTCTCGCAGGGCGGCCCGGCAACGGGCACGGTGGCCGAGGACCCCGGCCAGGTGGCGGCCAACGCGGGCACCCGCTACACGCCCAACACCCCGGTCGCCATCGACCGCGTGGTCCAGCGCGTCCGGCCCGAGAACCCGCGGGCGCGCTACTCCCCGTTCCTCACGCAGTCGCCGCAGATCTTCGGCGTGCCCCGGGTGCCGGTGCTGAGCCTGCACAACCTCGGCGACCTCTTCGTGCCGTTCTCCATGGAGCAGGCCTACCGCGACGACGTCGCCCGGCACGGCCGGACCCGCCTGCTGGTGCAGCGCGCGATCCGCGCCACGCAGCACTGCGAGTTCTCCGCGGCCGAGGTGGGCGCCGCGTGGGACGACCTGAGCCGCTGGGTGCGCGACGGGAGGCGCCCGGCCGGTGACGACGTGCGCGACCCGGCGACCGTCGCCGCGGCCGGTTACGGCTGCCGTTTCAGCGATCGCGCAGCGTATGCGGCCGGAAGCGGAACCCGCCGGCTGTACGCGCCATGTGAGTAACCGGGCGGTGGCCCAATGTGGCCGATGACGCTTTGGGCCACCGTATTGCCCTGTAACAGTGCTTTGCATTGAAATGTTGCCCCATTCGGAGCGTGACGCGTCGCTCACCTTGAGCTCGCCGAGCGCGCGCGTCCCGCCGCCTTCAGGCCCCGCAGGGAGCAACGCATGCAGACATCTGTACAGCTCCGGCTCCACCGTCCGGGTGAGGGCCCGGGCACGCTCGCCAAGGCCGCCCGGGCCGGCGCGGTCACGGTCCTGACCGCCGGCACGGTCGGCCTCGGCGCCGCACCGGGCTCGGCCGCCCCGTCTCAGGGATACGTCCGCCTCGCCCACCTGTCCCCGGACACCCCCGCCGTCGACGTCTACCTCTACTCGGGCAAGGGCGCGCTCGACCGGCGCCACCAGCGGCTCGTCCTCCGGCACGTCGCCTACGGCGCGCTCTCCCCCTACCAGCGCCTCAACGGCGGCACCTACACGGTCGCGATGCGGCCGGCCAACGCGGCGGCGTCGAGCAAGCCGGTGTTGTCGGCCGAGGTGCGGGTGCGCGACGGCGCGGCCTACACCGTCGCCGGGATGGGCCCCTACAAGGGCATCAAGCTGCAGGTGGTCGACGACTCGGTCGACCTGCCCGCCGGGTGCGCGGCGGTACGGGTCATCGCCGCCTCGCTCAAGGTCCCGAGCGTCGACGTCAGCCTCGGGGGCACGCGGCTCGCCAGCGACCTGCGGTTCGCCTCCGTCGCCCCGTACGAGATCGTGCCCGCCCGGACGGCGCAGGTGCGCGTGCGCGGCGAGTCGGGGCAGCGGGCGGGCACGCGGGTCGCGTTCGGCGCGGGCTCGGTGCACACGGTGGTCGTCCTGGACGGCAAACCCGGCCTCAAGCTGCTGTCGCTCGTCGACGTCGCGCAGGGTTCGCAGACGCCGACCGGCGGCGTGAACGCCGGGCTCGGCGGCATGGCCGGACGCGCCGGAACGAGCGGCACCGGCGGGGCGGGGGAGACCGGCGACGGCGGCCGGACGGCCTGGACCCTGGCGGGGCTCACGGTCGTGGCCGCGGGCGCCGGCGCGGTGGTGCTGGTCAGATCGCGCCGCCGTGCCTGACCTGCCCCGTGCCGGAGC
Organism: Spirillospora sp. NPDC047279; assembly: GCF_040643285.1. Taxonomy (NCBI): domain Bacteria; kingdom Bacillati; phylum Actinomycetota; class Actinomycetes; order Streptosporangiales; family Thermomonosporaceae; genus Spirillospora; species Spirillospora sp. NPDC047279. Next base: position 72,605 of record NZ_JBEYUA010000022.1, read on the forward strand.
CGTGCCTGACCTGCCCCGTGCCGGAGCCGTGCCTGACGTGCTCCGTGCCGGAGCCGTGCCTGACGTGCTCCGTGCCGGAGCCGTGCGCACGCTCTCGTTGTGCCTGGTCCTGGCCGCCTCGGCCGCGGGTTGCGGGGGCGGCGGCCCGGAGCGGCCGGCGTCCGGGCCCACGCCGGGCTGGTCCGCGGTACCCGGCCAGGCCGCGCGGGAGTCGGCCCGGCCGAGGTACGCGGGCATCGGCGACCCGGTCGAGCTGCGCGTCCCGTCCATCGGCGTCCGGACCTCGCTGGAACGGCTGCGGATGGGGCCGGACGGCGAGCTGCGGTCGCCGGTGGACCCGGCCCGGGCGGGCTGGTTCGCCGGCGGCGTGCGGCCCGGCCGGCCGGGCCCGGCCGTCGTCGTCGGGCACGTCGACTCCACGACGGGTCCGGCGGTCTTCGCCGGGCTCGGCGGGCTGCGCCGCGGCGCGACCGCGCAGCTCTCCGATGCGCGCGGCAGGAGGGCGGTCTTCCGGGTGGAAGAGGTGCGCTCGTACGCGAAGGCGGGCTTTCCGACCAGGGAGGTGTACGGCCCGACGCCCGATCCGCAACTACGGCTCATCACCTGTGGCGGCGGTTTCGACCATGCGACGGGGCACTACAAGACCAACGTCGTGATTTATGCCGTCTTGGACCATTGAGTCAGCTCACCAGAATGCGTGATCCTTGAGGCACTCGCATTCGATGGGTCGCGCGTCACCGGAAGGCGGGCTTCCCCATGACCGAGAAACCCGGTCAGCTGGTCGCCGGTCAATACCAGCTCGTCGCGGAGATAGGCCGCGGCGGGTTCGGCGTCGTGTGGCGGGCCCGGCACGAGCGCCTCGGCCGGGACGTCGCGGCCAAGAAGCTCTTCCTGGTCATGCACACCGGCGTGCTGCCCGCCGACCAGTGGCAGGAGCGCAGCCGCCGCACGTTCCGGGAGGCCAGGTCGGCGGCGCGGATCGTCCATCCCGCGGCGGTCCGGATCTACGACGTGGTGGAGCACGAGGGCGACCCGTGGATCATCATGGAGCTCGTCGACGGCCGGTCGCTCAACGCCATCGTGCGAGGCGAGGGGCCGCTGCCGCCGCGCCGGGTCGCCGAGGTCGGGCTCCAGATCGTGGGCGCCCTGAACGCGGCGCACAAGGCGGGCGTGGTGCACCGCGACGTCAACCCCGCCAACGTGCTGATCGGCCGGCGCGGCGCCGTGCTGACCGACTTCGGCATCGCCGTCATCCAGGGCGACCCGTCCCTGACGCACACCGGCGTCGTGATGGGCGCCCCCGCCTACACCGCGCCCGAACGGGCCCGCGGCGAGCAGGCGGTGCCCGCCTCGGACCTGTGGTCGCTGGGCGCCACCCTCTTCTACGCGGCCGAGGGCGGCCGTCCCTTCCCGGGGCCCAACGCCAACGCCGTCCTCTACTCGATCCTCACCAGCGAACCGCCGGCGCCGCGCCTCGCCGGCCCGCTGAGCCCGATCATCAGCGGGCTGCTCCACCGGGACGCGGCCGAACGGCTCACCGCCGACCAGACGTCCGCCATGCTCGAGAACCTGCTCCAGGACGACGCCGTGTGGGACGCCGCCCCGCCGCCCGCGATGGACCGGAGCGGCACCGGTGGCGACCAGCGCGTCATCGTGACCGACCCGATCCGCGACGAGGGACCGCCGCCCGCGCGGCACCGGCTCCTTCCCGCCCGTGCCGCGGGAGGGCGGCGCCGCGTCCTCGCGCTGTCGCTCGTCCCCGCCGTGCTCCTCGCCCTGCTCATCGGCCTGTCTCAGCGCGACGGCCCTCCGGCCGCAGGGCAGGACCCGCAGGGCGCCACCTCCGGTCCGGGCACCGCGCAGACGCCGCGGATGCTGGCGGCCCTGGCGGGCCGGCGCGTCTACACGCTCGCGTTCAGCCACGACGGGCGCACGCTGGCCGCCGGGGGAGACGGGCAGGCCGTCCGCCTCGTGGACGTCGCGGGCCACCGGCAGCGCGGCGAGCTGCGCGGGCAGAAGTTCGCGGTGTTCAGCGCCGTGTTCAGCCCGGACGACCGCACCCTCGCGGCGGGCGCCTACGACGGCGAGGTGATCCTCTGGAACGTCGCCGACCGGCGCCGCAAGACCACCTTCGAGGCGGCGGGCACCAGTGTCGGGTCGCTGGCGTTCAGCCCCGACGGCAGGCTGCTGGCGTGCGCCGACACCGACCAGGTGCGGCTGTGGAACACCGCCGACAAGGACTGGAGCACGCTCAGGAGCGCGGAGGAGGGCACGTTCACCGTCGCGTTCAGCGGGCACGGGCAGCTGGCGGTGGCGGGCAAGGAGACGATCCGGCTGGTGAACGCCAGGTCGGCCGCGGCCAGGAGCGTGACCCTCACCCGGATCGAGTCGCTGGTGTCGAGCCTGGCGTTCGACCGGGCCGGCACCACCCTCGCCGCGGGCGGCTACGACGGGCGGGTGCGGCTCTACGACACGGTGAGGCGGCGGGCGATCCGCACGCTCGGCGGCCACGTCGAGAGCGTCAACGCCGTCGTCTACAACCCGCGCGCCCCGACGGTCGCCTCGGCGGGCGGCGACACGGTCCGGCTGTGGGACGCGGCGACCGGCAGGCTCACCGCGACGCTGCGCAACGACGGCTCCGTGGTCAACGCCCTGGCGTTCAGCCCCGACGGGCGCACGCTGGCCTCCGGCGGCGAGGACGGCACCGTCCGGCTGTGGGCGATCACGCCCTAGTTATCCTGGGGCGCATGAGCCGTTACGGTGCGCAGTTCGGCCCGGACATCACGTTCCTCGGCGTCGGGCGCTGCGACTGGGCCGAGCCGTCCACCTACGCCGGCGCCGACGTGGTCATCCTCGGCGCGCCGTTCGACGGCGGCACCTCGCACCGCGCGGGCACCCGGTTCGGGCCGCAGTACATCAGGCAGGCGTGCTACCTCCCGCAGGACGGGTCGCGGCCCTCGCTCGCGCTGCGCGTCGACGCGCTCGGCGACCTGAAGGTCTACGACGCCGGCGACGTCGAGATGTTCTCCGGCGACGCCGAACGTTCCGTCCGCGACCTCCAGGAGGCCGTCCACGCGGTCACCGCGGCGGGCGCGATCCCGCTGGTCCTCGGCGGCGACCACACCATCGCCTGGCCCGACCACGCCGGCGTGGCGCGGCACCTGGGGCAGGGGCGCGTCTCGATGATCCACTTCGACGCGCACGCGGACACCGGCGACACCGAGTTCGGCTCGCTGGTCGGGCACGGCACGCCCATGCGCCGCCTCATCGAGTCGGGCGCGCTGCGCGGCGACCGGTTCCTGCAGATCGGGCTGCGCGGCTACTGGCCCGGCCCCGAGATCCTCGCCTGGATGGCCGAGCGGGGCATCCGCTCGTACGAGATGACCGAGATCGTGGCCCGTGGCCTCGACGCATGCCTCACCGAGGCGTTCGCCACCGCCACCGACGACTGCGACGGCGTCTTCCTGTCGGTCGACATCGACGTCTGCGACCCCGGCCACGCGCCCGGCACCGGCACGCCCGAGCCCGGCGGCCTGAGCGCCCGGCAGCTGCTCGACTCCGTGCGCCGCGTCGCCTACGAGCTCCCCGTGGTGGGCATCGACGTCGTGGAGGTCTCGCCGCCCTACGACCACGCCGACATCACCTCGCTGCTCGCCAACCGCGTCGTCCTGGAGGCGCTGTCGGGCATCGCCCGCCGCCGCCGCGACGCCGCCGGGGGCACCGCCTGGGACCCCCCGGCGGCCGCTGCTCGACGGCCGCTGACCCGCCCGCGCCGGCTCAGGCGACCGACTCGCCCGATCCCGCCGGCGCCTGGGTGAGCAGCCCGTCGCGCTGGACCGCGTCCAGCGACAGGGTCTTGTAGCCCTCGTCCTCGAAGAGGACGGTGATCCGGTCCGGCTCGGTGCGCATGACCGTGCCCGGGCCCCACGAGACGTGGACGACCTCGGAGTGCAGGGGGAACGGGCCGCGCTCCTCGGCCGCGACCTCGACGGTGCCCGCGCCGCAGTTGTCGCAGGCGCCGCAGGAGGGCGGGCACGCCTCGCCGAAGTACTCCAGCAGGTAGCGGCGACGGCAGCCGGTTGTCTCGGCGTAGCCGCGCATCATGTCGATGCGCGTGTCGTCCACCCGGCGCCGGCTCTCGTCGAGCTCCACCGCGCCGGCCACGGCCTTGTCCGGTTCGGGCCCGTTCTCGGCGTAGCGCAGGCCGCCCCGCTCGTCGATCTCGATCGCCTCGGCGTACTCCAGCAGGTTCACCAGCCCGGTGAGCTTGGACGGGCCGATGCCGAGCGTCGTGCGCAGCTCCTTGGGCTCGACGGTGCCCCGGTGGGCGTGCACGAGCACGGCCACCCGGTGCAGCATCTCCTCGTCGGCCTTGCCGGCCGCGAAGAAGCGGCGCAGGCCGAGATCCTCCGACCGGTAGTACAGGACCGCCTCGGCCGGCTCGCCGTCACGCCCGGCGCGCCCGATCTCCTGGTAGTAGGAGTCCGGCGACTCCGGGGGCGCGGTGTGCAGGACGTACCGCACGTTGGGCTTGTCGATCCCCATGCCGAACGCGGACGTGGCGACCACGACGTCGAGCCCGTCGCCGGTGAACAGCCCGTGCACCCGTTCCCGGGCGGACGCCTTCATGCCCGCGTGATAGGCCTCCGCGCGCATCCCCAGGCCCGCGAGCTCCGCCGCGTAGGTCTCCGCGTCACGCCGCGTCGCCACGTACACCAGGCCGAGCCCCTCGCGGGAGGCCGCGTCCTGCGCGAGCGCCCGCCGCTTGGCCCCGTCGTCGGCGAAGCGGCGGACCTTCAGCGAGATGTTGGGCCGGTCGAACCCCCGGATGACCTGCCGGACGTCGCGCAGCCCGAGCGCCGCGACGATGTCCTCGCGGACCGGCGGCGACGCGGTGGCGGTCAGCGCGATGACCGGAGGGTGGCCGAGCCGTTCGATGACCCGGCCCAGCTGGAGGTAGTCGGGCCGGAAGTCGTGGCCCCAGGCCGAGACGCAGTGCGCCTCGTCGACCGCGATCAGCGACGGCCTCGCCGCCAGGAGCCGGTCCACGACCTCGGGTTTGGCCAGTTGCTCGGGAGCGAGGAAGACGTACTCGGCCTTGCCCGCCCGCACCTGCTCCAGCGAGTCCGCGCTGGAACCGGCCGGCTGGGCCGAGTTGACGGCGACCGCGCCGCCGGCGTTCCGCCGGGCGAGCACGAGCATCTGGTCGCGTTGCAGCGCGATCAGCGGAGAGATCACGATCGTCGGGCCGTCCAGCAACTGGGCCGGCACCTGGTAGGCCGCCGACTTGCCGCTGCCGGTCGGCATCACCACCAGGACGTCGCGCCCCCGGAGCAGGTGCTCCATCGCCTCGCCCTGGCCCGGCCGCAGCTCCCGCCAGTCGAAGACCTCCCTGGCGACGCGGCGGATCCGCCGCCGGCCGGTGAACCTGCCCCATCCATCTCGAACGCCCATCGATCACCTCCGTGGTGCGCGCTGTGTTACCCCGAGGCCGTGGACTTAGTCCGTCAGCCGTCGGCGGGCGCGACGGGAAGGTAGACCGTGCCGCCGGAGGCCTGGAACTCGGCCGATTTCTCGCGCATTCCGGCGGCGAGCGCGTCGGCGCCGGTGAGGCCGTTCTCGTCCGCGTACCTGCGCACGTCCTGGGTGATCTTCATCGAGCAGAAGTGCGGACCGCACATCGAGCAGAAGTGCGCGGTCTTGGCCGGGGCCGCGGGCAGCGTCTCGTCGTGGAACGAGCGGGCGGTGTCCGGGTCGAGGGAGAGGTTGAACTGGTCCTCCCAGCGGAACTCGAACCGGGCGTCCGACAACGCGTCGTCCCACGCCTGGGCGCCCGGATGCCCCTTGGCGAGGTCGGCGGCGTGCGCGGCGATCTTGTACGCGATCACGCCGGCCTTGACGTCGTCGCGGTCGGGCAGGCCCAGGTGCTCCTTGGGCGTGACGTAGCAGAGCATCGCGGTGCCGTACCAGCCGATCATCGCGGCGCCGATGGCCGAGGTGATGTGGTCGTAGCCGGGCGCGATGTCGGTGGTCAGCGGCCCGAGCGTGTAGAAGGGCGCCCCGCCGCACCAGTCCTGCTGGAGGTCGACGTTCTCCTTGATCTTGTGCATCGGGACGTGCCCCGGGCCCTCGTTCATGACCTGGTTGCCGTACTCGGCGGCGATCGCGGTCAGCTCGCCCTGCGTGCGCAGCTCGGCGAACTGCGCCTCGTCGTTGGCGTCGTGGATCGACCCGGGGCGCAGGCCGTCGCCCAGCGACCAGGTGATGTCGTACGCGGCGAAGATCTCGCACAGCTCGCGGAACCGGGTGTAGAGGAAGTTCTCCTGGTGGTGGGCCAGGCACCAGGCCGCCATGATCGAGCCGCCCCGGGAGACGATGCCGGTCTTGCGGCGGGCGGTGAGCGGCACGTACGGCAGCAGCACGCCCGCGTGGACCGTCATGTAGTCGACGCCCTGCTCGGCCTGCTCGATCACGGTGTCGCGGAAGACGTCGAACGTGAGCGCGGCGGGGTCGCCGCCGACCTTCTCCAGCGCCTGGTAGAGCGGGACGGTGCCTACCGGGACGGGGGAGTTGCGCAGGATCCACTCCCGGGTGGTGTGGATGTCGCGGCCGGTCGACAGATCCATGATCGTGTCGGCGCCCCAGCGGGTCGCCCAGGTCATCTTCTCCACCTCGTCCTCGATGGAGGACGCCACCGCCGAGTTGCCGATGTTGGCGTTGACCTTGACCAGGAAGTTCCGGCCGATGATCATCGGCTCGATCTCGGGGTGGTTGACGTTGGCGGGCAGCACGGCGTGCCCGGCCGCGAGCTCGGCGCGGACGAACTCCGGCGTCACGCCCTCGCGCAGCGCGACGTACTCCATCTCCGGCGTGATGTCACCCCGGAGCGCGTACGCGCGCTGGGTGACCGGCCCGCCGGACGCCCTGCGCGGGCGGCGCGCGGCGAACGCGGCCCGGTCGCGCAGCGGGTCGGCCGGCTTGCGGCCGTCGTCCTCGGGACGCGCGGGACGGCCCTCGTACTCGGCCGTGTCGCCCCGCTCGGCGATCCACCCGGCGCGCAGTGCGGGCAGCCCGCGCCGCACGTCGGTCTCGTACGCGGGGTCGGTGTACGGCCCCGAGGTGTCGTACAGGACCACGGCGTCCCCGTTGGTCAGCGGCACCTCGCGCATCGGCACCCGCAGGTCGGGGCGCGAGCCCTGGAGGTAGGTCTTGCGGGAATGTGAAACCACGGTGTCGTTCATGACGACTCGATCTCTCCCTACGCCGGCATTACCCGGTCAGGTTCCAGCGGTCAGCGGCCGTCCCAGCCGCTATCTCAGCCCGGTTCGCCGGGCCCCCGCGATCTGTCGTGCCCGACGTTAACCCGGCGGACCCCGGTTGCCGCAACCGCGTCCGGCGCGGTATTCGCGTGCGCGGCGACGGGGTATCAGCCGTCACGGGGGGTAATCAATGTCGACCGACGCAGTGGCCGGGCTGGACGAGATCCGGCCCGCCCTGACCGATCTCTACAAGGATCTCCACGCGCATCCGGAGCTCTCGTTCGCCGAGCACCGCACCGCCGGGGTGATCGCCGAACGGCTCACCGGGCTCGGGCTGGAGGTGACGACCGGCGTCGGCCGGACCGGGGTGGTGGGGGCCCTGCGCAACGGCGCCGGGCCGATGGTGCTGCTGCGCGCCGACTTCGACGCGCTGCCGGTCACCGAGCGCACCGGGCTGCCGTACGCGAGCGAGACCGACGGCGTGATGCACGCGTGCGGGCACGACATGCACGTGACCTGCCTGCTCGGCGCGCTCGACCTGCTGAACGGGGCGCGCGACTCCTGGTCGGGCACGGTGCTGGCGGTCTTCCAGCCCGCCGAGGAGATCGGCGCCGGTGCCCGCGCGATGGTCGACGACGGGCTCTACGACCGGTTCGGCCGGCCGGACGTCGTGCTGGGCCAGCACGTCGGGCCGTTCCCCGCGGGCTGGCTGGGCGCCCACGCCGGGCCGGCCTTCGCCGCGACGGACGCCCTGGACGTGCGGATGTACGGGCGGGGCGGGCACGGCTCGCGGCCGGAGACCACGATCGACCCGGTCGTCATGGCGGCCGCGACCGTCATGCGCCTGCAGACCGTGGTGTCGCGCGAGGTCTCGGGCAACGACACCGCCGTGGTGACGGTGGGGGCGATCCAGGCGGGCACCAAGGACAACATCATCCCGGACGAGGCCGAACTCAAGATCAACATCCGGACGTTCACCGAGGCCGTGCGGGGCAAGGTCCTGGCGGCGGTGGAGCGCGTCATCAAGGCCGAGGCGGCCGCCTCCGGCGCGCCGCGCGGCCCGGAGATCGGCACGGAGTACACCTTCCCCGTGGTGACCAACGACCCCGCGGCCACCGAGCGCACGATGGCGGCGTTCCGCGACCGCTTCGGGGCCGACCACGTCATCGACCCCGGGCCGGCGACGGGCAGCGAGGACGTCGGGCACTTCGCCACCTCGGCCGGGGTGCCGATCTGCTACTGGCTCTTCGGCGGCTGCGACCCGGAGACGTTCCTGACGGCGCTGAAGAACGACCGGGTGGAGCAGGACGTCCCGTCCAACCACTCGCCGGGGTTCGCCCCGGTCATCGAGCCGACGGTGACCGCCGGCGTGACCGCGATGGTCACCGCCGCGCTCACCTGGCTCGGCCCCGCGGCGGGCTGACGGCCGGCACCCTCGGGACACACCGCGACGGGCACCCGGCCGGAGGTCAAGGGAGGGGTCGGCTACGGTATTGGCGTGGTGAGCGTGCGCGGGATGCGGCCGGAGACGGTGGACGGCCTGATCGCTGCCGTCCTGGCGGGCGCGGCGCTGGCGGTGACGCTGGCCTGGCCCGACGAACGGACCCTGGACGCCGGCGGGCTGGCCCTGCTGATCGGGATGCACGTGCCCCTGGTGTGGCGGCGGCGCGTGCCCGGCGTCGTGCTGCTGGCCTTCCTGGTGCTCGTGCTCCCGTTCCACGTGCTCGGCTACCAGCACCACGCGGTGGTGCCCGCCACGATGCTGGCGCTCTTCACCTACGCCCTGATGGGACGGCGCGTCCGGGCGGCCGTGACGTGCGGGGTCGTGCTGCTGGCCATCTGCGCGGTCACGTTCGCGATGCGGGCGGGCGGCAGCAGCGGCATCGAGCAGATCGGCGCGCTGGAGGCCATCGTCGCCGCGATCATCGCGGTGCAGGGCTGGCGCGTCTACAAGGCCCGGCTCGCCGCCATCACCGAGCGCGCGGAGCGGGCCGAGCGCACCCGCGAGGAGGAGGCGCTCCGGCGCGTCGCCGAGGAGCGCCTGCGCATCGCCCGCGACCTGCACGACCTGCTCGCCCACACCATCACCGTCGTCGGCGTCCAGGCGGGCGCCGCGGCCCACCACGTGGCGGGCGGCCGGCCCATCGACCGCGACGAGCTCGCCGGGACGCTCCGCGGCATCGCCGCCACCTGCCGGGACGCGCGCGCCGAGGTCCACGCGACGCTCCAGGTGCTGCGCACCACCGACACGCCCGGGATCCCGGGTCAGACGGCCGTCGGGCTCGACGGCCTCGGCGACCTGGTCGCCGCCGCGCGCGCGGCGGGGCTCGACGCCGTGCTGGACGACGGCGGCGACGGCGAGCCCGAGGCCGCGATCGGCATCGTGGCGCACCGGATCGTGCAGGAGGCGCTGACCAACGTCATCAAGCACGCCGGGGCCACCGCGGTCGAGGTCCGGGTCGAGCGGGACGGCGGTGAGCTCCGGCTGACCGTGACCGACGACGGCCGCGGGGCCGGGGGACCGCCCGGGGCGGGGTTCGGGATCGTCGGCATGACCGAGCGGGCCCGCAGCGTCGGCGGGACGGTCCGCGCCGGATCGGCCGGCGGCCGCGGCTTCGTCGTGGCCGCCGTCCTGCCGATGACGGTGGAGGACGTCACCCGAAGCGGTGCGTCTCGACTTCCTTGAGATAGGCGCGGCGCTCCTCGCCGGAGATGAACGCGGCCTCGAACGAGTTGGCCGCCAGCCGCCGCAGGTCCTCGTCGCCCAGGCCGGCCTCGGCGCGCAGCGCGTCGAAGACGTCGCCCGCGTACCCGCCGAAGTAGGACGGGTCGTCGGAGTTGGCCGTCACCAGCAGCCCGGCCGCCGGCATGCGCGGCATCGGGTGGTCGGCGAGCCGGTCGACGACGCGCAGCCGCACGTTCGACAGCGGGCAGGCGGTCAGCGGCACCCGGTCCCGGACGAGCCGCTCCACCAGCCGCCCGTCCTCCAGGCTCCGGACGCCGTGGTCGATCCGTTCGGCGCCGAGCACGTCCAGCGCCTCCCAGACGTACTCCGGCGGCCCCTCCTCGCCCGCGTGCGCGACGCGTCGCAGCCCCGCCTCGCGGGCCCGGTCGTACACCTCGCGGAACTTCGACGGCGGGTGCCCGGCCTCGGCCGAGTCCAGCCCGACGCCGATGACCAGGCTTCCGAACCAGGGCCGGGCGCTCTCGAAGGTCTCCAGCGCCGACTCCGCGGGCTCGTCCCGCAGGAAACACATGATCAGCCGGGTGGTGATCCCGTGCCGGGCCGGGGCCGCCTCCAGGGCGCGGCCGAGTCCGGCCAGAACGGTGCCGATCGGCACGCGTACGCCGCGCGCAGCTCGTCCGCCGAGCCGTAGGGCAGATCGACCCCGTTCCTCGCGGCGAACGCGAACGCCTGCTCGGGCTCGAGCGTTCCCTCGATATGCAGATGGAGTTCCGCTTGGGGAACGGGGGCGGTCATCCGGCGCCTCCGGCGGCGAGATACAACAGAGCCGCCATGGTAGAAGCTTGTCCGATATGCCCCTGCCCGGCCAGTTCGCGGACCGACGACAGCGGGACCCACTCGATCCGCTCGGCCTCGACGTCGGTGGGCTCGCCGACGCGCACCGCCCCGTCCGCGCGGAAGATGTGATGAACGCCATCATGGATGCCGGGCGAGGGGCGGACGTCGAGCAGGTGCCGGATCGGCCCGGCCTGCCATCCGGTCTCCTCGACCAGCTCGCGCGCGGCCGCCTCGGCGGGCTCCTCGCCCAGCTCGACCCGGCCGCCGGGTATCTCCCACCCCCACTGGTCGGTGATGAACCGGTGCCGCCAGATCAGCAGCGCCCGGCCCGCCTCGTCCACCGCGACCACCCCGGCGGCGGGCCTCACCCGCAGCAGGTGGTGGTCGAACCGGCGCCCGTCGGGAAGCTCGACGTCGGCCAGCCGTACATCCATCCAGGGGCTCTCGTACAGGGCCCGCTCGCCGTGCAGCGTCCATCGCATAGCCGGACGCTATCGGGGGCTTTCAAAATCCTTACCGGTAGGGTCAGGATCATTGGTGCAGGGAGGGAGCAGACCGCCGGTGAGCGCTGAGGTCGACAGGGAACCGGGCGCCGGGGATCCGCGTGGCGCGGTCGCGGCCGCCGGGACGGGCGGGCCGCCGGACCGGATCTGGACGGTGCCCAACATCCTGAGCTTCGCCCGGCTGGCGGGCGTGCCGCTCTTCCTGTGGCTGGTCCTGATCGAGGCCGACTGGTGGGCGCTGGGGCTGCTGGTGTTCGCCGGTCTCTCGGACTGGCTGGACGGCAAGCTCGCGCGGGCGCTCGACCAGACCAGCAGGCTCGGCATCGTGCTCGACCCGGCCGCCGACCGCCTCTACATCCTGGCCACCCTCATCGGGCTGACCGTGCGCGAGATCATCCCGGTCTGGCTGATCGTGCTGCTGGTGGCCCGGGAGGTCGCGATCACGCCGATCGTGCCGATCATGCGCCGGCTCGGGTACACGGGCACGCTGCCGGTGCACTTCACCGGCAAGGCGGCCACGATGTGCCTGCTGTACGCCTTCCCGATGTTGCTGCTGGGGGACCACGACGGGGGAGTGGCCACGACGGCGAAGGTCGTCGGCTGGTCGTTCGCCATCTGGGGCACCGCCCTCTACTGGTGGGCGGCCGTCCTCTACTGGGTGCAGGTGCGGCAGTTGGTGTCGGCCGGCCGTGCCTCGCCCCCCGATCCTGATCCCGATCCGCCGGCCGGCGCTCAGAAGGGAGCGGAGACCCCCCGATGAAGGCCGTCGTGATGGCGGGTGGCGAGGGGACGCGGCTGCGTCCCATGACCGCCAACCAGCCCAAGCCACTGCTCCCCGTCATCAACCGGCCGATCATGGAACACGTGCTGCGCCTGCTCAAGCGGCACGGCCTGACCGAGACCGTCGTCACCGTGCAGTTCCTGGCGGCGCTGATCCGCAACTACTTCGGCGACGGCGAGGAGCTCGGCATGTCGCTGAGCTACGCCACCGAGGAGATGCCGCTCGGCACCGCGGGCAGCGTCAAGAACGCCGAGGAGGCGCTGCGCGACGACCGGTTCCTGGTGATCTCCGGGGACGCGCTCACCGACATCGACCTGACCGACATGGTGCGCTTCCACGAGGAGAACGGCGCGCTGGTCACCATCGGGCTCAAGCGGGTGCCCAACCCGCTGGAGTTCGGGATCATCATCGTGGACGACGGGGGCCGCATCCAGCGTTTCCTGGAGAAGCCGACCTGGGGCCAGGTCTTCTCCGACACCGTCAACACCGGCATCTACGTCATGGAGCCGGAGGTCCTCGACCACGTCGCGGCGGGCGAGCCGGTCGACTGGTCCGGCGACGTGTTCCCCAAGCTGCTGGCCGAGGGCGCCCCGCTGTACGGGTACGTGGCCGACTGCTACTGGGAGGACGTCGGCACCCACGAGAGCTACCTCAAGGCCCAGGCCGACATGCTCTCCGGCAAGGTCGACGTCGACCTCGGGGCGTTCGAGGTGATGCCGGGCGTGTGGATCGCCGAGGGCGCCGAGGTCGATCCCGAGGCCGTCCTCAAGGGGCCGCTCTACATCGGCGACTACGCCAAGGTCGAGGCGGGCGTGGAGCTGCGCGAGTTCACCGTGCTGGGCAGCAACGTCGTGGTGAAGGAGGGTGCCTTCCTGCACCGCGCGGTCGTCCACGACAACGTCTTCGTCGCCCCCTCGACCAACCTGCGCGGCTGTGTCATCGGCAAGAACACCGACATCATGGCGGGCGCCCGCGTCGAGGAGGGCGCCGTCGTCGGCGACGAGTGCGTCATCGAGGCCGAGGCGTACGTGTCGAGCGGCGTCAAGGTCTACCCGTTCAAGACGATCGAGGCCGGGGCGGTCGTCAACACCAGCGTGATCTGGGAGTCGCGCGGGCAGCGCAACCTGTTCGGCCCCCGGGGCGTGTCCGGGCTGGTCAACGTCGAGATCACGCCCGAGCTCGCGGTGCGGCTGGCCAGCGCCTACGCCACCACGCTGCGCAAGGGCACCACGGTCGTCACCGGCCGCGACGCCTCCCGTGCCGCGCGCACCCTCAAGCGCGCGGTCATCAGCGCGCTCACCGCCAGCGCCATCAACGTCCAGGACCTGCAGGCCACCCCGCTGCCGACGGCCCGGTTCGAGACCGGCCGGGAGGACTGCGCGGGCGGCATCTACATCCGCACCACCCTCGGCGACCCGCAGGGCGTCGACATCCTCTTCCTCGACGCCGACGGCGCCGACCTCTCCCTGGGCGCCCAGCGCAAGCTGGAGCGCGTCTTCGGCCGCCAGGAGTACCGGCGGGCGTTCCCCGGCGAGATCGCCGAGCTGACCTATCCCGCGCGCACCGTGGAGACCTACACCCGCGACCTGCTGCGCCGGGTCGACATGACGGGCGTCCGCGAGGCCGAGCTCAAGATCGTCCTGGACTGCGCGGGCGGCACCGCGTCGCTCGTCCTGCCCACCCTGCTGGGCAAGGTGGGCGTCGACGTCCTGACCCGCAACAACAGGCTCGACGAGGCGAACCCCACCGAGACCCTCGCCGAGCGCATGCGCGACCTCCAGCGCCTGGGCGAGCTGGTCTCCTCCTCCCGCGCCGCGTTCGGCGTGCGGTTCGACCCGGTCGGCGAGCGGATCTCGCTGGTCGACGAGAACGGCGAGCTGATCAGCGACGACCGGGCCCTCCTGGTCTACCTGGACCTGGTCGCGGCCGAGCGCCGCGGCGGGCGCGTCGCCCTTCCCGTCACCACCACCCGGGTCGCCGAGCAGGTCTGCCGCTTCCACGGCGTGCGCGTGGAGTGGACCTCGACCTCCCAGGACGTGCTCACCAAGACCGCCGCCGACCCCGACATCATCTTCGCGGGCGACGGGCGCGGCGGTTTCGTGATGCCCGAGTTCAGCACGACGGTCGACGGCATCGCCGCGTTCGTCCGCCTCGTCGGGCTGGTCGCCCGCACCCGCCTCACGCTGTCCCAGATCGACCGGCGCATCCCCGAGGCCCATCTGCTGCGCCGCTCGGTGCCGACGCCCTGGGCGGCCAAGGGCAGCGTGATGCGGCACGTCGTGGAGGCGGCCGGGGAGCGGACCATCGACACCACCGACGGCGTCCGCGTCGTCGAGGAGGACGGCCGCTGGGTGCTGGTCCTGCCCGACCCCGCCGAGGCGGTCACCCACCTGTGGGCCGAGGGCCCCGACGAGGACGCCGCGCAGGCGCTGCTGGAGGAGTGGGCCGCCGTCGTCGAGCGCGCCGGGTCCTAGATGTAGTAACCCGCGGGTTACTACATCTGGCGCCCGTTCGCGGGGATCAGTCGGCGAGGGTGTCCTCGGGGGCGCCGCGCGCGATCGACCCGAGGACTCCGAGCGCCCGGGCCAGGGTCTCGGGCGGCGGCGAGGCGAGGCCGAAGCGCACCGCGTGGGGAGCGCTCCCTGAGCCGACCGCGAACGCGGCGGCGGGCGTGACGGCGATGCCCCGGCGCGCGGCCGCGGCCACGAACGTCTCGGCGCGCCACGGCGCCGGCAGGTCCCACCAGCAGAAGTAGGAAAGCGGGTCGGTGCGCAGCTCGAAGCCGGTGAGCGCGCCGGCGAGGATCCGCTGGCGTTCCCGGACGTCGTCGCGCTTGAGCCCGGTGATCCGGTCGATGGTGCCGTCGTTGATCCATCCGGTCACCGCGTCCAGCGCGAACCCGGCCGGCAGCCACGCGCCCGCCCGCACGGCGGTCGCGACGCGGGCGGTCAGGGCGGCCGGCACCACGGCGAAGCCCGCGGTCAGCCCGGGGGCCACCCGCTTGGAGACGCTGTCGACCATGATCGTGCGGTCCGGGGCGACGGCGGCGAGCGGCGGCGGGCCGCCGGTCGGCAGGAAGGCCCAGATCGTGTCCTCGACCGCGTGCAGATCGTGCCTCCGCAGGACGCCGGCCAGCTCGGCGCGGCGCCCGGCGGGCATCGTTGTGCTGAACGGGTTCTGCAGGGTCGGCTGGAGGTAGACCGCGCGCAGCGGCGTGAGGCGGTGGGCCTCCGCGAGCGCCGCGGGGGACAGGCCGTGCTCGTCGGTGGCGATCGGCACCAGGCCGATGCCGAGCCGCCCCGCCAGGCTCTTGATGACCGGATAGGTGAACGCCTCGACGCCGAGACGTTCACCGGCGGGCACCAGGGCCGACAGCGCCGCGCCGATGGCCTGCCGCGCGTTCCCGGCGAAGAGCAGCCGCGCCGGATCGGGCCGCCATCCGTCGCGCGCGAGGAGCCGCGCCACCGCGTCCCGCGCGGCCGCGGTCCCGGTCACGGTCGCCGGGCGCAGCGCCGCGTCCAGGGCCTCGGGGCGCTGGAAGCGGCGCAGGCCCTCGGCGAGCAGCGCCGCCTGCCCGGGGACGGCCGGCAGGGTGAGCTCCAGGTCGACGCGCGCCCCGGTGGGCTCGGACAGCGCGGGCCCGGGAACGGGCTCGGCCGAGCGCACGAAGGTGCCGCGGCCCACCTCGCCGACCACCAGGCCCCGCCGCACCAGTTCCTTGTAGACGCGGGCGGCGGTCGAGCCGGCGATGCCGCGCTCGCGGGCGAACGCGCGCTGGGTCGCCAGCCGGTCGCCGGGGCGCAGCCGCCCGGCGGTGATGTCGGCCGCCACCGCGTCGGCCACCGCCCGATAGTCGTCCATGCGTTCCCCTCATTGCACCGAGTGCAATGGCAAGTATTGCACCGAGAGGGAGTGAAGATCTAGGCTCGGAGCATTCGTCCTGAGATGGGGTTGTGATGGTGGTTTCACTGGCGGCCGTGGCCGGGATCGCGGCGGTGGGGCTCGGCATGGTGATGTCACCCGGGCCCAACATGATCTACCTGGTGTCGCGGACGATCACCCAGGGCCGGCGGGCCGGGATGATCTCGCTCGGCGGGGTCGCGGCCGGGTTCATGATCTACGTCTGCGCCGCCACCGCGGGGCTGACCGCGGTCTTCACGCTGGTCCCCGCCCTCTACACGGCGATCAAGCTCGCCGGGGCGGGCTACCTGCTGTGGCTGGCCTGGCAGGCGGTGCGGCCGGGCGGCGCGTCCCCGTTCGCGCCCAGGGAGCTTCCGGTGGACCCGCCGCGCCGGCTCTTCACCATGGGCCTGGTGACCAACCTCCTCAACCCGAAGATCGCGATCCTGTACGTGTCGCTGCTGCCGCAGTTCGCCGATCCCGAACGCGGCCACGTCGCGCTGCAGATCCTGCTGCTCGGGCTCACCCAGGTCGCCGTGGCGCTGACCGTCAACGCCGTCTGGGTGCTGAGCGCCGGGGCGCTGGCGGCGTTCCTAGCGCGGCGGCCGCTCTGGCAGCGCGTGCAGCGCTACGCGATGGGCACCGTCCTCGGCGGCCTCGCCGTCCACATCGGGCTCGGCCACACCGGAGCGGCGGCGGCCGTCCGCTGACGCGGGGGACGGTGCCACGCGCAGGACCGCCGCCGCCCACCGCGGCAGCCACCAGCTCCACCGGCCGAACAGCGAGACCATCGCGGGCACCAGCAGCGCGCGGACGATCGTGGCGTCCAGGAGGACGCCGAGGCCCAGCCCGGTCGCGAAGATCTTGACCTCGATGATCGGCGCGGCGGCCAGCGAGGCGAACGCCAGGAAAAGGATCAGCGCCGCGCTGGTGACCAGCCGCCCGGTCCGGCCGATGCCCTCCACGACCGCCGTCGTGGTCGAGCCGGTGCGGTCGTACTCCTCGCGCATCCGGGCCAGGATGAACACCTCGTAGTCCATTGACAGCCCGTACAGGAACGCGAACACCATCGCCGGCACGAAGACCGCGATCGACCCGGTCGCCGAGATGCCCCACAGCTGCTCGCTCCCGTACCCGTGCTGCCAGACCAGCACCGTCGCGCCGAGCACGGCCGCCAGCGACAGCAGGTTGAGCAGCACCGCCTTCAGCGGGAGCAGCAGGGACCGGAACGCCCGGGCCAGCAGCACGAACGTGAGCAGGCCGATCAGGCCCAGCATCAGCGGGAACGCCCCGTACACCTTCTCGGTGAAGTCCAGGTCGGCCGCGGTCTCCCCGCCGACCCGCACGCCCGGGGGCACGGCGGCGCGGATCGCCTCGACCGTGTCCTTGCCCGCGTCCGTGCCGCCCTCGCCGGCGGGCAGGACGGTCACCAGGGCCGAGCCGCCCTGCCGCCAGCCGTCGCCGCCGGGCGCGACCACCGCGTGCACCCCGGGCACCGAGCGCAGCGCGGACGCCACCCGGCCGGGATCGGTGCCGGCCGGCACCAGGACGTCCACCGGGGTCAGCACCCCGGACGGGACGCCGCCGCGCCCGAGAGCCGCCAGGCCCTCGTACGCCGGTCCGGACCTGGCCATGGCACCGCTGTGCGCCTCGCCCAGGTTGAGGCCGAGCGCGGCGTACGCCAGGCCCGCCAGCAGCGCCGTGGACAGCAGGACCGCCGCCCAGCGGAACCGCACCACCAGGCGGGTCCAGGCCGTCCAGGCGCGGCTCGGGCCCGTCTCCTCGCGGAGCCTGGGCCGGTCCAGCCACGGGCCCGCGGTGGCCAGCACGACCGGCAGCAGGGTGAGCGTGGCGAGTGCGCTCACCGTCGGGATGATCATTCCGCCGTAGGCGACGCTGCGCAGGAACTCCACCGGGACCACGAGCATGGCGACCAGCCCGATGGCGACCGCGACGGCGCTGAAGAGCACGGCGTGCCCGGCCGTGGCCATCGCCCGGCGTACCGCCTCGTCCCCCTGGTGGCCTCTGGCGCGTTCCTCCCGCCACCGCGTCACCAGCAGCAGCGAGTAGTCGACCGCGACGCCGAGCCCGATCAGCGCCACCACGAACTGCACCATGAAGTTGAGGTCGGTGACGCCGGTGATGCCGTAGACCGCCAGGAACGAGGTCAGGATCGACACCACGGCGACGGCGAGCGGCACCAGGGCGAGGAACGACCCGAAGACGAAGGCGAGCACCACCAGCGCGCCGACGCCGCCGACCACCGTCTCGACGAGCACGCTCGGGCCCTCGCTCCCCGCGCCCGCCTCGAGCCCGTCCATCCCGGTCACCCGGACCGCCGAGCCGGGCGGGAGCGCCGGCTGGAGGGACCGCGCGAGCGGGCCGCTCAGGTCGGGCCCCTCGCCCCCTCCGCCGCCGTCTCCGGGCTCCTGGCGCGGGAAGACGAGGCCGAAGGTGGTCCGCCCGTCCGTCCCGACGAGGCGGCGGTCCCCGGTGCCGGCGTACGAGACGACCCGCGCGTCGAGGCTCCGCGCGGCGGACCCGAACGCCTCGCCCAGGGCCTTCCGGGCCGCGGGCGAGTCGACGGTCTGCCCGGCGGGCAGGGTGATCACGGGGACCAGCGGCGGGTGCGAGCCGCCCGTCCCGTACTCGCGGGCGATCATCTCGTTCGCGGTGCGCGCGGCCGATCCCGGCGGCGCGAAGTCCTCCTTCAGCCGGTCGGTCACCTGCGTGACGGCGAAGGCGCCCGCGCAGGTCGCGGCCAGCCACAACAGCATGACGATCAGTTTGTGCCGCAGCACGAGTCCAGCGAATCCGTCCATGCGGCCCAGTGCAGCGGCCGGATCTTCGGGGCCCGTGCGAGCGCTCTTCGGGATCTCTGTGAATCCGGCTTTCACAGAGATCTCACAGGGGTCTCACACTGCGCCCCGAGCGCCCGGGACGCGAGACTGAGGAACGTGACGAACACCCCCGGGCGGCCCCCCGAGCCCGCCCCCACCCGCGTTCTCGTCGTCGACGACGAGGCCTACCTGGCGGATCTGGTCGCCACCGCGCTCCGGTACGAGGGGTTCGAGGCGGCGGTGGCCGGGTCGGGCGCCGAGACGCTCGCGCAGGTGACGCGGTTCGCGCCCGACCTCATCGTGCTGGACGTGATGCTGCCCGACGGGTCGGGCCTGGAGACCTGCGCCACGCTGCGGCGCGACGGCTGCGAGGCGCCCGTGGTGTTCCTCACGGCCAGGGACGCGACCGAGGACAAGATCAAGGGCCTCACGGTCGGCGGCGACGACTACGTGACCAAGCCGTTCAGCCTGGAGGAACTGATCGCGCGCATCCGGGCCGTGCTGCGCCGCACCCGCCCGCGCGACCGCGACCGGGCCCGGCTGGCGTTCGCCGACCTGGAGATCGACGAGGACACCTACGAGGTGCGGCGCGGCGGCGACCTGGTCGACCTGACGCCGACCGAGTTCAAGCTGCTGCGCTACCTCGTGCTCAACTCCGGGCGGGTGCTGTCCAAGCGGCAGATCCTCGACCACGTCTGGGAGTACGACTTCGGCGGCAGCGACGGCGTCGTCCAGACCTACGTCAGCTACCTGCGCCGCAAGGTCGACGACCGCGACCCCCGCCTCATCCACACCGTGCCGCGCGTCGGCTACATCCTCCGGCTGCCGAGGGAGGCCTGATGTCGCTGCGCAGGCGGATCCTCCTCATCGTGCTGGGGCTGCTGACCGCGGGCCTGGTCACCGTCGGGGCCTCCACCATCGCCGCGATCTTCGACTGGAAGACCTCGACCAACGACCGGCTGATGAGCGAGGTCGGCCGGGAGGCGGCGGACCTCGCGGTCGCGCGGGCCGGCCGCGGGCAGGGGCTGACCCTGCCGCCCGCGACCGACGACCTGCCGCGGTTGTGGCGGGCCGGGAGCCGGCACGGCGGCTTCCCCTCGTTCCTCCAGATCAGGGGGTCCGACGGGCGGGTCCTGCAGACCGTCGCGTTCGCCGAGACCCCTCCGGTGCCCGCCGGTCTCAGGCCGGGCCGGGCGACCGGCGACAACCCGGACGGGGAACGTTTCACCCGCATCGAGGCACGGGTGGCCGGCGATCCCGCCGACTACGAGGGGCCGTTCGGCGAGCGGACGCCCGACTGGCGCATCCGGACCGCGCTGCTCCCCGGCGGCCGCGGCACGCTGGTGATGGCGATGCGCACCACCGAGCAGGACGAGCTGATCGGCCGCACCCTCGGCACGCTGGTCACGGTCATGCTCGCCGTCCTCGGCGGCGTCGCGCTGCTGGCCTGGCGGGCCATCCGGCGGGCACTGCGGCCCCTCGACGAGATCGCCGAGACGGCGGGCGCCATCGGCGGCGGAGACCTCGCCCGCCGCGTCGAGGCGCCGGGCCCGAAGACCGAGGTGGGCAGGCTCGGCGCGGCGCTGAACGCGATGCTCGCGCAGATCGAGTCGGCCTTCCGGGAGCGGGAGGCCTCCGAGGAGCGGCTGCGCCGCTTCATCGCCGACGCCTCGCACGAGCTGCGCACCCCGGTGGCCACCGTGCGCGGCTACGCCGAGCTGTTCCGGCGCGGCGCCGCCGACCGGCCCGGCGACCTCGCCAAGGCGATGCGGCGGATCGAGTCCGAAGCCGAGCGCATGGGCCTGCTGGTGGACGAGTTGTTGCTGCTGGCCCGGCTCGACCAGGGCCGCCCCCTCGACCGCGGGCCGGTCGACCTGGCCGTCCTCGCCGCGGACGCCGTCGCCGACGCCGGCGCGGTGGAGCCCGGCCGCCCGCTCATTCTGGAGGCCACCGGCTCCGTGGTCGTGTCCGGAGACGAGGAACGCCTCCGCCAGGTGCTGGCCAACCTGCTCGCCAACGTCCGGCGGCACACGCCCGCCGGCACGCCCGCGACCGTCCGGGCCGCGCTGGAGGGCGGCCAGGCGGTCATCGAGGTCGCCGACCGCGGGCCCGGGCTCACCGGGGACCAGCGCGCCCAGGTCTTCGAACGGTTCTACCGCGCCGACGAGGCCCGGTCGCGCGACCACGGCGGCGCCGGGCTCGGCCTGTCGATCGTCGCCGCCGTGGCCGAGGCGCACGGCGGCGCGGCCACCGTCCGGTCGGCGCCCGGCGAGGGAGCCTCGTTCCGCGTGGCCTTCCCCGCCGCCGCGCCCGCCGATTCAGCGGCCGCGGCCGCCGGCGCGCCGCCCTGACGTGCGCCGCGATTTGGCGGCGCTTGCCATGATTGGGCGGTGAGCGAACCTCGGCGGGACGGCGAGCGGCGCGGCTGGCGGCGGCCGGACGCCTCGATGTCCCTGCTGTCGGACCTGTTCGCCGGTAAGGTCCTCGACCCCGGATACGCCGAGGCCGCCGCCCGGCGCGCGGCCGCAGGCGAGGAGGCCCCGCGGCGCGGCCGGTTCCGCCACGGCGGCGTGCTGCTCGTCCTGGCGCTGGTGGGCCTGCTGGCCGCGGTGGCGGTGGCCGAGGTCCGGCGCAGCGAGCCCCTCGCGCAGGAGCAGCGGTCCCGGCTCATCGGCGAGATCCGCACCCGGACCGCCGAGTCCGACGCGCTCCAGCGCCGCCTGGACCGGCTCCGCGCCGAGACCGAACGGCAGCGGGTGGCCGCGCTGGCCCGCAGCCAGGCCGGCCGCGAGGCCCGGCAGGACCTCGCCGCCGCGAGCGCCGCGGCGGCGGCAGCGCCCGCCTCGGGCCCCGGGCTGGTGCTGACGCTCGCCGACGCCGAGCCCAAGGACGGGCCGCGGCGCCGGGCCGACGACGGCCGGGTCTATGATCAGGACCTCCAGGTGCTGGTGAACGGGCTGTGGGCGGCCGGCGCCACCGCGATCGGCATCAACGGGCTGCGGCTGACGCCCACCACCGCGATCCGGACCGCCGGCGAGGCGATCCTCGTCGACTACCGGCCGCTGACCGGCCCGTACGAGGTCACGGCCCTGGGCGACCGGGACCGCGTCGCGGAGGTGCTGCGCGGATCCGCCGCGGGCCGCCGGATGCGGGACCTGAAGGAGCGGTACGGGATCCGTTACGACGTGCGCGGCACCCGCTCCGCCCGGCTGCCCGCCGCCGGGGCGCTGCAACTGCGCCACGCGCGCCCGCAGGGCGAAGGGACCCGGCGGCCATGAACGGGGGAGGGGGACACCGAACGTGATCGCGCTGATCGGCCTGGTGATCGGGGTGGTCCTGGGGCTGCTGTTCGAGCCCACCGTGCCGCTGTGGCTGCAGCCGTACCTGCCCATCGCCATCGTGGCCGCGCTGGACGCCATGTTCGGCGGCGTCCGGGCCCGGCTGGAGGGGATCTTCGACGAGAAGGTCTTCGTCGTCTCGTTCGTCAGCAACACCATCATCGCCGCGCTGATCGTCTTCCTGGGCGACCAGCTCGGCGTCGGATCCCAGCTGTCCACCGGCGTCGTGGTCGTCCTGGGCATCCGGATCTTCTCCAACGCGGCGGCCATCCGGCGGAAGTTGTTCGGCGCATGAGCGACGACGACGCGCGCCGCGACCCGCCCGAAGAGCCGCCCGAAGAGCAGCCCGAGGAGCCGCCCGGGAAGTCGGCCGAGGAGCCGCCGGGGATCATCGACCTGCTGCGGCCCCGCACCACCGCGGGCCAGCTCATGGGCGGCCTGCTGTGCGTCCTGCTGGGCTTCGCGCTGGTCACCCAGGTCAGGTCCAACCAGCGCGACACCGCGTTCTCCACCGCCCGGCAGGACGAGCTGGTGGGCATCCTGTCCGACCTGTCCCAGCGGTCCGAACGGCTGCGCGGGGACCTGCGCGACCTCGAGGCCACCAAGGCCGAGCTCGAACGCGACGTCCAGGGCGGGACGGCCCTCCAGGAGGCGCGGCGGCGGGCGACCACCTACGGGCTGCTTGCCGGCACCCTCCCGGCCGAGGGCCCGGGCATCGACCTCCAGATCGGCGACCCGGGCGGCGCGGTGCGCTCGGTCAACCTCCTGGACGCGCTGCAGGAGCTGCGCGACGCGGGGGCCGAGGTGATCCAGGTCAACGACGTGCGCGCCGGGGTCGACACCCACTTCCTCGACGCCGCGGGCGGCATCGTGGCCGACGGCCGGCCGTTGCGGGCGCCCTACCGGTTCCTGGCCATCGGCGACCCGCACACCATGACCACGGCGCTCAACATTCCTGGCGGCGTCGTCAGGTCCTTGCGGAGCGCCGGGGCCACCGCCACGATCACTTCGCACGCGCGGCTCACCGTGAGCGCGATACGGTCTCGGTGAGGGGCCTCGGGGGAGGCGATCGGGGGCCGTCCGCGCGGCGCCGTAGACCTGCGATCATTATCGAAGGTAGCTTGAGGGAAGTCGGCTCCCCGATCCAGTTGACCCCTCGGGCACTACCCGCGTAAGTTGCGGCAACCGTCGTGTTGGTGGGCGGGAGTCGGACCGTGGTCGGGGGCGGTTCCCCGGCGTGGGTTGGTAAAGGATGCGCGTGGCGCAGGGGTCCCGTGAGAGCGAGGGCCCGCGCGGGCACGCCGATGGTAGGAGGCCGAGCCGATCGATGCCGAGCGTCTACTGCACGCAGTGCGGTCACGCCAACCCGGATGATGCCCGCTTCTGCTCCAACTGCGGCACTCCGCTGACGCGGACCGCCACGCCGCCCATGCCGCCGGCCTCGCCCCAGCAGCCTCCCTACCGGGAGTCGCCGGGCGAGTCGACGTCGACGATCTCCATCGGCGGGTTCGAGGCCCTCGACGGCGACCAGAGTGCCGAGGAGCCCGTAGGCCCCGACCAGGTGGCCGTGGAGGCGCTGCCCCCCGGCACCGCCCTGCTCGTGGTCAAGCGCGGGCCCAACGCCGGCAGCCGCTTCCTGCTCGACAAGGAGCGCACGTCGGCCGGCCGCCACCCGGAGAGCGACATCTTCCTCGACGACGTGACGGTGTCCCGCAGGCACGCCGAGTTCGCCCGTGAGGGCGGCGTGTTCTCGGTCCGCGACGTGGGCAGCCTCAACGGCACCTACGTCAACCGGCAGCGGATCGACTCGGCGGGCCTGTCCGGCGGCGACGAGGTGCAGATCGGGAAGTTCCGGCTGGTGTTCCTGACCAACCCGCAGCACGGCTGAGAGGGGACGCGCCACGGGGACGAGTGAAGCGGCCATGAACGCGCAGCCGGCCCGCGCCCTGATGACGATCGGGGACGTCCTGGGGCTGCTCAGCGCCGATTTCCCGGACGTCACCATCTCCAAGATCCGTTTCTTGGAGTCGGAGGGTCTGATCGAGCCCCAGCGCAGTCCCGCGGGCTACCGCAAGTTCTGCGACGCCGATGTGGAACGGCTGCGGTACATCCTCACCGCTCAGCGTGACCACTATCTGCCACTGCGGGTGATCAAGCAGCACCTGGAGGCGCGGGACCGCGGCGAGAACGTGCCGCCGCTGGAGTCGGTCCGCCGCGGCCCGGCCCAGCGGCCGCGCACCCTGGTCGCGGCCGACGCCGAGGCGCCCGACCCCGCGGTGCGCCTCACCCGGCGCCAGCTGCTCGACGGCGCCGGGATCGACGCCGAAACGCTCGACAGGCTCGAGGAGTACGGCCTGGTCACCCGGGCGGGCCGGCACTACGACGGCGAGGCCCTCACCATCGCCCGCACCGCCGCGGCCCTCGCCGAGTTCGGGGTCGAGGCCCGCAACCTGCGGGCGCTCAAGGCGGCCGCCGACCGGCAGGTGGGCCTGATCGAGCAGGTGGTCGCGCCCCGGCTGCGCCGCCGGAGCCCCGGCGCGCACGAGGAGGCGGCCGAGACGGCGCGTGAGATCGCCGCGTTGTCGGTTCGGCTGCACACGGCGCTGCTGGCCACAGGCCTGCGTGAAAGCCTTGACCCCTGATCATGGACGCTCCGGAGGTTATTGCCGGACCGTCCGCCCGTCCCGGTGTCGGGGGTCGGGTGTACGTTGGCTACAGGGTTCGGTGAGAAGTCGATCAGGGCAAGCGGTGATCGAGACGGTGAGGACCAGCAGGGAGCCGCAGTGAAGCAGATGGAGGTCGTCGGCGTCCGGGTCGAGATGCCCTCCAATCAGCCGATCGTCCTGTTGAAGGAGACGGACGGGGATCGGTACCTGCCCATCTGGATCGGGGCAGTGGAGGCCACTGCGATCGCCTTCGCCCAGCAGGGCGTGCTGCCCGCGCGGCCGCTCACCCACGACCTGTTCCGCGACGTCCTCGACGCCCTCAGCGTCCAGTTGCGGACGGTCAACATCATCGCGCTGCGCGACGGGATCTTCTTCGCCGATCTGGTGTTCTCCAACGGCGTCGAGGTGAGCGCCCGCCCCTCCGACTCCATCGCCCTGGCCCTGCGCACCGGAGCCACGATCTTCGCCAGCGAGGACGTCCTGGAGGAGGCCGGCGTGGCCATCCCGGACGAGCAGGAGGACGAGGTCGAGAAGTTCCGCGAGTTCCTCGACACGATCTCGCCCGAAGACTTCGGCAGGGCCGGGTAGCGGCCGCGTCCCGCGGATTCCGCGAGGTATGCCGTGTGCAAAATCATGCTCGGTGCCGAGTGGGCTTGCATCCCGGTCGCGGGCACTGTTTCCGCAGGGTAATCACCGGGGTAGGAGTGCTGTGGGAGCCAAGGTGCGCAGTTTGCCCACGTGAAGCCGGTTCATCCGGGCATGCGACGCGCCGACGGCGAACGTTGACCACACCCTGACCGGCACCTACCGTGCTGGTGGAACACCCGTGGTGTAATTCGTCAAACCCCCTTGACGGAGCGCGGCGGGCTGATAGAAGCCGGAGGTCCGCGTGGCGGTGAGCAGCGGCGAGGGCAAGGCGACCCCCGACAGGCGCATGGCCTCTCAGCGTGCCGGGGAGCAGGGACTGCTGTTCGACACCGCGGTGTCGGCGCCGCCCGAGGATGTCGGCTACCGCGGGCCCACCGCGTGCTCGGCAGCGGGGATCACCTACCGGCAGCTCGACTACTGGGCGCGCACCGCGCTCGTCGAGCCGAGCGTGCGGGCCGCCCACGGGTCGGGGAGCCAGCGCCTCTACAGCTTCCGCGACATCCTGGTCCTCAAGGTCGTCAAGCGGTTGCTCGACACCGGCGTCTCGCTCCAGCAGATCCGCACGGCGGTCACCCATCTGCGCGACCGGGGCGTCAACGACCTGGCCCAGATCACCCTCATGAGCGACGGCGTCAGCGTCTACGAGTGCACCTCGGCCGACGAGGTGGTGGATCTGCTGCAGGGGGGCCAGGGCGTCTTCGGCATCGCCCTGGGGCGGGTCTGGCAGGAGGTCGAGGGCAGCCTCGCGGAGCTGCCGGGGGAACGGGCCGCGGTCGACGTCGATGACGACGACGGCCACCCGCACGACGAGCTGGCGCACCGGCGCCGCCGCCGGACCGGCTAGACCGGGTCCCTCGCCTCAGCCACAGGCGGCCGACCCTGGATGTACGGCTAGATCGCTTCCTTGCGCTGGAGATAGGTGAACGCGGCCCAGCCGGGCAGCACCGGCAGCCAGAGCGTCAGCAGACGGTAGAGCAGCACCGCCGAGGTCGCGGTCTCGGCGGTCAGCCCGGCGAGCGTCAGCGCCAGCGTGAGGGACGCCTCGACGGCACCCAGGCCGCCGGGTGTCGGCGCGGCGGAGCCGACCGCGTTGGCCGTCAGGAACACCACGATCACCGCGGTGAGCGGCAACGTTCCGCCGAACGCGCGGATCGAGGCGTCCAGGCACACCACGAACGCCGCGCTGAGCAGCAGGATGCCGCCCATCCCCATGATCATCTTCTTGGGCGACTGGAGCACGTCCATCAGCCGCGGGACGACGCCGGAGAACATGCTCTTGAGCCGGGTCGTGACGAACCGCCGCACCTTGGGGATCGTCAGCGCGACGCCCGCCAGGATCGCCAGCGTCAGCAGGACGATGACGATCATGCGGGACGGCGCGAGGTCCTTGGTGGCGTTGTTGGTCGACCCGGTGATGAAGCCGAACATGATCAGCAGCAGGATGTGCGTGACCATGCCCATCAGCTGCGACGCGCCCACGCTGGCCACCGCGGGCCCGGGCCGCACGCCGGACCGCTGGAGGTAACGGGTGTTGAGGGCCACGCCCGCCACGGCGGCGGGGGCGACGAGCTTGACGAACGACGCGGCGAGCTGGACCAGGACCGTGCGCCACAGCGGCAGCCGTTCGGGCACGAAGCCGATCAGCATCCAGGCGGCGGCCACGTAGGTGACGGCCGCGGCGGCCAGGCCGATCCCGGCCCACCACCATTCGGCCGAGGACGCCAGCTTGACCAGGTCGACGCTGCTGAGCTGCGGGAAGATGATGTAGGCCGCGAACGTCAGCGCCACGATGCTGACGATCGTGCGGGGGCGGAAACGCTCCAGCCTGATCGGCGGCGCCTCGCTCTCGGGCTCCAGGCGCAGGATCTGCTCGCGGATGCGGGTCAGCAGGTCCTTCTCGTGCCGGAGCGCGGTGCGGGTGTTGCGGGTGAGGGCCACCCGCTGCAACATCGGCACCACGGCGGCGAGCGTGCTCTTGCCGAGGACGGGGGAGGCGGTCGCCACGGCGCGTTCCGCGCTCGTGCGCAGCGCCAGGGTGGCCAGCAGCTGGGCCAGGTCCAGGCGCAGCGCCAGGTCGCCGGCGGCGGTCTCGCCGGCGCGCAGGTCGGTCAGGTGGGCCCGGCCGTCGTCGGAGACCAGGACGGCCTCGGCCTCCAGCCGGCGGTGGGCGAGCCGGCCCGCCTGGAGGCGCTGGAACTGCCGCCAGACGTCGGTCAGCAGGTCGTCGGTGATCTCGTCGTCCGGCAGGGCCTCCAGCCGGCGGCCGGGGACGTGCTCGTAGGCCAGCAGGGCCGCCTCGGTGCCGACCTCGGCGGTGCCCATGAGGCGCGGGGTGCGGGCGCCCGCCGCGTGCACCGCGTACGCCATCAGCGACTCCTGCTCCAGCGAGCGGCGCAGCGAGCGCAGCGCCCGGCGCGGCGTCGCGGACCGGAGCCGGAGCAGCCGCCACACCCGGTAGAGCAGGCCGGCGGTCTGCTGGTCGCGGTCGAGCACGTTGACGCGCAGCTGCCAGTCGCCGGTGGGCAGCGGGTGTCCCGACTCGTGCTCCACCGCCACGTCGTACGCGCGGGGCTCGTCGGCCGCGTTCTCCACCCGGCGGGCGCGCAGGGGGGTGAACCCGAGGCGGCCCAATCCGGCCATGACCGCGGATCCGGCCGGCCGCGGGTTGGGCGTGCCGACCGCGTAGAGCGTTCCGTAGCCGATGGTGCGGCCGAGGAAGTAGGTGGCCGCCAGCGCCGCCACCGAGGCGTACGAGGCGGTCAGGCCGGTCAGCGCGGCAAGGCCGATCATCGTCCAGGTGACGGCCTGCCAGCGGGCCCGGCCGGCCATGCCGACCGCCGTCACGAACGCGATCACCGGGGTGATGTCGGTGTGGACGGGGGCGGTGTCGGTACCGCCCCAGATGAGGGAGTCGAGCACGCCGCCCGGAGCCGCGGGCACCACCCAGTCGTCCAGGACGATGGTGAGGCCGAACGCGATCACCGCGGCCAGCAGGGCGATGGCGACCCGCACGCCGTCCTTGTGGAACAGGCGTTCGATCGCGAACGCCACCGGGACGGCCAGCACGCCGAAGCTGGAGACCAGCGTGGCCAGCGTCAGCAGGAACCTGGGCGCGTGCGCGGTGCCCTCGACGATGTCGGTCTGGATGCCGTGCGTGGTGCCCTTGGCGATGGACACCAGCAGCAGGACCGCCGCCAGGCCCAGGATCGCGCCGACGAACCGGAACGCGTCGGCCGGGCGCCGGATGCGGTCGGGGCGCGGCGGCTCGTCGACGGGCACGCCGAGGCCGGCGCCGAGCCTGGGCTCGGGCGCCTCGCTCCGGATCTCGGGAGCGCCTTCCGTGGTGTCGTGCGTCACACCTTGAGACATGCCGCACCGCCGTCCGAACCTGTCACCGCGATCAGCGTCCCAGACGACGCGCCGCCGCGTCGAGCGGGGCCCGGCAACTCGCCCCGCGCGGCCTCACCCGACATTCGTGCCCTTCTCCGCCCCTGGCCCCCGCTCCGTGAGCTGTGAATATCGTACTTGGGCCGCTCCCGCGGGCCGATCATGGGCCCCGCCCCGGGCGGGGCGCCGCGATCGTTTCCGGCGTCCTTTGGATAGAGTTCCCAGTGGACATGCCGTCGACCCTGTGCGGGAGAGACTCCACGCCGCCAGCGTGGAGCGCCGAAGGGGCAACCCTCCCCGGAACCTCTCAGGCAAAAGGACCGCTGGGCGAGGCACCTCTGGAAAGCAGGCGCCGTCTCCTCGAAACGGGGGAGGGGCCTCACCGAAGGGGAAATCCCGTTCCGCGCGGGCGAATCTCTCAGGTGCCCATGACAGAGGGGGAGACAAGCCATCGGCCCAGCGGGGCCGCTGGTGGCCCTGAGCGACCGCAGCAGCCCAGGAGGCTCCCCAATGACCGCCCAGTTCTTCGCACCGGTGGCCTCACCGCAACATCCGCGGACCACGTTCGCCGACCGGCACATCGGCCCGTCCCCCGACGACCAGGCCCGCATGCTGGCGGCGATCGGCTACTCGAGCGCCGACGCCCTGATCGACGACGCGGTGCCCGCGGCGATCCGTACCGGCCGCCCCCTCGACCTGCCCGCCGGGCTGAGCGAGCCGCAGGCGCTGGCCCGGCTGCGCGAGCTGGCCGACCGCAACACCGTGGTCCGGTCCATGATCGGGCTCGGCTACCACGGCACCCACACTCCCGGCGTGATCCTGCGCAACGTCCTGGAGAACCCCGGCTGGTACACCGCCTACACGCCCTACCAGCCCGAGATCTCCCAGGGGCGCCTGGAGGCGCTCCTCAACTTCCAGACGGTCGTGAGCGATCTCACGGGGCTGCCGGTGGCCAACGCCTCGCTGCTGGACGAGGGCACCGCCGCCGCCGAGGCGATGGCGCTGGCCCACCGGGTGTCCAAGCGCAAGGACCCCGGCGCGTTCCTGGTCGACGCCGACGCGCTGCCGCAGACCATCGAGGTCATCCGCACCCGCGCCGTCCCGCTGGGCATCGAGGTCGTGACCGCCGACCTGTCCGGCGGCCTGCCCGAGGGCGACTTCTTCGGCGTCCTGCTCCAGTACCCGGGCGCCTCCGGGGCGGTGCGCGACCTGGCGCCGGTCACCGCGGCGGCGCACGAGCGCGGCGCCCAGGTGGTCGTCGCCGCCGACCTGCTCGCGCTGACCCTGCTGCGGCCGCCGGGCGAGTCCGGCGCCGACATCGTCGTGGGGTCGGCCCAGCGGTTCGGCGTCCCGTACGGCTTCGGCGGCCCGCACGCCGGCTACATGGCCGTGGCCGAGGGCATCCAGCGGCAGCTTCCCGGCCGCCTGGTGGGCGTGTCGGTCGACGCCGACGGCGCCACCGCCTACCGGCTCGCGCTCCAGACCCGCGAGCAGCACATCCGCCGCGAGAAGGCCACCAGCAACATCTGCACCGCCCAGGTGCTCCTGGCCGTCATGGCGAGCATGTACGCGGTCTACCACGGCCCCGAGGGCCTCGCCGCGATCGCCGGGCGCGCCCACCGGCACGCCACCGAGATCGCCGAGGGCCTGCGCGCCGGCGGCGTCGAGGTCGTGCACGGGACGTTCTTCGACACCGTGCTGGCCCGCGTCCCGGGACGGGCGCGCGACGTCCTCGCCAAGGCCCTGGACAACGGCCGCAACCTGCGGCTGGTCGACGCCGACCACCTGGCGATCGCCTGCGACGAGACCACCGGGGACGACGACGTCGCCGCGGTGCTGGCCTCGTTCGGCCTCGACGGGGCACCGCCCGAGCCGTCCGGCGAGGCGATCCCCGCGGAGCTGCGCCGCGAGAGCCCCTACCTGACCCACCCGGTCTTCCACGCGCACCGCTCCGAGACCGCGATGTTGCGCTACCTGCGCCGGCTCCAGGACAAGGACATCGCGCTCGACCGGTCGATGATCCCGCTCGGCTCCTGCACGATGAAGCTGAACGCGACGACCGAGATGGAGCCGGTCACCTGGCCGGAGTTCGCCGACATCCACCCGTTCGCGCCGGTCGAGCAGGCCCAGGGCTACGTCGAGCTGATCGGCGAGCTGGAGGGGTGGCTGTCGGAGATCACCGGGTACGCCCGGGTGTCGGTCCAGCCCAACGCCGGCTCCCAGGGCGAGCTGGCCGGGCTCCTGGCCATCCGCGGCTACCACGCCTCCCGCGGCGACGAGTCCCGCACGATCTGCCTCATCCCGTCCTCCGCGCACGGCACCAACGCCGCCAGCGCCGTGATGGCCGGCATGAAGGTCGTCGTGGTCAAGTGCGACGACCAGGGCAACATCGATCTCGACGACCTGCACGCCAAGATCGACAAGCACCGTGCGCAGCTGGCCGCGATCATGGTCACCTACCCGTCCACGCACGGCGTGTTCGAGGAGACCATCGCCGACGTGTGCAAGTCCGTGCACGACGCGGGCGGCCAGGTCTACGTCGACGGCGCCAACCTCAACGCGCTGGTCGGGCTGGCCCGGCCGGGCGAGTTCGGCTCCGACGTCTCGCACCTCAACCTGCACAAGACGTTCTGCATCCCGCACGGCGGCGGCGGTCCCGGCGTGGGCCCGGTCGGCGTCCGCGAGCACCTGGCGCCGTTCCTGCCGAGCCACCCGCTGCGTCCCGAGGCCGGACCGCGGGAGACCGGCGTCGGGCCGATCTCGGCGGCACCGTGGGGTTCGGCGGGCATCCTGCCGATCTCGTGGGCCTACATCGCGATGATGGGCGCGGACGGCCTGCGCGAGGCCACCGAGAGCGCCATCATCGGCGCCAACTACCTGGCCGCCCGGCTGGCCCCGCACTTCCCGGTGCTCTACGCCGGGCGCAACGGGCTGGTCGCGCACGAGTGCATCATCGACCTGCGCAAGATCACCAAGGACACCGGGATCACCGCCGAGGACGTGGCCAAGCGGCTCATCGACTACGGCTTCCACGCGCCGACCCTGTCGTTCCCGGTCGCCGGCACCCTGATGATCGAGCCGACCGAGAGCGAGGACCTCGCCGAGCTCGACCGGTTCGCCGACGCGATGGTGGCGATCCGGCGCGAGATCGAGCGGGTGGCCGACGGCGGCCACGACCGCGACGACAACCCGCTCAAGAACGCCCCGCACACCGCCGCCAGCCTGATCACCGAGGACTGGAAGCACCCCTACGCCCGCGAGGAGGCCGCCTACCCGGTGCCCTCCCTGCGGGAGGGCAAGTACTGGTCACCGGTGCGCCGCATCGACCAGGCCTACGGCGACCGCAACCTGGTGTGCTCGTGCCCGCCGCCGGAGGCGTTCGAGGACTGAGCGGCCACCCGGGTCCGGCCGCGGCAGTGATCGTTCTTGGCCGGATCCGGGTGTCGTCCCGGGACGGGGAGGGCCCCCGCTCGATAGGGTCGGGGGCACCTACTCGACCCCCAGAAGGCTGCCGCATGAGCAAGACGCCAGACGACCCGGCCCGCCTGTGCGACGAGGCCCGGCGGCTCGCCGAGAACGGTGAGGCCGACCGGGCCGCCCGGCTGTTCGAGCAGGTGCTCGCGCTGGGCGACACCCCGGCCCGCGCCCAGGCCGCGCTCGGCCTCGCCGTCGTCCTCGACGACGCCGGCGACGTCGCGGCGGCCCGTGAGGCCGACCGCACCGCCATCAGCACCGAGGACCCCGAATACGGTCCGCGCGCCGCCTACCACCTGGCGCTGACCCACGAACGCGCCGGCGAATACCAGGAGGCGGGCCCGGCCTGGCAGGTCGTGGTCGACTTCGGCAACGCCGCCTACCTGCCGCCCGCGCTGCTCGCGCTGGGCCGCCTGGCCGACGACGCGGGCGACTTCGACGCCGCCCGGGGCCGCTGGGAGGAGGCGATCGCGACCGGCGACCCCGAGTACGGCCCGGTCGCCGCCCACGACCTCGCCCAGCGGCTGCTCGAACGCGGCGAGCCCGCCCGCGCCCAGCGCGTCCTCACCGCGGGCCTGAGGCTCATCGACCGCGAGACCGCCCCGTACGCCTACGCGCGGCTCGCGGTCTCGCTCGGCATCTCCTACCTCGACCAGGCCATCGGGGCGTTCGGCGCCGCGCTCGGCGACGGCGACGCCGCGGCCGACGCCGAGGTCGGCCCGCTCGCCACCGAGCTGCTGGCCCGCACGCTCCCGCTGCGCGGCCGCGGCGAAGAGGCGCGCGAGGTCTGGCGCCGGGGCCTGTCCGATCCCGGCGTCTCGGGCCAGGTGCGGGCCCGGCTGCGGCGCGACTTCGGCGACGAGGACGGTGACCCCGCCGACCTGTGGTGGGAGCCGGTGGTGGAGTCGGCGGTCGCCGACGGCGCGCTGCCCGCGGTCGCGGGCGAGGCGTTCGGCGCCCTCGACCACATGTACGCGCTGCTCGCCGTCCGCTACGCCGAGGACCCCGCCGCGGAGCGGGCGCCCGGCGAGACCCACGACCTCCTCGGGCAGGCCGTCCGGGTGCCCAGCGACTACCTGTGGGGCCCGCTGCTGCACGAGAGCTTCGCCGAGCGGTTGCGCCTGGCGACGGGCGCCACCGCCGCGTCGCTCCCGCCCGGCTGGCCCGACGGCCGCGAGCCCTGATCAGCCCGCGACGGCACGTTCGGCGACGACCTTGCCGATCTTGACCCGGACGAGGTACTCGCCGGGGACCGCGTTGCGCTCGCCGAACTCCGCGGCGCGGTCCTCGCCCATGTAGCGGCCGCCGATGGCGGTGGCCCAGGTCCGCATCTCGTCGATGTCGTCGGACAGCTCGGCCTCGCCCTTGACGATGACGAACGAGAACGGCGGCTCCTGATCGTCCACGCAGATCGACACCCGCGGGTCGCGGCGCAGGATCCGGCCCTTGAGGCTGTCCTTGCCGGTGTTGAACACCAGGTCGCCGCCGTCCAGGACGAACCAGATGGGCGTCACGTGCGGCGAGCCGTCCTTGCGGGTGAGGGCGATCTTGCCGGTCCGGGTGCCCTCCGACACGAAGGCGCGCCACTCACTCTCTGTCATCTGTTCCATGGGCCAAGTCTGCCCTACCGGGACGCGGCGGCTACGGTGGGTCACATGGAGATCGTCACGGCCCACGGCCCTGCGGAGGTCACCGTCGACGAGGTGGCCGACCCCGCCTTCCTGCTGGTGCTGACGCACGGGTCGAACGGGGGAGTGGAGGCCGCCGACCTGCTGGCCGTCCGGGCGGTCGCGCTCGGGCTCGGCGGCGCGGTGGCCCGGGTGATGCAGCCGTTCCGGCTGGCGGGACGGCGCGCGCCGGGGCCGGCGGTGAAGCAGGACGAGGCCTGGCTGGAGATCCTCGGGGTGGTCCGCGAACCGTTCGGCGACGTGCCGCTGGTGCAGGGCGGGCGGAGCAACGGGGCGCGGGTGGCGTGCCGCACGGCGCGGGCCGCGGGCGCGACGGGCGTGGTCGCGCTGGCGTTCCCGCTGCACCCGCCGGGCAGGCCGGAGAAGACGCGGGTCGAGGAGCTGCGCTCGGCCGGGGTGGAGGTGCTCGTGGTCAACGGGGACCGTGACCCGTTCGGCGTGCCGGACGCGGGCGACGCGGCGGAGGTCGTGGTGCTGCCCGGCGAACGCCATGACCTCGACAAGGACCCGGACGCGGTCGGCGCCGCGGCCGGGCCGTGGCTGCGCAGGTGGGCGAAACGAAAGACGCCCGCCTGAGCGGGCGCCGGAGTGTCGTCGTGGGCCGCCGGACCTGGCCGGTCCGATGGCCTCGGTCGGGTGGGCCGTGCCCCCGAGGATGATCACCCGTTCGGACTAGTCCCCCGTGCCGGGGGCGGGGCCCCGGGAAGGAGGCAGTCAGGCGGCGGACGGAGCGATCAGGTCCGTCGGCCGGTGCGGTGCGATGATTCCCCCGTTGGGCAGCAGCTCACCGGTGTCCTCGAAGAGCACGACGCCGTTGCACAGAAGGCTCCACCCCTGCTCGGGGTGGTGGACCATCGTACGCGCGGCGTCGCGGTTCGGTCCGTCAGGAGAGGGACAGGATGGCTGGTGCGGGCACATCGGCGTGCCTCCGGTCTGTGGTGCGGTCTGTTGTCATTCTTTGACGCTCCCCAGTGTGATGCGGTTCGCATCTTCGCGGCCATAGCCCGTTGGGACGGTTGTGATCTGGTACCGCGGTACCGGTGGGCTGTGACCCGCCTCACTCTGAGGTGCCACGCATAATGTGCCCCGAGATCGATAACGGGTGAAGAACGACACGCCGTCAGATGGGAAAACGATTCCCCCCGTTTTGCGAACCGCCCCTCCCGCGGCCCGGAACCGGCCAGAAGTCTGCGATCGTTCCGCCTGTCCGCCGTGGCCGCGACTCCTACGATTACTCCTTGTACTCCTCGGAGCAGGGGCACGGACACGGGGGAGGAGGCGCCATGCGCGTGCGGCTGTTCGTCGCCTGCTTCAACGACGCGCTGTTCCCGGGCACCGGGCGGGCCGTCACCGAGCTTCTCGAAAGACTCGGCCACGAGGTGGAGTTCCCGGTGGAACAGACCTGTTGTGGCCAGATGCACTGGACGACGGGCTACCACCGCGAGGCGGCCGATCTGGCGCGGCGCTTCACCGGCGTGTTCGGCGCCGACGTGGTGGTGACGCCCTCGGCGTCCTGCGCGGCCACGGTGCGTGACGCCTACCCGCGGCTGGCTCGGTCGGCGGGCGACCCCGCGCTCGCCGAGGCCGCGGCCGGCCTGGCGGTCTACGAGCTGTCGGAGTTCCTGGTCGACGTCCTCGGCGTGGTGGACGTGGGTGCCTACTTCCCGCACCGGGTCACCTACCAGCCCACCTGCCAGTCGCTGCGGAGCCTGCGCGTCGGCGACCGGCCGCTGCGCCTGCTGCGCGCCGTCAAGGGGCTGGAGCTGGTCGACCTGCCCGCCGCCGACGAGTGCTGCGGCTTCGGCGGCGCGTTCGCGATGAAGAACGCCGACCTGTCGGTGGCGATGGTCGCCGACAAGGTCCGGCACATCCGCGACACCGCCGCCGACGTGGTCTGCGCGGCCGACAACTCCTGCCTCACCCACATCGGCGGCGCGCTGTCGCGGCTGCGCGGCGGCGTCCGGGTGATGCACCTGGCGGAGATCCTCGCCGGTACGGAGCGGCGATGACCCCCGTGCCGCTGGGCATGCCCAAGTTCGCCGCCGGGGCCAAGGCGGCCCTGTCCGACACCGGGCAGCGCCGCAACCTGCGGACGGCCACCGGCGCGCTCCGCGACCGCTCTGCGGCCGCCGCCCGGGACGCGCCCGACTGGGACGACCTGCGCGAGGCCGGCGCCGCCATCAGGGACCAGGCGCTCCTCAACCTCGACGGCCTTCTGGAGGAACTGGAACGTGCCGTCACCGAGGCGGGCGGCACCGTGCACTGGGCCGTCGACGCCGCCGAGGCCGGGGACATCGTGACCCGGCTGGTGCGGGAGACCGGCGAAGGCGAGGTCGTCACGGCCGGCTCGGCGCTCACCCGCGAGATCGGCCTGGACGAGGCGCTCGGCGCGGCCGGCGCGACGGCCCGCGAGACCGAGATCGGCGAGCTCGTCGTCCGGCTCGGGCCCGATGGGGCGTCCCACCTGACCTCGCCCGCCGCGCACCGCAACCGGGCGCAGATCCGCGACCTGTTCCTGAACGGGCTGCCCGGCGCGGGGCCCGGCCTGTCCGACGACCCCGAGGCCCTCGCCGCCGCCGCGCGCACCCATCTGCGCCACCG
Source organism: Spirillospora sp. NPDC047279 (assembly GCF_040643285.1). Classification (NCBI taxonomy): domain Bacteria; kingdom Bacillati; phylum Actinomycetota; class Actinomycetes; order Streptosporangiales; family Thermomonosporaceae; genus Spirillospora; species Spirillospora sp. NPDC047279. Next base: position 109,213 of record NZ_JBEYUA010000022.1, read on the forward strand.
GCTCCTCACCGCCCGGGTCGCGGTGTTCGGCGCCGACTTCGCGGTCGCCGAGACGGGCACGCTGGTGGCGCTGGAGACCGAGGGCGGCCGGCGGATGTCCCTGGCGCTGGCCGGGACGCTGATCTGCGTCGCGGGGATCGAGTCGGTCGTGCCCACCTGGCAGGACCTGGAGGTGCTGCTGCAACTCGTCCCGCGCTCCTCCGCGGGAGATCCGATGAGCCCGTCGGTCTCGGCTTGGACGGGGGTCACGCCGGGCGACGGTCCGCACGCCCTGCACCTCGTCCTGCTCGACAACGGGCGCAGCGCGGCGCTCGCCGACGAGGTCGGCCGGACGGCGCTGCGCTGCGTCCGCTGCGCGGCCTGCCTCAACGTCTGCCCGGTCTACGAGCGGGCCGGCGGCGGACCCTACGGGCCCGTCCTGCCCGGTCCCATCGGGGCGATCCTCACGCCGCAGTTCCGGGGCGTCGAGGGCGCCTACGAGGCGTCGCTCCCGTACGCCTCCACGTTGTGCGGGGCCTGCGCGGACGTGTGCCCGGTCAAGATCGACATCCCGGACGTGCTGATCCACCTGCGCGGCAAGGTCGTCGAGTCGCGGCGCCGCCGCCCGGTCCCCAACCCCGAGATGCTCCTCATGCGGACGGTCGCCTGGACCATGGGCGACCGCCGCCGGTACGAGGCGTCCCTGCTGCGCAGCACGCGGTGGGCGCGGCTGCTGTCGCGCGGCGGCCGCATCCGGCGGCTCCCGGGCCTGCTGGGCAAGTGGACCGACGCCAGGGACCTGCCCACGCCGCCCGCCCAGAGCTTCCGCGCCTGGTGGCGCGACCGGCCGCCGAGGAGGTTCCGGTGAGCTCGCGCGAGGAGGTCCTCGGCCGGGTGCGCGGCGCGCTCGGCGCGGCCCGCGGGACGGCGGCCGCCGTCCCGCGCCTCTATCGGCGCCGTCTGGGCGCCGAGGAGGCCGAGACCCGCGCCGACGTCGTCGCGCTGTTCACCGAACGGGTCGCCGACCTGCGTGCGACGGTCCGGCACGTCAGCGCCGACGAGCTGGGCACCACCATCGCCGCGGCGTTGTGGGGCCGCGAGGCCAAGCGGATCGTGGTCCCCGCCGACCTGCCCTACGGCTGGCTCGCCGAGCTGGAGGGGGTGCGCGCCCTCGCCGACTCGGCGGTGACCGACGCCGCCACGCTCGACGCCGTGGACGGCGTGGTGACCGGATGCGCGGTGGCCATCGCGCAGACCGGCACGATCGTCCTGGACGGCGGGCGCGCCCAGGGGCGCCGCGCGTTGTCGGTGGTGCCCGACCACCATCTGTGCGTCGTGCACGCCGACCAGATCGTGGGGACCGTCCCCGAGGCCGTCGCGCGGCTCGACCCCTACCGCCCGCTCACGTGGATCAGTGGCCCGTCGGTCACCACCGCGGTCGAGCAGGCGCGGGTGCCCGGCGGAAACGGCCCGCGCAGCCTCGAGGTCCTGGTCGTCGACGAGTGAGCCGCCGTGCCCCGGCTTCCGGGGCCGGTCCTGGACGTGGACGTTCAGGCCGCGGGCGTCAGGGGTTGACGGCGTTCAGCACGAGGGTGAGCCCGCCGTTGAACCGGGCGTCCCAGTCCACCGTCTCGCCCGAGCCCTCCGGGACGCCCCGCACCTCCAGCGTCGTGTGCCCGATGACGTACGACAGCAGGGTGTGGGCCGCGACGGCGGCGGACGCCTCGGGGATGCCGCCCAGGCGCATCGCCTCCTGCAAAGACGCGGTGGTCGTGGCCAGCGCGGCGGGGTTGCGCCGGGTGACGATGAGCGGCAGCACGCCGGCGTGGTCGAGCAGGCGGGCCCGGTAGCCGCGGGCCCAGCCGCGCAGCGCCTCGCGCCAGCCCGCCGTGCCGCGCGTCTCGGCGGGGGCGATGGCGACGTGCGCGACGAGGCCGTCGAGCAGTTGCTCCTTGCCGCGGGGGAGGTGGTGGTAGATCGCCATCGCCTCGACCTCGAGCGCGTCGCCGAGCCGCCGCATCGTCAGGCGGCCGAGCCCCTGGCCGTCCACGATCTGCAGGGCGGCCTCGATGATGCGCTCGATGCTCAGCGGCGTGCGGTTCTGGGCGTTGATCGCCGGCTGTCGGACCATGAGCTGACCTTACTGCGTAAAGGGCGCGACTTCGGTGTCCTGAGCCACGACACGCCGGGGCCGGGGCGTACGCTGGGCACCGAGTTGGATCTAGAACGGAACGTGAAGGAGCACCCCATGTCGCTGGGCCGCCGGGTCAGCAAGGACGTCAGTGAGCTGTACGAGGCCGACCAGCGGCTGGCCGGCGAGTACCGCGAGCGCCTGGCGCGCGCCGAGCAGGCCGAGGGCGAGCTGCGCGCGGCCGAGGCGGGGGAGGGCCCCGCGGACGGGCGCCGGGAGCTCGCGATCGCGTTCGACGTCGCGCTGACCGGCGTGCTGCTCACCGCCGAGGCCGCCGAGCGGGCCGAGGCCGGCCCCAAGAGCTACGCCGCTCCCTCCGCCGACGCCAAGGCCCGCCGCGACGCCGAGATCGCCTACCGCAAGGCCAAGGCGCGCCCGGCCGTGCGCCCGTGGACCGACGAGGTCGACCGGATCCGCACCGCGCGCGAGGTCCACCGGATGACCTACCGCACCAGCCCCGCCGTCGCCGTCTGAGCCGGGCCTGAGCCGGGGCCGGGGCCCGCGACTTCGCGACACAGCGTCGTCACCGAGTGGCACCGGCCGCCGAGTTCTGAGAATCTACCCTCTCGGGGAAGGCCGGGGGGCTCCTCGCATCGCACGTCGCGGGGGGACCGCGCGGCGCCGCGGGACCGCCCGGCGACAGGGTTGCACGACATCACGGTGCTCTGACCGCGGGGGGACATTCACGTGGAGCGCACGCCGCCTGATCGGCATCGCGTACTCGAGTCCTATGAGGACGGAGTGCAGGCGATCCGGGCGCTGGCGGCCCAGGTCGGCGACTGGGGGGTGCCGACCCCGTGCGCGGACTGGCAGGCCCTCGATCTGGCCGGCCATCTCCGCTGCGTCGCCGAGAACTACCTGGAGTACCTCCAGGACTCGCCCGACAGCCGGCTGGCCAAGCTGTTCGCGCAGGACGCGGCCACCGCGGTGCTGATCCGGCAGCAGGCCCGGCAGAACGCCACCGAGCTGGCGGTGCTGCCGCCCGAGGCCGCGCCCTCGCGCATCATGGCGTTCACGGTGTCGGCCGGGGCGTACGCCGACCTGATGCCCGAGATGTGGGACCGCACGCACCTGATCTACCGCGGCACCAAGTACACCGTGGGCGACCACGCGGGCGCCGCGTGCGTGGAGTGGCACCTGCACGCCTGGGACCTGGCCAAGGCGATCGGCGCCGACTACCGGCCGGACGACCCCGAGCTGCTGGTGTCCGCCTGGCACTGGGGGGTGCCGCACCTGCCGCTGGTCGCGGGCGACGCGTGGGAGGCCGTGCTGCGCTCGTCCGGCCGTTCGCCCGACTGGCCGGACCGCACGGCGCCCGCGGCCGGTTCGCTCGCCGGCGCGCGGAGCGGACGCGACGCGCCGGCCGCCCCCGGCCGTCGCCGGGTGCGCGGCCGGCGCGCCTGATCGGGGTCCGGGGGCCGGGTCAGACCCCGGCCAGCTTGCGGCCGTGCGTGCGGATGTAGACCAGGTAGGTCAGCACGAAGCACAGCGCGTAGAAGGCGATGAAGGCGATGTAGGCGCCGTCGCCGGTCTTGGTGGTGAGGAACGACTGGCGGAAGGCGATGTTGACCAGCACCCCGCCGAACGCGCCGACGGCGCCCGCGATGCCGATCAGCGCCCCGGCCAGCCGCCGCGCCTCGGCGTCGGCGCGCACCGGGTCGCCGCCGTTGGCCACGCCCAGCTCGGCCTTCGCCCGGAAGATGGCCGGGATCATCTTGTAGGTCGAGCCGTTGCCGACCCCGCTGAAGACGAAGAGCAGGATGAAGCCGGTCAGGAAGAGCGGCAGCGACTCCTGCGTCGAGGCGGCGAGCACCACGGACGCGGCCGCCGCCATGGCGACGAAGTTCCAGAAGGTCACCTTGGCGCCGCCCAGCTTGTCGGCCAGCCAGCCGCCCACCGGGCGGATCAGCGAGCCCAGCAGCGGGCCGAGGAAGGTCAGGTAGGCCGCCTTGATCGGCGTGTCGAAGTCGGCCTTGAACTGCACCTGGAGCACCTGGCCGAAGGCGAAGCCGAACCCGATGAACGAGCCGAACGTGCCGATGTAGAGGATCGACATGATCCACGTGTGCGCGTCCCTGCTCACGTCCCGCAGCGCGCCCTTGTCGTTGCGCGCCTGGCTGAGGTTGTCCATGTAGAGCGCCGAGCCGAGCGCGGCCAGCACGATGAACGGGATGTAGACGCCGGCGACCAGCCCGGGGCTGCCGTTGCCCGCCGTGGCCAGCACCAGCAGGCCGACCAGCTGCACCACCGCCACGCCGAGGTTGCCGCCGCCGGCGTTGATGCCGAGCGCCCAGCCCTTGAGCCGCTGCGGGTAGAAGGCGTTGATGTTGGCCATCGAGGAGGCGAAGTTGCCGCCGCCGACGCCCGCCACGGCCGCCAGGATCAGCAGCGTGCCGTAGGAGACGCCCGGCTCGATGAGGAAGGCGGCCAGCACCGAGGGCACCAGCAGCAGCGCCGCGCTGAAGATGGTCCAGTTGCGGCCGCCGAACCTGGCCACGGCGAAGGTGTACGGCAGCCGCAGCACCGAGCCGATGAGGGCGGGCACCGCGGTCAGCATGAACTTGCCGGCCGGGTCGATGTTGTACGCGGGGCCGAGGAACAGCACCAGCACCGACCACATCGTCCACACCGAGAAGCCGATGTGCTCGGAGAAGATCGAGAAGATCAGGTTGCGGCGGGCGACCTTGGCGCCGCCGTTCGCCCAGAACTCGGGCTCCTCGGGCCGCCAGTCGTCGATCCAGTGGCCCTTGAGGCGGGTGAGCGGCCGCCCGCGGCCTCTCTGCTTGACGTCGGTGGTGACGGTCATCGGGACTCCTCGTCGGTCGCTGTGGCGTCGCCGACGCTAGGAGTCCCGGATTTCGCCGGTGTGTTTCGCGTAATGCGGCAGTGATAACTCCGCTGCACCGCACCCGGTGCGAGGTGTGAGCGCCCGGAGCCCGTGCGCGTTCGTCAGCCTCGGACCAGGCGCGGACCAGGCGCGGGCCAGGCGCGGGTCAGGCGCGGGTCAGGCGCGGGTCAGGCGTTGGCCTTCTCGCACGCGCGGCCCTGGGTGACGTGGTCCACGACCAGGTCCGCGCGGCCGTGCTCGGCGGCGCGGGCGCAGTGCGCGGAGCAGTACCAGTGCCGGTCGACCTCGACCCCGTGGCCGACGACGCGGCACTCGCAGTGCTCGCAGATCGGCGCCATCCGGGTGATCGCGCATTCGAACGAGTCGAAGGTGTGCACCGCGCCCTGCGCGTGCACCTCGAAGCTCATCGCGTAGTCGTTGCCGCAGACTTCGCAGGCTGCCATGGACGGTTCCCCCGTTTTCTCCACCCGTCGCCGTCGTACGCGATCTACCCACCCGGGGCCGGGTTCTATCCCGGTCACCCGGAGTGACTCTCCCCGGCGTCGCCCAGGGCGCCGTCCACATGATCGCCCAGGGCGATGAAGGAGGGCTCGCGGCCGTCCTCCAGGTAGATCGCGCGGTGCTCGGCGATCCCGCGCAGGCTGGGTTCCATGCGGCGGGCGATGTGCGGCGGCGCCAGCTCGGGCACCTTCTCGACGGCCACCATCACATGGTCGGAGAGCTCGTCGGGCGGCAGGCGGATCGCGCCCACCTGGGCGGCGGTGACGGCGCCGGCGAACACGAAGACGTTGACCGCGTCGACGCCGTCGCGGGGCGAGCCCCAGTCGACGCAGACCAGCCCGTCCAGGCGCGGGACGAAGCCGAGCTCCTCCTGGCACTCGCGCACGCAGGCGGTGAGGGGGGACTCGCCCTCTTCGATGACTCCGCCGGGCAGGAACCAGCCCTCCTTGTAGGTGGGCTTCACCAGCAGGACCCGCCCGAGGTCGTCGAGCAGGAGGGCCGCGGCGGCACCTCGCGTGCGCGGCAGCGAGGCGTAGTAAGCAAGGTCCGGCATGCTCCGAGGTTAGGCGCAGCAGAAGGAGATTCGGTGCGGTCGTATGAGGTCGGGCACCTATTCCGTGCGCCGGATCGCGGGGGTACCGCGAATCCGTTCGGTACCGCGCCCGGCGGCGCCGAATGGGCCCTGACCGGGTCCGACAACGCTCGACACGTGATCGCACTGCGGCGGTGAAGTCCGCCATACCACCCTGACCTTGGACAATGAGGCCGCGTGAGCGGCATTTAACATCCGGGTCACAAGCGGGACGCAACCGCGAAATCCCCCCCGAACACTCTCGGAACATGACCGAGACCCCGACGCACTGTCCCTACTGCGCCTTGCAGTGCGGCATGACCCTGAGCGGGACGCCCGTCCGGGTCACCCCGCGCGAGGACGTGCCCGCCAATCAGGGGGGCCTCTGCCAGAAGGGCTGGACGGCCGCGGAGATGCTCACGGTCCCGGACCGGCTGACCACCCCGCTGATGCGCGCGCGGCGCGGCGGCCCGCTCGAGCCGTGCGGCTGGGACGAGGCGCTGGACCGGATCACCGCCGGGATCGAGGACCTGTGGAGGCGGCACGGCAGGGACGCCGTCGCGGTCTTCGGCGGCGGCGGCCTGACCAACGAGAAGGCCTACCAGCTGGGCAAGTTCGCCCGGATCGCGCTGCGCACGTCGCAGATCGACTACAACGGCCGGTTCTGCATGTCCTCGGCCGCCGCGGCGACCAACCGGGCGTTCGGGATGGACCGCGGGCTGCCGGGCCCGATCACCGACCTGGGCCTGGCCGACACGATCCTGGTGGTCGGCGGCAACGTGGCCGAGACCATGCCGCCGTTCATGCGCCACCTGACCGGCATGCAGGACCGGGGCGGCGCCCTGATCGTGGTCGACCCGCGCCGGACCGGCACGGCCAAGCAGGCCGACCTGCACCTCCAGCCGACGCCTGGCACCGACCTGGCGCTGGCCAACGGGCTGCTGCACCTCGCCCTCACCGAGGGCCTGGTCGACGCGGACTACATCGCCGCCCGCACCGGCGGCTTCGAGGCCGTGCGCACGCTGGTGAACGGCTACTGGCCGGAACGGGTCGAGCGGATCACCGGCGTCCCGGTCCCGCACATGCGGGAGACCGTGCGCCTGCTGGCCCGTGGCCGGCGGTCGCTCATCCTCACCGCGCGCGGCGCCGAGCAGCACGCGCGCGGCACCGACATGGTGACCGCGTTCATCAACCTGGCGCTCGCGCTGGGGCTGCCCGGCCGGGAGGGCTCCGGCTACGGGTGCCTGACCGGGCAGGGCAACGGGCAGGGCGGGCGCGAGCACGGCCAGAAGGCCGACCAGCTGCCCGGCTACCGGAAGATCGACGACCCGGCCGCGCGCGAGCACGTCGCCGGCGTGTGGGGCGTCGACCCGGAGACCCTGCCGGGTCCCGGGCGTTCGGCCTACGAGTTGCTGTCGGCGCTGGGCACCGACGGCGGGCCGAAGGCGATGTTGCTGTTCGGGTCCAACCCGGTGGTGTCGGCGCCGCGCGCCGCCGCCGTCCAGGAGCGCATCGGCGCCCTCGAACTGCTGGTCGCCGCCGACTTCGTGCTCTCCGAGACCGCGCAGATGGCCGACGTGGTGCTGCCGACCGCCCAGTGGGCCGAGGAGTCCGGCACCATGACCAACCTCGAGGGCAGGGTGCTGCGCCGCCGGCGGGCCGTCGAGGCCCCGGACGGGGTGCGCTCCGACCTGGAGATCATCGCCGCGCTGGCCGACCGGCTGGACGCGCCGGGCAAGTGGAGCACCGAGCCGGCCGAGGTCTTCGACGAGCTGCGCGCCGCCAGCGCGGGCGGCCTCGCCGACTACTCGGGCATCACCTACGAGCGGATCGAGGCCGAGGGCGGCGTGTTCTGGCCGTGCCCCGGCGAGGGGCACCCGGGCACGCCGCGGCCGTTCCTCGACCGGTTCGCCACGCCGGACGGCCGGGCCCGCTTCACCGCCGTCGAGCACCACGGCGCCGCCGAGGACGTCGACGGCGAGTACCCGGTCTACCTGACCACCGGCCGCGTCCTGGCCCAGTACCAGAGCGGCGCGCAGACCCGCAGGGTGCGCCCGCTGGTCGACGCCGCGCCGGAGGCGTTCGTCGAGATGCACCCCGACCTGGCCGACCGGCTGGGCATCGAGGAGGGCGTCGACGTGCGGGTCGCGAGCCGGCGCGGCACCGCCACGGTCCGGGCGCGGCTGACCGACGCCATCCGGCCCGACACCGTCTTCATCCCCTTCCACTGGGCGGGGGACGGGCGCGCGAACCTGCTCACCAACCCGGCCCTCGACCCGATGTCGCGCATGCCGGAGTTCAAGGTGTGCGCCGTACGTCTCGAGCCGGCGGCGTCCGCCGCACCGGCGACACCGAACGGAGCGAAGCTGTGAGCATCGTCGTCATCGGCAACGGGATGGCCGGATCGCGGTTCGTCACCGAACTGCGCGACCGGGACCGCGAGACGCCCCTGACGGTGTTCGGCGCGGAGCGGCAGCAGCCCTACAACCGGGTTCTCCTGTCGAACGTGCTGGCCGGCGTCTCCGGGCCCGACCAGATCGGCCTGGTGGACCCGGCCTGGTACGAGCGCAACGACGTCGACGCGCGGCCGGGCGTGGAGGTCGTGCGGATCGACCGCGCGGCGCGCACCGTGCACGCCTCCGACGGCAGCGTCACCCCGTACGAGACCCTCGTGATCGCGACCGGCAGCACCTCGTTCGTGCCGCCGATCCCGGGCACCGAGGGCGGGCTGCCGCCCGGCGCGGTGGCCTTCCGCACGCTGGACGACTGCAGCGCGATCCTCGACGCCGCCGCGAACGCCCGCACCGCCGTGGTGGTCGGCGGCGGGCTGCTGGGCATCGAGGCCGCGCGCGGGCTCGCGGGCCGCGGGCTGGAGGTGACCGTCGTCCACCTCGCCGGTCACCTCATGGAACGCCAGCTCGACCCCGGGGCCGGGAAGGTGCTGGCGCGGACCCTCCGCCGCCTCGGGATCCGCGCCCTCCTGGAGGCCAACGTGACCGGGCTGCGCGTCGGCGAGGACGTCCCCCATCCCACGGCCACGCCGTGCGGGGGGCGTGGGGGGTCGTCCCCCCACGAGTCGCCGAGCGTGCGGGTCACCGGGGTCGAGCTGGCATCCGGCCAGACGATCGAGGGCGACGTCGTCGTCATGGCGTGCGGGGTGAAACCCGAGGTGGGCCTGGCCCGCGCCGCCGGGCTCGAGATCGACCGCGGCATCGTGGTGGACGAGACCCTGACCTCGGTCACCGACCCCCGCGTGCGCGCGATCGGCGAGTGCTCGCAGTACGGCGACGTGGTGTACGGCCTGGTCGCGCCCGCCTGGGAGCAGGCGACGGTGCTGGCCGACGTGCTCACCGGCGCGGACGGCGCGGCCCGCTTCACCGGCGCGCGGCAGATCACCCGGCTGAAGGCGGCCAGCGTGGAACTGGCCGCGATGGGGGAGACCCACCACGGCGACGACGACCCCGACGTCGAGATCATGCAGTTCGCCGACGCGAGCCGCGGCACGTACAAGAAGGTCGTCATCAGGGACGGCCGGGTGATCGGCGCGATCCTGCTCGGCGAGACCAGCACCGCCGGCACGCTCACCCAGCTGTACGACCGCTCGTCGCCGCTGCCCGCCGACCGGCTCAGCCTGTTCTTCCCGGGGATGGGCGGCGCGCAGGCCGCCGATTCGCCGGTGCGGATGCCGGACGCGGCGACGGTCTGTCACTGCAACAACGTTTCCAAGGGACAAATACGTGCGTGCTGGGAGAAAGGTGCGCGTTCGGCGGCCGAAGTGGTCGCCGGGACCAGGGCGAGCACCGGGTGCGGAGGCTGCCGTGACGCCCTGGAGGGCATAGTGGCCTGGCTGGATGAGCAGGAGTCCGCACCCGTCGGCTGAGCCCGCCGGGACGCCCGAAGTCCACCGAACCCCGTCGCGAGAGCGGCGGGGTTTTGTGTTCGCGAAAGAACGTCATTGATTTCCGGTTTCACGATTGCGGGATGACCACGATTCGATTTCAACGTGAGCGTCTTTTAACACGCCGGTGACAAAGGGGACGCAACCGCGAAACCGCTCCTGCTGAGGATCGGCCCCATGGGTGATGGAGGAGACGAGCGTATGAGGGTGGTCGTCGTCGGTCACGGGCCGACCGGGCACCGGCTGGTGGAGGCGCTGCGCGAGCGCGACACCGCGGGCGCCTGGCGGGTGACGGTGGTCGGCGAGGAGATCCGCACCGCCTACGACCGGGTGGCGTTGACCTCCTACCTGACGGAGGACGCGGAGCTGGCCTACCCGGCCCACGACGCGGACGTGGAGATGGTCACCGGCGACCCGGTCGCCGGGATCGACCGCGAGGCCCGGGTCGTGACGACCGCGGCCGGGCGGGAGATCGGTTACGACGCGCTGGTGCTGGCCACCGGGTCGGCGCCGTTCGTGCCGCCGGTGGAGGGCAGGGACCTGCCGGGCGTCTTCGTGTACCGGACGATCGACGACCTCGAGGCGCTGCGGGCGCACTGCGCGGACCTTACTATGTCAAGGCCCGGGGCCGGTGGCGTCGTGGTCGGCGGCGGGCTCCTCGGCCTGGAGGCCGCCCGCGCCCTCCAGGGGCTCGGCGTCGGCACCCACGTGGTCGAGGTCGCGCCCTGGCTGATGCCGCGGCAGCTGGACGAGGGCGGCGGCGCCATGTTGCGGCGCCACATCGAGGCCCTCGACATGAAGGTGCACGCGGGGACGCCGATGGCGGGCCTGGAGGCCGGCGACGACGGCGCGGTCGCGAAGGTCGCGTTGTCGGACGGCTCGGCGATCGACGCCGGCGTCGTGGTCTTCTCCGCGGGCATCCGGCCGCGCGACGAGCTGGCCCGGGCCTGCGGCCTGCCGGTGGGGGAGCGCGGCGGCATCGTCGTGGACGAGAGCTGCCGCACCGCCGACCCGGCGATCTACGCGGTGGGGGAGTGCGCGCTCGTCGGCGGCCAGGTGTACGGCCTCGTCGCGCCCTGCTTCAGCATGGCCGAGGTCGTCGCCGACCGGCTGCTGGCGCTGGCGGGCGGGGGCGGCAGCCAGGCGGCCTTCGCCGGCGCCGACCTGTCGACCAAGCTCAAGCTGATGGGCGTGGACGTCGCCAGCTTCGGCGACCCGTTCGCCGGCCCCGAGCAGGGCGCGCTCGACATCACCTACACCGACCCGGTCGCCGGGATCTACAAGAAGCTCATCGTCAGCGACGACGCGCGGACGCTGATCGGCGGCGTGCTGGTCGGCGACGCCGAGGCGTACCCGACCCTGCGGGCCTACATCGGCGCGGAACTGCCCGGCACGCCCGAGCAGGCGCTCTTCGGCGGCACCGAGGCGGCCGGCGGCGACCTGCCCGGCGCCACCGTCATCTGCAGCTGCAACAACGTCGACGCCGACCACATCCGCTGCTCGATCCGCGACGAGGGCCTGACCGACATCCCGGCCGTGAAGGCGTGCACCCGGGCGGGGTCCAGCTGCGGCAGCTGCGTGCCGCTGGTGAAGAAGATCCTGGACGCCGAGCTGACGGCGGCCGGCATCGAGGTCAGCAAGGCGATCTGCGAGCACTTCGACTACAGCCGCGCCGAGCTGTTCGACATCGTGCGGGTGCGCGGGATCACCACGTTCACCCAGCTCATCGACCAGCACGGGCAGGGGCGCGGCTGCGACATCTGCAAGCCGACGGTGGGCTCGATCCTGGCCAGCCTGGGCAACGGGCACATCCTCGACGGCGAGCAGGCCGCGCTGCAGGACACCAACGACCACTTCCTGGCCAACATGCAGAAGAACGGCACCTACTCGGTGGTGCCGCGCATCCCCGGCGGCGAGATCACACCGGAGAGGCTCATCGTGATCGGCGAGGTCGCCCGTGACTTCGGCCTCTACACCAAGATCACCGGCGGTCAGCGGATCGACCTGTTCGGCGCGCGCGTGGAGCAGCTGCCGCTGATCTGGAAGCGGCTGGTGGACGCCGGGTTCGAGTCCGGGCACGCCTACGGCAAGGCGCTGCGCACGGTGAAGTCGTGCGTCGGGTCCACCTGGTGCCGGTACGGCGTCCAGGACTCGGTCGCGATGGCCATCCTGCTGGAGCTGCGCTACCGCGGCCTGCGCGCCCCGCACAAGCTCAAGTCCGCGGTGTCGGGGTGCGCGCGCGAGTGCGCCGAGGCGCAGAGCAAGGACTTCGGCGTCATCGCCACCGAGAAGGGCTGGAACCTCTACGTCGGCGGCAACGGCGGCATGCGCCCCCGGCACGCCGACCTGTTCGCCACCGACCTGACCGACGAGGAGCTCGTCCGTTACATCGACCGGTTCCTGATGTTCTACATCCGCACCGCCGACCGGCTGCAGCGCACCGCGAGCTGGCTGGAGGCCCTCGAAGGCGGCCTCGACTACCTGCGCGAGGTGGTCATCGAGGACCGTCTCGGCATCTGCGCCGAGATGGACGCGGCGATGGACCGGCATGTCGGCTCGTACGCCGACGAGTGGAAGGACGCGATCGAGGATCCCGACAAGCTCAGCCGCTTCGTGTCCTTCGTCAACGCTCCCGGAACCCCCGATCCCAGCATCGTCTTCGAGAACGAACGCGACCAGATCAAGCCGGTCCTGGTGACCGGGCCACACCTGGAGGTGGCCGCACGATGACCACGACACCCGACCTCACGTTCCCCACCGCTCCCGTGACGCTCCCCCTGACCACCGCCCGCTGGGCGGACGTCTGCTCGTACACCGACCTGATCCCCGAGCGCGGCGTGTGCGCCATGGTCGCCGGGGTGCAGGTGGCGATCTTCAAGACCTTCGAGGGCGAGCTGTTCGCGGTCTCCAACTTCGACCCGTTCAGCAGCGCCTACGTGATCTCCCGCGGGATCCTCGGCAGCCGCGGCGGCACCCCGACGGTGGCGTCGCCGATGTACAAGGACGTCTTCGACCTGCGGTCCGGCGTGTGCCTGGCCGATCCCGAGGTGGCGCTGCCCACCTTCCCGATCCGCCGGAACCCGGTGGGAGACCGTGTGGAGGTGGCGCTGTCCCATGGCGACGACCGAGGACCAGATGAGCACCGAGAGTGAACCGCTCGCCGGGTTCGCGGTCGGGGTGACCGCGGACCGGAGGCACGAGGAACTGGCCACGCTGCTGGAGCGGCGCGGCGCGCGGGTGGTGCACGCCCCGGCGATCCGGCTGATCCCGCTGTCGGACGACGCCGACCTGCTGCACGCCACCGGCGACTGCATCGAACGGGAGCTGGACCACGTCGTCGTCACGACCGGGATCGGCTTCCGCGCCTGGCTGGAGACCGCGGACGGCTGGGGGCTGCGGGACGCGCTGATCGAGCGGCTGTCCCAGGTCGACATGCTGGCCCGGGGGCCCAAGGCGCGCGGCGCGATCCGTTCGGCGGGCCTCCAGGAGGTGTGGTCGCCGGAGTCGGAGAGTTGCGCCGAGGTGCTCAAGCACCTGCTGGAGAAGGACCTGAACGGCACCCGCATCGCCGTCCAGTTGTACGGCGAGCAGCTGCCCGAGTTCACCGGGGCGTTGCGGGCGGCCGGCGCCGAGGTGATCGAGATCCCGGTGTACCGGTGGTCGCGGACCGACGACTCCACGCCGCTGCGGCGGCTGGTGGGGCAGGCGGTGGCGGGAACGGTGGACGCCATCACGTTCACCAGTTCGCCCGCGGTCGCCGCGACGCTCGCGGTCGCCGCGGAGGACGGCCTGGAGGAGCCGCTGCTCGACGCGCTGCGCACGCACGTCGTGGCGGCCTGCGTCGGGCCGGTGACCGCGCAGCGGCTCACCGAGAAGGGCGTGCCGACCGTCCAGCCCGAACGCGCCCGGATCGGCGCGATGGTGCGGGCCCTGGTGTCGGACCTGCCGCAGCGCAGGTCCAGGCGCCTGGAGGTGCGCGGCTTCTCCCTCGAACTGCGGGGCCACGCGGTCGTCCTCGACGGCCAGCTCAAGCCGATCGCGCCCGCGCCGATGGCGATCCTGCGGGCGCTGGCACGGCGCCCGGGGCACGTGGTGTCGCGTGCCGAGCTGTGCGGTGTGCTCCCGAGCCGGCTGATGGTGGGCGGCGCCCCCTGGGGCAGGGACGGGCGGCCGCAGGCCGACGAGCACGCGGTGGAGATGGCCGTGGCGCGCCTGCGCCGGGGCCTGGGCCGGTCCGGCATCGTCGAGACCGTGGTCAAGCGCGGATACCGGCTGGCCTGCGACCCGCGAATGATCGACCCGATGCGAGCGGAGATGAGTGGCTGAGGTGAGGGACGAGCAGGCGACGCTGCTGGCGGTCGCGCACGGGACCCGGGACCCCGACGGGCCCGCCACGGTGCGGGCGTTGCTGGACCGGGTACGGGCGCTGCGCCCGTGGCTGCGGGTGGACGAGGCGTACGCCGAGATCGCCGAGCCGGGTCTGGAGGACGCGCTGGGCGGAATCGGCGGGCCGGTCGTCGCGGTGCCGCTGATGCTGGCCCGCGGCTACCACGCGCTGATCGACATTCCCGGCCGCGCGGAACGGCTGCACCCCGAGGTGGTGACAACGCCCCCGCTCGGCCCGCACGGCATGCTCGCCGCCGCCATGCTCGACCGCCTGCGGGAGGCCTTGGCCGAGGGGCCGGCGCTGCGCCGCGAGGACGCCGTGGTCCTCGGCGCCGCGGGGTCGTCCGACCCGGCGGGCGTCACCGACGTCCGCGCCGCCGCCCGCATCCTGTCGCGCAGGCTGCGCCGGCCGGTGCCGATCGGGTTCGTCGCCGCCGACGGCCCGGCGCTGCCGGAGGTCGTCGCCGGCTGCCGCCGGTCCGGCGCCGGACGCGTGGTCGTCGCGTCGTACCTGCTGGCCCCGGGCCTGTTCCACCGCCGCATCGTGGACGCCGGCGCCGACGCGGCCAGCGCCCCCATCGGCGCCCACGACGCCGTGGCCCGCCTGATCCTCCACAGATTCGACCAGGCGAGACTCCGCCTCAACAACGCCCTCCCCGTAGCCTGACAGCGCGGTCCCGGCGTCCTGCCGTGAGAGAAATTCGTGGCGTGGGCTTGGGGAGGCTCTTACGTTGGTCATGACGCTGAGGAGGGCGCATGGCGAACGGGGAGCCCGCTGTCGCGGTGGACGGCCTGGTCAAACGGTTCGGCGAGATCGAGGCGGTGCGGGGGATCGAGCTCCGGGTGGAGCCGGGGGAGATCTTCGGGTTCCTGGGGCCGAACGGCGCGGGCAAGTCGACCACGATCAACATGCTCTGCACGCTGCTGAGACCGACCGAGGGGGCGGCCCGGGTCGCGGGGTTCGACGTGGTGTCGCAGCGTGACGACGTGCGGCGCAACATCGGGCTGGTGTTCCAGGACCCGACGGTGGACGGCTACCTGACGGGCGAGCAGAACCTGCGGTTCCACGCCGAGCTGTACGGGGTGCCGCGGGGGCTGGTGGGCGACCGCATGCGGCAGGTCCTGGAGATGGTCGGGCTGTGGGACCGGCGCGGGGACCGGGTGGAGACCTACTCGGGCGGCATGAGGCGGCGGCTGGAGATCGCGCGGGGGCTGCTGCACTCGCCGCGGGTGTTGTTCCTGGACGAGCCGACGGTGGGCCTGGACCCGCAGACGCGCGCGTCCATCTGGGACTACATCCGGCAGCTCAAGGACGCCGAGGAGATCACGATCTTCATGACCACGCACTACATGGACGAGGCGGAGTTCTGCGACCGGATCGCGATCATGGATCAGGGCACGATCGTCGCGCTGGACACCCCCGAGGCGCTCAAGGCGGGGGTGGGCAAGGACCGGGTGCAGATCCAGACCGAGGACGACGCGGCGGCGATCGCGGTGCTGCGGGAGCGGTTCGATCTGGACGCCACGGTCGCCGAGGGGGCGGTGACGTTCGCGGTGCCGTCGGGTGAGGAGTTCGTGCCGCGGTTGTTCGCCGAGCTCGGCCTGCCGATCAGATCGGTGAGCGTGTCGCGGCCGTCGCTGGACGACGTGTTCATGTCGTTCACCGGCAACACGATCCGCGACGCCGAGGGCACGGCGCACGACTGGATGCGGCTCGCGGCGCGCGGGAGGCGATGATGGGGACCTCGGTGACGGCCAGGCCCGGTGTGGTGCGGGTACGGGTGCCCGAGCGCAGCGTGCGGCACGACCTGCGCGCGGTCAGGATCGTCCTGCACCGGGAGCTGATCCGGTTCTGGCGGGACAAGATGCGGATGGTCTCCGGGCTCATCCAGCCGGTGTTGTGGCTGCTGGTGATGGGGACCGGGCTGTCGACCCTGATGGCCAGCGGGGGAGGGCCGGCGGGCGACGTCGACCTCAAGACGTTCATCTTCCCCGGCGTGTGCGCGATGTCGGTGATGTTCACCGCGATGTTCTCGGCCGGGTCGATCGTCTGGGACCGCGAGTTCGGGTTCCTGCGCGAGATGCTGGTCGCGCCGGTCAGCCGGGCCGCGATCGTGATCGGCAAGTGCGTCGGCGGCGCCACGGTCGCGACGTTGCAGGGCGTGGTGATCGTGCTGCTGGCGCCGCTGGCCGGGGTGCCCTACCACCCGGTGCTGCTGCTGGAGATGCTCGGGATCATGTTCCTCGGCGCGTTCGCGCTGACCGGGTTCGGCGTGATGGCGGCGGCGCGGATCAAGACCATGCAGTCGTTCTTCGGCCTCATGCAGATGGCCATGATGCCGATGATGTTCCTGTCGGGGGCGCTCTACCCGCTGAGCGGGCTGCCGACGTGGCTGAGCGTGCTCACCCGGTTCAACCCGCTGACGTACGCGGTGGACCCGCTGCGGCAGGCGGTGTTCGCGCACCTGGACGTGTCCCCGGAGCTGGAGAAGACGTTCAACCCCGGGGTCACGTGGAACGGCTGGGTCGTGCCGGTGTGGCTCGAGCTGGTCATCGTCGTGGTCATGGGCCTGGGGCTGATGGGCGTGGCGATCTGGGAGTTCCGCCGCGGCGACTGACCGGTCCTCCTAGGTGGCGGTGGCGGCCGCCGCGGCCCGGCCAGCCTGGCGGCCGGAGAAGAGGCAGTTGCCGGGGAACGTGCCCTCCAGCGAGCGGTAGCCGTGGATGCCGCCGAGGGTCTTGCGGGTGAGCGTGGTGAGGGAGGTGCCTGCCGGGTCCATCTGCCTCCTCGAGGGGTGGCGGGTCGTGAGGGAGGGCCGTCGGGCGGGTCTGAAAACCCAGATATTCAGATGTGGTTACTGGATGGTAGGCAGGTGGTGCGCGTGTCACACGACCCGAGTGCCGAAAGAGTGAGCCCCGCCCGGCCGTGAGGCCGGGCGGGGCTCGTGTGCGCGCGGGGGTGAGGCCTACGGGCCGGAAGGCCGGCCGGTCAGACCGCGAAGTCCAGCAGGGGCTGGGCGTTGCTGGGGTGCCGCAGCTTGGACAGCGACTCCTTCTCCAGCTGCCGGATGCGCTCGCGGGTCAGGCCGAGCGCCTTGCCGATCTCGTCGAGCGTGCGCGGCGTCCCGTCGTACAGCCCGAACCGCATCGCCATGATCTTGCCCTCGCGCGGGTTGAGGATGTCCAGGGTGCGGCGCAGCTGCTCGGCCATGAGCTGGCGGTCGACCAGGTCCGAGGCCTCGGGGCTGTCGGTGTCCTCGATCAGGTCGCCGATGCGGGTCTCGCCGTCCTCGCCGATGGTCGAGTCGAGGCTGATCGGCTGCCGGCTCGTGCGCAGCAGCTCGCGTACCTGCTCCGGGCTCTTGTCGAGCTCCACCGCCAGCTCCTCGGGGGTGGGCTCGCGGCCGAGCCGCTGGTGCATGTCGCGCTCGACGCGGCTCAGCTTGCTGAGCATCTCCAGGACGTGGACGGGCAGCCGGATCGTGCGGGCCGAGTCGGCGAAGCCGCGCTGGATAGCCTGGCGGATCCACCACATGGCGTAGGTGGAGAACTTGTAGCCCTTGGAGTAGTCGAACTTCTCCACCGCGCGGATCAGGCCCAGGTTGCCCTCCTGGACGACGTCCAGCAGCGACAGGCCGCGGTCGGAGTATTTCTTGGCGACCGACACCACCAGGCGCAGGTTGGCCTCGAGCATGTGCGACTTGGCGCGGCGGCCGTCGGCGGCCACCCACTCCAGGTCCATGCGGCGCTGCGGGCTGATCTTGGTCTGGGTCTCCAGGAGGTGCTCGGCGTACAGGCCGACCTCGATGCGCTTGGCCAGGTCGACCTCCTGCTCGGCGGTGAGCAGCTGCCGCCGCCCGATCGCCTTGAGGTAGGTGTGCACCGAGTCGCCCATGGCGGTGGAGGTGTCGTCCAGGTCCGCGGGCGAGGCGACCTCGACCTCGGTCACCTCGAACGTGCCGTCGTCGCCCTCGTCGTCGGCCAGCTCCGCGGCGGCGGGCTCGCGGTCGTCGACGGCCTTGACGGCGCCCTTGGCCGCGCTCTTGGCGGTCGGCCCGGACGCGGTGGTCTTCCTGGCGGCCCGCTTCCTGGCGGGAGCCTTGGTGACGTTGGTCACCTCGGCCCCGTCCGCGTCGCCGGCGGCGCCGGTGGCCGCGTCCGTGGGGGCCTCGGCGGTCTTGGCCCGGCCGCCCCTGGCGGTCTTGCCGCTCTTGGCGGCGGCGGTCTTCTTGGCGGAATCGCTCTCGCTGGCTAGGCTGATGCCGGCCTCGGAGAGCTCCCGCAGGATCGAACGTCCCTGCGACGGGCTGATCCCGGCGGCCTCGAAGGCCTTGCGCACCTCGCCGAGCGAGAGGCGCCCTTGATCGCGGCCACGCTCGAGGAGGTCGGCGAGCGCCGGGCTCGTCAACTCCGTGAGCGGGGTCTCGACAGCGGTTCGCGGCATGGGGGCACCCCTCTCCCTTCACTGTGTGGATGCGCGGAGGCTGGGTTCGCTACTGACGCGCGCACTTATCGGAACGCGGCACGGACGCCCTGTTGTTCCCGACGCCAGCGTCCGAAACCCCTTTCGGGGTAATCGGGGACACGGAAACCCCTGCCTGGACGATACTTCCGCGAATCCGAAAGATTTTCAGGATACGGGTGGCGCGGTGGGCGGCTTCGGCGGCCCGTAGCGGGCGATCACCCGCTCGCGAAGCTCGGGATCGTCGCGCGGCACGGGCTCGATGAAGACCTCGTCGATCTCCTCGTGCGCCTCGCGGAGCTCGTGCGACATGCGCACGCACGCGTGCTCGACCTCGCCGGCGGTCAGCGTGTCGCGGAAGTCCAGCCGGGCGCACACGAGCACGCGGTCGGCGCCGACCGTCATCGTGACGATGTCGACCACCCAGTCGATCTCGGGGGCGGCGCCCAGCAGCTCCCGGACGCTCCGCACGAGCCGCGGGTCGGCCTGGGTGCCGATCAGCAGGTTGAGGTTGATGCGGCCCAGGACCAGCGCCACCGCGGTCAGCAGCACGCCGATCATCACCGAGCCGACGCCGTCCCAGACGGCCGACCCGGTGAGCTGGTGCAGGCCCAGGCCGGCGAACGCGAAGATCAGGCCGAGCAGGGCGGCGGAGTCCTCCAGCAGCACGCTGATCGAGGTCGGCTCGTCGGTCCGCCGGATGTACCCGATCAGGGAGAGGCCCTCCTCGCGGGCGTCTCCGCGGACCTGCCGGAGCGCCTGCTGCCAGGAGATGCCCTCCAGGACGAACGAGACCGCCAGCACGACGTAGCCGACCAGCGGGTCGGCCTCGTCCTCCCCGCGATGCCCGAGCAGCGTCTCCACGCCCTGGTAGAAGGCGAACAGGGCGCCCATCCCGAAGATCGCGACGGCCACCAGGAGCGTCCAGATGTAGCGCTCCTTGCCGTAGCCCAGCGGGTGCCTGCGGTCGGCGGGACGGCCGCTGCGGCGCAGCCCGACGATCAGCAGCACCTCGTTGAAGGTGTCGGCGATCGAGTGCGCGGCCTCCGCGGCCATCGACGCCGAGCCGGTCACCACCGCCGCGATGATCTTCGCGATGGCGATGCCCAGGTTGGCGCCGAACGCCAGCATCACCGTCAGCGTGCCCTCCGGCTGCTCCTCCGCCATGATCGAACCCACCCCCGCGGACCAGCCTGCCACGCGGCGCCCCGGTCAGCGGGGAGCGGGGCGCCGGAGAGTCTCCAGGTCGGGCTTGCCTGAGGGCAGGAGGGGGAGCGCGGCTACCAGCTCCAGCTCGCGCGGCGCCGCGGCGGCGGGCAGGGACTCGCGGACCCAGCCGCGCAGCCCGTCCAGGTCCGGGACGGCGTGCCCGGGCGCGGGGACGACCACCGCGGTGACCCGCTGCCCCCACTCGGCGTCCGGCCGCCCCACGACGGCGACGTCCGCCACCCCCGGATGGCGGGACAGCGCCGCGGCGACCTCGCCCGCCACGACCTTCTCCCCGCCCGTGATGATCACGTCGTCGGCCCGGCCGCGGACGCGCAGCCGCCCGTCCGCCGTCAGCTCGCCGAGGTCCTGGGTGACGAACCAGTCGCCGTCGCGCACCGACGCGGTGAGCCGGGGGAGCAGGCGGTAGCCGCCGAACAGCACCGGCCCGGCAAGCCGGATCCGCCCGTCGCCGCCGACCGACGCCCGGACCCCGTCCAGCGGCAGCCCGTCGTAGACGCAGCCCCCGCTGGTCTCGCTCATGCCGTACGTGGTGAACACCCGCGCGCCGCGGGCGCGGGCCTCGTCGAGCAGGTCCGGGGGAGCGGCGGCGCCGCCCAGCAGGACCGAGCGGAACTTCGACAGCTCGACGCCGGCGTCCAGCAGCCGCCTGAGCTGTGTCGGGACGACCGAGAGGTGGGCGGCGTCGGCGCCGCCCACCGCGGTGACGTCGAACCGCGGCTGGATCACCGGCTCGGTGCCGGCGACCAGAGACCGGACCAGCACCTGGACGCCCGCGATGTGGCTGGTGGGCAGGCAGCACAACCAGCGGTCGCCGGGCTCGGCGCCGATGCGCGCGAACGTGGCGGCCGCGGAGGCGCGCAGCGCGTCCCCCGCCAGCTCGACGATCTTGGGGGTACCGGTGGAGCCGGAGGTGGCGATCAGCACGGCGGTCCCGTCCGCCACGGGGATGCCGGCGACCGGCGCGCAGGCGCTGCGGGGCCGGAAGGGCGTCACGCCGTCGGCGGTCTCGACCGCGTGCGGGGCCAGGGCGTTGAGCAGGTCCGCCAGCGCGGGCCCCGGCAGGTCGGGGGAGATCGGGCAGATCGCCGGGCCGGTGCCGTCCAGCGCCGCGGCGAGCGCCGCGTACAGGCGCGGGCCGGACGGCAGGACGACGGCGTGCAGGCGGTGGCGATCCATGATGCGATCAGCCTAATCGACCCCACTGAACACGTTCGAAACCGGGAGCCTGTTGAATGGTGCCGAGCGAGCGACTGGAAGAGGAGCACATGGTCTCGGAGCTGTTCGACGAGGGCGCCTGGAAGGAAGTCGAGGGCTTCGACTTCACCGACATCACCTACCACCGGGCGGTCGACCAGGGCACCGTCCGCATCGCGTTCGACCGGCCCGAGGTGCGCAACGCCTTCCGGCCGCACACGGTCGACGAGCTCTACCGCGCCATGGACCACGCCCGCATGTCCGGCGACGTCGGGTGCGTGCTGCTCACCGGCAACGGGCCCTCTCCCCGCGACGGCGGCTGGGCCTTCTGCTCCGGTGGTGACCAGCGCATCCGGGGCAAGGACGGCTACCGGTACGCCGAGGGCGAGACCGCCGACAGCATCGACCCCGCCCGCGCCGGACGCCTGCACATCCTGGAGGTGCAGCGGCTGATCCGCACGATGGGCAAGGTCGTGATCTGCGTGGTGCCGGGCTGGGCCGCCGGCGGCGGGCACAGCCTGCACGTCGTGAGCGACCTGACCCTGGCCAGCCGCGAGCACGCCCGCTTCAAGCAGACCGACGCCGACGTGGCCAGCTTCGACGGCGGCTTCGGCTCGGCCTATCTGGCCCGCCAGGTGGGGCAGAAGTTCGCCCGGGAGATCTTCTTTCTCGGCGATACTTACGACGCCGAGGCCGCCCACCGGATGGGCATGGTCAACGCCGTGGTGCCGCACGCGGAGCTGGAGCGCACGGCCCTGGAATGGGGCGCGAAGATCAACGGGAAGAGCCCGACGGCGCAGCGCATGCTGAAGTTCGCGTTCAACCTCGTGGACGACGGACTGGTCGGCCAGCAGGTGTTCGCGGGGGAGGCCACGCGCCTGGCGTACGGGACCGACGAGGCGGCCGAGGGGCGCGACTCGTTCCTGGAGAAGCGCGACCCCGATTGGTCGCGTTTCCCGTGGTACTACTAAATATTCTCGGTGCAGAGCAGGGGGTCACGGGTGCGGGTCTACTCCATCCCGATGCGGACGCGGTTCCGCGGCATCACGCAACGGGAGGGCGTGCTCATCCACGGCCCGGCCGGATGGGGTGAGTTCTCGCCGTTCGCCGAGTACGGCCCCGCCGAGTGCGCCCGCTGGCTCGCCGCGGCCCGCGAGGCCGCCTACGACGGGTGGCCCGCGCCGGTCCGCGGCAGCGTCCCGGTCAACGTGACGATCCCCGCGGTCGGCCCCGAGACCGCCCACGCGATGACCGCGGAGTCGGGCTGCCGCACCGCCAAGGTCAAGGTCGCCGAGCGCGGCCAGGACGACGCCGACGACATCGCCCGCGTGGAGGCCGTGCGCGACGCGATCGGCCCCGGCGGCCGGGTCCGGATCGACGTCAACGGCGCGTGGGACGTCGACCGGGCCGTCCGGATGATCCGCACGCTGGACCGCCACGGGCTGGAGTACGTGGAGCAGCCCTGCGCGGCCCTGGACGAGCTGGCCCGGGTGCGGCGGCAGGTCGACGTTCCGGTGGCGGCCGACGAGTCGATCCGCCGGGCCGAGGACCCGTTCAAGGTGCGGGCGGCCGAGGCCGCCGACATCGCGGTGCTGAAGGTCCAGCCGCTCGGCGGCGTGGCCCGGGCGCTCAAGATCGCCGAGGCGTGCGGCCTGCCGGTCGTGGTGTCCAGCGCGGTGGAGACCTCCGTCGGCCTGGCCGCCGGTCTGGCCCTGGCCGCCGCGCTGCCCGAGCTGCCCTACGCCTGCGGCCTGGCGACGTTGTCGCTGCTGGACGGCGACGTCGTGCGCGACCCCCTGGTGGCCGAGGACGGCGAGATCCCGGTCCGTCGGCCGGAGGTGCACGAGGACGCCCTCGCCGTCTACGAGCTCGCCGACGCCGCCCTGCAGGCGTCCTGGCGGCGCCGCGTCGCCGACGCCCAGGCCCTGATGGACGCGCCACCGGTGATCGGGGTGGCGCGATGAACCCGGCCACCGCGCTCGCCACCGTCCTGGTGGACGAGCTGCTGCGCTGCGGCATGACCGAGGTGGTGCTGGCGCCCGGCTCCCGGTCGGCGCCGCTGGCGCTGGCGCTGCACGAGGCGGTCGAGGCCGGCCGGGTCCGGCTGCACGTGCGCATCGACGAGCGGTCCGCGTCGTTCCTGGCGCTCGGCATGGCCAAGCGGTCAGGCCGCCCGGTCGCGCTCATCTGCACCTCGGGCACGGCCTCGGCCAACTTCCACCCGGCCGTCGTCGAGGCGCACGAGTCCAACGTGCCGCTGATCGTGCTGACCGCCGACCGGCCGCCGGAGCTGCGCGACACCGGCGCCAACCAGACCATCGACCAGGTCAAGCTCTACGGCACCGCCGTGCGGTGGAGCTGCGAGGTCGGCGTCCCGGAGAACCGCCCCGGCATGGTGGCCTACTGGCGGTCGCTGGTGAGCCGGGCGTGGGGGCTGGCGCTGGCGCCCGACCCGGGCCCGGTGCACCTCAACGTGGCGTTCCGCGAGCCGCTGATCCCCGACGGCGACGCCACCTGGTGCGAGCCCCTGGACGGCGACGCCACCGGGGCCTGGACCAAGGTGCGCGCGGCCACGCCCGGCTCGGTGCTGCACGTGCCGCCGACCCGCCGCGGCGTCCTGGTGGTGGGCGACGGCGCCACCAACGTCAAGCGGTACGTGGCGGCGGCGTCGATGGCGGGCTGGCCCGTGCTGGCCGAGCCCAACGGCAACGCCCGATACGGCGACCACGCGCTGTCCTCGCACCACTTCCTGCTGGGCGTGCCGGAGTTCGTCGAACGGCACCGCCCCGAGGTCGTGGTCACCCTCGGCAAGCCGGGCCTGTCGCGCCCGCTGCTGTCGCTGCTGCGCCGCGCCGAGGAGCACATCGTGCTCTCCCCGAACCTCACCCGCTGGCCCGACCCGGTGCGCTCGGCCACCCAGGTCGCCCAGGACGTGGAGATCCCGGTCGTCTCCGGTGACGACGCGTGGCTGAAGTCCTGGCGGGCCGCCGACCTGACCGCCGCCGCGGCGGTCGACGGGGTCCTGGACGCGGTGCACGAGGTCAGCGAGCCGCGCCTGGCCCGCGACCTGGTCGCGGGCCTGCCCGGCGGCTCGCTGCTGTTCACCGCGGCGAGCATGCCCATCCGCGACCTCGACCAGGTGATGCGGCCGCGGCGCGGCATCCGCATCATGGCCAACCGCGGCGCCAGCGGCATCGACGGGCTGGTCTCGACCGCGATGGGCGCCGCGCTGGTGCACAGCGGCCGCGCCTACGCGCTGCTCGGCGACCTGGCCTTCCTGCACGACCAGAACGGGCTGGTGCTGGGCCCCGAAGACCGCCGTCCCGACCTCGCGCTCGTCGTGGTCAACAACCAGGGCGGCGGGATCTTCTCGCTGCTGCCCCAGGCGGCGCTGCGCGACCCGTTCGAGCGGGTCTTCGGCACCCCGCACCGCGTCGACTTCGAGCACATCGCGGCGGCGCACGGCATCCCGTACCGGCGCCTGGAGGCGGCCGCCGACCTGCCCAAGGCGGTCGCGGGGGAGGGGCTGCGCATCGTCGAGGCCCGCACCGACCGCGACGCCAACGCCGTCCTGCACGGCGAGATGCGCAAGGCCGCGCACGAGGCCGTCCGCGAGTTCCTCGCCCGCTGACCACCGTGCCGACCACCGCACCGCCCGGCCCGCGGCCTCGGGCCGGGCGTCGGCGAACGCCCGGCCCGGTGTCGTTCAATCCTTAACTTACTATGTAAAGGACGTGGGCCGGACGCTGCGGCACGACGTTCTAGAGCCGCGTCATCGTCGAGTCGTAGCCACCACCGCCCGGGTACACCCAGGCGCCGGTGAGGACGTCGCCGGCCGCGTCGAAGGTGCCCCTGAAGTAGGCGGGGGAGCCGACCTCGCCGCCCCAGATGGTGAGCGTGCCGCCCTCGAGCTCGTAGACGTAGTCGAAGGTGGCGCCCTGGTGGCCGTAGTAGCGGGACTTGATGTCCTTGCTCGGAGCGTCGGCGCCGAAGGGGAGCTCGCGGCCGATGACCTCCAGCCCCCGCTGGGTCTCGCCGTCCTGGGTGAGCTCGACGTCCTGGAGGAGGAAGAAGCCTCCCTCCAGCCAGCGGTAGGTGACCTCGCCCTCGGCGCCGCCGGTCACCTTCCAGCGGCCCACCAGGCGGTCGAGTTCGGCCAGCTGCGGGTCGGGGGTGTGCTGCTCGGTCATGGCGAGTTCCTTTCGATCGTGTCGTGAGCCTGTATGACCGGGCCGCGGCGGGAAAGGAATCGGTCCGGGGAGGAATTTCCTCTCCGGGGGAGCGGGCGTTGGCCCGGAGGCGTACGCCCGTGGGCGTCCGGCGGGCCGTCAGGAGTGGACGCCGGGCCGACGCGCGGGCGGGGGCGTCGCGCGCCGCCGCGTCGGCGGGTTCTCGCTGGGGATGAGGCAGCGCCCGGGCATCGCCGCCGCGCTGCTGGGGACCCGCCCGTCCTGCTCTTCGACGAACCGCTCAACGGCCTGGACCCCGAGGGGGTGTCGTGGCTGCGCGGGCTGCTGCGCGCCGAGGCCTGGACGACCCTGGTCTGCTGGGCGCTGGCCGGGGTGATCACCGCGATCGTGGTGATCAGCGTCCGCGACGTCTGAACGCCGGAATCCCGCTCCTCGACGCAGAGGTCCCCGCTCCTTGAGGAAACGTAGCTTCCTCAAGGGGTTCTAGCGTGCGGGGCAGGACGAAGGGAGCGGGACATGACGCAGGACGGGATGCGGTTCACGGACGCGGCGGCGTGGGAGTCGTGGCTGGCCGAGCACCACGGGGACGAGGGCGGGGTGTGGCTGCTGATCGCCAAGAAGGGCGGGGGAGGGGAGTCGATCACGATCCGGGAGGCGCTGGACGGGGCGTTGTGCTTCGGCTGGATCGATTCGCAGCGCAAGGCGTACGACGAACGTTTCTACCTGCAGCGCTACTCGCGGCGTCGTAGGGGCGGCCCGTGGTCGCGGGTGAACGTCGAGCGGGTGGGGGAGCTCACCGCGGCCGGGCGGATGCGGGCGCCCGGACTGGCGGAGGTGGCGGCCGCCGAGGCCGACGGGCGCTGGGAGGCCGCGTACGCCGCACAGCGGAACGTGACGGTGCCGGACGACCTGGCCGAGGCGCTGGCGGGGAACCCCGAGGCCGCCGAGCGGTTCGCGGAACTCGACAAGACGGGGAGGTACGGCCTGATCCTGCCGTTGCTGAAGGCCAGGACCGAGGCCGGCCGGGCGGCCCGGCTCGAGCGCGCGATCGCGGCGCTGACGAGCGCCTCCCGATGACCGTCCACCCTTGAACTTACTTTGTAAAGGCGCTGGGCGAGGGAGCCGGTCCGACCTCCAGCCGCACAGGCTCCCGCAGCCGACGGGCGACCAGCCACGCCGCCGCGGGGAAGAGGGGGAGGAGGCCGAGCGCGGCGTGCAGGGAGGTCGCGTCGGCCAGGGCGCCGAGGGCGGGCGCGAAGACGCCGCCGACGCTCACCGCCAGGCCGAGGGTCACGCCGCTCGCGGTGCCCACCCGTCCCGGGAGGTAGTCCTGGCCGAGGGTGATGTGCAGCGAGAACGGCACGTACAGCGCGATCGCCGCGACCAGCACGAAGCCGTAGAGCGCGGGTCCGGGCACCAGCGCCACGCCCGCGACCGCCGGGACTGCCACGGCGTAGGCGCGGCGGATCGTCCGGATGCGGCCCCACCGCGCCGCCAGCCGGCCGCCCAGGACGGTCCCGGCCGCGCCGCCGGCGAACAGCAGGAAGAGCGCGGCGCCGCCGGCGGTGTCGCCGGGGTGGACACGTTCCTGAACGAAGAGCGCGAGGAACGAACTGAGCCCGACGTAGGCGATCGAGCGCAGGATGACGACGGCCGACAGGAGGCGGAACGCGGGCCAGTCGTCGCGGCCGGGGCGGGCCGTGGCTCCGGTGGCGGTGCGCCGGCCGAGCAGGGGCAGGGTGACCAGGGTGCCGAGCAGCGCGGGCACCACCAGGACGGGGGTGGCGGCGAGGCCGCCCGCCGCGAGTACAGGGGTGGCGATGACCGGTGCGAGGGCGAATCCGACGTTGCCGCCGAGGGAGAACCAGCTCATCCCGACGTGGTCGCCGCGGGTGACGGCGCGGGCGAGGCGGGCGCCCTCGGGGTGGTAGGCGGCGACGCCGAACCCGGTGAGGGCGATCGCGGCGAGCGTCAGCGGGTAGGTGCCGGCGACGCCGATGAGCGCGACGCCGAGCCCGGCGGCCAGGGTGCCGGCGGGGACCATCCACGGCAGGGACCAGCGGTCGGTGAGGACGCCGAACAGCGGCTGGACGACCGAGGACAGCAGGGAGGCGGCGAGCACGAACCCCGACACCGCCAGGTAGCCGTAGCCGCGTTCGGCGACCAGGAACGGCACCAGCACCGGCACGACGCCCTGGTACAGGTCGACGCTCGCGTGGCCGGTGGACAGCAGCAGCCTGTCGTTGGTTCGCATGCCGTCAACGATCGGTCAGGGAGGGCCGTGGCGGCTTCCGATAAACTGCCAGGAAATGTCGAATCCCCGCCATATGCCGGTCGCGCCCACGGGGCTGCGGCGGCTGGCCGCCGGGGCCGGGATCGACGCCCACCATCACGACGAGCACCAGATCGTGTACGCGGCGCGCGGGGTGGTGTCGGTGACGACCGGCGAGGGCCGGTGGATCGCGCCGGGCACCCTGGCGATCTGGGTGCCGGCCGGGACCGTGCACGAGCATCGTGCCTATGGCCGGACGGAGCTGCGGCTGGTGGGGCTGCCGGTCTCGGCGAATCCGCTCGGCCTGGACGGGCCGGCGGTGCTCGCGGTCGAGCCGCTGCTGCGCGAGCTGATCATCGAGTACTCGGGCGGCGCGGGTTGTGGTCCCGGCGCCGATGTCGAGGCGGATGCCGTGGCCGACGATCCCGAGCGGGCGCGGCTGCGCGCCGTCCTGCTGGATCGGTTGCGGCACTCGCCCCGGCATCCGGTGCGGTTGCCGACGCCGCGTGATCCGAGGCTGGCGGCGGTGTGCGCGCTGCTGAACGAGGATCCGGCGGACGGCCGGACGCTGGGGGAGCTCGGGGCGGAGATCGGGGCCGGCGAGCGGACGTTGTCGCGGCTGTTCGGGGCGGAGCTGGGGATGTCGTTCCCGCAGTGGCGGACGCAGCTGCGGTTGCACCACGCGCTGATCCTGCTCGCCGGGGGAGTGCCGGTGACGGTGGTGGCGCACCGGTGCGGCTGGTCGTCGGCGAGTGCGTTCATCGACGTGTTCCGGGCCGCGTTCGGGCGGACGCCGGGTCGCAGCCGTTGAAACTTACTTTGTCAAGGTGCCGGACGTTGATCAACGTCCGGCACCTTGAAGATCAACCACCCAGCAGGCGACCGCGGAGGGCAGCGGTGTCCTCGTCGTCCCATCCGTGGGAGGTGAGCCACTCCAGCGGGCCGCCGAACCTCTCGTCCACGCGGGCCAGGAACTTCTCCATGATGTAGGCGTGCGGCATGTGGCTGTCGGCGGGGCGGGAGTCCAGGTCGTCGGCGTAGGTGCCGCTGGCGCGCAGGCGGGTCAGGATCGCGTCGAGGCGGTCGCCGGTCTGGGCGTAGTCGGCGACGACGGCCTCCCGGGTGACGCCGGCGACGTCGAGGGCGAACGCGCAGACGACGCCGGTGCGGTCCTTTCCTGCGGCGCAGTGCACCAGGGCGGATCCGGTGGGCCGGGTCATCACGCGCAGTGCCGCCACGATGGAGTCTGGGCGGTCCTCCAGGTAGCCGAGGTAGTGGCTGATCGGACGGTCCTGTGCGGGCGCGTTGTCGGGGCGGGTCTGCCAGGGCAGCACCTTGTCGATGTCGATGCCGTCGGTGCCTTCGGCGGGCTGGTCGGCGGCGACGTCGGTGTACCGGCCGCCCTCGGCGAACAGTGACAGGCCGTGGACGGTGACCGAGGGGGTGCGGGTGAGCGGGCCGGGGCCTTCGAGGCGGACCTCGGCCTCGCTGCGCAGGTCGATGACGTCCCTGAGCTCGTAGTCGTCGACGAGGGTGCGGATGTCGGCGACGGTCAGGTCCTGGAGGTTGTCCGAGCGCAGCACCCGCCCTCGCCGAGTCGTGCCGCCGTCGGTGGTGGGGAGTCCACCCAGGTCCCTGACATTGACCGCACCGTCCAGATCGATCCAGCGAGAGCGTGCATTCATGGCCTATGACCCTATATGGCCGGTCTGTCGTTTCTTTGTCGCGGGGGAGCTGACTCCACCCCTCCCGCGGGTGACAGGTCCCCGCCGGAAGAGAGGCCAACGTCCGTGTGCGCGCGGCCCGCAGCGGCCAGACTTGGCCACGAACGCCGCGTCCACGTGCGGTTAGGCGCCTGGTGAGACCTGCGAGCCAGGTCGCACATGGCTCCGTAGCGGGTGCCCAACAGGTCGCCCGGCTGCATAACGTGGCAGGCGGTCACCGCCCGTGCCCCCGCCTCGAATGGAGATTGTGATGCCCGACACCCTGCAAGCCACTCCCCAACGTCGTGCCGGTGGCAGCGACTTCGCGCCGCTGGCACGGCAGGTCCGCGACAGCGGGCTGCTGGAGAGGCGGCGCGGCCACTACGCGTGGCTGATCGGGGTGAACGTGGCGGCCACGGCCGGCCTGTGGGGCGCCGTGGCGTGGGCGGGTGCGTCCTGGTGGGCGGTGCTGCTGGCCGTTCCGCTGGCGCTGGTGTCGGCGCGTACGGGGTTCCTGGGGCATGACGCGGGGCACCGGCAGATCGCCCGGTCGCACCGCGCGAACCGGATCCTGGGGTTGCTGCTGGGCGATCTGATGCTGGGGATGGGTTACGGGTGGTGGAACGACAAGCACAACCGGCACCATGCCAATCCCAACCATGTGGGGAAGGACCCTGATGTCGGTGAGGGTCCGCTGGCGTGGACGCGGGAGCAGGCGGTGGGCCGGCGGGGGGTGCTGGGGTTCCTGGCTCGGCATCAGGCGTGGTTGTTCTTCCCGCTGCTGACGCTGGAGGGTTTCAACCTGAAGGTGAGCAGCCTGCTGTACCTGCGGCGGGCGACGCGGCGGGAGCGGTGGATCGAAGGGGTGCTGCTGTCGGCCCACCTGGTGGGCTATCTGGGCATGGCGTTCATGTTCCTGTCGCCGGTGCAGGCGGTGGTGTTCATCCTGGTGCACCAGGCGTTGTTCGGGGTGCATCTGGGCTGCTCGTTCGCGCCCAACCACAAGGGCATGGACATGCCGGAGGACTGGACGCGCTGGGATCATCTGCGGCGGCAGGTGCTGACGTCGCGCAACGTGCGCGGCGGGCCGGTGACCGACTACATGCTGGGCGGCCTGAACTACCAGATCGAGCATCATCTGTTCCCGAGCATCCCGCGGCCGAACCTGCGCAAGGTGCAGCCGCTGGTGCGCGAGCACTGCGCGCGGGTGGGGTTGCCGTTCGTGGAGACGGGGCTGCTGGAGTCGTACCGGCAGGCGCTGGGGCACATGCGTGATGTGGGTGAGCCGTTGCGGTCGGGTGCGGAGCCCGGTCCGGTGGACGGTCAGCCGGAGGGTCCGGAGGCCCGGGTGTAGAGCTCGGCCGCGTTGGCGGTGGGGAGCGGGTCCCGGGGGTGAGCCGAAAGGTGGGCTCGCCCCCGGCGGGCGCTCTATCCTTGGGGCACGATGCCTGAGGGACATACGATTCACCGTCTGGCCGCCGAGCACATGCGGATGTTCGGCGGCCGTCGTTTGCGGGCGGCGAGCCCGCAGGGCCGGTTCGACGAGGGTGCCCGGCTGCTGGACGGGCAGGTGCTGAACGAGGCGGACGCGCACGGCAAGCATCTGCTGCTGCGGTTCGAGGACGAGCGGCTGCTGCACATTCATCTGGGCCTGTACGGGACGTACACCTTCGGGCGGGTGCCGGCGCCCGCGCCGCAGGGGCTGGTGCGGTTGCGGCTGGTGGGCGAGTCGGAGTTCGCCGATCTGCGCGGCCCCAACGCGTGTGAGCTGCTCGAGCCGGGTGAGGTCAAGGTGCTGCACGACCGGCTGGGGCCCGATCCGCTGCGCGGCGACGCCGACCCGGGTGAGGCGTGGCGGCGCATCGCGCGCAGCCGCACCAGCATCGCGGCGCTGCTGCTGGACCAGGCGGTGGTGGCGGGCCCGGGGAACGTCTACCGCGCCGAGGTGCTGTTCAGGCAGGGCATCGATCCGTCGACGCCGGGCCTGGCGCTGGACGAGGCGCGGTGGTCGGCGATCTGGGCCGACCTGGTGCTGTTGATGCGCGAGGGTGTGCGGACGGGCCGGATCGACACGGTGCGTCCCGAGCACACGCCCGAGGCGATGGGCCGTCCGCCGCGCGTGGACGACCACGGCGGTGAGGTGTACGTGTACCGGCGTGCCGGCATGCCGTGTCTGGTGTGCGGCACCCAGGTGCGCACGCAGCGGCTGGTGGGCCGCAACCTGTTCTGGTGCCCCGTCTGCCAGCCCGCCACCTGACCTGCCGCGCCGTGATCGGGCGGCCGCCCTGTGAGCGGGCGTGGGGTCAGCCGACGAATTCGCTGTCGCCGTAGCGGAGCGTCGCCTGGGTCCAGTCGCCGCCGATGGTGGTGACGAACCGGTGTGCGAGCGGGGCCGCGGCCGGGTGGCGGTGAGTCATCGGTGATCCCCCAGGTGGTGGTCGGTGCCGGTGCGGTCCGATGGTCCAGCCTCGCGCCGCGGACCGGGGTGATCACGTTGGTGGCCTGCTTTGGCCGTCGGGAATATTGGGAATAGGCGGGGTCGTCACTCGCCGGCCGGGGCCCGGTGGGTCCTGCGGTGCGGGCTCGCCGAAGCGGGCCAGCGCCAGGGTGCCGGTCAGGGCGAGGGCGAACCCGGCCACCGCCAGCGGCACCAGGCCGTCGCGGGTGTGGTCGCCCAGCAGCCAGATGCCCACCGCGGCGGGCACGACGGTCTCGGCGACGACCATCGCGGCCGTGGTGGCGGTGACCGAGCCCCGCTGCAGCGCGGTGGCGTAGAACAGCAGTGCCCCGGCGCCGGCGGCGGCCAGCGCGTAGGCGGCCGGGTCGCGTACCAGGTCCAGCGGCGCCAGGCTGGTCAGGACGCGCGCGGCGACCGCCACGACGGCGAAGCCCAGCCCGGCGACCAGGCCGAGCGCCACCGAACGCGCGGCGCCGCGCAGCCGTCCCGCGGCCGCGCCCAGCGCGTACAGCAGCACGGTCGCGGCCGGCAGCGCCCAGTGGAAGCCGGCCGAGACGTGCGCGGGCCCTTCGCGCCCGGCCGAGACGCCGAGCAGTGCCAGCCCCGCGCACACCACGGCGACGGCGGTCCACTCGGCGCGCGACGGCCGCACCTTCAGGATCGGCCCGGCGGCGATCGCGGTGACGGCCAGGGACGCGGCGATGACCGACTGGACGACGAACAGCGGCAGCGCCCGCAGGGCCGCCAGCTCCAGCGCGAACCCGGCCAGGTCGAGGGTGATCCCGGCAAGGAAGGGCAGTTGCGTGGCCAGGCGCAGCAGCAGCCGCGGGTCGACGGTGTCGGCGGCGGGCGCGCGGCGCGCCGAGACGGCCTCCAGCACCGTGGCCAGGCCGAAGCACACGCTGGCGGCCAGGGCTCCGAGCAGGCTCCAGATCACCCGTTCACCGTACGTAACCGCCGGTGGCGTGCGGGTGAGCGGGGTCAGCCCTCCAGGGCGTACTGCATGGCGCGGAACTTGGTCTGCGCCTCGGCCAGCTCGGCGGCCGGGTCGGAGTCGGCGACGATGCCGCAGCCGGCGAACAGCCGTGCGGTGGTGCCGTCCAGCTCCGCGCAGCGCAGCGCGATGCCCCACTCGCCGTCGCCGCGCGCGTCGACCCAGCCGACCGGCCCGGCGTAGCGGCCGCGGTCCATCACCTCGAGCTCGCGGATGAGGTCGAGCGCGACGTCGGTGGGCGTGCCGCACACCGCGGGCGTGGGGTGCAGCGCCGCGACGACGTCCAGGACGGAACGTTCGCCGCGCAGCCGGCCGTGCACGGGGGAGGCCAGGTGCGTGACGTTGGGCAGCGTCAGCAGCTCGGGCTCGTCGGGGACCGTCAGCTCGGCGCACAGCGGGGCGAGCGCGTCGCGGACCATCTCGGCGGCGTAGGCGTGCTCCTCGCGGTCCTTGGCGGAGGACGCCAGCCGCGCCGCGCGGGCGGCGTCCTCGGCGGGCGTGGTGCCGCGTGCGGTGGTGCCGGCCAGGACCAGCGAGTCGACGCGGTCGCCGGAGCGGCGGATGAGCAGCTCGGGGGTGGCGCCGACCAGGCCCGCGACCGAGAAGGTGTAGCAGGCCGGGAAGCGGCCGGCCAGGCGGCTCAGCAGGACGCGGGCGTCGATCGGCTCGGCGGCCCGTGCGCGCAGGTCGCGGGCCAGCACGACCTTGCCGAGGCGGCCGCCGCGGATGCGGTCGACGGCCGCGGCGACGGCCTGCTCCCAGCCGGGCGCGGTGAGCGTGCCGTCGCTCCAGTCCAGGCGGGTCGGCGCAGCCGGCGGCCGGACGAGCGCGAGCGGGTCGGCGTCACCGCCGATGGTGGTCAGCCAGGCCACGCCGTCGCGGCGGCCCAGGATCCAGCGCGGCACGATCAGCACCGAGTCGGGCGACTTGGGGTCGAAGCCGAAGCTGCCGAACGCGACCGGGCCCGAACCGGGCACCTGGACGGCGTCGTCGATCTCGGCCGAGCCGAACAGGTCGCGCAGCCAGCGGTCGGCGGCGGCGAAGCGGTCCTCGCCGCCGGGCAGCACCAGGCGGGCCGCCTCGCCCCAGCCGACGATGCCCTCCCCGTGGCGGACCCAGGCCAGCGCGGCGGGATGCGGAAGTCGCGAGACGAGGTCGCCGGGGTCGGCGACCCGCTCGGTGCGGACGGTGAGTCGGTCCGGTGCGGTCACGGCGAGCTTCACGGGAGCCACTCTACGGGAGAGTTGAACCCGTTCAAACGGTAGGGGCGGGCCCCGGTGGTGAGGCGTGCGCCACACCGGCCGGGGTCAGCCGGAGGTGGTGCCGCGCCCCGTTCCGGCGAGCTTCCACGCCGCGGGCAGCAGCGCGGCGGCCAGCAGCACCTTCAGCGCGTCGCCGGCCAGGAACGGCACCAGGCCCAGGTCCAGCGCCTTGCCCAGGTCCACGCCCAGCGAGGCCATCAGGTACGGGACACCGACCGCGTAGATGATCGCCGTGCCCAGCAGCATCGTGCCGACGGTGCGCAGCGGCGTGCGGTCGCCGCCCCGCCCGGCCAGGCGGCCGACGGCGGCGGCCGCCACCACGAACCCGATCACGTAGCCGAGGGTGGGCAGGCCCGTGCCGGACTCGCCGTCCACGAACCACGGCAGGCCCGCCATCCCGGCGAGCAGGTAGATCACCATGCCGAGGGCGGCGCGGCCCCAGCCGAGCGCGGCACCGGCCAGCAGCACCGCGAACGTCTGCCCGCTGACCGGGACCGGCGTGCCCGGCAGCGGCACGGCGACCTGGGCCGCCAGGCCGACGAACACCGCCGACCCGGCGACGAGCGCGGCGTCGCGGGCCAGGGAGCCGGGGAGCAGGTCGCCCAGGACGCGGGGGCGCCGGGCCGCTTGCACAGTAGTCACAAAACCCTCCACAAAGTCTGTGTCAGGTCGAAACCTAGCGAATCGCCGCATGCGGTCCGATCACCCGGGGCACAGATTCGGGTCCCCGATCTTTGTCCGGCCCCCGCATGGACGAGCCGCACCCCACGTCACTGGCGTCCGCGGCGCGGGTGCGGCGGGCGGGTGAGGGTTGCGGCTCAGGGATGAGGGTCAGGGGCGGGCGAGGTAGACGATGTCGGGCTCGCCGCGCGGGACGGGCACCGGCCGTGTCTCCACCCGCCCGAACCGCTCGCGCAGCAGGGTCTCGAACGCGGGCGCGGCGCCCGCGCTCCACACCGCCAGGACGCCGCGGCCGGTGAGCCGCGCCGCCAGCAGGTCCAGGCCCGCGGGTCCGTACAGGCGGGCGTTGCCGGGGGTGACGGTCCAGTGCGGGCCGTTGTCGATGTCCAGGCAGATCGCGTCGTACCCGCCGCCATCGCTGCCGCCACCGCCGTCGCGCAAGTGGTCGAGGAGGTCGGCGTTGGCGAGGAGGACGCGCGGGTCGTCCAGCGCACCCCCCGAGAAACGCCGCAGGTGGGTGGCGTGCCAGCCGATGACCGCGGGCTCGATCTCCACGACGGTGACCGCGGCGACTCCCGGCAGCGCGACGGCCTCGGCCAGGGAGAAGCCCACGCCCAGGCCGCCGATCAGCACCCGCGCCGGCGGGCCGCCCGGGCCCAGCGCCGCCACCGCCGCGCGCACCAGCAGCCGTTCGGACTCGCCGTTGCGGGTGTCCATGAGGAACACCCCGTTGCTGATGATCTCGAAGTCGTCGCCGGCGCGCCGCAGCACCAGATCGCCGCCGCTGCGGCCGGGCGCGCGCTCGAGCGTGGCCGGCTCCCCGATGACGTTCACCCGGGCAGCCTAACCGGGAGACGGGCGGGACGCCGGTTAAGGTGGACGCGTGGGGTGACGGCGGTGGGGCTCGCCGAAATCCGCGGACTCCGGCCCGCCAACGGTCCCTGGAACACGAGGGGAGACCGATGGCGCGGCCACGCACACCGGCGCACACGCCAGACCACCCACCTGCACGCCCGGCACGCCCGCCAGCGCCCGCGCGGACGCGCACCCGGCGGGCGCTGATCCTGGCGGCCATCGCCGCCGGAGGCGGGCTGGGCAGCACCGCCCGCCACCTGATCGAGACCGCGATGCCCGCCGCGCCCGGCGCCGTCCCCTGGGCGACCCTGCTGATCAACGTCACCGGCTGCCTGGCGATGGGGGCCCTCATGGTCGGCGTCCTGGAGGCGTGGCCGCCCAGCCGCTACGTCCGCCCGTTCTGGGGCATCGGGTTCCTCGGCGGGTTCACCACCTTCTCCACCTACGCCCTGGAGCTGCGAGACCTGGGCGGCGGCGGCGCGTGGAACGCCGCCGCCGGGTACGCGCTGGGCAGCATCGCGGCCGGGATCGCCGCGGTCTGCGCGGGCACCGTCGCCGCCCGTGCCCTGGCCCGGCGGCGGCGCCCGGCGGGGGAACGGCACACGTGACGCTGCTGCTGGTGTTCGCCGGCGGCGCGATCGGGGCGCCCGCACGGTACGTCCTGGACCGGCTGATCATGCGCCGGCGGCGCGGCCCGTTCCCCTGGGGCACCCTCGTGGTGAACCTCGTCGGGTCGGTGATCCTGGGGGCGCTGGCGGGCGCGCAGGTGTCCGGCGCGGCCGCCTCGCTCGTCGGGGTCGGGTTCTGCGGGGCGCTCACCACGTTCAGCACGTTCGGGTACGAGACGGTGCGGCTGGCCGAGGACGGCCGGACCGCCGCCGCGGCCGGCTACGCCGCCGCGAGCCTGCTGCTCGGCGTCACCGCCGCCGCCACCGCGTACGCCGCCGCCTCCTGGCTGCTGTGACCCGGCCGCAGTGACCCGGTCGGCTCCCGGCCTCGCCTCCCATCCCGCAGCCCGGCCCGCGCGGGGGGAGGCCGCCGCCCGCGGGTCCGATCTTGGGTCTGGGCGGCCCGGCGGGCCGCGGGCTAGCGTCACCGCCATGGCTGAAACCCGTCTCCTGCCGGGCCGCCGCATCCTGGTGGTCGGCGCCGGCACCCGCCCCAGCGACGACCCCGGCGCACCTCCCGGCAACGGCCGCGCCATCGCGGTGACCGCCGCCCGCGAGGGCGCCGCCGTGGCCTGCGCCGACATCGACGAGGCGGCCGCCGCCGACACCGCCAAGCTCATCACCGAGAGCGGCGGCGCCGCGCACGTGCTGGCCGGCGACGCCGCCGACCCCGACGCCTGCGCGCGGATCGTCACCGCCGCCGTCCAAGCCCTGGACGGCCTGGACGGCGTGGTGTTCAACCCCGGCATCGGCGTCGGCTACGGGCTGTCCGGCACCGAACCCGCCGACTGGGACCGGGTGCTCGCGGTCAACCTGCGCGGCCCGTTCCTGACCAGCAAGGCCGCCATGCCGCTGCTGGGCGAAGGCGCCGCGATGGTGTTCGTCGGATCGCTGGCCGGGACCAAGCCCGGCACGCTGTCACCCTCCTACGACGCCTCCAAGGCCGGGCTGACCGGCCTGGTGCGGCACGTCGCCGCCGAGGGCGCACCGCGCGGCGTCCGCGCGAACGTGGTCGCGCCCGGCCTCATCGACACCGTCATGGGCCGGGCGGCGTCCGCCGGCAACTCCGCCCGCGACCGCGCCGCCAAACTCGTCCCGCTCGGCCGGCAGGGCACCGCGTGGGAGGTCGCCGAAGTCGCGGTGTTCCTACTGTCGGAACGCGCGAGCTACGTCACCGGCCAGGTCATCGGCGTCGACGGAGGCCTGTCCACCCTGCGCTGAACCCCGGCCCGCCGCACACCCTCAGGGGATTACGGATTCACCTTCCACGGTTACCGTGTAACGATGTAATCATCGGGAGGTGAGATGAGCCCAGAACCGATCTCCGACCCCATCCCCGACCCCCGCGACTCCGATCCCCGGGACGCAGACCCCCTCGACTCAGACCCCCTCGACTCAGACCCGCGCGACTCAGACCCGCGCGACCCGGACGCCTCCGGCACCCCCGTGCCCGGCGAGGCCGGCGGAGCCACCGAGCCGCTCGACGCCTACTCGCGGGCGGTGTCGGCCGTCGCCCGCGAGCTCACCCCGCGCGTGGCGAGCCTGCGGGTGGGCCGCCGCGGCGGCGAAGGCGCCGGGTCGGCCGTCACCTTCACCGCCGACGGCTTCCTGCTCACCAACGCCCACGTCGTCGGCGGCGCCCGCGGCGGGCAGGCCGCGTTCTCCGACGGCACCACCACCTCGTTCACCGTCGTCGGCACCGACCCGCTGTCGGACCTGGCCGTCGTCCGCGCCGACGGCGACACCCCCGGCCCGGCCACCCTCGGCGACAGCGACACCCTGGTCGTCGGCCAGCTCGTCGTCGCCGTCGGCAACCCGCTCGGCCTCGCCGGATCGGTCACCGCCGGCGTCGTCAGCGCGCTGGGCCGGTCCCTGTCCACCCGCAGCGGCGGCACCGTCCGCGTCATCGAGGACGTCATCCAGACCGACGCCGCCCTCAACCCCGGCAACTCCGGCGGCGCCCTCGCCGACGCCCGCGGCCGCGTCGTCGGCGTCAACACCGCCGTCGCCGGCATCGGCCTCGGCCTCGCCGTCCCGATCAACGCCACCAGCCGCCGCATCATCGGCGCGCTCATGCGCGACGGGCGGGTCCGGCGCGCGTTCCTCGGCCTGGTCGCCAACCCCGTCCCGGTCCCGGCCCCGCTGCGCGAACGGCTCGGCCGGCGCGACGCGCTGCGCGTGGCCGACGTCGTGCCCGGCAGCCCCGCCGAGCACGCCGGGCTGCGCCGCGGCGACCTGGTCCTGACCGCCGGCGGCGAGCCCGTCAGCCACGCGCAGAGCCTGCAACGGCTCATGTTCGCCGAGGCCATCGGGCGCCCGCTGCCCATCACCGTCCTGCGCAACGGCGCCATGGTCGACGTCATCGCCCAACCCACCGAACTGAACGCCGAACACGCCTGACCCCGGCCACCCCAGCGCGGCCACCCAGCGCCCCACCTCAGCCCGGCGCCGCCTCAGCCGGCCGCGGCGGCGAAGCGGGCGCTGTGCTCGCCGGCCAGATGCCCGGCGGGCAGGCGCCGGCCCGCCAGCACCATCAGCAGGTCCTGCGCCGCGCCCGTCACCGGCGTGCCCGACCCGTACGACCAGTCCATGTCGTCGGCGGCCAGCCGCACCCCGTCCAGGTCGGCGCCGAAGTACCTCACCCCGCGCGGCGTGGCCATCCCCTCCAGCACCACCCGCAGCCGCTCCTGCGGAACGCGGCGCTCCAGGCCGAGCGCGACCGTGATGTCCAGGCCGTGCACGACGTCGTGGGTGAGCGCCCCCGCGTAGCCGCCGCCCGGCGGCTTCCACGGGTGCGTGGTGTTGTCGCGCAGCGCCGCGTGCAGGTCGGCCGCCGGGATCGCCGCGGCGTCGCGCCGCGCCATCTTGTCCAGCACGCGGTTCATGCGGCCGCCGCCCTTGGCCAGCTCCCACAGGAACCGTGCCCCCGACGAGCGGTAGGACGTGGTGATATGCGCGGCCACCTCCCGCACCCGCCACCCCTCGCACAACGACGGCCGATCCCAGTCGGCGGGCTCCAGCGCGCCCAGCAGCGCCGCCAGCGCCCCGCGTTCCGCGGCGATCTCGGTCCTGAGCTCCGACTCGTTCATCTGCCTGCCCTCCTGCCGGTGGATACGCTTGCACCCCACCGACGAACGGCACCCGCCCCCACGGACACCCGCCCCCGGGCACCGGCCCGAAATGTCTCCCAGGTCACGCGCCGCCGTTCACCTCGGCGAGGCGGCGCTCCAGATAACGGCGGTCAGAACCCGCCGACGCCAGCTCCAGCGCCTCCCGGTAGGCGTGCGCCGCCTCGGCGGCACGGCCCAGCCGGCGCAGCAGATCGGCGCGCACCGCGGGCAGCAGGTGATACCCCGCCAGCCGTCCCGACGCCGTCAGCTCCCGCACCAGCGGCAGCGCCGCGGCCGGGCCGTGCGCCATCCCCACCGCGACCGCCAGGTTCAGCTCGACCACCGGCGAGGGCGCCAGCCGCAGCAGCTCCCCGTACAGGGCGGCGATCTGCGGCCAGTCGGTGTCGGCGGCGCGGGCCGCCGTCGCGTGGCAGGCGGCGATCGCGGCCTGCACCTGGTACGGGCCGGGACGGCCGCGCCGCAGCACCCGCTCCAGCAGCGCCGTGCCCTCGCCGATCTCCGCCGCGTCCCACCGCGCCCGGTCCTGATCCTCCAGCAGCACCAGGTCACCCGAACCGTCGAACCGTGCGGCGCGGCGCGCGTCGTGCAGCAACATCAGCGCCAGCAACCCCACCGCCTCCGGCTCGTCGGGCATCAGCCGCGCCAGCACCCGGCCCAGCCGGATCGCCTCGCCGCTCAGCTCCACCCGCACCGGGTCGGCTCCCGCCGACGCCGTGTACCCCTCGTTGAACAGCAGATACAGCACCGCCAGCACCGCAGGCGTACGTTCGGGCAGCAGATGCGCGGGCGGCACCCGGTACGGGATGCCGGCATGCCGGATCTTCTGCTTGGCGCGCGTCAGCCGCTTGGACATCGCCGGCTCGCCCACCAGGAACGCCCGCGCGATCTCCGCGGTGGTCAGCCCGGCCAGCGTCCGCAGCGTCAGCGCCACCTGCGCCTCCAGGCCCAGCGCCGGATGGCAGCAGGTGAACATCAACCGCAGCCGGTCATCGGGCACCCCCGCGTCGCCGGCGTCGAAGCCGCCGCCCGCACCGGTGCCAGGATCGGGATCGGGATCGGGATCGGGATAGAGCATGGCCGCCTCCCGCAGCCGGGCCGCGCCGACCGCGGCGCGGCGGAGCCGGTCGGTGGCGCGGTTGCGCGCCGTCGTCGTCAGCCACGCGCCGGGCCGGTCGGGCACCCCGTCACGCGGCCAGGTGCGCAGCGCCTGCGCGAACGCCTCCTGCGCGCACTCCTCGGCCAGGTCCCAGTCGCCGGTGACGCGGATCAGCGTCGCCACCACCTGGCCCCACTCGTCCCGGAACGCCCGCTCCAGCGCCGCTCCCGTACCCGCGGGAACGCCGGCAGGCTCCACGCCGCCGGTCACTGCGGCCAGAGCGGCCGGATCTCGATCGTGCCGTACCCGGACGCCGGATGCCTGGCCGCGATCTCGATGGCCTCGTCCAGATCGGCGCACTCGATCAGGCAGAACCCGCCGATCTGCTCCTTGCTCTCGGCGAACGGCCCGTCGGTCAGCAGCACCTGGTCGTCGCGCACCCGCACGGTCGTCGCCTCGCTCGGCGGCCGCAGCCCGCCGCCGCCGACCAGCACCCCGCGCCCGGCCATCTCCTCGCTCCAGCCGCCGCAGCCGTCGTCGGCGTGCTCGGCCGCGGACTCGTCCCCGGCGATCAGCAACATGTACTTCACGATTCCTCCGTATCAGGACCCCGGGCAGGGCCCGCCTCCTACCCACCCGACGAACGCCCCCGCCCCCATCGGACCACACCTTGATAGGTAGGGGAAATCCTACGTATCATGGTGGCCATGACGATCACACGCGTACAGCGGCTGTCCCTCCCCGTCACCGACCAGGACCGCGCCAAGGACTTCTACACCGGCGCCCTCGGCTTCCAGCTGCTCGGCGACACCCCCGTCCCGTTCGGCGACGACGCCCGCTGGCTGGAGGTCGCCCCGCCCGGCGCCGCCACCAGCCTGGTCCTCACCACCTGGCTGGAGATGGAGCCCGGCGGCGTCACCGGCCTCATGCTGGAGACCGCCGACCTGGACGCCGACCTGGCGCGCCTGCGTGACGCCGGCGTCACCGCGCACGGCCCGACCGACACCCCGTGGGGACGGCAGGCCACCTTCACCGACCCCGACGGCAACGGGTTCGTCCTCGCGCAGGCGTGACCGGCACCGTCGACGACCTGTTCGGCGCGCTGGCCAGTCCCGTCCGCCGCGAGCTGCTGCGGCTGCTGCTGGAGGGCCCGAGCACGGTCAACGCGCTGGCCGCGCACTTCGCCATGGCCCGGCCCAGCGTGTCCGAGCACCTGAAGGTGCTGCGCGACGCCGGCCTGGTCGCCGAGACCCGGCACGGCCGCGAACGCCACTACCGGCTGGAGGCCGGCCCGCTGATGGAGCTGGCCGACTGGCTGCACCCCTACGAGCGGTTCTGGCGGCAGAAGATGGCCGACCTGCGCGACCTGCTGGACGAGGAGGACTCATGACCACCACCGGCGACGACCTGCGCACCATCCACGTCGACCAGTTCCTGCCGCACCCGCCCGCCCGGGTGTGGCGGGCGCTGACCGACCCCGAGCTGCTGGCACGCTGGTTCATGCCGTGCGACTTCCGGCTCGAGATCGGGCACCGCTTCACCCTCACCACCCAGCCGCGCCCCAACGTGCGGTTCGAGGGCGTGTGCCACTGCCAGGTGCTGGAGTTCGAGAACGAGAAGATGCTGCGCTACAGCTGGCGCGACCCCGGCCAGGACAACGGCCTGGACTCCACCGTCACCTGGCGGCTGGAACCCGAGGGCACCGGCACCCGCCTGTTCCTCGAACACGACGGCTTCGACCCCGACAACCCCAACCAGCAGATGGGACGCCGCATCATGGGCGGCCCCGGCGGCTGGGCGGGCATCCTGCGGCGCCTCGACGGCACCCTGGACACCGGCCCCGCGGCCGGCGCGGAGGAGTGACCGCAGGGAAGGCGAAGGGCCCCGGTCCGCCTTCGGGAGGCGGGCCGGGGCCCTTGGGTCGCCGTCGTGCGGGTCAGGCGGCCGCCGCCGCGGGCAGCGGGGTCGGCTCGGGCAGCACCGTCAGGTCGCGGACCGGGTGCACGCGGCTGCCGACCATCATCTTCAGCACCCGCCAGCCGTCCCGCCAGGTGTTGAGGTGCGACTCGCCGAACAGCCGGTCGCTCTCGAAGCTGGCGACCTCGGCGATGCGCAGCCCGGTGGTGACCGCGTTGACGCACATCTCGGTCTCGATCTCGAACCCCGACGACTGCAGCTGCAGCCGCCCGACCGCGCTGCGGCGCATCGCGACGTAGCCGTAGCACAGGTCGGTCCACGAGGTGCGGTAGA
Organism: Spirillospora sp. NPDC047279; assembly: GCF_040643285.1. Taxonomy (NCBI): domain Bacteria; kingdom Bacillati; phylum Actinomycetota; class Actinomycetes; order Streptosporangiales; family Thermomonosporaceae; genus Spirillospora; species Spirillospora sp. NPDC047279. Next base: position 152,033 of record NZ_JBEYUA010000022.1, read on the forward strand.
GCGTGTTGGCCATGCGGGTCAGCCACTTGTTGCCGGTCCGGCGCAGGAACGTCAGGTCCTCCGAGCCGCCGCCGCACGCGTACCGCGAGCCCTTCACGAAGTCGAAGCCGCGCGCGACCAGCGCCACGAACGCCGGGATCTCCCGCGGGTCCATGCTGCCGTCGGCGTCGAGCATCACGATGACCTCGCCGGTGGCGGCGGCGAACCCGGCCTGCAGCGCCGCGCCCTTGCCGCGCGGCGGCTGGCTGATGACGACCGCGTCGGGACGCAGCGCCGCGGCGAGCTCGGCCGACCCGTCGGTGGACTCCCCGTCCACGATGACGATCTCGTCGACACCCGTCAGCCGCGGCAGCAGCCATCGCAGGTTGTCGGCCTCGTTCAAGGTCGGGATGACGGCCGTGACCGTCGGCGCGGGGCTGGACATGCGGCTCAGGTCTGCGGTGGCGTTCATCGTCGGCTCCGTGACTGTGTGTTGGCGACGTTCTGTTAGATGTGACGACGGCCACCAGATGTTTGAAAAAATCTTGACGGTGTCCTTATGTCCTCCACAGAGCCACTTACATGTCCCGGCGCCGCATCCGGCCCGGGCGTCACAGCAGGCTCAGCTGCTCGGGCCCGGCCGCCGCCGGCCGCTCCCGTTCCCGCCTCCGCTCACCGCGCCGCCCGCCGCGCCGCCCGATGCCGTACCGCTCGGCCAGCTCACGCACCCGCGCGCTGATCTGATCCTGGTAGTCCCTGGGCGCGTACGCGCCGCCCCGGTACAGCCGCGCGTACGGCACCACCAGGTCGGGGCGGTGCTCGCGCAGCCACGCCAGGTACCACTCGCGCGCCCCCGGCCGCAGATGCAGCGTGATCGCGCCGATCGAGGTGGCGCCCGCCTGCGCCGCCTGCCGGACCACCTCCTCCAGCTGCCGCGGCGAGTCGCTCAGGTAGGGCAGCACCGGGCCCATCAGCACGCCGCAGTCCACGCCCGCGCCGTTCAGCGCCGCGCACACCTCCAGCCGCTTGCCCGGCGAGGGCGTGCCCGGCTCCACCTGGCGCCACAGTTCCCGGTCCAGCGATCCCACCGACACCATCGTGCCGACGTCGGCGCGTTCGGCCGCCTCGGCCAGCAGCGGCAGGTCGCGCAGGATCAGCGACCCCTTGGTGAGGATCGAGAACGGGTTGGCCGCGTCGCGCAGCGCCTCGATGATCCCCGGCATCAGCCGGTAGCGGCCCTCGGCCCGCTGGTAGCAGTCGACGTTGGTGCCCATCGCGACGTGCTCGCCCCGCCACCGCGGCGCCGCCAGCTCGCGGCGCACCAGACCGGCCGCGTTGACCTTCACCACGACCCTGGAGTCGAAGTCGGCGCCGGCGTCCAGGTCCAGGTACTCGTGGGTCTTACGCGCGAAGCAGTAATTTGCAGGCGTGGGAGCAGCCCCGGTACGGGTTGATGGTCCAGCGGAACATCATCCGCGACGCCGGCGGCACCCGGTTGATGATCGAACGGGCCTGGATCTCGTAGAACGTCATGCCGCGGAACTCCGGCGTGGCGAACGTCCGCGCCACCGCGGTGCGCTCCAGCAGCGGCAGGGCCGGGCCCTGCGCCTCCTCGGCCGGCCGCAGATGATCCCACCGCATGCGAACCCCTCCTTGATCGAACGCCAGCACGATAGTCGTGTTCTGCGCAGTCTTGAACATGTGTTCGAAGAACGCAAGCCGAGGTCAGCGTGATTTCGGGCGAGGGTGGGCGGTTCGGGCAAAAGCACGGCAACGAGTAAGTAACAATGGGCCGCTATGGCATGGCACTTTGGGGCGAGAGCGAGGGCATCGGCGGCGGCGCTGGCGGCCGCCGGGCTGCTGACGGCGTGCATCCCGGCGATCGGCGACAGCGGCGGCAGCGGCGGCGAGGCCGGCGGCACCGCCGAGCGGGCGCAGGCGCCCGACGCCGGCCGCGGCGAGTGCGCGGTCAAGGCGCCGGCGGGCGACTCCAGGCAGCGGCAGGTGCGCGCCATGTGGATCGCCACCGTCGCCGGCATCGACTGGCCGCGCGACCCCAAGAAGCCCGCCGCCGTCCAGCAGGCGCAGTTCCGCAAGCTGCTCGACACCGCCAAGGCGATGAACTTCAACGCCGTGTTCGTGCAGATCCGGCCCAACTCCGACGCGTTCTACCCCTCGCCCTACGAGCCGTGGTCCAAGTGGCTGACCGGCACCCCCGGCAAGAACCCCGGCTACGACGTCCTCGACTTCATGATCAAGGAGTCGCACGCGCGCAACCTGGAGTTCCACGCCTGGTTCAACCCCTACCGGGTGAGCCGTGACAACGACCTGAAGAAGCTGGCGCCCAACAGCCCCGCCCGCCAGAACCCCGGCTGGGTCCGCCAGTACGGGACCGGCCTGTGGTACGACCCGGGCCTCCCGCAGGTGCGCGACCTGGCCACCAAGTCGGTCATGGACGTCGTGCGCAAGTACGACATCGACGCCGTGCACTTCGACGACTACTTCTACCCCTATCCCGAGGGCGGCAGGGACTACCCCGACCAGGCCACGTTCAAGGCCTACGGCAAGGGCATGAGCAAGGCCGACTGGCGGCGCCAGAACGTCGACACGATGGTCCGCGGCCTCGCACAGAAGATCGGCGAGGCCAAGCCGTGGGTGCGGTTCGGCATCAGCCCGTTCGGGGTGTGGCGCAACTCCACCTCCGACCCGTCCGGATCCAAGACCAGGGCGCTGCAGAGCTACAGCGACCAGTACGCCGACACCCGCAAGTGGATCAAGCAGGGGTGGATCGACTACGTCACCCCTCAGCTGTACTGGCCGATCGGCGACCCGCGCGCCGACTACGCCGGGCTGGTCGGCTGGTGGTCCAGGGAGGTCGCCGGCACCAAGGTGCAGCTGACCATCGGGCAGGCCGCCTACCGCGTCGGCGAGGACTCCACCTGGAAGAACCCCGCGGAGCTGTCACGCCACCTCGACCTCAACAAGAGGTACCCGGCGGTCAAGGGCGACGTGTACTTCAGCGGCAAGGACCTGGCCTCCAACCGGCGCGGGTTCGCCGAACGGCTGCGCAAGGACCACTACGCGCGGCCCGCCATCCCGCCCGCCGCGCCCGGCGGCAAGGCGCCCGCGCCCGCCCGCGGCGTGACGGCGGAGCGTGACGGCAGCGGCGTCAAGGTGCGCTGGCAGACCACCAGGGACGCCACCGCCCACGCGGTCTACCGCGTCGACGGCAAGCGGCCCGGCTGCGCGCCGGTCGACGCCGGGACCCTGCTGGCCAGCGTGCGCGGCGGCGGCATCGTCGACCCCACCGCCAAGCCCGGCGCGACCTACACCTACTACGTCACCGCCCTGGACCGCCTCCACCACGAGAGCGCCCCGTCCCGAGGCGCAACGGTTACCGTCCGGGGCGGATAAAGATCTTGCCTCCGGGGGAGGAACACAGCACTTGCACGCCCCCCGGAGGTATGGCATGGCGCTGTCGATGGAAGAGCAGCGGATCCTCGCCGAGATCGAGATCCAGCTCCGTGAGGACGACCCGCGGCTGGCCCATCGTCTGTCGAGACTCGGCCAGGAGCGGCGCAGCCGCCGGATCCGGCTGATCGCGGCCATCGTGGTGGCCGCGGTCGGCGTGGTGACGGCGATCGCGGCCGCGATCATCACCGCGTTGTCCTAGGAGGGCGGGTGCCGCGGGCGGCCGGCCCGGCCGCCCGCGGGACGCGCTCTCCGCACCTTTCCAGGGCGCGCACTCGCGCGGCGCACCGGCCCGAACTCCGCCGCGGCGGCTACGGATGCCGGTGGAACGCGATCAGGCCGAGGGACTCGGCCGCCTCTGACACCCCAGCATGGCCGCCAACGATGACGCCGGCGTTACCGGCGGGTTCCAAGTAAGGGAGTCCGTGACGCCCGGCCACGGGCCGGCGCCCCGGCGACGCCGAAGGCCCCGGTGAGGGTTTCCCTCTCACCGGGGCCTCCGACGTCAGGCCGGTGTGGTGGTCGCCTCACGGCGAAAGGCACAACGTAGCTCCAGCCCGGTTGCCCGGCGGTATTCCACGAAGGCTTTGTGTAGAGCCCGGGGGACACATGCCACACCGACACCGACCACCATAACGGCATCCGGGCAGTGCCCGTTCCATCCGGGGCCCCGAAACGCGATCACCTGACTGGAAAGTGAGGATTATGTACGAACGTGCACCCGTGTCCCCGGCGGGGCGTCCTCACATGTGATGGGCGCGGGTAAGCGATGAGCCGAGACGGATCGACAAGGCCGGCGGCGCCCCCAGCGCGGGGCGCAAGGGCGGGCGGGTGCGTGCACCCTGGCCGCCGCCGGTACGGGGAACTCCCGGTTCGGCCAGATCTGGAGGCAGGGCCCTATCGCGCGGCGCCTACCGGGAACATGCCCTGTGGGTGCTGACCTGCGGGGGACCGGCAGAGGTGAGGAGTTCGGGGCATTGAGTACAAAATGGCTCGGGATCGAGGGACGCACGGGGGTCGGCGAGCGGGCGGCGGTCTGGGATCTGGCCGCGGAAGCCCGCGCCGCGTCCCACGCCCGCGCGCTCACCACCGAGACCCTGCGAGCGTGGCGGGTCACCGACCCCGCCGACATCGACGACATCGTGCTGATGGTCGACGAACTGGTCACCAACGCGATCGTGCACGGTGACGGGCCGGTGAGCCTGCGCCTCCGGCTGGAGGCGCACCGCCTCGTCGGCGAGATCAGCGACGGCAACCCCGAGAAACCCGGCGGCCCCACCTCGCCGCCGCTCATGGACTGGGCCGAGGCCGGCCGCGGCCTGCTGCTGGTCAGCGCACTGGCCACCGACTTCGGCTGCCGCCCCGAGGGCGACGGCAAGACCGTCTGGTTCGCGCGCCTCCTGCACGGCGCCACCAACGGCGCCACCTGCACCCGGCCGACCGCGACCGCCGACACCGCCGACACCGCCGACACCGCCGACACCGCCACCGGCATCTCCGCCGAGATGCCCGCCACCTTCACCGACCCCGCCCCCGCCGCCGTGGCGGCCCAGGCCGACACACCCCTGGACGCGGGCCCCCTCGCCGTCGCCGACATGGACGCACCGGCGGCCGGCCCGCCCGCCCGCGGCCCCGGCCCGGCCCTCCCAGGCCCCACCGGCCCCGGAGAGCCTCCCACCGGCTACCTCTGACCGACGACGCCGACCGGACCGGCGCCGTCGCCGGGCCCGGTCAGGCAGGGGCGGTCAGGTGGTGCAGGAGCTTGCGCGCCAGGGCGTCCAGGGTGGTCAGTTCTTCGGGTGTCAGGCAGTCCAGCAGGGCGGTGACGTTGGCGGTGTGCCGGGTCATGGCGGCGTCGACGGTGGCGTAGCCCTGGTCGGTGAGGCGGATCTGGAAGCTGCGCCGGTCGGCGCGGTCCAGGGAACGTTCGATCATCCCGGCCGACTCCAGCCGGTCCAGCCGGTTGGTCATCCCCGCCCGCGACAGCATCAGCAGGTCCGACAGGCGTGAAGGGCTGAGGGCGTACGGGGCGCCCGAGCGCCGCAGCGCCGCCAGGACGTCGAACTCGCCGCGTTGCAGCCCGAACTCGGTGAACACCCGCTCCTGGGCCGGGCCCAGGAGCAGGTTCACCCGGCCCAGCCGGCCGACGGCCGCGATCGCGGCCAGGTCCAGGTCCGGCCGTTCCCGCTGCCAGGCGGCCACCACAGCGTCCACAGCGTCGGCGGCGTTCACGGCGTCCACGGCGTTCACGGCGTCGGCGGAGGCCGCCGGATCGCCGGCGGGCGGGCTGGGAGCGGGGGCGGGTGAGCCGGAGGCGGGGGCGTGGTCATGCGGGTTCGCGGCACTCATGCCCCCATCATAGTTCGAGGTCAAATACCGATAGCACCGTATAGTTTGACGTCGTACTATCAGACGTGGAATCATCTCCGGCATGAGCGGAACACGACCCCCGGGGACGGCCCCGGACCAGCGGACAGCGTTCAGTCCCCTGGTGGTACACGCACAGGACGCCGAGTTCCTCGGCGCCGGATCGAACACCATCGCCCTGCTGGCCGACGCCTCGGCCACCGGCGGCCTGCTCGGAGCCAGCCGCACCACGCTCGGCCGGGGCAAGGACGGCGCGACCCCGCACTATCACCGCGGCTCGGCCGAGCTGTTCTTCGTCCTGGACGGGCGGCTCCAGGTGCTGGCGGGCGAGGAAGTGGTGGAGGCCGAGGCCGGCGCCACCCTCGTGGTCCCGCCGCACACCGTCCACGCCTTCGCGGCCGCACCCGGATCGGGCGCCGACCTGCTGATCATGATCACCCCGGGCGTGGAGCGGTTCGACTACTTCCGCCTGCTCGACCGCGTCCGCCGCGGCCACGCCGACCCCCAGGACCTGCTGGCCGTCCAGGACCGCTTCGACACCCACTTCGTCGACAGCACCCCCTGGCACGCCACCCGCGCAGCCGCCTGACCTCACCCCCGACAACCGCCTTCGACGCCCGCCCCCCGACCACACCCACTCTCACTCTCACTCTCACCGGCACCAGGCCGCACACCCCCCAGGGAGACATCATGCGAAAGATCATCGCCTCCACCTACGCCACCCTCGACGGCTTCATCGACGACCCCCACGAGTGGTCCCTGAGCTACAACAGCGAGGACGCCATGGCCTACGCCTTCGCCCTGACCACCGGCTGCGACGCGCTGCTGCTGGGCCGCGTCACCTACGAGGGGATGGCCCAGGCCTGGCCGAACATGGGCGGCAACCCCTACTCCGACCACGTCAACGCCATGACCAAGTACGTGGTGGCCTCCCAGCCGGTCGACACCGCCGCGTGGAACCCCACCGTGGTCATCCCGGGCGACGACCTCACCACCGAGATCTCCAAGGTCAAGGAGCAGGACGGCGGCGACATCCTGATCTGGGGCAACGGCCGCCTCACCGACCACCTGGCCACCGCCGGGCTGCTCGACGAGTACCGGGTCTGGATCTACCCCGTCCTCAGGGGCCAGGGCGAGCCGCTGTTCCGCCCCGAAAGCGTCACCGGCATCGAACTCACCGGCACCACCACCTTCACCTCCGGCGTCACCGTCCTCACCTGCAGGCCCACCTCCGTTTGAACGCCGCAGGCGTTCACCGCCGGGGGCCGCGCCAGAAAGGAAGTTAACACGTGTGAAATCAAAACACCCGACTCGGAATCACGG
>NZ_JBEYUA010000023.1:0-156784 GCF_040643285.1 Spirillospora sp. NPDC047279
GTGTCGGTCGTCGTCTCGTCCATCGGGGGTGTCTCCTTCCGGAGGAACATCAGTCCCTCGCGTCTCCGGAGTTACACCGTTGATCGTATAGACCCCCACCCGCCCCACCTACCCGGGAAGCGCCTGAATACCGTTGGTTGATCGCCAGATTGGGCAAAGGGTCCTCAATGAGCTTGTTCGGGAGTGCGCCGCATGCGCTGCGGCCACGACGGCAGGGCGGTCGGCAGGCCCGGGATCGTGGAACGCCGCGAGGCGCTCGCGTTGCCCTCCGCCCCCGGCGGGGCTGCCCTCCTGCGCCGCGTGCGGCGATGCGCGGCCCGCAATCGGAACGAGGGTGTCGAGCACGGACGTCTCGGAATGGTCCATAGCGGTCCCATGCCCACGACAACGCGCTATACGTGGCCTTTGTGTCGGCGTTACGTGCCGTTGATGTCGGCGCGGTTCCTGCCTGATGAGGGCACCGTTCCATGACGAGTATTCGACGCCAGGATGGCATCACGCCAGGATCACGGTGGGGTTTGAGTGTGGTCGGTGTTTGCGGTGGATCGCGGCGGGCAGGGGCGGTTTTGGAGGAGGCTCAGGGTGGCGAGACCGGTGCCTGGCGCGGCGAAGTCGGCCAGGATCCCACCTCCTGATCTTCGACAGGTGGCGCTTGATGTGGGCGCTCTGATCGCCTGGTCTCGGCGGTGCCTTCTCGTCGACCGGTTCGTCCGGGGTCTGCTCGAACGTGTGCGGCAAGGATGTTTCGTTCGGTTCGTGAGGGTAGGCGCTGAAGGAATCCGGGGGGTGCGGCATCGCGGGGGCGCGGTGCCGTCCGGAAAGGAAGGGCCGGACCGCGTTTACGGGCGGTCCGGCCCTTCCCATCGGCTCAAGGCCGATCGTTGCAAGCCCTCGCGAGGAACTCCTCAGGCTCTGGTCGGCGGCTGATGACCCTCATCCTCGCCACCCTTGGCGTCGGGCTCGGCGTTGGGCGGATCGGTCGGGCTGGGAGTGTGCTCTTCGGCGAAATCGTCGCTCGATTCGTCCTCAAAGGCGACGAGGTCATCACCAGATTCAGGCTGCTTGCTCATGTTCCCACCTCCTGGGGCGGCCCTACCCGACATGAGCGCGGAAATGTGCGGCGAGTGAGGCCTTTCGGGCGCGGCGGCCAGCCGCCTCTGTCCTGACCGTGGGTTCCTCGGTGAACGCCGCCGGTCGTCCGGCCGGGCCATCCGTGAATTGAGCTGTGCGAGCCCGATCAGGAAGGTCAGCCGGTGCCCGCGTGGAACAAGCCGTCTCATGTGTAGGGCCGCCAGATTGGGCATAGAGGGATGGCCCGACGAGGTCAGAAGGAGGCAATGTCATGACCGTGACCGGAATTCTCACCGCGATCGTCATCGGAGCGATCATCGGGGTGCTGGGCAGGCTCGTGCTCCCGGGGCGCCAGCCCATCGGCATCCTGCTGACCATCGGCGTCGGTGTTCTCGCCGCCCTGGTGGGCACGGCGATCGCCCAGTCGGTGGGGGTCGCCACCACCGACGGCATCGACTGGATCGAGCTGGTCTTCCAGATCGGCCTCGCCACTGCCGGTGTCGCCGCTGTCGCCGCCTTCCAGCGCCGGAACCGAGGCGTCCGCGGTCACTGATCCAGCGCCGAGCCAGACGAGGTCCCCGCGACCGGCCCGGCTCGGGCCGGTCGCGGGGATTTCGCGCCTTCCCAGATCAAAGATCCTCCGGCCCCGGTTGTGGAACGCCTGAAACCTGGAACTTCTAGTTCGAAGCACACCGCGTTGCCGAGATCGAACGCGAATCAACCCAATACGGGGCACATGATCCGCCGTCACCAGCGAGAACGTAGAGGTGCAGGTCGGCGGGGGGCCGGCCGGTGGTGAGCGGGTCGACCAGCGAGCGGACGTCGGCGGCCAAGGGCACTTCGAGTTCGTCCCCGCCCTTGAGCCGGAACCACAGGACGGTGTGCCCAGCGTTGCGGCGGACGCGGCCGACGAGCAGGCCCTCGAGCTCACCGGCCCGCAGCGCGGTATTGACCAGCAGGGCCACCGCCGCGGCGTCGGCCGGGTAGTCGTCGGCGATGGCGTGCGCGCCCTGCAGCAGCTTGGCGGCGATGACGCGGGGGAGGGCCGGGGTGCTGCCGCGCCGGGGCACCTTCGGCGGGTCGACGTACTCCGCCGGGCTGAAGGGCAGAACGCGGCGGCGGACGGCGTAGCCGTACAGCGACTTCAGCGACGACAGGCGGCGGGCGATGCTGGGTGCGCGCAGCGGCTTGCCGCGGCCCAGCTTCGCCATGGCGCCGGTGGCGGTGCCCATCTCGTCGACGTAGGCGACCAGCACGTCCTCGGTGACCTGCCACAGCCCGGCGCCGGGCAAGCTGACCTGCAGCCAGCGCACGAACGCGGCCAGGTCGGCCAGCTCGCGTCGGCCTCGTAGCGGGGGAGTTGGTCGATCAGGTCGACGTCGGCGCCGGGCACCTCACCGCCGTCGCCGCGGCGGCGCCGCGGCGACAGCCCGGCGATGTCGCCGACCGACACCAGCAGCGGCGCGGGCGGCGCCGGTGCCGCGCCCAGGGCGGGGGCTGCGCCGGGTGGCGGGGGAGGGGTGGCCATGTGGCCGGCGTGCGGTGGGGTCTGCGCGGGGGAGCGCAGCAGCGCCGTGGGCTCGAGTACGACCTCACCTCGGCTGGCGTTCGGGTCGGTCATCGTTGCCTCCATCGGCGCAGTATCGGCCTTCGCCGTGGCTGGGTGCGGGCATCCTGGTCGCGGGTCGCGGCCAGTTCGGCGACGACCCGGCGGGTGAGAGGGCTCTGCGGGCCGGTCGCCTGCGCGCAGATCTGCACCGCCGCCTGGTACGTGGCGACAGCGGCGGCGGCGTAGGCCTGAGCTAGAGCCTGCTGCCCGAATGCGGACGTGGGCTCGGGCGCCGAGGGCAATTCGTTGGCCAGCTCAAGCCCGCGCTCGGCGACGGTGACGGCCTCGGCGAATTGATCCGCCGCCAGGTAGGCGCTCGCCAGGCAGCTTCTGTAGTGGGAGCGCAGCCAGTGATCGGGGAGGTGGCTGTCGAGGAGCGTAGCGGGCGACGTGTTTGACGCCGGGGTGGGTGCGCGTCGGAGCGTCTTACGCGGACATGGCCGGTGCTGATGATGGGCCGATGGTTGGCGTCCCTGGCGACGGTGGAGGGGCCCGGCCACCTGCACCGCAACCTCGCATCAGAGTGGCGGTTGACAAATATATAGACCGGTCTATTATATCTGCCATGGCTACTACCAAGGGAGCGGCGACCAGTGCGCGGCTGGTCGAGTCGATGCTCGAACTGATCCAGCGCAACGGCTACGCCGGCACGGGGCTCAATACCGTGACCGAGCACGCGGGCGCCCCGAAGGGGTCGTTGTACTTCCACTTTCCAGAAGGGAAGGAGGCGCTCGGTGAGAAGGCGGTGGAGCTCGCGGCGGCGCGGTTCGGCTCATTGGTCGGCGATTCGGTGCTGGAGGGCGCCGCACCGGGCCAGGTTGTGCGCGGCGTCCTTGACGTGCTGGCCGGGATACTCACCGACAGCGACTTCCAGCTCGGCTGCCCGGTCTCGGTCGTGACGCTGGAGATGGGCGCGCAGAGCGAACGGTTGCGGTTCGCTTGTGCGAACGCGTTCGAGTCCTGGATTGCACCGGTCACCGACCTCCTCGTCGCGCGGGGCCGCCCGGAGTCAACCGCGCGGGCTAGGGCGACGGCGGTCGTCAGCATGGTGGAAGGCGCGGTGATCGTGTCACGCGCCCAGCGTTCGACCGAGCCGTTGCGCTTCGCCGCCGACGCGCTCGCCCTTCTGCTGGACCAGGAGGCGGCATCATGAGCACGATCGAGAGGCACGCGCTGGTTTTCGGGGCGACCGGGCTCATCGGGCGGAATCTGGTCCTGGCGCTCGGCCGGGCAGGCGTCCGGGTGAGCACGGCGAGCCGCAGCCGCGACTCCTACGAGCGCCTCGAGCGGTGGCTGGCCGAGCACGGGCACCCGCGACCGCCGGCCGACCTCCGGGTCGACTTCGCGTCACCGTCCCTGATCGCGGGGGATCTCCAACCCGACGGCATCACGGAGGTCTACAACTGTGCGGGCGCCTACCGTTTCGGGATGACCGAGGATGAGGCGCGCCGGGCCAACGTCGACAGCGTGCGGGCGATCGTCGCGTTCTCCGCTCGGCTGCCGAGTCTGCGCCGGCTCGTGCAGGTCTCCGGATACCGCGTGAGCGGGCAGGAGCGGCCGGAGAGCTACCGGGATCTGGGCGCGTATGAGGGGTCGCGGGTCGAGGCCGACGCCGTGTTCCGGACCGAGGTGGAACGGCTCGGGGTTCCCTGGTCCATCGTCAACCCGGCCAGTGTGATCGGTGACAGCAGGACGGGGGAGTCCGACCAGTACCTCGGGCTCGCGTCGACCTTGAAGGATCTGTGGCAGGGCACCCTCACCGCAGTCCCGGGGAACGCGCGGACCTTCGTCCCCGTCGTCGCGGCCGACTATTTCGCGCGGTTCATGGCATTGTTGCCGGAGGCTGAGGAAGCGGCGGGCGAGGCGTACTGGCTGCTGGACGACGACACCCCCGCGATGCCCGACCTGATCGCGCTCGTCGCCGACCACTATGGGGTCAAGGCGCCGCGCATGCGGATTCCGGTGCCGGTGGTAAAGAGGCTTCCGCGGCGCCTTACCAAGGCTGATCCGGAGACGTTGACGTTCCTGTCCAGCGACCGCTACCCGACCGGGTCGGCCCGGGCGTTCGCCGACCGGCACGACCTGGTCATGCCGGACACCGCCACGACGATCCGCCGCTGGGCCGACCATCTGGCGGCACACCGCTTCGGGGACGCTCCGCCCGGCAACAGGCGATTCACCACGCTGGGCGGAGTGCGGACGTTCGAGCTCGGCGAGCCGGGGGCACCCACGGTGGTGCTGCCGGGCCTGCCGGTGAACGCCGACACCTGGGCGCCCGCCGTCGCGCTCCTGGGCGATGCCCGTGCCATCGACCTACCTGGGCTGGGGATGAGCGCCGGAGACCCTGACGACTGGTCGTCCTGGCTGGCCGCACTGGTGACCGAAAGCGGTGCGCCTCACCTGGTGGGGCACTCGATCGGGGCCGCTGCCGCCGTCGAGGCCGCTGCCGCCCACCCGGACGCGGTCGAGCGGCTCACCCTCGTGTCGCCGTTCTTCTTGCAGAGGCGCCCTGGCCTCCTGGCTCGATCGGCGCCTCTGTCGCGCCTGGGTCTGAAACGGGTGACTCCAGACGCCTTGGCCGACCGACTCGCCGGGAGTGCGGAACACGCGGCCGCGCTCGGCTCCAGCGTCGCCGACCTGCGCCGCGGTGACGTGGCGGGGAACGTCGCGGGCCTGCTCGCCGCGTCCGCCGAGCAAGAATGGCGTGCCGGCCTCCAGGCCAAGCTCCGCGCCTATGGCGGGCAGGTGCACGTGATCGTCGGCTCCGAGGATCCGCTGGAGATCGTTCCGAACGCGACCGTGACCGTCATTCCCGGCGCCGGGCACCACCCGCAACTGACCCACCCGCGCGAGGTCGCCGAAGCCGTCCGCACGCACGCCGAACTCAAGATCCGGTAAAGGCTAAGGTTGGGGGCTGGCGGACAGCAGTGGGGATAACCTCCCGTGGTCAAACCAGGTCGCTCGTCACGACCGGGAGAGATCTTGGCCGCGCTGCCGCCGACGGCCGTGACATTGGCGCCGGGATGACCGAGGGGGCGGAATCGTTCGACTCCGCCCCCTCCGCCGATCCGATCAGAACCTCGCGCATGACCTGCCGGAACGAGCCACCAATCCAATCGGATCCGATCCGGACTTCCGCCTCCCCTTTGCGCCCCTAACTCCCGGTCGGTTGAGGTCCCGGTGACGTACCGGCCGTGGTCGCAGGCCCAGCGCAGGATCGGGCTCTGCTCACGAGCCTCGGCGATCATCCGGTCCAGTTCGTCGTCGTGCTCGGCTGCCGCGCGCTGGACCGCCTCGTCGTGCGGCAGTGGGAGGTGCGAGGTCAAGGCGGAGACCGCGTCGAAGACACCGTCGACGGCGACGAGGGCTGCCAGGCGCGGCTCATAGGCCGCCGCGCGGGGCGCCAGGTAGCCGCCCAGACTGACACCGAGCAGCGCGATGCGGACCGGATCAACGCCCGGGCCTTGGGTGAGGAAGTCCAGGACCGGGCCGACCACGTTCTCCCAGTCCGGCCGGAAGGACAGCACGTTCCGGTGGATGGCCGCAGGCTGCCCGGGTCCGTCGAAGGTCAGGACGTGATAGCCGCGTTCCTGCCCGCCGACGGCGCCGAAGAAGTGCAGCTCCTCGGCGGGCGCCGTCGAATCCGTTGTGCATCACCAGTGTCGGCTTCGGGCCCGCGCCCGCCGCCCGGTAGAAGTAGCCGTGCAGGAAGAACTCGGCCGCCCGGTAGTAGGTGGAAGCGCGCAGGAGCCCGTCGCGTGCGCTGACGGGGTGGCTTGCGCGGGCCTCGGTGTCCAAGCGCTCGGCGGTGGACAGCCAGGCGTCGTGCCAGCCGTCGTAGTCGCCGGAGGTGACGCGGGAGGCGGTAGCGATGACTTCACCGACGTCCGAGCCGCCGTAGACGGCCAAGCCGAGGGTGCGCAGGGTCTCGAACCCGAACTGCTGATCGTCTGGGAACATCAACTGCTTCACCGCATCTCCTCTTCCAGGAGGGCGCGCAAGGGGCGCGGGGACCGACCGGTGAGGCGCTGGACGGTGTCGGTGACGCGGTCCTCGGCCCCCTCGGCGATGGCCTGATCCATGCCGGCCAGCATCGCGGCGAACTCCGGCGCCACCTGGTCGGTGAGGCGTTCGCGCATTTCCTCGTAGGACAGAGGGCGGTGGACTACGGGCCGACCGGAGACCTCGGTGATGCACGCGGCGATGTCGTCGTAGCTCAGCGCCTCCGGTCCGGTGAGGATGAGATCGGTGTTGGGAGACTGTTCGTCGGCCAGGGCGTGGACCGCGACGGCCGCGATGTCTCCGGCGTCGATGAAACCGACCCGGCCGCTTCCGGCGGCGGTCCAGATGGTGCCGTCTTCACGGATGCTGAGGGCGTGGACGTGCGTGCCGGTGAAGTTCTGCATGAACCAGGAGGGCCGCAGCACCGCCCACTGCTCGAACAGGCCGGGCAGGGCCCGATGCACCACTCCCACCGCCGGGCCACCCTCGGGAATGGCCGAGGAACTCAGGAGCACCGCGCGGTGCACGCCGGCGGTGCGAGCCTGTTCGAGAAAGGGCAGCATGATCGCCGCCGGATCGGAGTCGCCCGGGGGCGGTATGAGGTAGACGCGGTCGACCCCGTCGAGGGCGGCGGCGTGGGTGGCGGGGCCGTACCAGTCGAAGGAGACCGGCTCCGCGCCGGGGACCGCGGTGCCCTGACGGCTGGCGGCCTTGACGCGGTGACCGGCGGCTGTCAGCTGCGCGGCGGTGCGGCTGCCGGTGGTGCCGGTGGCGCCGATGACCAAAGTGGTGCCGCCGGCGGTCATCGGCTGCTCCCGGCGAAGTCGGTGCCGGGTTCTTGCACGACGAGCGGGTTCCAGTAGTCGCGGTAGGAGGTGATGAGCCCGTCCCGAACCGTCACGACGGCGATGTAGGTCATGTCGAAGGGCTTGCCGGTCTCCACCAGGCGGCCCACGCCGCGCATCTCGACCACGATGGTCTCCGGATCGGTGGTCTGGTGGATCCGCAGGTCCGGAAAGTCGTGCAGATCGATGTGGTCGGGATAGTGACGCAGGTAAGCGGCGATGGCGCCCTTGCCCTCCAAGCGCCCGGGCCAGCTAACATTCTGCCTAACACGGTGTTAGCCTCTGGCTACAGCGAGAACGTAGAGGTGCAGGTCAGGGTTAGAGGCCCTCGGCGCGGCCGATGATCTCTTTCATGATCTCGTTGGAGCCGGCCCAGATGCGGGTGACGCGGGCGTCCATCCAGGCGCGGGCCACGCGGTACTCGCGCATGTAGCCGTAGCCGCCGTACAGCTGGACGCAGCCGTCGATGATCTCGTTCTGCACGTCGGAGGTCCACCACTTGGCCTTGGAGGCGTCGGCCGTGTCGAGGTCGCCGGTGACGTGCGCGGCCAGGCACTGGTCGACGAAGGCCTGCGCCACGTCGAGCTTGGTGACGAGCTCGGCCACCAGGAACTTGTTGTGCTGGAACGCGCCGATCGGCTGCCCGAAGGCCTTGCGCTCCTTGACGTAGGCGATCGTCTCCTCCAGGACGCCGCGGGCGTGGGCGACGTTGGCGACCGAGCAGGACAGGCGCTCCTGGGGCAGGCGCTCCATCATGTGGACGAAGCCGCGGCCGAGCTCGCCGATGACGTGGGAGTCGGGGACGCGGACGTTCTCGAAGAACAGCTCGGAGGTGTCGGCCTCGGGCTGGCCGACCTTGTCGAGCTTGGTGCCGCGGGTGAAGCCGGGCATGCCGGCCTCGACGCCGAACAGCGTGATGCCCTTGGCGCCCTTCTCCGGGTCGGTCTTGGCGGCCACGATGATCAGGTCGGCGTGCCCGCCGTTGGTGATGAACGTCTTGGAGCCGTTGATCACCCAGGCGTCGCCGTCGCGGGTCGCGGTGGTCTTCAGCGCCGCGAGGTCGGAGCCGCCGCCCGGCTCGGTCATGCCGATGGCGGTGATCAGCTCGCCGCTGCAGAAGCCGGGGAGCCAGCGCCGCCTGGCCTCCTCGGTGGCCAGCTCCAGCAGGTAGGGCGCGCAGATGTCGGTGTGGATGGCCACGATCGAGTTGTAGGCGGCGGCGACCCGGGCCAGCTCCTCGCCGATCACCGCGTTGAAGCGGAAGTCGCCGGCGCCCTGGCCGCCGTACTCCTCGGGCACCTGCATGCCCAGGAAGCCCTGCTTGCCGGCCTCCAGCCAGACCTCCCGCCTGAGCATCCGCTCATCACGGATCTCCTCGTCCAGTGGCAGCAGCGTGCGCTCCACGAACTCCCGCACAGACTCTCTGAACAGTTCGTGGTCGGTCTCGAAGACGGTGCGGCGCATGCGCTTCCTCCTGAAATCATCGGTGCTGCCCGGACAGTCTACTGAGCGATCGCTTAGGCTGAGCGGGTGAGTCAGGACATGTGGGCGACGGTGCGCCCCGAGGCGGCGCGGCGGCTCCTGCTGGCCGCCGTCGACTCGTTCGCCGAGCTGGGCTACCACGGCACCTCGACCCGGCACATCACCACCGGGGCCGGGATGAGCGCCGGAGCCCTGTACGTGCACTACCGGACCAAGGCCGACCTGCTCTTCCAGATCGCCCTGATCGTCCACGACTCGGTCCTGGCCACGTTGCGCGAGGCCCTCGACGGCAAGGAGGAGCCGCCGCAGCGCGTCCGCGCCCTGATGTACGCGTTCTCCTCCTGGCACGCCCGCCACCACGAGGCCGCCCGGGTGATCCAGAACGAGATGCGCGCCCTCGAGCCCGAGCACGCCGCCCGGATCGCCGCCATGCGCCGCCAGGTGCGCGAGCTGATCCTCGCCGAGGTGTCGGCCGGCGCCGCGAGCGGCCACTTCGACGTGGCCGACCTGCCCGGCACCGCCCGCGCGCTCTCCTCGCTCGCCATCGACGTGTGCCGCTGGTACCGCCCCGAGGGCCCGCGCACGCCCGACGAGATCGGCGCGCTGTGCGCGCACACCGCGCTGCGCGTCGTGGGCGCGGAACGGTGAGTCAGCGGTCGGCGTAGACCGTGTGCCGCAGGGTGGCGGTGCCGCCGCCGGGCTTCACCGACACCTCGACCTTGCCGACCCTCCAGACGGTCGCCGTGCTGCCGGGCGCGCCGAGCTCGCCGGAGACGGCCCCGGGCAGCCGCGCCCGGTCGCCGATCTCGGGATAGAAGACGACCATGGCGAACTCGTCGTTGTCGTTGAAGGCGTACTGAGCGTCCATCGTGACACCGCAGAACGTCTCGGGCCCGAGCCCGGTGACCCACCAGTCGCCGTTCTGCTGGGAGGCCTGCGGGAACCTCTTGGTGAACTCGTCGGACGAGGTGCCCCAGGAGACGCCGTTCCAGCCCCAGCCGAGCCTGCCGCCCGACGGGTCGCGGGGGGCGGGCACGGCCGCCCCGGCGCGCGGCCTGCGAGAGGGGAGGAACCGCCCTACCCCGCGTCGTCTCCCGGACAACGGCTCATCCTCCATCGTTCAGTCCCACCAGAAGGACCAGTGGTCCCTGCCACGGATCTCCTCGGCGTAGCCCCGGAGGTCGCCGGGGCCCTGGAAGAGGATGTCAGGACAGAAGGCCCAATGCTCGGCAGCGACGTGCAGGGCGTGGCGCACGCTGATGGGCGGGGAGGCGACGCTGAGCTCGAGGGTGTTGAAGCCCAGCGCGATGACGCGCGCGCCGAACCGGTCCTCCCAGCCGCGGACCACGGCGGCGAGCGGGGCCGTCCACTCGTTGTGGTTGAGCGCGCCCTGCCAGCCGATCGCGGCGAGGGCGTCGGCGCCGCGCTCGACCGCGACCAGGCCGAGGGACATGCCGCGGTGGCCGAGGAGCCGCGCGTGCCGGTCGGCGACGGCGCCCGGGTCGTCCAGCGCGGCGCCGCGCTGCGCCGGGCCGGGGCAGTCGGGGCCGAACGGCGCGAGGTCGTCGTGGTCCTCCTCGGCCGCCTGCTCGGCCCAGTCGGCCCACACCTCGGCCATGAACGCGCCCGGTACGTAGTTGCCGACCTCGGCGACCGGCTCCGGGGCGATCTGCCCGGCCGCCCACGGCTGGTCGGACTCGTCCAGCAGCAGCGGCCACAGGCCCGACCGGGGGTGGGCGGCCCGCAGCGCCGCCCACAGGCCGCCGCCGACGGGCTCGTCGCTCAGCCAGAACGCCGGCCGCTGGAGGAGCTGGCGCTGCGGGTAGCCGGGGTCGGGCCAGACCACCTCTCCCGCGGGCAGCGGCACCTCCAGCGTCCGCTCGACGTCGTCGTCGGCGAACAGCTGTGGCAGGTTGCCCGGCAGGTGCCGCCGGAGCTCGAGGTCGTCCATTTCACGCCGTTCCGGTACAGATCAGTGCCAACAGGGATCTTGGCACTCCGGCATGTTAACGGCGAGCGGCCCGCCGGTGGGACCGGCCGCCGGGTTCGGTCGGCCTCACCGGCGGTGACCCGTCCGTGCGGACAGCACCATCGCGGCGGCGCCCGGCCCGGTCACCAGCAGAAGGATCGCCACGGCGGTGGGGAGGCGCACGTCCGGCAGCGGGAGCCCGGTGATGGCGGCGGCGAACGCCATCAGCGTGACCGCGGTGATGAGGACGCCGGTGGCCACGCCGATGCCGAGCATCGCGGCGGCCTCCAGCCGAACCATGCGCATGATCTGCCGCCGTGTCGCGCCGACCAGGCCCAGCAGCGCGAACTCGTCCCGGCGGGACCTGGTCGCGACCGCGAGCGTGGTGACCAGCCCGATGACCACGAAGCCGGAGATGGCCAGCACGATGACGTGGCTCATGAAGCCCTGGAGCCTGAGCGTCTCCGACACCTGCGCGCCGTACGCGCCGGCGCTCACGGCTTCCGCCCCGGCGTACGGGGCCAGCGCCCCGCGCAGGTCGGCGTCGCCGCGGACGAGCACGTGGTCGTCCAGCGGCGTCGTCGTGTGCGCGGCGACCACGGAACGGGGGAGCAGCACGTCGCCGAACCCGCGCCCGCGCTCGTACACCGCCACGACCCGCGGCCTGATCAGGGTGCCGTCACCGAGCCGGATCGGCACGGCCTGGCCCGGCCGCAGGCCCTCGGCCGCGATCTCGCTGAGCGCCACCGTGCCGGCGTCGCGCAGGTCGCCGAGCCGCCCCCGGCTCACCCCCGGGTCCAGGGTCTGGTCCAGGCCGTCCAGGCTCACGCCCTGGGCGGGGAGCGACAGCAGGGTCGTCTCGCCCAGCTCGCGCACCGACATCACGACCGTGGTGCGCTTCACCGCGGTCGCCGCCCGCACGCCGGGGGCGCCGCGCACCGCGTCCAGCACCCCGGGCGGCAGGCCCTGCCCGGCGGAGACGACGACCTGGCCGGCGCGGGTCCCGTCGGCCGACTGGTCCTCGGTCGCCGCCACGGCGGTGGACTGCGCGAAGAGCTGCACCCCGGCGAACGCCACGGCCAGCGCGACCGGCGTGATGACCGATCCGAGGCGCAGCGCCGCGGCCCCGATGTTGTGGCTCGCCAGCGGCCCGGTGACCGGCGACAGCCCGCGCAGCGCCGGGGCGAGGAGACGTTCGCCGTGCCGGGCGATCAGCGGGGCGAGGAACGCGGTGGCGATGATGAGCGCGAGGACGGTCCCGCCGACCGACGCCTCGGCGGTCGAGCCGCTCGTCAACGTCGAGGCGCCCAGCGAGCTCAGCGCCAGGACGAGGAACACCGAGCCGGTGATGACCCGCCAGAGGGGGAGCGAGGCGGGCTCCACGGCGGCCTCGCCCAGCGCCGCCGCCGGCCTGATGCGGGTCGCCCGCAGCGAGGCGAGGAACGCCGAGAGCGCGGCCGCGACGAGCGTGATCGCGAGCGCCGCCAGCGCGGGCAGCGGGCTGAGGGAGAGGCCGAAGCCCGCCGGGAGCACGTCCTTGGCCGACATGGCCCCGTGCATCGCCGCGCCGGCCCCCAGCGAGAGGATGCCGCCGGCCGTCCCGGCGGCGAGCGCGAGCCGCAGCGTGCCGCCCAGGAGGTCACGGCGGACCTGCCAGGGCGTCGCGCCCACCGCCCGCAGAAGGGCGATCTCGCGGGCGCGTTCGCGGACCGACAGCGCGATCAGGCCGGAGACGACGACCAGCGCCGTCAGCACGGCCACCACGCTGAACGAGGCGGACATGTCGATGATGTCCGGGCGTGCCGTGGCCACGTCGAGGGTCTCGGCGTCGCCGCGGGCCGCGCCCGTCCGCACCGTCAGGCCGGGTACGGCCCGCTCCAGGGCCGCGGAGCCGACCTTCCCGTCCGCCAGCACGGCGAGGGCGTCCGCCTGACCGGGACGCCCGCTCAACGCGGCGGCGGCCTGCGGGCCGAAGAAGGCAGCGCCCGGCCCGCCCGCCTCGACCAGGCCGCTGACGCGGTACGGCCGCGGCGTGCCGGACGACTGGAGCCCGACGACGCCGCCGGTCGTGACGCGGGCCCGGGCCGCGGTGGCCGTGTCCAGCACGACCTCGTCCGCCGCCTGCGGGGCGCGCCCGCCGGTGAGCGCGTACGGCCGCAGGGCCGCCGAGTCCCAGCCGTGGCCGGTCACCGCGACACCGGAGGTGGTGAGCACCGGGAACGACACGTCCGCCACGACCGCGCGGACGCCGGGGACGGCGCGCAGCTTCTCGGCGGCGGCGATCGGGACGCGCGCACGTTCGGGCAGGGGCCGGCGCTGCGTCTCGGGCTCGGAGCCGGTGCGCTTCTGCACGACGGAGACCGACTGCGGGGCCGTGACCACCGCGGCGGCGGCCTCGAACCGCTCCACCGGCGCGTGCGCGCGCAGGGCCGACTCCAGGAGCACGCCGCACGCCCCGAGGAGCGTCGCGGCGAACAGCAGGGCGGTGAACACGCCCCTCTTCGCCGCCTTCGTGGTCTTCACAGCACCTCCCAGCGGTCCATCACGGAGGTGACGGAGGGGTCCACGAGCTCGTCGACGATCCGCCCGTCGCTCAGGAACAGCACCGAGTCGGCCCAGGAGGCCGCCACCGGGTCGTGCGTCACCAGGACGACCGTCTGCCCGGTCTGGTCGGCCGCCTCGCGCAGCAGGCGCAGCACCTCGCGCGCCGTCCGCGGGTCGAGGGCGCCGGTGGGCTCGTCGGCGAAGACGACCTCCGGCCTGGTGACCAGCGCGCGGGCCACGGCGGCCCGCTGCTGCTGCCCGCCCGACAGCTCGGAGGGGCGGTGGCGCAGCCGGTCGGCCAGGCCGACCCGTTCCACCACCTCGGCCAGCCAGTCCCGGTCGGGCCGCTCGCCGCCGAGGTGGAGCGGCAGCGTGATGTTCTGCTCCACGTCCATCGACGGGATCAGGTTGAACGACTGGAAGACGAAGCCGATCTTCCGCCGGCGCAGCCGGGTGCGCTTCGCCTCGCTGAGCCGCCCGATGTCGGTGCCGCCGATCAGGACGGTGCCCTCGGTGGGCCGGTCGAGCCCCGACGCGCACTGCAGGAACGTGCTCTTGCCCGAGCCGGACGGGCCCATGACGGCGGTGAACCCGCCGCGCGGGAACGCCCGGGTGACGCCGCGCAGGGCCGTCACCGCACCGTACGACCTGCTGACCGCCTCCAGGCGGACCGCGTGTCCCGTGGCGGTCGCCGCCGACGTCGCCAGTGTTGTCACCGTCATGATCCCCTCACCCTCGTCCGTGCTCTCACCTGGATGAACGTAGATCGGGAGGAGGCACGGGCACATGGGCTCGGACTCCCGAACCGGTGGTGTAGCGGGCTACACCCCCGGCCGGGGTGCGGGCGTCCTTCCGGGTGCCGTCCGGGGTGCCATAACGTGATTCGCGACGGAGGGGGTGAGGACCATGAAGGCGGCGATCGAGCGCAGTCTGCGCGCCACGGTGTACCTGGTGGCGGGCCTGCGCACCGCGCTGCCCGCGCTGGCCGGGATCAGCGTGTTCCCGCTGGTGGCGTTCTTCACCGTCCTGACCGTCGGGGTGCCCTGGCTGCCGGAGGTGGTCCGCCCGCTGCGCGCGATGGCGAACGCCGAGCGGCGCCGGGCCGGCCGCGCCCTGGGCGAGGAGATCCCCGCGCCCTACGCCGAGCCGCGCGGCACCTCGTTCCGGCAGGGGGCGGTGCTGCTGCGGACGGCGTCGACCTGGCGCGACCTGGCGTGGATGGTGGTGCACGGCTTCGGCGGCCTGCTGGTCGCGGTCGTGGCGGTCATGTTGTGGCCGTCGATCCTGCTGTCACTGTCGCTGCCGTTCTGGTGGTGGGCCGCGCCGGAGGGGTCCCAGTCGGCGTACGTCACGCTGGACAGCTGGCCCAAGGCGCTGACCATGCCGTTCGTCCAGGCGGGCGTGAACGCACTGATCCTGCTGGTGGTCGTGCCCTGGGTCGCGCGCTGGCAGGCAAGGCTCGCGGCGGCGCTGCTCGGCCCGACCAAGGGCACCAGCCTGGCCGAACGCGTCGAGCGGCTGACCGAGACCCGCGCCGAGGCGCTGGAGGCGCACGGCGCCGAGCTGCGGCGCATCGAACGCGACCTGCACGACGGCACGCAGGCCCAGCTGGTGTCGGTGGTGCTGCGGCTCGGCCTGGCCGACCGGCGTTTCGACGCCGACCCGCAGGCGGCCCGCACGTTGTTCCTGGAGGCCAGGGAGGGCGTCGAGGACGCCCTCACCCAGCTGCGAACGGTGATCCGCGGCATCTACCCGCCGATCCTGTCCGACCGCGGGCTGCCCGGCGCCGTCCGCGCGCTCGCCGCCGGGCTGCACATCCCGGTGACCGTGGACGTCGCCGAGGAGCAGGGCCGGGTGCCCGCCGCGGTGGAGGCCGCCGCCTACTTCGTCGTCGCCGAGGCGCTGACGAACGTCGCCAAGCACAGCGGCGCGGCGTCCGCCGAGGTCTCGGTGCGCCGGGACGGCGACGCGCTGCGGATCGTCGTGCGGGACGATGGGAAGGGCGGCGCCGATCCGGCCGGCGGCAGTGGCCTGGCCGGGATCCGCCGCCGGGTCGCCGCGCTCGACGGCGCCACCCGCATCGACAGCCCGGTCGGCGTGGGAACGACACTCGAGGTGGAGCTGCCGTGCGGATCGTGATCGCCGAGGACAACGCCCTGCTGCGCGAGGGGCTGGTCCTGCTGCTGACCACCGACGGGCACGAGGTCGCCGCGGTCGCCGACACCGGGCCGCAGATCGTGCCGCTGCTGCTGGAGCACCGGCCCGACGTCGCCGTGCTCGACGTCCGGCTGCCGCCCGGCTTCCGGGACGAGGGGCTGCGCGCGGCGATCGAGGCCCGCAAGGCGATCCCCGACCTGCCGGTCCTGGTCCTGTCGCAGTACGTGGAGGAGACGTACGCGACCGAGCTGCTGGCGGGCGGCGCGCAGGGCGTCGGCTACCTGCTGAAGGACCGCGTGGGCCGGGTGGAGGAGTTCCTCGACGCGCTCGGCCGGGTCGCGGCGGGCGGCACCGCGCTCGACCCGGAGGTGGTGTCGCAGCTCATGACGCGGCGCTCGCCACTCCAGGCCCTCACCCCGCGCGAGCGCGAGGTGCTCGCCCTGATGGCCCAGGGCCACGACAACGCCACCATCGCCACCACGCTGGTCATCACCGAACGTTCGGTGAGCAAGCACATCGGCGGCATCTTCCTCAAACTCGACCTGCCGCCCAGCGACAGCGGCCACCGCCGCGTCCTCGCCGTCCTGGCGTACCTGAACGCCTGACCGCCGCCTGGACCTCGCCCCGGTCAGCCGGGGTCCTCGGGCCTGCGCGGCGGCCGGTTCGCCGGCGGGTTGACGGACTGGCCGCCCAGGCCCGGCGTCTCGCTGATGGTCTTGCCCGCCTTCTGGACGGACGACAGCGGCCGGGTGACGTCCTCCAGGGACTTGCCCTCGGCGTCCACGCCCAGGACGAGTTCGACGAACGCGCCGACGCACATGATGCCCGCGGCCAAAAGGTAGCCGATCGCCAGCCGGGTGCGGTCGGCTCCGTCGCCGATCAGCGCGCCGTACAGGATCGGGCCGAGCGCCCCGAAGCACTGCGCGATGGCGAAGAACACCGCGATGGCCTGGGCCCGCACCTCGACGGGGAACAGCTCGCTCACCGTCAGGTAGGCCGAACTGGCGCCCGCCGACGCGAAGAAGAAGATCACGCACCACAACACGGTCTGGGTGAGGGCGGTGAGCACGCCCAGGTAGAACAGCCAGGCCGAGACCGCCAGCAACAGGCCCGACAGCAGGTACGTGCCGGAGATCATCTTCCGGCGCCCGACGGTGTCGAACAGGTGGCCCAGCAGCAGCGGGCCGGCGAGGTTGCCGGCGGCGAACGCGATGAGATACCACGGCGCCGCGGACGACGGGATGCCGTAGACCTTCGTCAGCACCAGCGTGTAGGTGAAGAAGATCGCGTTGTACAGGAACGACTGGGTGATCATCAGCGTGGCGCCGAGGATCGACCGTGTCGGGTACTGCGAGAACAGCACCCTGACCAGCGTCAGGTAGCCGCGGTGCGGTGAGGGCCTGATCTCGATCGCCTTCGCCGGGTCGACGTCGGGGAGGTCGTGCCCGGTGCGCCGGACCTCCTCCTCGATGTAGGCGATCGACTTCTCGGCCTCCTCCTCCTTGCCGTGCATGACCTGCCAGCGCGGGCTCTCGGGCAGATGGCGCCGGACGAAGAGGATGACGACGGCCAGCACCGGGCCGAGCAGGAAGCCGAGCCGCCAGCCGACGTCGGTGGGCAGCTCGTTGAGGAACAGCAGCGTGCCGAGCGTGCCGAGGATGGCGCCGCCCCAGTACGTGCCGCTGATGCCGATGTCGACGCGGCCCCGGTACTTCGCCGGGACGAGTTCGTCGATGGCCGAGTGCATCGCCGCGTACTCGCCGCCGATGCCCATGCCCGCGATGAAGCGCGTCGCGTACATGTAGATGATCCACGGCGTGCTGGAGCCCATGGTGAACGCGGTGAGGCCGCTGCCGATCAGGTAGACCGCCAGCGTCACCATGAACAGCTTGCGCCGGCCCATCTTGTCGGCCAAGTTGCCGAAGAACAGCGCCCCGACCACCTCGCCGACGAGATAGACCGTGGCCAGCGCGCCGACCTGGGTGGACGACATGTTCAGCGCCGCCGGCTCGCTCAGCGTCCCGGCCACCGCGCTGGCGACCGTGATCTCCAGGCCCTCCAGCACCCAGGCGGTGCCGAGGGCGATCACCATCCGGGTATGGAACGGTGACCACGGCAGCCGGTCGACCCGTGCCGGGATCAGGCTGCGGACCACTCCGGATCGCTGTGACACACCGGGATTCGCCATGCCCCCACCTCCTTGAGCGAACGCTCCGCCCGTACCCCGCGCGATCCGGCGGTGATCCGGATCACACGGGTTCTAGGAGATGTTTTTGCACTTCGGGGAGGGGGTCCCGGACGTCAGGCGCGCGTCCAGGGGAGGGCCGGGGGACCGGCGGCGACCGGGGTGCGCGCCGGCCCCGCGGCCTGCTCGCGCCCCTCGACGGTGCCGCCGTTGTCGAGCAGGTGCGCCAGCGGCAGCGTCGCGGCGCCGACCGCGACCGCCTCGGGGCCGAGCCTGCACAGCTCGACCGACGTCTGCGCGAACGGCTGGCGCAGCGCGTTGCCTGCCGCCGCGTCGCGGATGAGGTCCAGCATCTGGTTGCCGATGAGCAGCCCCGCCCAGCCGCCGATGATGATCTTTTCGGGGCTGAAGAGGTTGACCAGCCCGGCGATGCCGGTGCCGAGGTAGGCGACGATCTCGGTGCGGATCTCGGCGGCGAGCGGCGCCGGGTCGGCGAGCAGCTGGGCCAGCGCCGGCTCCTCGCCGGTGGACGCGGTGCCGCCGGCGGCCCTGTAACGCTCCAGCAGCGCGGTGGCGCCGACGTAGGCCTCCAGGCAGCCGCGGGCGCCGCAGCGGCAGAGATTGCCGCCGACCTGCGCCTTGGTGTGGCCCCACTCGCCCGCGCTGCCCGCCGAGCCGCGGTACGGCGCGCCGTCGACGACCACGCACGCCCCGATGCCGGAGCCGATGAGCGCGACGACGGCGTTGCGGGCGCCGCGCCCCGCGCCGAACCACATCTCGGCCTGGCCGAGAGCGGTCGCGCCGTTGTCGACGAACAGCGGGAGGGACGTGCCCTCGTGCCGGTCGGTGCCGGCGCGCAACATCTGCTCGAGCGGGACGGCCTCCCACCCGATGGTCTGGCAGTGCACGACGTACTCGGGAGTGTGGGCGACGGTGCCGGGGACGCCCACGCCGACGCCGATCACCGTCGCGCTGTCGACCCCGCTCTCGGTGATGACGGTGCGCAGCCCGGACAGGATGTGCTCGACGACGGCCCGCACGTCGTGGCCGCCGTCGCCGAGCGGCAGGTCGGCCTTGGCCAGCGGGGTCAGCTCCAGGTCGAACAGCTCGACCAGCACCCGCGTCTCGCCCACGTCCACGCCCACCAGATGACCGTGGCCGGGTGCGGTCTTGAGCAGGATGCGCGGCCGCCCGCCGTCGGACTCGACGCTCCCCGCCTCGATGATCACGCCGATGTCCAGCAACTCGGCGACGACGTTGCTCACCGACGCCTGGCTGAGCCCCGTCTGCGCGCTCAGTTCCTGCCGCGTCAGCGGGCCGTCGAAGTACAGGCGACGCAACAGCGTCGAGCGGTTGCCGCGGCGCAGGTCGCGCACGGTCCGCCGGGTCTTCTCCGGCATCGGGCCCCCTTCTGGTCTTGACCGCCCATTATGTCACTGCTTAAATCACGGCGTGAAATAAGTGGTGATCTAACTCACGTGTGATCCATGTCACCGTTCCGCATCACTTCTGGAAGGTCGCGCCGATGCCCCACCCCTCGATCAGATCCCGCACCGGGAGATCCCGCACCGGGAGATCCCGCACCGAGAGATCCCGCACTGCCCGATCACGCGCATTCCGCTCCACCCGCACGGCGACGGCACTCGCGGCCGCCGGCCTCCTCCTCGCCACCGCCGCCGCGTGTGGCGGCGGCACGTCGGAGGGCGGCGGCGACAGCGCGCCGAAGACGCTGACCTACTGGGCCAGCAACCAGGGCACCAGCTTGGAGCACGACAAGCAGGTGCTGCAGCCCGAACTCGCCAAGTTCGAGAAGCAGACCGGCATCAAGGTCCAGCTCGAGGTCGTCCCGTGGACCGACCTGCTCAACCGCATCCTGGCCGCGACCACCTCGGGCCAGGGGCCCGACGTCCTCAACATCGGCAACACCTGGTCGGCCTCCCTCCAGGCCACCGGCGGCCTCATGCCGTTCGACGCCAAGGCCATGGGCGAGGTCGGCGGCGCGCAGCGGTTCATGCCCTCCGCGCTCGCCTCCGCCGGCGCCCAGGGCAAGGACCCGGCCGCCGTCCCGCTCTACTCGCTGGCCTACGGGCTCTACTACAACAAGAAGCACTTCGCCGACGCCGGGCTCCAGCCGCCCAAGACCTGGAAGGAGCTCGTCGACTCCGGCAAGAAGCTCACCAAGGACGGCCGGTACGGCCTGGCCGTCGAGGGCGCGAGCATCCCCGAGAACGTGCACCACGCGTTCATCATGGGCCAGCAGTACGGCGCCGACTTCTTCACCGCCGACGGCAGGCCGAGCTTCGACACCCCCCAGGCCGCCGAGGCCATCAAGGCCTACGTCGACCTGCTCGGCAAGGACAAGATCGCCGCCGCCGGCAACGCCGAGTACAGCGAGAACCAGTCGTTGCGCGACTTCGCCACCGGCAAGGCCTCCATGCTGCTGTGGCAGGCGACCACCAGCGGGCTCACCAACCTCGGCATGAAGCCCGGCGACTGGGGCGTCGTCCCGATCCCGCTGCCCGACCCGGTCCCGGCCGGCGGCCGCCCGATCACCTCGTTCGTCGCGGGCATCAACATCGCGGTCTTCAAGAACACCGACAACCGCGCCGGCGCGCTGAAGTTCGTGAAGTTCATGACCAGCGACGACGAGCAGAAGATTCTCAACAAGACCTACGGCTCGCTGCCCTCGGTGCCCTCCGCGCAGGCCGACCCGGCGTTCCAGACCGACGACCTCAAGGTCTTCCGGAGCATCCTGGAGAAGAGCGCCGCGCCGCTGCCGCAGGTGCCCAAGGAGAGCGAGTTCGAGACGCTCGTCGGCACGGCCATGAAGGAGCTCTTCGCCGACGCCGCGTCCGGGAAGCAGATCACCACCGAGGACGTGCGCGCCAAGCTCAAGACGGCGCAGCAGAAGATGAGCGGCTGACGTGGTCCTGAGGCGTCGCGCCCTGCCCTACCTCCTCCTGCTGCCGGCGGTGCTGGCCGAACTGGTCGTGCACCTGGTGCCGATGGTCACCGGGCTCTGGATGAGCTTCAAGGAGCTCACCCTGCTCTACATCCGCAACTGGTCGGAGGCGCCCGGGGCGGGCCTGGACAACTACAAGGTCGCCGTCGACGTCAACGGCGCGATCGGGCAGGACCTGCTCCGGTCGTTCGGCGTGACCGTCGCGATCACCGTGCTGACGGTCGGGTTGTCGTGGGTGATGGGCGTCGGGGCCGCGATCCTGCTGCAGGAGAAGTTCAGGGGGAGGGGGTTGCTGCGTGCGGTCTTCCTCGTCCCGTACGCGCTGCCCGTGTACGCCTCGGTCATCACCTGGTCGTTCCTGCTCCAGCGTGACACCGGGCTGGTCAACCACGTCCTGGTCGACCAGCTCGGCGTCACCGGGGACCGCCCGTTCTGGCTCATCGGCGACAACAGCTTCTGGGCGCTGCTGACCGTCATCGTGTGGAAGTCGTGGCCGTTCGCGTTCCTGGTGCTCATGGCGGGGCTGCAGGGCGTCGACCGCGAGATGTACGAGGCCGCGGCCATCGACGGCGCCGGGATGTGGCGGCAGATCCGGCACATCACGCTGCCCGCGCTGCGCCCGATCAACCAGGTCGTCGTGCTCGTGCTCTTCCTGTGGACGTTCAACGACTTCAACACGCCGTTCGTGCTGTTCGGCAAGGCCGCGCCGCCCGCCGGCGACCTCGTCTCCGTGCACATCTACCAGTCGTCGTTCGTCACCTGGAACTTCGGCGCGGGCGCCGCGATGTCGGTGCTGCTCCTGCTGTTCCTGCTCGTGGTGACCGTGCTCTACCTGATCTTCACGTCCCGACGGAGGCCCGCCCATGCCTAGCTCGCGCACCATCGCGCGCACCGGGGAGCGCGGGGCCCGCACCGCCCCGGCCGCCTCCGGCCCGCCGCCGGGCAGGGGCGGCGGCGGGCGGCGGCCCCGGTCGCCGATGGCGCCGCCGCGCTCGTTCATCTGGACGCGGCGGATCGTCCTCACGCTGCTCACCGCGTTCGCGCTGCTGCCGGTGTACGCGATGGCGAGCTCGTCGCTGAAGCCGCTGCAGGACGTGCAGGGCGAGTTCCGGTGGTCGCCGTCCCGGCCGACCATCCGCCCGTACATCGACATGTGGGACACCGTCCCGCTGGCCGACTACTTCGTGAACAGCATCCTCATCGCGGGCGGCGCCACCGTCCTGTCGGTCGCGATCGCGATCCTCGCCGCGTACGCCGTCAGCCGCTACCGCTTCCCGGGGCGGCGGGTCTTCACGATCACGGTGCTGTCCACCCAGATGTTCCCGGGGATCCTGTTCCTGCTGCCGCTGTTCCTGATCTTCGTGAACGTCGGCAACGCGACCGGGATCGCGCTCTACGGCAGCCGGGGCGCGCTGATCCTCACCTACCTGACCTTCTCCCTGCCGTTCTCGATCTGGATGCTCGCCGGGTACTTCGAGTCCATCCCGCGCGAGCTGGACGAGGCCGCCAGGGTCGACGGCTGCGGGCCGATCGGGACGTTGTTCCGGGTGGTCCTCCCGGCGGCGGTGCCGGGGGTGGTCGCGGTCACCGTCTACGCGTTCATGACCGCGTGGGGCGAGGTCCTCTTCGCCTCGGTCATGACCAACGAGACCACCCGCACCCTGTCGATCGGCCTGCAGGGCTACTCCACCCAGAACGAGGTGTTCTGGAACCAGATCATGGCCGCCGCGCTCGTGGTCAGCCTGCCCGTCGTGGCGGGCTTCCTGCTGCTCCAGCGGTTCCTGGTGGCCGGGCTCACCGCCGGATCCGTCAAGTGAGCGGCAGGCCCCCGAACCCCTCTCCCGCACCGTGAAGTGAGGATGACGTGCCCCTCGAAGAACCCGACCTGACCGCCTTCCCGCCCGGCTTCACCTGGGGCGCGGCGACGTCCGCCTACCAGATCGAGGGCGCGGTGAAGGAGGACGGCCGCTCCCCGTCCATCTGGGACACCTTCTGCCGCGTGCCGGGCGCCGTCGCGGGCGGCGACACGGGTGACGTCGCCTGCGACCACTACCACCGGTGGCAGGGCGACGTGGCGCTCATGAAGGACCTGCGGCTGAACGCCTACCGCTTCTCCATCGCGTGGCCGCGCGTGCTGCCCGACGGCGGCGGCCCGCCGAACCCCGCCGGGCTGGCGTTCTACGACCGGCTGGTCGACGCGCTGCTCGAGTCGGGGCTCACCCCGCACGCCACCCTGTACCACTGGGACCTGCCGCAGGTGCTCCAGGACCGGGGCGGCTGGCCCGAACGCGAGACCGCGCGGCGGTTCGCCGACTACGCCGCCGTGGTGGCCGACACGCTCGGCGACCGGGTCAGGCACTGGGCGACGCTGAACGAGCCGCTGTGCTCGGCGTGGATCGGGCACCTGGAAGGGGCCATGGCGCCGGGCCTCACCGACCTCACCGCCGCCGTGCGCGCCTCCCACCACCTGCTGCTCGCCCACGGGCTCGGCGCCCAGGCGCTGCGCGCCGCCGTGCCCGGGGCGCAGGTCGGCATCACCAACATCCTGACGGCGTCCGAGCCCGCCACCGACCGGGAGGAGGACGTCGCCGCGGCGCGGCGCGACGACGGCCACAACAACCGCTGGTGGCTCGACCCGCTCCACGGCCGCGGCTACCCGGCCGACATGCTGGAGGTGTACGGGGTCGAGCCGCCCGCCGAGCCCGGCGACATGGAGACGATCGCGGCGCCCCTGGACTGGCTCGGCGTCAACTACTACCGCCGTTCGATCACGGTCGACGACCCGTCCGGCCCGGCCCCGTACGCCCGCCCCGTCACCCACCCCGGCACGCCGCGCACCGGCATGGACTGGGAGGTCCACCCCGACCGCCTGGAGAGCGTGCTGCTCCGCGTGCACCGCGACTACGCGCCGCGCGCGATGTACGTCACCGAGAACGGTGCCGCCTACCCCGACGAGGTCACCCCCGACGGCCACGTCCACGACGCCGACCGCACGGCCTACCTGGAGTCGCATCTGGCGGCCTGCGCCCGGGCGGCCCGCCAGGGCGCCCCGCTCGAGGGCTACTTCGTCTGGTCGCTCATGGACAACTTCGAATGGGCCTACGGATACGCCCAGCGTTTCGGCCTCGTGCACGTCGACTTCGGAACGCAGGCCCGGACGATCAAGGACAGCGGTCGTCGCTACGCAGAGCTCATCGACGCCCACCTCCACCCCCGAGTAAGGAGCGGCTCATGAAATCCCTCGTCCGCGCGGGCGCCCTCGCGGTGCCCGCGGTGCTGGCACTGACCCTGGTCCAAGGGGCGGCCACGGCCCGGTCCATCCCGGCGTACCTCGACCGCGGCGCCCCGACGCCCGCCCGCGTCGCCGACCTGCTGAGGCGCATGACGGTCGAAGAGAAGGTCGGCCAGACCGCACAACCCGCGGTCGTCAACGTGCAGGGCGACTGCAACTGGTCCGGCGGTCAGCTCAACACCGCGTGCATGAAGAAGATCCTCGGCGACCAGAAGGTCGGGCAGATGCTCTCCGGCGGCGGCCAGCCGCCGGCGCAGAACACGCCGCGTGCCTGGGCCGAGATGACCAACACCCTGCAGAAGTTCGCGCTCGACAACCAGCGGCTGCGCATCCCGCTGCTGTACGGGGTGGACGCGGTGCACGGGCACAACAACATCGTCGGCGTGACCAAGTTCCCGCAGCAGCTCGGCGTCGGCGCCACCTGGGACCCGGCGGTGTCCCAGGCGATGGGCAGGTCGACCTCGGCGGCCGTGAAGGCCACCGGGCCCAACTGGAACTTCGCCCCCGTCCTGGACATCGCCCGCGACACCCGCTGGGGCAGGTACTACGAGACCTACTCCGAGGACCCGCACCTGTCCGGGGCCCTGGGCGCCGCGTTCGTCAGGGGCTCGCAGCAGGACGGCAAGGTCGCCGCCACGGTCAAGCACTTCGCCGGCTACTCGCAGCCGTTCAACGGGCACGACCGCGCCCCGTCGCACTTCGACATGCGCTACTTCCAGGACACCATCCTGCCCGCGTACAAGGCGGCCGTGGACGCCGGCGCGCAGACCGTCATGGTCAACTCCGGCTCGCTCAACAGCATCCCCGCGCACGCCAGCCGCTACCTGCTGACCGACCTGCTCCGCGGCCAGTGGGGCTTCAAGGGCGTCGTCGTCAGCGACTGGGACGACGTGCAGGCCCTGGCGAACTCGCACAAGATCGCCGCGACGTACGCCGACGCGGCGGGCATCGCGATGAACGCGGGCGTGGACGTGGCCATGCTGCCGCCCGGCGCGGTCGACGGCTACGTCAACGGGCTCACCGCCCAGGTGAAGAGCGGCAAGGTCTCGCGCAAGCGCCTCGACGACGCGGTCGGCCGCATCCTCACCCTGAAGTTCCAGCTGGGGCTCTTCGAGAACCCCTACGTCGACGCGGCCAAGGCCGACGCCGTCCTCGGCGCCGACAAGGCCCTCGCGGTCAAGGCCGCCACCGAGTCGATGACCCTGCTCAAGAACGACGCGAACGCGCTGCCGCTCGCCACCGGGAAGAAGCTCGTCGTCGCCGGCCCGGCCGCCGACTCGGTCTCGATCCAGAACGGCGGCTGGACCATCGGCTGGCAGGGCATCCCCGACGGCGTCGACGAACCCGGCGTCACCGTCTGGGAGGGCGTCAAGGCCGCCAACCCGTCCTCCGAGCTGGCCACGACCGCCGACGAGGCGGTCGAGAAGACCGAGGACGCCGACGCCGCCATCGTCGTGGTGGGCGAGAAGGCCGGCGCCGAGGGCGTCAACGACAACGAGACCCCCGAGCTGTCGGCCGACCAGCAGGACCTCGTCGACCGGCTCCAGGCCACCGGCAAGCAGGTGACCGTCGTCGTGCTCGCCGGGCGCCCGCTCGTCCTGGGCAAGGCCGCCGACGCCGGGCAGCTGCTGATGGCGTGGCTGCCGGGCAGCGAGGCCGGCACCGCCGTCGCCGACACCCTGTTCGGCAAGGCCAACCCCGGCGGCCGCCTGCCGGTCTCCTGGCCCAAGTCGGTCGGCGACCAGCCGATGTACTACCAGCAGATGCCGGGCACCAACAGCGGCCCCAGCTCGGCCTACGACCCGCTCTTCGCGTTCGGCGCCGGCCTGTCGTACACGACCTTCGCGGTGAACGGCCTCAAGCTCGACACCGCCTCGGTCTCCCGCCGCGGCACGGTCAAGCTCACCGTCCAGGTGAGCAACACCGGCTCCCGTGACGGCGACTTCGTCGTGCCGGTCTTCGCCGGTCAGGCCGTGAGCCGCGTCGTGACCCCGCCGAAGCGCCTCACCACGTTCAGCCGCGTCCCGCTGAAGGCCGGCGAGACCCGCTCGGTCGCCCTCACGTTCCCGATGTCCGTCCTCGCCGTCACCCCCGGCGACATCGACGGCGCCGGGCGGCCCGAGGCCCTCACCGGCACCTACCAGGTCACCGCCGGCGACAGGACCGCCGACCTGACCGTCCGCTGACACCGTCCCCCGCACACGGGCGGCGCGCCATCCTCGGGGGATGGCGCGCCGCCCTCACTTCTGCAGCAGCAGGCTCGTGCGCCTGGCCACCACGAGCATCAGCCGCTGGTCGTTGCCGGTGGGGCCGTGCGGCCGCTCGTAGTGCAGGGACACCACGCCCAGCGGCCGGCCGGCGCGGTCGTGGAAGGGGGCCGACTGGACGGAGTACGCGCCCGCGTCGAGCATCACCTCGCGCCCCTCGGACTCGGCGAACACCGGGCTCGTGGCCACGTCGGCCACCCGCACCGAGACCCCGAGCGCCAGTGCCCGGCCGCAGGCGCTGGAGTCGTCGGCCACCAGTTCGAAGTGCCTGAGGAACGGGTCGGAGAAGCCCCGCTGCGACGCGATCCGCAGCCCGCCCGTCCGGGAGTCCGTCAACTGGATGTTGCCCCGGGCCGCGGAGCTGTGCCGCAGCATGGTCTCCAGCGCGTCCTCGAGGATGGACGGCGCGTCGGCACGGTAGCCGCTGCCGGAGCTGAAGAACTTGGGACGCTGGCGCTCGTTCACCCCCAAAGGCTAAACCAGGCAAACAGGTGGTGAGAGCGCCTACGGGCCTCACGTGCCGCGCAGTGACACCACGGGCGCGCGGAGGGGGTGTTTGTGGTGACCGGGGGTGAGGGGAGGCTGCGGGAATGGACGTGAACGACTGGCCGGGACGGGGCCTGAGCGACGAGGAACTGGACGTCGCCTACAACGTGCGGCGCAAGGCGGGGGAGCGGCACTTCGCGGAGCTGATGACCCGCTACCGGGCCGAGTCGGAGAAGGCGGTGGAGGGGCTGCCCGGGACGCCCGGGGTCGTCCATGACCCCGCGAGCGGGGAACGGCTGGACGTCTGGGGGGCCGAGCCGGGCGGGGAGCCGCGGCCGGTTTTCGTGTTCTTCCACGGCGGCTACTGGAAGGCGCTGTCGCGGCACGACTCCTCGTTCATGGCGCGGATGCTGCACGGGCAGGGCGTCGCGACCGTGGTCCCCGACTACACGCTCGCGCCCGAGGCGACGCTGGAGGAGATCGTCCGGCAGGCGCGCGCGGCGGTCGCCTGGGTGTGGGACCACGGGCGCGCCCATGGGCTCGACCCGGACCGGATCGTCGTCGGCGGCAGCTCGGCGGGCGGGCACCTGGCCGGGATGACGATGGTGGGCGGCTGGCAGGCCGGGCTGGGGCTGCCGGAGGACGCGGTCAAGGCGGCGATGCCGTTCAGCGGGCTGTTCGACGTCCGGCCGCTGACCCGGGTCTACGTGAACGAGTGGCTCGGGCTGGACGTCGCCCGCGCGGCGGCGCTGAGCCCCGTGCTGGTCGCGGGGGAACGGCGCTGCCCGGCGGTGATCGTGGCCGCGGAGCACGACGGGACCGGGTTCGTCGAGCAGTCGCGGCGGTTCCAGGGGATGTGGGGCGGCGAGCTCCTGATCGTCCCGGAGCGGGACCACTTCGACGTCGTGCTCGACCTCGGCGACCCGGGCACGGCCGTGAGCCGGGCCCTGCTGGCGCTCATCCCGCGGTGAGCTCGGCGGCCTGGGCGCGCAGGTGGTCGAGCATCAGCCGGGCCGAGGGCGTGAGCGGCCGCTTGCCGGGCAGGGTGACGCCGACCTGGCGGCGGACGGGCTCGAGCGGGACGGGCAGGGGCGCGAGGTCGGTGTCGGTGCGGGCGACCAGCTCGGGCAGCGCGGCGATCATGTCGGCGTCGCGGACCAGGGTGCGGACGGTGAGGATCGACGTGCACTCGACCAGGTTGGACGGGAGCGAGAGGCCCTCGCTGCGGAAGATCTGTTCGAGCTCGTGCCGGAGCGCGGTCTGCTCCAGCGGGAGCACCCACGGGTAGTCGAGCAGGTCTTCGAGGCCGAGGCAGGGCCGGGCGCGGGCGGGGTGGTCGCGGCGGGCTACGAGGCGGATCGGCTCGGCGTAGAGGGTGATCTGGCGCAGGCCGTGCAGGTCCCCGATCGGATTGAGGCGGCCCAGGATCAGGTCGATCTCGCCTTCGAGGAGCCGGGGGACCTGGGCGTCGAAGGTGGCCTCCTGGACGATCACCGTGATGCCGGGGCGCGCCTTCTTGAGGGTGGCGATGGCGCGCGGGAGCAGCACGTTGGAGCCCGCCAGGAGGGTGCCGATCGTGACCGTGCCGACCTCGCCGTCGGCCAGGCCGGAGATCCGCTCGCCCGCCCGGCGCAGCTCGGCCAGGACGGCGCGGGCGTGCTCGATGAACGCCTCGCCGAAGAGCGTCGGCGTCATGCCGCGCGGGCCGCGGGTGAACAGCTCGACGCCGAGGACGTGCTCCACCTCGCGCAGGCTCCGGGTCACCGCGGGCTGGGCCAGCCGCAGGTGCTCGGCGGCGCGCAGGACGCTGCCCTCGTCGGCCACGGCCACCACCAGGACCAGGTGGCGGAGCTTGAGCCGCCCGTTGAGGAGGTCGATCGTGCGCATGCCGCCTTACTATCACAATCCCGTTATATCCAGCCGGTCAATCGGTATTGGTCCGGCATAGCTGAATGGGGAATCATCGCGGGTGTGAAGGCTGAGCACTACGTCGACGGCGCGTTCGTGTCCGCGGGGACCGTCTTCCCGGTGATCGACCCCGTGACCGGGGCCGGATCGGGGTCCGCCCCGGAGGCCACCCGGGAGGTGGTCGACGCGGCGGTCCGCGCCGGGCGGGCCGCCCTCAAGGGCGCCTGGGGCTCGGCGGCCGACGGCGAGCGGGCCGCGGCGCTGCGGGCGGTCGCCGACGGCATCGACGCGCGGTTCGACGAGTTCGTGGACGCCGAGGTGCGCGACACCGGCAAGCCCCGCGAGCTGGCCGCCACGGTCGACGTGCCGAGGGCGGCCGGCAACTTCCGGGCCTACGCGGACCTGCTCTACGGGCGGGGCGAACGGGCGTTCACCACGGCCGTCCCGGGCTGGAGCGGCGGCTCCGGGCAGGCCCTCAACTACACCGTCCGGCGCCCGCTCGGCGTGGTGGCGGTCATCTCGCCCTGGAACCTCCCGCTGCTCCTGCTGACCTGGAAGGTCGCCCCGGCGCTGGCCGCCGGCAACGCGGTGGTCGCCAAACCCTCGGAGGAGACCCCGTCCACGGCGACGCTGCTGGCCTCGGTGATCAACGACGCCGGGCTCCCGGCGGGCGCGTTCAACCTCGTCCACGGGCACGGCGCGGGCGCGGCGGGGGAGTTCCTCACCGGGCATCCCGGCGTCGACGCCATCGCCTTCACCGGGGAGTCGGCCACCGGTGCGGCGATCATGCGCAACGCCGCCGACCACGTGACGCCGCTGTCGTTCGAGCTGGGCGGCAAGAACCCGGCGCTGGTGTTCGCCGACGCCGACCTGGAGGCGGCCGTCGAGGGCACCGCGCGCTCCTCGTTCACCCACTCCGGCCAGATCTGCCTGTGCACCGAGCGCGTCTACGTCGAACGGCCCGTCTTCGACGAGTTCGTCTCCCGGCTCGGCGACCGGGCGCGCGCTCTCAAGGACTACGGCCCGATGATCTCGGCCGCGCACCGCGACAAGGTGCTCTCGTACTACCGGCTGGCCCGCGAGGAGGGCGCCACCGTGGTGGCCGGCGGCGGCGCGCCGGTGTTCGGCGACGCCCGCGACGGCGGCTTCCACGTCGAGCCGACCGTGCTCACCGGCCTGCCGCCCACGGCGCGGACGGTCCGCGAGGAGATCTTCGGCCCGGTCTGCCACGTCGCCCCGTTCGACACCGAGGACGAGGCGCTCCGGCTGGCCAACGACAGCCCGTACGGGCTCGCCGCCACCGTCTGGACCCGCGACCTGTCCCGGGCCCACCGGGTGGCGCCGCGCGTCGAGACCGGCATCGTGTGGGTCAACTGCTGGAACCTGCGCGACCTCCGGACCCCGTTCGGCGGCGTCAAGGCCTCCGGCATCGGCAGGGAGGGCGGGGAGTACTCCCTGGACTTCTTCTCCGAGCCCGTCAACGTCTGCATCCAGATCTGACAGCTGAAAGCGAGCCCGTGACCGAGACCCAGACATCCGCGATCGACCTGGCGGCCGAGCGCATCCGCGGCGCCCACGCCTCCGGTGTGCCGTGCGAGCCGGTCCGCGACCTGATCGGCACCGCGGACGAGGCGTACGCCGTGCAGGAACGCCTCACCGGCGAGTGGCTGGCCCAGGGCCGGCGCCTGGTCGGCCGGAAGGTCGGCCTGACCTCGCCGGCGGTGCAGGCCCAGCTCGGCGTCGACAGCCCCGACTTCGGCGTGCTCCTCGCCGACATGGCGGTGCCCGACGGCGCGGAGATCCCGGCGGGCGCGGTCATGCAGGCCAGGGCCGAGGCCGAGGTCGCGCTGGTCCTCGACCACGACCTCACGCACGAACGGCACACCGTCGCCGACGTCGTCCGCGCCGTCGCGTTCGCCCTGCCCGCCATCGAGATCGTGGGCAGCCGCATCCGCGACTGGGACATCACGCTCGCCGACACCGTCGCCGACAACGCCTCGTCCGGCCTGTACGTGCTCGGCAACCGGCCCGCCGCGCTCGGCGACGTCGACCTGCGCCTGTGCGGGATGGTCCTCGAACGCCGCGGTGAGCAGTTGTCGACCGGCACCGGCGCCGCCTGCCTGGGCCACCCGCTGAACGCCGCGCTCTGGCTCGCCGACACGGCGGTGCGGCTCGGCCGCCCGCTGCGCGCGGGCGACACCATCCTCACCGGGGCGCTCGGGCCGATGACGACGCCCGCCCCCGGCGACGTGCTCGAAGCCCGCATCGACGGCCTCGGCGACGTCCGCGTGGCCTTCGGCGAGGAGGCCTCATGACCGACGTGTCCGGGTTCGCCGAGACCCTCGAGCAGGCCGTGCGCGATGTGCGCGCGGTGCCCAAGCTCACCGCCACCGCGCCGTTCGACGTCGCGGCCGCGTACGAGATCCAGCGCGCCGGGATCGCCCGCCGCGAACGCCGCGGCGAGCGCCGCATCGGCGTCAAGATGGGCTTCACCAGCCGCGCCAAGATGGTCCAGATGGGCGTCGACGACGTCATCTGGGGGCAGCTGACCGACACGATGCTCGTCGAGTCCACGGTCGACCTGGCCGAGCTGATCCATCCCAGGATCGAGCCGGAGATCGTGTTCCTGCTCGGCCCGGAGGGCTTCAAGGCCGCGGTGGGCTTCGAGGTGCTCGACTCCCGCTACGAGGACTTCAAGTTCACGCTGCCCGACGTCATCGCCGACAACGCCTCGGCGGCCCGGTTCGGGTTCGGCGCCTGGCACGACCCGCGCGACCTGTCGAACGTCGGGCTGGTCATGGAGATCGACGGGCGGGTCGTGCAGACCGGCTCGTCCGCGGCGATCCTCGGCGACCCGGTCCGCTCGCTGCGCGCCGCCGTCCGGCTCGCCCGCGAGGCGGACCTGCCGCTGGGACCCGGCTCGATCGTCCTGGCCGGCGCCGCGACCGCCGCGGTCCCCCTGCCCAAGGACGCCCACGTCCGCGTCACCGGCGCGGGCCTGGGCAGCGTGGAGGTGACGACGAAGTGAGCGCCGGAGGCGACGACCAGGTGGCCGACGCGGCGCGCGGGAACACCGAGGCGATGACCGTGGCGGGGAAGGCCCGGCCGCGCGGGCGCTTCCCGCACGTCAAGCGCGCGGGCGACTTCGTCTACGTGTCCGGGACGAGCTCGCGCCGCCCGGACGGCACGTTCGCCGGGGCGGGCGCCGACGCGATGGGCGTCACCGACCTCGACGTCCGCGAGCAGACGCGCGCCGTCCTGGACAACATCCGCGACCTGCTGAAGGCCGCCGGGGGAGACCTCGGCGACCTGGTCGACGTCACCGCCTACCTGGTCAGCATGAACGACTTCGGCGGCTACAACGAGGTCTACGGCGAGTACTTCGACGAGACCGGGCCGGCGCGCACCACCGTCGCCGTCCACCAGCTGCCGCACCCGCACCTGCTGATCGAGATCTCGTGCGTGGCGTACATCCCCGCGAAGGAGGCGTTGTCATGACCCTGCCGAGGCTCAGCCACGGGCGGCCGTTCAACTTCCCGAAGTGGATCGACGAGCACCGCGATCTGCTCAAGCCGCCCGTCGGCAACAAGCAGGTCTTCGAGGACGCCGGTCTCATCGTGATGGTCGTCGGCGGGCCCAACCAGCGCACCGACTTCCACGACGACCCGACCGAGGAGTTCTTCTACCAGCTCGAGGGCAACATGGTCCTGCGCGTCATGGAGGACGAGGGCAGGCCGCCGGTCGACGTGCAGATCAACGAGGGCGACGTCTTCCTGCTGCCGCCGCACGTCCGGCACTCGCCGCAGCGCCCCGAGGAGGGCTCGGTCGGCCTGGTCGTCGAGGTGTCCCGCCCCGAGGGCCTCCGGGAGGCGTTCGAGTGGTACTGCGTGAGCTGCCACCACCTCGTGCACCGCGCCGAGCTCCAGGTGCGCTCGATCGTGGACGACCTGCCGCCCACGTTCCAGAAGTTCTACGACGGCGACCGCAAGTGCCCGAACTGCGGTGCCGTGCACCCGGGCAAGGACTGGCCCGCCGAGCTGCGTCCGCGGACCGTACCGCGCGAGGGGGGACGACCCCCCACGCCCCCCGCCGCGGCCGCGCCGCGAGGCGGAAAGCGAGACTCGTGACCGTCATCGACGTCCACGCCCACGTCTTCCCGCCGATCTCCCGCGCCGAGAGCCGGGTGCTGGCGGGCGCGGGCGAGCCGTGGCTGCGCGCGAACGGCGACGGCAGCGGCATGATGATGAGCGGCGACGCCGACTACCGCCCGGTCGCCGCCGAGCTGTGGGACCCCGCCGCCCGCCTGGCCGCGATGGACCGCGCCGGCGTCGACGTGCAGGCGGTCTCGTCCACCCCGCTGATGTTCGGGTACGAGGCGGAGCCGGCCCGCGCCGCCGACTGGTGCGAGCTGGTCAACGACCGCATCCTGGCCTACTGCGCGGACGCCCCGGACCGGCTGCTCCCGCTCTGCCAGGTGCCCCTCCAGGACACCGGGCTGGCGTGCGCCGCCGTCACCAAGGCCAGGGCCGCCGGACACCGGGGCGTGCACATCGGCAACCACGTCGGCACGCGCTACCCCGACGACGCCGGCGTCACCGCGTTCCTCGCGCACTGCGCAGGGGAGGGCATGCCGGTGCTGGTCCACCCGTGGGACATGCTCGGCGACGACCGCATGGGCGGCCGCTACATGCTGCCCTGGCTGGTCGGCATGGCCGCCGAGACGCAGCTGTCGATCCTGACGCTGATGCTCTCGGGCGCGTTCGAACGGCTGCCCGGCTCGCTCAGGCTCTGCTTCTGCCACGGCGGCGGCAGCTTCGCCTACCTGCTCGGCCGGGCCGACAACGCCTGGCACAACCGTGACATCGTGCGCCGCGACTCCCCGAAGCCGCCGTCGGCCTACACCGACCGCTTCTACGTCGACTCGGCCGTCTTCGACCCGCGCGCGCTGCGGCTGCTGGTCGAGGTGATGGGCACCGAACGCGTGATGCTCGGCACCGACTTCCCGTTCCCGCTCGGCGAGCTGGAGCCCGGGACGACCATCCGGGCCTGCGAGTCGCTGACCGCCGCCGACCGCGACGCGCTGCTGGGCGGCAACGCCCGGCGCTTCTTCGACCTGGAAGGGAACAAGTGACCACCGAGCAGGAGGCGGAGGCCCGGCGGCTCGACGACACCGACCCGCTGCCCACGCTGCGCGCCGAGTTCCACGTGCCGCCCGCGCCGGGCGGGCTGTACGAGGAGTCCGCCTATTTCGCGGGCAACTCGCTCGGCCTCCAGCCGCGCACGGTCGCCGGGCGGATCCACGAGGAGCTCCAGGACTGGGCGCGGCTCGGCGTGGAGGGCCATACGCAGGCCCGCCGCCCCTGGGTGGACTACCACGAGCCGCTGCGCGACCCGGCCGCCCGCCTGGTCGGCGCCCTGCCGCACGAGGTCGTCGCGATGAACTCGCTGACGGTCAACCTGCACCTGATGATGGCCACCTTCTACCGGCCCGCGGGCGAACGCACCCGGATCGTCATCGAGGACTCGGCCTTCCCGTCCGACTCCTACGCGGTCGCGAGCCAGGCCGTCCACCACGGCCTCGACCCCGCCGAGACCGTCGTGCGCCTGCGTCCCCGCCCCGGCGAGGAGCATCTGCGCACCGAGGACGTCGTCGACCTCCTCGAACGCGACGGCCACCGGATCGCGCTGGTCATGCTGGGCGGCGTCAACTACCTCACCGGCCAGCTCATGGACATGCAGGCCCTGACCAAAACCGGCCACGCCGCGGGCGCTGTCGTCGGCTGGGACCTCGCGCACGCCGCCGGCAACGTGCCGCTGCACCTGCACGACTGGGACGTCGACTTCGCCGCTTGGTGCACCTACAAGTACCTCAACTCCGGCCCCGGCGCCGTGGCGGGCTGCTTCGTCCACGAACGGCACGTCCGCGACACCTCTCTGCCCAGGTTGGCGGGGTGGTGGGGCACCGACCCGGCGACCCGCTTCCGGATGGACCCGGTGATCGCGCCGCCCGCCTCCGCCGACGCCTGGCAGCTGTCCAACCCGCCGATCATGGCGCTGGCGCCCGTCCTGGCCTCCCTGGAACTGTTCGACCGGGTGGGCATGGACGCCCTCCGGGCCCGGAGCGAACGCCTCACCGCCTACCTGGCGGCCCGGCTCGACGGCGTCGCCGACGTGATCACGCCCGCCGACCCGGCCGCCCGCGGCTGCCAGCTGTCGATCCGCGTCCCCGACGCGTCGTCCCTGGTCAGAGCACTGGCGGGCTCCTACGGGATCATCGCCGACGCCCGTGAACCCGACGTCGTCCGGCTCGCTCCGGTGCCTCTTTACAACACCTTCCACGACTGCCACCGCGTCGCTGACGCGCTGACCAGTCTCAACGGGTAGGGTGGTCGACGTTGCAGTCGTAGTTTCCTCGACCTTTGCTCTGCGAAGCGCCCGCGGGAAGTACACAGCGGGCGTAGCTCCTCTTCCGGATGATCCGGCAGGTGGCGGGCCGCCCGTGATCCAAGGAGAGAAGAAGGCATGGCAGAAGGCACCGTGAAGTGGTTCAACGCCGAAAAGGGCTTCGGTTTCATCGCCCCGGACGGTGGCGGCCCTGACGTGTTCGTCCACTACTCGGCGATCACCAGCAGCGGCTACCGCAGCCTGGACGAGAACCAGCGCGTCGGCTTCGAGATCACGCAGGGCCAGAAGGGCCCGCAGGCCGAGGGCGTCTACCCGCTCTAAGGCATGAGGGGCCCGGACCGCGCTGCGGTCCGGGCTTTTCCCTTTTCTCCCCCGGACAGACCGCCCGGGGCGTAGGACGTCGCGCCACTCCCGTCGGCTGCCACACCGCCATGGTCGCGCCCGGCGGTCGCGCAGTGGGACCTGCTGGGTCGAAATCGTTACGCTGACCAGTAGAGAGGATCTTCCTCTGGAAGGTCAGGTCCTGATGCGGCGGGTGGGGCGGAGGACGCGGCGGGCGGGGCGGACCACGCGCAGGAGCTCGCCGCCGATGTAGACGCCGGCGCCGATGGCCAGCGCGGTGGCGAGCGCCTCGACGAGGATCAGGGCGCCCTGGCCGGTGTCGCCCCCGGTGAGCTCCAGCATCCCGCGGTACATCAGCGTGCCGGGCATCAGCGGGGCGATGCACGGGGTGACGCAGATCAGCGCGGGCACGCGCCGCCAGCGGGCGAACGCGGTGCCGATCGCGCCGACCACCGTCGCGGCGATGGCCGTGGCCGGTGCGGCGGGCAGGTCCAGGTGGCGCACCTCGACCAGCGTGCCCCAGCTGATCACGCCGCCCAGCGCCACCGGCAGGAGGTAGGAGCGCGGCACGAGGTGGAAGACCGCGAACGCCATCGCGATCGCGGCGGCGCCGAGCGACTGCGGGGCCGCGGCCGTGGAGGGGGCCTGGGGGAGGTTCTCCAGGGAGACGGGGACGCCCATGCGCGCGGCGAGGTAGATGACGGCGCCGATCCCGCTGAGGATCGCGGCGATCATGAAGAGCACCTCGACCAGGCGGGTCGTGCCGGTGACCAGGTCGCCCGCGATGCCGTCCTGCATCGACACCACCAGCGCGCGGCCGGGGATGAGCGCGATGACGACGCCGATGATGACGCTGCCCGACCCGACCGGCGCGTCCGTCCAGGCCAGCAAGACCGTCACCAGCGAGCCGATCGCGGCGGCGAGCGCCATCTGGAAGAAGTCGGTGATGCCGCGCCGCCCCAGCCACGCGCCGGTGCGGTCGCCCAGGAGGGTCGCGACGAACGCGGCCACCGCGGCGAGGAGCCCGCCGCCGACCAGCACCGCGCCCGCGGCCCCGAGCAGCGACAGCGCCGTGACCGCGAGCCAGTTGGGATAGGGCGGCGGGCGGCCGATGATGTCGCTGAGGGCGAACTTGGACTCCTGGAGGGTCAGCCGCCCGCGGGCGGCGGCCCGCACCAGCTCCTCGACGGCGATCAGGCGCGCGTAGTTGGGCAGCCTCCGGCGTACGCGGCGTTCGGCGGTGACGGGCGGCCGCCCGCCGCGCGGCAGGTAGGAGAGGCCCACCGCGGCCAGCGTCACGTCGACCTCGCAGTGCGGCAGGCCGTACGCCCGGGTGATGCGGCCCAGCGCCAGGTCGACGGACTCGGCCGTCTCGCCGCCCGCCAGCATCAGCTCGCCGATGCGCAGCGCCAGGTCCATCGTGACGTACGCCTCGCCGCCGACGCCCGGCTCGTGGCCGCCGCGCAGGGCGGCCTCCATGGCCGCGTACTCGTTGGCGTCGCGGGTCTGCTCCCGCGCGCCGCCCGCCTCCGGCGTGCCCTCGCCCTCCACCGGCTCCGACGTCACGGTCGGCCAGCGTAATCACGCGTCCGGCGCGGGCCGCCGGGTCGCGGCCCGGGATGGCCGAAGCTTTGCGGTGAGCGGGTCAACCTTCGAACTCCACCGTCAGCGACCTGTTCGGCGACCCGGCGGAGCGGCTGGCCGACGAGCGCGACGCGGTGTGGCTGACGTTCCACGGCCCCCGTGCTGCGCCATATCAAGCTCGCGGTGGAGGAGGACCCGGACAAGAGCATCATCGTTCACTACGGACCGCCCGGGACCCCTGCCGCCGGGCTCTTCAGGGGCGCAGGCGCTCGCCGTGGCGGAGCCGGTCAAGGCCAAGCCAGATGAACTCGACGGCCATGCCCTCGGCCCGCTCGCGCGGGGTGTCGGGATGCTCCAGCCACCAGGAGACCATCGAGAGCATCGAGCCGTACATGAGCGGCACGAGCAGGCGCGCGCGACGTTCGTTGGCCTCCAGCTCGGCGGGGGAGAGGGCCGGGTCGGCGCGGCGGCGGCGCAGCAGGATGTCGGCGAACGCCTCGCCGAGGCGGTCGCGCAGCTCGCGCAGTTCGAGGCCGACCTCGGGCTTGTCCAGGTGCCGCACCACCAGCGTCCACGCGTCCGGGTTCTCGGTGGCGTAGTCGAACAGCACCTGGACCATCGCCCGGATGCCCGAGACCGAGTCCTGCGAACCCTGGACCGAGTCGTTCAGCCGCCG
The DNA here is from genome assembly GCF_040643285.1 of Spirillospora sp. NPDC047279. Lineage (NCBI taxonomy): Bacteria > Bacillati > Actinomycetota > Actinomycetes > Streptosporangiales > Thermomonosporaceae > Spirillospora > Spirillospora sp. NPDC047279. The sequence goes on from NZ_JBEYUA010000023.1 coordinate 37,787, forward strand.
CGTGATGTCGGCGACGATCGACTCGGTCACCTCGGCGAACAGCTCCTCCTTGGAGTCGAAGTGCTGGTAGAGCAGCGCCTTGGAGACCCGCGCCGTCGCGGCGACGTGCTCCATCTGGGTCAGGTGGTAACCGCGGCGCCCGAACTCCTCCAGCGCGACCCGCAGCAGCTGCACCCGGCGCTGGGCGTACGGCATCCGCCGCCGTACGCCCGTCGCCTCCCCCGTGGTGTCGGTCATGTGCCGAGGTACTTACCCAGTTCGGCGCGGGCCACGGAACGGACGTGCACCTCGTCGGGGCCGTCGGCCAGGCGCAGCGTGCGCAGGCCCGCCCACATGCGGGCGAGCGGGGTGTCCTCGCTGACGCCGGCGCCGCCGTGCACCTGGATCGCGCGGTCGACGACCTCCAGCGCGGCCCGCGGCGCGATGACCTTGATGGCGGCGACCTCGGAGCGCGCGGCCTGCACGCCGTGCTTGTCGATCATCCAGGCGGTCTTGAGCGTGAGCAGGCGGGCCTGCTCGATGGCCATCCGCGACTCGGCGATCTGCTCGCGGACCACGCCCTGCTTGGCGAGCGGGCCGCCGAACGCGACGCGGGAGACCGCGCGCTCGCACATCAGCTCCAGGGCGCGCTCGGCCATGCCGATGGCGCGCATGCAGTGGTGGATGCGGCCGGGGCCGAGGCGGGCCTGGGCGATGGCGAAGCCGCCGCCCTCCTCGCCGACGAGGTTCTCCACCGGGACGCGGACGTCGGTGAAGCGGATCTCGCAGTGGCCGTGCTGGTCGGAGTAGCCGAACACGGGCAGCGGGCGCACGACCTCGACGCCGGGGGTGTCCAGCGGGACCAGCACCATGGACTGCTGCCGGTAGACGTGGGCCTCGGGGTCGGTCTTGCCCATGACGATCATGATCTCGCAGCGCGGGTCGGCCGAGCCGCTGATCCACCACTTGCGGCCGTTGATGACGTAGTGGTCGCCGTCGCGCTCGACGCGGGTCGAGATGTTGGTCGCGTCGGAGCTGGCCACGTCCGGCTCGGTCATCGCGAACGCGCTGCGGATCTCGCCGTTGAGGAGCGGCGTGAGCCAGCGCTCCTTCTGCTCGGGGGACCCGAAGAGGTGGAGCACCTCCATGTTGCCGGTGTCGGGCGCCGCGCAGTTGGTGGCCTCGGGCGCCAGGTGCGGGGAGCGGCCCGTGACCTCGGCGAGGGACGCGTAGTCGGTGACCGTCAGGCCGTGCGCGGGCTCGGTGGCGTCGGGGAGGAAGAGGTTCCAGAGGCCGCGCTTGCGGGCCTCGACCTTGAGCTCCTCGACGATCGGCGGGACGGTGTGCTCGTGCCCGGACGCGCGCAGCTCCGCCCGCTGGGCCTCGTAGACCGGCTCGGCGGGGTAGACGTGGGAGTCCATGAAGTCCTGAAGCAGGCCCATGTACTCCTGGGCCCGCGCACTCAAACCGAAGTCCATTCGGTTATAGTAACTGACGCGTCAGTTACTTAGGAAGGGGAGCCCCATGGACGGCAAGGTCGTGCTCATCACGGGCGGCTCGAACGGGATCGGCGCGGCGGTCGCCCGCCGGCTGGCAGGCCAGGGCGCCCGGGTGGTGCTCGCCGACATCGACGAGGAACGCGGCACGGCGCTGGCCAAGGAGCTGGACGGCGCGTTCGTGCGCTGCGACGTCCGCGAGCCCGCGGACAGCGAGGCCGCGGTCGCCGCGGCCACGGACCGGTTCGGCGGCCTCGACATCGCCTTCCTGAACGCGGGGATCGCCAGCGGGTGCGGCGTCGACGCCGACTTCGACCCCGTCGCCTACCGGCGCGCCATGGCCATCAACCTCGACGGCGTCGTCTACGGCGTGCACGCGGCGCTGCCCGCGCTGCGGGCCCGGGGCGGCGGCCAGATCATCGCGACCGCCAGCATGGCGGGGCTCACCGCGACGCCGTTCGACCCGATCTACGGCGCCAACAAGGCCGCGGTGGTCGGGCTGGTGCGGGCGCTCGGGCCGACGCACCTCGAGGAGGGCATCCGGGTCAACGCGCTGTGCCCGTCGTTCGCCTACACCGACATCCTCGGCCAGCTGAAGGAGCACCTGGAGGAGACGGGCTTCCCCATCCTGGAGGTCGAGGCCGTGGTCGACACGTTCATGGCGATCGTCGCCGCCGACACCGCGGGCGACGCCTGGTTCGTGGTGCCCGGCCGCGAGTCCGGGCCTTTCACGTTCCGCGGCGTCCCCGGCCCGCGCTGAGAGAGGATCAGTTTCATGCGCGCCATCCAGATCACCGAGTTCGGCGGCCCCGAGGTCCTGAACGTCACCGAGCTGCCCGACCCGGTCGCGGGCGAGGGGCAGCTCCTCGTCGAGGTCTCCCGGGCCGGCATCAACTACGCCGACACCCACCAGGCCGAGAACAGCTACCTGTCCCCGTCCACGCTGCCGCTGGTCCCGGGCGGCGAGGTGGTGGGCACCACCGCCGACGGCCGCCGCGTGGTCGCCCTGGTCGGCTCCGGCGGGTACGCGGAGCGGGCCGTCGCGCCGCAGACGCTGGCCTGGGACGTCCCGGACGCCGTCGACGACCTGACCGCGCTCGCCATGGTCGTGCAGGGGGCCACCGCCTGGGTGCTGCTGCGCCGCAGCGTGCACATGGAGGCGGGCGAGTCGGTGGTCGTGCACGCCGCCGCGGGCGGGGTCGGCACCCTGGCCGTCCAGCTCGCCAAGGCGTGGGGCGCGGGCCGGGTGATCGCCACCGCCTCCTCCAAGGAGAAGCGCGACCTGGCGCTGGAGCTCGGCGCCGACGTCGCGGTCGACGCGGCCGAGCCGGACATGAAGGCCGCGCTCATCGAGGCCAACGGCGGCAAGCGGGTCGACGTCGTGCTGGAGATGACCGGCGGCAAGGTCACCGACGACAGCCTCAAGGCCCTGGCCCCGTACGGGCGCCTGGCGTTCTACGGGATGGCGTCCAGGCAGCCGCCCAAGCCGGTCAACCCCGCCAACCTCATGTCGCACTCCACGACGATCGCCGGGATGTGGCTGGCGCACGTGTTCCAGCTGCCCGGTGACGTGATGCGCCGGTCGCTGGACGAGCTGTTCGCGCTGGCCGCCGGCGGCGGGCTGCGGGTGATCCCCGGCGGCGAGTACGGGTTGTCGGAGGTCCGCCGGGCGCACGAGGACCTGCGGGCGCGCCGTACCTCCGGCAAGCTCCTGCTCGACCCGTCGCGCTGACGCTCAGCGGGCCGGGGTCACCTCCGCGGTCCGCCCGAGCACGATGCGGGCGAGGTTGGTGAGCGACTCGGTTCCCGGCAGGTAGTAACCGCCGTGCCCGCCGGTGCGGCCGGTGGCGAAGACCCGCGCGCCGAAGCGTGGCGCGGTCGGGTCGGCGCCGTGGCCGTACCCGGCGAGGCGCAGGTGCGGGGCGAACCCGATCGGGTCGTGCGGGTCGCGCGCCGCCCAGACGGGCACCCCCAGCTGGTCCGCCGTGGCGACGTCCATGCCGGGGGAGCCCAGCGCGACCAGCTGCTCGGCGCGCGCCCCGAAGCCGCTGAGCGCCCGGCCGCCGACGACCGAGCCGTAGCTGTGCCCGACGAGCGTGACCGCGGCCCGGCGCGGCAGCCCCCGGGTGAAGCGGGCCAGCGCGCGGCCTCCGGCGATCGCGCGTTCCGAGCGGGCCGACTGCCGGTCGATCGCCTCGGGCGCGTCGTACCCGAGCCAGGAGACGACGGCGGTCGGCGTGCCGGGGGAGAGCCGGGCCAGCTCGGCCTCGAGGTCGGCGGCCGCCGCGACCGGGTTGGCGTTGCGCCTTCCGACGTTCCTCATCACCCGCCGCAGGTCCCAGCCGCTGCCCGGGACGAGCACGGCGACGCGGCGCGCGGCGTCCAGGTCGCCGAAGACCTCGACCGCCCGGCCGTCGCCGCGCGGGTCGAGGCCGAGCAGCCGCGCCTGCCGGTGCCGCGTGCTCGCGCGCCAGCCGGGGAAGTGCCGGTCGGCGGCGCGTTCCGCGGCCGCGTAGTGCGCCCCGGCGGCGGCGCCGCGCAGGTCGGTGGCCGCTTCGAAGTGCCCGTCCGGCACGCCGTGCCCCCCGGCCGCGGCGAGCCAGCCCGTGGCCGCGGAGCCGAGGGACAGGGTCACACCGAGGACGAACGTCTGGAGCGGCTTCACACGGCAGGACGGTACGAAGCGGAGGGCCCTGCGCGCATCGCCCAAGCACGGCAAGTCGGGAGCCGCTCCGCAGACATTAGGGTCCGTTGACCTCCGCTGGAGGCTCGGCGGCGCGCGGGGGAACGGGACCGGCGCCCGCTCTCAGCCGACCAGGCCGTTCTCGTAGGCGTAGACGACGGCCTGGGTGCGGTCGCGCAGGCCGAGCTTGGTCAGCACGTGCCCGACATGCGTCTTGATCGTCTGCTCGGCCAGCACCAGCTCGCCGGCGATCTCCGCGTTGGACAGCCCGCGCGCGATGAGCCGCAGCACGTCCAGCTCGCGCGGGGTGAGGCCGGCGGTCGCGCCGGGGCTGGGCCGCTGGTGGCGGCGCCGGCGGGCGAAGTCGCCGATCAGCCGCCGGGTGATGGACGGGGCGAGCAGCGCGTCTCCCGCCGCGACCACCCGCACGCCGCTGACCAGGTCGGCGGCCGAGGCGTCCTTGAGGAGGAACCCGCTGGCGCCCGCGCCGAGCGCCTCGTAGACGTATTCGTCGAGATCGAACGTGGTGAGGACCAGCACCTTGGGCCGCACGCCCGCCGGATCGACGTCGTCGGCCGGCGGCTCGCCGACCAGCTCGGCGGTGGCGGCCAGGCCGTCCATCTCCGGCATGCGGATGTCCATGACGATCACGTCGGGGTCGAGCTTGCGCGCCAGTTCCACCGCCTCGCGGCCGTTGCCCGCCTGCCCGATCACCTCGATCTCCGGATCGGAGGACAGCAGCGCGGCCAGGCCGTCACGGATCATCACCTGATCGTCGGCGATCAGCACCCGAATGCTCACGAGAGCACCATATGGCCTGTGCACGGCCTTCGCATGGCCGGTGCGGCGGCTCAGGCGCCGTGGCCGGAGGGCAGCTCGGCCGCGACCTGCCAGCCGCCCTCGTGGGGGGTGGCGGTGAGCGTGCCGCCGAGCATCGCCACCCGCTCGTGCATGCCCACCAGCCCGTGGCCGCCGCCCTGCGACTCCTCGGGGGTGGTGCGCGCGCCGTCGTCGGTGACGGTGATCTGCAACGTCTCCCGGGCGTACCTGATCACGACCTGCACGCGGGACCCGGGCGCGTAGCGGGCGGCGTTGCTCAGCGACTCCTGCACGATCCGGTAGGCCGACAGATCGACGCCCGCCGACACCGGCCGCGGCAGGCCGACGACCGAGAGCCCGACCGACAGACCGGAACGCCGCGCCCCGGCGAGCAGGTCCTCGATCTGGTCGAGGCCGGGTTGCGGGGCCCGTTCGGCGCCCTCGTCGTCGGACCGCAGCAGGCCGACGACGCGGCGGGTCTCGGTGAGGGCGTCGCGCGCGGCGTCGCGCACCACGCCGAAGGTCTGCTTGGCCTCGTCCGGAAGGTCGGGGATCTTGAACGGCGCGGCCTCCGCCTGCATCGCGATGACCGACATGTGGTGGGCCACGACGTCGTGGAGCTCGCGCGCGATTCTGGCGCGCTCCTCCAGGACCGCCGCGCGGGCGAGGTCCTGGCGGCGCAGCTCCTCCTGCTCGCGCAGGCTGCGTTCGGCCGCGTACCGCCCGCCGACCGCGTCGCCGAACGTCAGCGCGACGACGACCAGCCCGAGCAGGATCATCCCGTACCAGCCGGGCATCGCGAGGAGCACGCCGGGGACGAGCATGCCGAGCGTGGTCACCGCGCCGACGCCGATGACGGTCTGCCGGTCGCTGCCGACGCCGACGAAGAACAGGATCAGCATGAACGCCAGCCAGGCGGGGACCGGCCAGGGCCAGAAGTAGCGGTCCTGGAACACCACCGCGCCGGCGAGGAAGCCCAGCGTGCTCACCCGCCAGGAGAGCAGCGGCCAGCGCGGCGCGAACAACATCGGCAGCGCCTGCGCCACGCCGATGACCCAGGCGGCGCTGGGCGAGATGGGCTTCTCGAAGATGTTGATCGGGATGGCGACGGCGCCGGCGGTGAACCCGACCGTCATGGCCACCAGCAGTGCCAGTGCGGGCAGGCGCAGCCAGATCGGCGTGGGCAGGAGCATCCGGCGCGGGCCGTCCGGGCTGGACAGCAGGGCGTCGCGGATTCCCCCGACCAGACTGGGCGGCTTGTGGGGCGCGGAGTGACCGTGGACGTTCATTTGAGGCCGAGCCTAAGCCGCCGCGACCTCGATGACGTGCCTCCGGAGGGTGAGATCGCATCCGGACCCTGAGTATCAGCCGTGATCAGCGGGTTCGTCCCGGCTATGCCCTACCTTACAGGTATTACCGATTGACTTGGTATGGAATTCTTGCCACGCTGGCCCGGTGTCCACCTCGTCCCTTGATCTCGCACGCCCCTCACCGAGCACCCGGCCGCGGTCCTCGTCCGTGCGGGTGCCCAGGCAGGCGCTCGCCCGGCTGGCCAGTCCCGTGGTGGTGCTGGCCGTCTGGCAGATCGTGTCCGCCGCGGGCCTGGTCTCCGAACGCACCGTCCCCGCACCCAGCACGATCGCCGACACCGCCCTGGAGCTGTTCCGGGACGGCACCCTCGTCGAGGCGATCCTCACCTCGGTCCAGCGGGCCGGGGCGGGCTTCCTGGCCGGCGCGGTCGCCGGCGTCGGCCTGGCGCTGATCGCCGGGCTCAGCCGCCTCGGCGAGCACGCCGTCGACCCGATCATGCAGATGCTCCGCGCGCTGCCGCTGTTCGGCCTGATCCCGCTGTTCATCCTGTGGTTCGGCATCGGGGAGGCGCCCAAGGTGGCGCTGGTCGCGCTCGGCGTGGCCTTCCCGCTCTACCTCAACACGTTCGCGGGCATCCGCGGCGTGGACGGCAAGCTCGCCGAGGTCGCCCACGTGCTGCGGCTGAGCCGGATCGGGCTGGTCTTCCACATCGTGCTGCCCGGCGCGCTGCCGCAGGCGCTGGTGGGGCTCCGGCAGAGCCTCGGCCTCGCCTGGCTGGCGCTCATCGTGGCCGAGCAGATCAACGCCAGCTCGGGGCTCGGCTTCATGATCAACAACGCCCGGGAGTTCCTGCGCACCGACATCGTCGTGCTCGGGCTCATCGTGTACGCGGCGCTCGGCCTGCTCACCGACGCCATCGTCCGGCTGCTCGAAAGGAGGGCCCTCACATGGCGGAAGGGCTTCCTGTCCTGACCGCTGACACCGGCACCGACGCCGGCTCGGACCCCGGTTCCGGCCGGGTCGCCGCGCGGGTGCGCGGCCTGACCAAGCGCTTCGGTGAACGCACGGTGCTCGACGGCGTCGACCTGACCATCGAGCGCGGCGAGTTCGTCGCGCTGCTCGGCCGCAGCGGGTCGGGCAAGTCCACGCTGCTGCGCGCCCTGGCCGGCCTGGACCGTGACACCGGCGGCGAGCTCGCCGTGGACGGCACGGTGTCGGTGGCCTTCCAGGAGCCACGCCTGGTGCCCTGGAAACGGGTGTGGGCCAACGTCGCCCTCGGCCTGCGCACCGACCGCCCGCGCGCCGACGCCGAGCGGGCGCTCGGCGAGGTGGGGCTGACCGAACGCGGCGGAGCGTGGCCTCTCACGCTGTCGGGCGGCGAGGCGCAGCGCGCCTCCCTCGCCCGCGCCCTGGTGCGCGAGCCCGGGCTGCTGCTGCTCGACGAGCCGTTCAGCGCGCTGGACGCGCTCACCCGCATCACCATGCACCGCCTCGTCCTGGACCTGTGGGAGAAGCACGGGCCCGGCCTCCTGCTCGTCACCCACGACGTGGACGAGGCGCTCCTGCTGGCCGACCGCGTGCTCGTCCTGGACGAGGGCCGGATCGCGCACGAGTCCCGTGTGAACCTGCCGCGGCCGCGCCACCGCGACCATCCCGACCTCATCGGCCTCCGTTCGACCCTGCTCACCACGCTCGGCGTCACTCCCGAAGGAACCGCATGACCATCAGACGACTCCGCACGATCATCGCCGCCGCAGGTCTCACCGCCGTGGTGACCGCCGCCGCGGCCTGTGGCGGCGGAGACGGAGGCGCCGAGGACCCCGCGATCGGCAAGGACGGCTCGATCGACCTGGCCAAGGTCACGCTCCGGATCGGCGACCAGAAGGGCGGCCAGAACGCGCTGCTCAGCGCGGCCGGGGAGCTGAAGAACCTCAAGTACAAGGTCGAGTTCAAGCAGTTCACCTCGGGCCCGCCGCTGCTGGAGGCGGTCAACGCCGGCGCGGTCGACTTCGGCGCGGTCGGCAACGCCCCGCCCGTCTTCGCCGCCGCCGCGGGCTCCAAGATCAAGATCATCGCCGCCGCGGACATCGGGCTGACCGGCCAGGCGGTCCTGGTGCCCAGGGACTCGCCGATCCGCGCCCCCGCCGAGCTCAAGGGCAAGCGGATCGCGGTGGCCAAGGGCAGCTCGGCCCACTACCACCTGGTGACCGTCCTGAAGCGCGCCGGACTCACGTTCAAGGACATCGAGCCGCAGTACCTCGCCCCGCCGGACGCCCTCGCCGCGTTCGCCCAGGGCAAGCTCGACGCCTGGGCGATCTGGGACCCCTACACGGCGCAGGGCGAGGCCCAGGCGGGCGCCCGCGTCCTGGTGGACGGCAACGGCTACACCACCGGCTTCAACCTGCTCGTCGCGGGCGAGAAGGCCCTGGGCAGCAAGGCGAAGGAGGCCGCGCTGCGCGACTACATCGCCCGGCAGCGGCGCGCCCTGGTCTGGGCGGCCGACCACCCCAAGGAGTGGGGCGCGGTCTGGTCCAAGGACACCGGCCTGCCGCTGCCGGTGGCCGAGCAGGCGGCCCGCCGCCGGGCCGCCAAGCTCATCAAGGTCGACGAGGGCGTCGTCGCGCACGAGCAGCAGGTCGCCGACGCGTTCAAGGAGCAGGGCCTCATCCCCGCCAAGGTCGACATGTCCGAGTTCGTAGACCGCCGCTTCAACGACGTCGAGGTGAAGTGATGGCCTTGAAGTTCCACTGGTTCCTGCCGACCACCGGCGACAGCCGGGCCCTGATCGGCGGCGGGCACAGCATCCCGCGCGGCGTGGGACGCCCCGAGCCCGCGCCCGGCACCGCCAACGCGGTCCGCCCGCCCGACATCGACTACCTGGCCCAGATCGCCCGTTCGGCCGAGCAGCTCGGCTACGAGGGGGTGCTCACGCCGACCGGCACGTGGTGCGAGGACGCCTGGCTGGTGACGGCGGCGCTGCTGCGCGAGACGTCCCGGCTGAAGTACCTGGTCGCGTTCCGGCCGGGCTTCATCTCGCCGACGCTCGCCGCGCAGCAGGCCGCCACCTACCAGCGCATCTCCGGCGGCCGGCTGCTGCTCAACATCGTCACCGGCGGCGAGTCGGCCGAGCAGCGCCGGTTCGGCGACCACCTCGACCACTCCGAGCGGTACGCCCGCACCGGCGAGTTCCTGTCGATCCTGCGCGGCGCCTGGGGCGCGGAGCCGTTCGACTTCAAGGGCGAGCACTACCACGTGGACGGCGCCACCACCGCGGTGCCGCCGGACCCGATCCCGCAGATCTACTTCGGCGGGTCCTCGCAGGCCGCGGGACCGGTCGCCGCGCGCCACGTGGACACCTACCTGACCTGGGGCGAACCGCCCGCGCAGGTGGCCGCGAAGCTCGACTGGATGCGCGGGCTCGCCGCGGCGGAAGGCCGGACGCTGCGCTTCGGCATCCGCCTGCACACCGTCAGCCGCGACACCTCCGAGGCCGCCTGGACCGAGGCGGGGCGGCTGCTGGCCGGCCTCGACCCGTCCCACATCGCCAGGGCCCAGGAGGCGCTGGCGGCCAGCGAGTCGGAGGGGCAGCGGCGGATGCGCGCCCAGCACGAACGGTTCCGGGCCAGCGGGGACGTCCGCGACCTGGAGATCCATCCGGGCCTCTGGGCGGGCGTCGGGCTGGTGCGGGGCGGCGCGGGCACCGCGCTGGTCGGCAGCCACGCCGAGGTCGCCGACCTGATCGGGGAGTACGCGGCGCTGGGCATCGAGGAGTTCATCCTCTCCGGCTATCCGCACCTGGAGGAGGCGTACTGGTTCGGTGAGGGCGTCCTGCCCGAACTGCGCCGCCGCGGCGTGCTCTGACGGGGCGCCGGCCGCGCCCCGACGGGAGTGTGATCTTGTGGTCTCCGCCCGTCCGGGGCGCTGCCGATCGCGGTGAGTGATCGAAGGCCTGCTTAGGGTGGTCTTCTCCGGGGAAGATCAGCTTCATGGCTCACGGGGGGAGCGGTGAGGCGCCGAGCGCGTCGCCGCAGGAAGAACACGCGTCCGGCTCGCCCGCGATGGTGGTGCTGCTGGCCGGCGCCGCGGCGCTCGGCGGGTTCCTGTTCGGTTACGACTCGTCGGTGATCAACGGCACAGTCGACGCGCTGAAGGCCCAGTTCCACCTCAACTCGGTGGTGGTGGGCTTCGTCGTGTCCTCGGCGCTGCTCGGCTGCGCGGTCGGCGCCTGGTTCGCCGGCCCGCTGTCGGACCGGATCGGCCGGGTCCGGGTGATGCTCATCGCCGCCATCCTCTTCACGATCAGCTCGCTGGGCTCGGCGCTGGCGTTCAACGCCTGGGACCTGACGTTCTGGCGGGTGATCGGCGGCCTCGCGATTGGCGCGGCGTCGGTCATCGCGCCCGCCTACATCGCCGAGATCGCGCCCGCCAACCTGCGGGGGCGGCTCGGCTCGCTCCAGCAGATGGCGATCGTGCTCGGCATCTTCGCCGCGCTGGTCGTCGACTACGTGATCGCGCGGGTCTCCGACGGCGGCGCCGGTGGCGACTTCCCGTGGGGCGGCACGGCCTGGCGGTGGATGTTCGCCAGTGCCATCATCCCCGCCATCATGTACGGGGTGATCGCCACGACGATCCCGGAGTCGCCGCGCTACCTGGTCAAGAAGAAGCAGCTCGCGCGGGCCCGCCAGGTGCTGGCCAAGGTCATGGGCCGCGGCGACGTCGACGTCAAGCTGGGCGAGATCGTCAAGTCGATCGCCAGCGACCGCCCGGTGCACCTGAAGGACCTGCGCGGATCGCGGTTCGGCCTGATGCCGATCGTCTGGGTCGGCATCCTGCTGTCGGTGTTCCAGCAGTTCGTCGGCATCAACGTCATCTTCTACTACTCGTCCTCGTTGTGGCAGGCGGTCGGGTTCAGCGAGAACGACGCCATGCTGACCTCGGTGATCAACTCGATCGTCAACGTGGTCTCCACGCTGATCGCGATCGCCCTGGTCGACAAGATCGGGCGCAAGCCGCTGCTGCTGGCCGGCGCCGCGGGCATGACGATCACTCTGGGCATCATGACGATATGCTTCGCCACCGCCCCGGTGGTCAACGACGAACCGCAGCTCGGTGATGTCGCCGCGCCCATCGCGCTGATCGCCGCCAACCTCTACGTGGTGGCGTTCGCCGCGACCTGGGGGCCGGTGGTGTGGGTCATGCTCGGCGAGATGTTCAACAACTTCATCCGCGCCTCGGCGCTGGCCGTGGCCGCCGCCGCGCAGTGGATCGCCAACTGGATCATCACCACGACCTTCCCCGGCCTCTCCGGGGTGTCGCTGGGCCTGGCCTACGGCATCTACACCGTCTTCGCCCTGCTGGCGTTCGTCTTCGTCCTGCGGAACGTGCCCGAGACCAAGGGGCGCGAGCTCGAGGACATGGACGACCTGCAGATCGGCCGCGGGCGTCGCGCCCGCGAGGCCTGACGGGCAGGGCCGCGCCGTGGCGACGCCGACCCGCTATGATGGAGGCATGGCGGAGGCATTCGAGACGACGACGCCGGGTCGCTCCCGGCGCGACGGCCGCCTGCCCTGACTTAGCACGCGGTTGAGGCCCCGGGAGTTCGCTCCCGGGGCCTTATTCGTCTGTCCAGGGCCTCGAGTCGATAACATCGGAACCCGTCCGGCGACGTCACACCACGTCACACACTGCGAGGAGAAACCCGTGTCCACCGTGTCTGAGCTGCGCATCACCCTCGACGGAAGCGAGCGAGTGGTGGCCGCTGGCACGACCGCCGGGGAGGCCCTCCAGGCGGACGGCAAGAACGTCATCGCGGCCCGGGTCGGCGGCGACCTGCGCGACCTGGCCTACGAGGTGCGCGAGGGCGACGCGATCGAGCCCGTCGAGATCGGCTCCGACGACGGCCGGGCCATCATGCGCCACTCGGCCGCGCACGTCATGGCCCAGGCCGTGCAGGAGCTGTTCCCCGAGGCCAAGCTGGGCATCGGCCCCCCCGTGGAGAACGGCTTCTACTACGACTTCGACGTGGCCGAGCCGTTCACCCCCGACGACCTCAAGCGCGTCGAGAAGCGCATGCGCGAGATCGTCAAGCAGGGACAGCGGTTCTCCCGCCGCGCGGTGTCCGACGAGGACGCCCGCGAGGAGCTCGCCGGCGAGCCGTACAAGCTGGAGCTCATCGGCATCAAGGGCAGCGCCGGGTCCGACGACGGCGCCGACGTGGAGGTCGGCGCGGGCGAGCTGACCATCTACGACAACCTCGACGCCAAGAGCGGCGACCTGCGCTGGAAGGACCTGTGCCGGGGGCCGCACCTGCCCACCACCCGGGTCATCCCGGCGTTCAAGCTGATGCGCACCGGCGGCGCCTACTGGCGGGGCAGCGAGAAGAACCCGCAGCTCCAGCGCATCTACGGCACCGCCTGGGAGTCGCGCGACAAGCAGGACGAATACCTCAAGCTGCTGGAGGAGGCCGAGAAGCGCGACCACCGCAAGCTGGGCGCCGAGCTCGACCTCTTCTCGTTCCCCAACGAGATCGGCAGCGGCCTGGCCGTCTTCCACCCCAAGGGCGGCGTCGTCCGCCGGGTGATGGAGGACTACTCGCGGCGCCGCCACGAGGAGGAGGGCTACGAGTTCGTCAACACCCCGCACATCACCAAGGGCGACCTCTTCGAGGTGTCCGGCCACCTCGGCTGGTACAAGGACGACATGTTCCCGCCCATGGACGTGGACGGGGCCGACTACTACCTCAAGCCGATGAACTGCCCGATGCACAACCTGGTCTTCCGGGCGCGCGGGCGGTCCTACCGCGAGCTGCCGCTGCGGCTGTTCGAGTTCGGCTCGGTGTACCGCTTCGAGAAGTCCGGCGTGGTGCACGGCCTGACCCGGGTCCGCGGCATGACCCAGGACGACGCGCACATCTACTGCACCAAGGAGCAGATGGGCGACGAGCTGAAGAACCTGCTCGGCTTCGTCCTCGGGCTGCTGCGCGACTACGGGCTCAGCGAGTTCTACCTGGAGCTGTCCACCAAGGACGACTCGGAGAAGTTCATCGGCGACGACGCCGACTGGGAGGAGGCGACCGCCGCGCTCAAGCAGGCGGCGGACGAGTCCGGCCTGGAGCTGGTCGACGACCCGGGCGGCGCGGCGTTCTACGGCCCGAAGATCTCGGTCCAGGCCAAGGACGCGATCGGCCGCACCTGGCAGCTGTCCACCATCCAGGTGGACTTCAACCAGCCCAAGCGGTTCGAGCTGGAATACCAGGCGGCCGACGGCACCCGGCAGCAGCCGGTGATGATCCACCGGGCGCTGTTCGGCTCGATCGAGCGGTTCTTCGGCGTGCTCCTGGAGCACTACGCGGGCGCCATGCCGCCCTGGTTGTCGCCCGTCCAGGCGGTCGGCATCCCGATCGGCGACGCCCACGTCCTGCATCTGGACAAGATCGCCGCCAGGCTCAAGGAGAGGGGCGTGCGGGTCGAGGTCGACTCCTCGTCCGACCGCATGCAGAAGAAGATCCGCAACGCCCAGAAGCAGAAGATCCCGTTCATGCTGCTCGCCGGTGACGACGACGTCGCCAAGGACGCGGTGTCGTTCCGCTACCGCAACGGCGACCAGAAGAACGGGGTGCCGATCGACGAGGCGGTCGACGAGATCGTCAAGGCCGTCGAGGCGCGCGTCCAGATCTGACGCCCGGCGGCGAGGTCCAGGGCCCGGTCCGTGCCGCGGACCGGGCCCTGGCGCGTCCGGCTCATCGGGGGAGCGGCCACGGGGCGCGCCGAGGGTTGGTAGCCTCAACGGTCACTCGTCACGACCGGGGAGATTAGGGATGAAGGCCACGAGGCCGCGCGGGCGCAAGCCGTCGGCCTGGATCCGGGTTCTCGGCTACGGCGGCACCGTCGCCCTGGTCGTCGCCGCGGTCGTGGTCCTGCTGATGCCCGTGCTCGACAAGGAGCCCGCGGGCACGGCCGCGAACGGCGGGCAGACCCCGGGCACCCCGGTGCCGCAGTATCCGGTGCCGGGCGTCACGCAGCCCGTCCAGCCGACCAATCCCGGGCAGCCCCAGCAGAACCAGACCGGTGGCAGCCCCTATCCGGGGACGCAGACCCCGGGCCCGCAGGGCGGCGGGCCCCCGCTGCCCGGCCAGGGCACGGGCACCGGAACGATCACCTGGTGCCCGGTGGGCACCGCGCTCTACCGCCAGGTCGGCACCGGTCTCGAGGTCGACGTGAAGGTCTCCGGCAACGGCTTCGTCCGCGCCGAGGTGACGGCGCGGGGCGGCCGCACCTCGTCCCAGCAGGCCACCGTCCGGGGCGGCCGGCTGCACACCTTCAAGTTCGCCGGCGTCTCGGTCGCGGCGGTCCAGCGGGTCAAGATCACCACGTTCACCGGCCTGGCGATGGAGAGCTGCTACGCCAGCCCAGGCGGGTGACCGGGGGAAACCGCTTGGTATCGGGGTGCCGCGTGTCTAGAGTGCGTGTCCAGTCGTCGGGGTCGTTCCTGTGGGCGGGAGGGGAACGACCCCGATTCCTTGCCCGCCCGGCGGTGCTCCGCGCGGTCAGACGCGCCCGTCGGCCGGCATCCTGACGTCCTCGACCGAGACGTTCACGGCGACGACGCGCATCGCGAGCATCAGCCCGACCACCCGGGCCACGTTGGTCTTGACGACCTTGGCCACATCCATGATCACGCTGCCGTACTCCACGACCACGGCGAGGTCGAGCGTCACCTCGTTGTCGCGCAGGTGGATCCGCACGCCCCGGCCGCCCGGCCCGGACGGGCGCCCGTCCGCGGGCTCACCCCGGCGCGCCAGGGTCGCGACCCCGGTCACCTCGAGGGCGGCGATGGTGGCGATCTTCTCGATCACCTCGTCCTCAATGGTGATCCGGCCCTCGGCCTCGCGCGGCGCGCCCCGGTCGGGCTCGCGGGCCTGGGTGTGCCGCCCGCCCGCCGCCTGGGCCGGCACCAGCGGCGGCGCGGTGAGCGGTATCCCGGCGCCCTGCGACGGCGCCTGCGCCTGACCGGACGGGCCGGGGAAGAACGGCATGGACCTGACCTCGGGCCGCGGGCCGTCCCCGCCGCTCCCCGGATAGCCCTTGTCGAGGTCGGTCATCGATTGCCCCCACGGGTCGAGTGCGTGTCCATCGTGTCGACGAGACGCCGGCGGCGTCGGCCGGCTCGTGATGTCGAGGCCGCCACGCCGGAGGCCGCCGGGGATCCCGGCTTCAGGCCGTCCGGCATCTCTCTCTATGCTGCTGGTCAGGCCGTGAACAAAGGAGAGCGCCGCCTTGAGCGTAGAGCCGGAGGAGCCCGTGATGCAGGAGGCGCGCGAGGACGCGCCCGAGTCGGGTGCGGAGAGCGCCCGCAAGCCTGCCATTGAGGAGGAACGCGGCGGAGCGGGCATAGCCGACAACTTCCAGCGGTTGTGGACCCCCCACCGGATGGCCTACATCAAGGGGGAGAACAAGCCGACCGGAGCGGGCTCCAGCGACGGCTGCCCCTTCTGCGAGATCCCCAAGATGACCGACGAGGAGGGCCTGATCGTGGCCCGCGGCACGTCGGTCTTCGCGGTCCTCAACCTCTACCCGTACAACTCGGGCCACCTCATGGTGGTCCCGTACCGGCACGTCGCCGACTACACCGAGCTGGACGAGGCCGAGTGCGCCGAGCTGGCCACCTTCACCCAGCGCTCGCTGACCGCGCTGCGCAAGGCCAGCGGCGCCCAGGGCTTCAACGTGGGCATGAACCTCGGCCAGGTCGCGGGCGCCGGCATCGCCGCCCACCTGCACCAGCACGTGGTGCCCCGCTGGGGCGGCGACACCAACTTCATGCCGGTCGTGGGCCACACCAAGGTCCTGCCCCAGCTCCTCCGCGACACCCGCCAGATGCTCGCCGACGCCTGGCCCGCCATCTGACGCCGGCGCTCCTACGGGCGGGCGGAGGACGGCGGTCAGGGGTCGTGGCGGGTCGGGGTCCTGGAATCGGTCCAGCCGCGGCGCATGATCTCCATGCCGCACTGGAAGCGGGTTCTGGCGCCGCAGTAATCCATGAGCTCGGCGACCCGGCGGGTGAACGTGCGGGACGACATGTTGAGATTGCGGCTGGCGGTCGCGTCGGTGTGCCCGGCGATCAGTTGCTCCAGGATCGGCCGGAAGCGGGCGGGGATGTGGGCGTCCTCGCCGTGCTGCCAGTCCTCGTCGTGGGCGGGTGTCTCCATGGGAAGGCCGTCTCGGGTGAGGCCGGCTATCCGCGGCCGGGGGCCGGAGCCCGCCGGCACCGCGGTTCCCGCGCTGGGCGCAACATGATCACTCCTCCGATCGATGATCATGATCTGGAGTGTAGGTCGGCGCGGTTTTGAACGGTTATCGCCTGTTCAACGGGCGTCCCAGGGCGCTCTAGGGCTCCTTGGGAGGCTGGGGCCGGCCGCCGGCCTCGACCAGCTCGGAGACCGTGACGAACTCGAAGCCCTTGGCGCGCACGCGGCGGATCATCGGCGCGAGGTTGCGCAGCGCCACCAGCCGGTCCTGCTTGCCGGTGTCATGGGCGAGCACGATCGTGCCGGGCCGGGTGTTGTCGACGATGTAGTCGATCAGCTGCGGCGGGTGCTTCTCGTAGGTCTTCTCGAGCATCTTGATCGACCAGATCGTCACGTCGTAGCCCATCCGCCCCGCCGCGCTCAGCGTGGTGCCGCCGAGCCGGCCGAACGGGGGCCGCAGGCGCACGGCCTCCTTGCCGGTGATCTCCTTGATCGCGGCGTGCGCGCGGTGCATCTGGCGGTAGGCCTGCTCGTGGCCGAGCAGCGAGAGGTCCTTGTGCTGCCAGGTGTGGTTGCCCGCCTCGTGCCGGTCCATCCGGCCGTGCACGAGCCTGGCGTTGCGGAGCAGGCGCTCGCCGACCATGAAGAACGTGGCCTTGACCCGCTCGGCGTCCAGGATGTCGTGGACCATCGGCGTCCAGTCGGGCATCGGCCCGTCGTCGAAGGTCAGCGCCACCAGCTTCTGCGTGGTGTCGACCGACCAGGTGATGTCGACGTGGCCGCGCGCCGGCCGCCACGGTCCCGCGACCGGTACCGCCATCGCCGAGGAGGAGGACGAGGCCGCGGGCATCTCCGCGACCGCCGACCCTCCGCTCGCGGCTCCCGCCGCGAACCCTCCCGCCGCGATGCCCAGCCCCTTGATGACCCTGCGGCGCGCGGGCCCGGCCGCCGCGTCATCGTCCCCCGAATTCGTCATGGCGATCAAAAGAATCGCACAAGACCGGAGCGTTTCCTTCCGCCGCGGGACTGAACCGTGATCAGCCCTGGGGATGAGTCCCCGCCGGTACGGGGAGGACCCCGTACCGGCGGCTCCTCGGCGGCGTCTCAGTCGTCCTTGGAGTCGGCCAGCCGCTCGGCCAGATGCGAGGGCAGCGGCTCGTACCGCAGGAACGTGCGGCTGAAGCTGCCGGTGCCCTGCGACATCGAGCGCAGGTCGATCGCGTACCGGATGATCTCCAGCTGCGGCACCTCGGCCTTGATCATGGTGCGGCCGCCCGGCACGCTCTCCGAGCCGAGCACCCGGCCGCGCCGCGAGCTGAGGTCGGACATGACCGATCCCACGTAGTCGTCCGACACCAGGACGGCGACCTCGTCGACCGGCTCCAGGAGCAGGACGGGCACCTTGCCCGCCGCGTCCTTGAGCGCGAGCGCGCCGGCCGCCTGGAAGGCCATGTCGGAGGAGTCGACCGAATGCGCCTTGCCGTCGCGCAGGGTGACCTTGATGTCGACCAGCGGGTAGCCCGCCGACACCCCGCGGCCCATCTGCTGCTTGATCCCCTTCTCGACGGACGGGATGAACTGCCGGGGGACGACACCGCCGACGATCTTGTCGACGAACTCGAACCCCCCGCCCGACGCCAGCGGCTCGACCTCGATGTGGCAGATGCCGTACTGCCCGTGCCCGCCGCTCTGCTTGACGTGCCGGCCGAGGCCGGGAGCCCCGCCGCCGAACGTCTCGCGCAGCGGAACCCGCAGGTCGACGCGTTCGACCTCGACGCCGTAGCGCGCGCTCAGCCGGTCGATCAGCACGTCGGCGTGCGCCTCGCCCATGCACCACAGGACGAGCTGGCGGGTCTCGGAGTTGTTCTCCAGCCGCAGCGTCGGGTCCTCGGCGACCAGCCGGCCCAGGGCCTGGCTGAGCTTGTCCTCGTCGGCCTTGGAACGTGCGGTGATGGCCACCGGCAGCAGCGGGTCGGGCATCGACCAGGGCGCCATCAGCAGCGGGGTGCCGGGATCGGACAGGGTGTCGCCGGTCTCGGCACGGCCGAGCTTGGCGACGGCGCAGACGTCCCCGGCGCGGCAGGACGAGATCGTGCGCTGGGCCTTGCCGAGCGGCGACGTCAGCGCGCCGACGCGCTCGTCCACGTCGTGGTCCTCGTGGCCGCGGTCTTCCAGCCCGTGCCCCGAGACGTGCACCACTGTGTCGGGACGCAGCGTGCCGGAGAACACCCTGACCAGCGAGATCCGGCCGACGTAGGGGTCGGAGGTGGTCTTGACGACCTCGGCCACCAGGGGGCCGTCCGGGTCGCACTCGACCTGCCGGGGCGGGCCGCCGGTCACGGCGGTGACGGGCGGGATGCCGTGCTCGAGCGGCGAGGGGAAGGCCTGGGTGATGACCTCCAGGAGCTCCTGCATGCCGATGACCGGGCCGGGGTGGTCGCCGTGCGGCACAGAGGTGGCCAGAACCGGATAGAACGAGCCGCGCGCGACGGCGGTCTCCAGGTCCTCGATGAGCGCCTTGACGTCGATGTCCTCACCGGCCAGGTACCGGTCCATGAGGGACTCGTCCTCGCTCTCCTGGATGATCCCCTCGAGCAGCGCGGCACGCTGCTCCTCGATCTGGTCCAGGAACTCGGGGGCCGGGTCGCACTCGACGCGCTCGCCGGAGGAGTAGTCGAAGCAGCGCTGGGTGAGCAGGCCGATCAGGCCCTTGAGCTCGTCGCCCGCGCCGACCGGGAAGTAGCAGGGGAGCACGCCTTCGCCGAAGACGTCCTGGCAGGTCAGCAGGACGTCGTCGAAGTCGCCGCGCTGCTGGTCGATCTTGGTGATGACGACCGCGCGGGGCATGCCGACGGCGGCGCACTCCTCCCAGAGCAGCCGGGTGAGGCCGTCGATGCCGTCCACCGCGGAGATCACGAACAGCGCCGCGTCGGCGGCGCGCAGCCCGGCCCGCAGGTCGCCGACGAAGTCGGCGTAGCCGGGGGTGTCGATGAGGTTGACCTTGATGTCGCCGTGCATGAAGGGAGCGAGGGCGAGGTTGACCGAGCGCTGCTGGCGCACCTCGACGTCGTCGAAGTCGCTGACCGTCGAGCCGTCCTCGACGCGCCCGGGCCGCTGGATCATCCCGGTCGCGCTGAGCAGGGCCTCGACGAGCGTGGTCTTCCCCGCCCCTGAATGGCCGACCAGCGCGACGTTGCGCACCCTGTCGGGCCGGCCGGCCTCCGGTGCCCTGCCGGCGGCTCCCGGGTGTCCTCCTCTGTCCGCCATGACTACCTCCTCGGACGGGCCCGTCGGGTGCGGGCCCGCGCGCGCAGTGTGACCCGGCCCGAGCGGGCCCGGCCTACCGTCCGAGTGCGGCGCCATGACGTGCGTGACCGGCGTCACACCCGTGTTCACCACCATTTCCCGCCGCGGCCGGGATCACAAGAGGGGAGCTTCAAACGGCGGACATCTCTTTGCGGGCAGAACGGGATCAGTGCCCTGCCTTCACCACCTGTGCATATCTCTCGCACTACGATGGGCGCGCTGTGCGGCCCGGCGCGCCCACCGGGCGCCGCGGAGCACACCACGACCTTCACGGAGAACGGACGGCGATGCTCAACAAACTGCGGCCAGCGCTGGGGCGGATCCTGACCCCCATCGGACAGGCGGTCGCGCGCACCGGGGTCTCGCCCAACGCCATCACCGTCATCGGCACGATCGGCGTGGCCGTCGGCGCGCTCGGCTTCTTCCCCCGCGGCGAGTACTTCTGGGGGACGATCGTCATCACGGCGTTCGTGCTGTTCGACATGCTCGACGGCGCGGTCGCCCGGGTCACGGGCAAGACCTCCAAGTTCGGCGCGTTCCTCGACTCCACGATGGACCGCGTCGCCGACGCCGCGATCTTCTCTGGGCTGATGCTCGGTCTCTACGAGGACGGCGAGAAGGCCCTCGCCATGGTCGCGCTCTACTGCCTGGTGTCCGGCGTCGTCGTCTCCTACGCCAAGGCCCGCGCGGAGGGCCTGGGCTACACGTGCGACGTCGGCATCGCCGAACGGGCCGAACGGCTCATCGTCGCGCTGGTGGCGGCCGGGTTCCACGGCCTGGGAGTGCCCTACATCCTGACGCTGGCGTTGTGGGTGCTCGCGGTGCTGAGCACGGTCACCGTCGGGCAGCGCTTCGCGACCGTCTACAAGCAGGCACGGCAGGCGGACGCGGAAGCCGACGCGGACGCGGCGGACGCGGCGGACGCCTCGGACTCCCCGGCCGCCCCCGACGAACCCTCCCACGAGCCCTCGTCGGGATCACGCGCATGAACGTGCCCCTGCGGGACGAGGTGATGGACGCCGCCTACGCCCTGGGCTGGACGGTGGTCCGCAAGATGCCCGAGCGCGCCGCCAAGATGGCGTTCGCGGCGCTCGCGGACCGCACCTGGCACCAGCACGGCGCGGGCGTGAAGCAGCTCGAGCGCAACCTGTGCCGCGTCCTGGGCAAGGACGGCGTCGACGACGAGGTCCGGGTCCTGAGCAAGCGGGTCCTGCGCTCCTACTTCCGTTACTGGCTGGAGGTCTTCCGGCTGCCGGAGTACGGCAAGCAGCGCATCCTGGGCCGCATGCGGGTGACCGGCCACGAGAAGCTGTTCGCCACCCTCGACTCCGGGCGCGGCGCCGTCCTCGCCCTCCCGCACATGGGCAACTACGAGCAGGCCGGGGCCTGGCTAGTGCACAGCGGCTACCCCTTCACCACGGTCGCCGAACGGCTCAGGCCAGAGTCGTTGTTCGACCGGTTCGTGGAGTTCCGCGAGAGCCTGGGTATGGAGGTACTGCCGCACAAGGGCGCCTCGGCCTTCGGGCGGATGGCCCAGCGGCTGCGTTCGGGGCGGCCGGTCTGCCTGGTGGTCGACCGGGATCTCACCGAGACCGGCGTCGACGTCGAGTTCTTCGGCGCGACGGCGCGGATGCCGGCGGTGTCGGCGGCGCTCACGATCCAGACCGGGGCGGCGCTGTTCCCCGTCACCCTGTGGTTCGAGGGAGACGACTGGGGCGCCCGGGTCCATGATGAGATCGCCGTTCCCGCCGAGGGGGCCAGACAGGAGAAGATCCAGGTCATGACGCAGGAGCTCGCGGACGTCTTCGCCGAGGGCATCGCCGCGCACCCCGAAGACTGGCACATGCTGCAGAAGGTCTGGGTGGCGGACCTCCCCGCCGCCGCGGGGGCCGGGCGGTGAAGGTCGGGATCGTCTGTCCCTACACCTGGAACGTCCCCGGCGGCGTCCAGCAGCACATCCGCGACCTGGCCGAGGCGCTCCTCGGCTTCGGCCACGAGGTGTCGGTCATCACCCCGGCCGACGACGACGCGCAGCTCCCGCCGTTCGTGGTGTCGGCGGGCCGGGCCGTCCCGGTGCCCTACAACGGGTCGGTGGCGCGGCTGGCGTTCGGTTTCCTCTCCTCGGCCCGCGTCCGCCGCTGGATCAACGACGGCGCGTTCGACGTGCTGCACGTGCACGAGCCCGCGGCCCCCTCGCTGGGCCTGCTCGCCTGCTGGACGGCCGACGGCCCGATCGTGGGCACCTTCCACGCCTCGTACGAGAAGTCGCGGGTGGTGTCGGTCACGGCGCCTATCCTGCAGAGCGCGCTGGAGAAGATCACCGGCCGGATCGCGGTGTCGGAGGCGGCGCGCAAGACGCTGGTCGAGCATCTCGGCGGCGACGCGGTGCTGATCCCCAACGGCGTGGCCACCGAGCGCTACGCGATGGCCGAGCCGCTCGCGGGCTGGCCGGACCGCGGCGACGGCGACCAGGCCCGCACCGGCGGCGGCACGCTCGGCTTCCTCGGGCGGATGGACGAGCCGCGCAAGGGCCTGCAGGTGCTGATGCGCGCCTTCGAGATCCTGGCCCGCGAACGGCCGGAGCTGCGGCTGCTGGTCGCGGGTCCGGGCGACGCCGACGACGCGGTCTCCAAGGTCTCGCCCGAGCTGCGCGACCGGGTCGTGCTGCTCGGCATGGTGAGCGAGGAGGACAAGATCCGCGCCTACCACTCCGTGGACGTGTTCGTGGCGCCCAACCTGGGCGGCGAGAGCTTCGGCATCGTGCTGGCCGAGGCGATGTCGGCGGGCGCGCCGATCCTGGCCAGCGACATCGAGGCGTTCGACCGGGTGCTGCTCGGCGGGCGGGCGGGGGCGCTGTTCCCGGTCGGCGACCACAGGGCGCTCGCCGCCGCGGCGGGCGAGCTGCTGGACGACCCGGCGCGGCGCAAGCAGATTTCGGCGGAGGCGCGCGCCGCTGTCCGCGCGTACGACTGGTCCGCGGTCGCCCGTGACGTGCTGCGGGTGTACGAGACCGTCGCGCACGGTGACGCCGGCGTGGTCGAGTCCGGTGTCGGGGCCTGAGGGGCGGTGTGATGTTCCCTGACTGGATCATCGACGTCCTGTTCTGGGTCGCGGTCCTCTTCCTGATCGGCGTCTACGTCTCGTGGCGGGCGACCCGGCTCGACCGGCTGCACGTCCGGGTGGAGACCGCGCGGGCGGCGCTGGACGCGGCGCTGGTCAGGCGGGCGGCGGTCGCGCTGGAGCTGGCCGCCTCGCACCTGCTCGACCCGGCCGCCAGCCTGGTGCTGGCGACCGCGGCGCACGAGGCCAGGACCGCCGACGCCGACAACCGCGAGTTCGCCGAGAGCGACCTGTCCCGGGCGCTCCGGGCGGTGGTCGACCAGCCCGACTTCGCGGTGACGCTGGAGGCCAGGGGAGAGGCCGCGGCCGTCCTGGAGGAGCTCGGCGCGGCGGCGGCGAAGGTCGCCTACGCGCGGCGTTTCTACAACGACGCGGTGTCGGCCGCCCGCATCGCCCGCCGCAAGCTGCTCATCCGGGTGCTGCCGCTGGCAGGCCGGGCGCCGCTGCCGGACTTCTTCGAGATCGACGACGACCCGCCCAAGCTCTGAACCGTCCGGGTTCCGCTCGCGTACCGCAGGTGATTCCTCGCCCCCGGGAGCCGAGGAATTTTCGCGTTAATCGGGATTCGCTACCCTCTCCGGGTCAGCCACAGAAGGGGTGAATGGTGCGAATCGCATGGAGCGGCACTCGCCGTGGCCGGTCGGCGGTGATCCTCGGCGTGGTCGTGCTCGGCGGGTCGCTGGTGTCCTGCTCGGGCTCGGACGGGCCGGAGAAGGCCGCCCCGCCCGGCGCCCCGGCCGCCTCGCCCAGCGCCACCCCCAAGCCGGCCACCCACCCGTTCACCGGCGGCAAGACCGGGCTCGACAACCCCGTCCTCGCGGTGAAGGTCGAGAACACCCGGCCCGCGATGCCGCAGAGCGGCGTCTCGGCGGCCGACATCGTGTACGTGGAGCAGGTCGAGGGCGGCGAGACCCGCCTCATGGCGGTCTACTCGTCCAAGCTGCCCGCGCGGGTGGGGCCCGTCCGCAGCGCGCGCATCTCCGACCTGCACATCCTTCCGCAGTTCGGCAAGCCCGCGTTCGCCTTCTCCGGCGTCCAGTCGAAGATGAAGAAGCACATCCGCAAGTCGCCGGTGTACGACATCTCGCAGGACAACGGCGGCGGCTCCTACTACCGCTGGGGCCCCAAGCCCATCCCGTACAACCTCTACGCCAACCCCAGGAGCCTGCTCAAGCAGGCGCCGAAGGCCGGCAAGCCGCGCGACATCGGGTTCCGCTTCGGCCCGGCCCCCGCGGGCGGCAAGCCGACCAGGAGCTTCACCGCCCGGTGGCCCTCCGCTTCGATGGGGTTCACCTGGTCGGCCAAGGACAGGCGGTGGCTGGCCTCCTTCGGGGGCAGCCCCGACGTGGAGCGCGGGGGCGGGCGGCTCGGCGGCCGTACGGTCGTGATCCAGTACGCCAAGACCACGCGGTCGCAGTTCCACGACTTCCTGGGCTCGTACACCCCCCTGATCAAGACGACCGGTACCGGCCGCGCGGTGGTGCTGCGCGACGGCAAGGCCTACCAGGCCAAGTGGTCGCGCCCCGCGGAGGACAGGGGCACCACCTTCACCACCCCTGACGGCAAGCCCATGAACTTCGCGACCGGCCAGGTCTGGGTCGCGCTCGTCAACGACGGCAAGCCCTACATCCCCTAGGCGGAGCCGGGCCGGGCCCGCTCCGCGGCGCGGCGGGCGGCACTCCGTAAGACGGCGGGGCGGGTCCTTGACACTCTGCCGGGTCGAGGGCGGGCGCTAGCAGGCAATATCATGGGAACCGTCCCGTCGTACGCTCATGTGAGGAATGCCCGTGTCCACTTCCAGTCCCGCTTCCGACAACACCGCGCCCGCGACCGGGACCGCCCGGGTCAAGCGCGGCATGGCGGAGATGCTCAAGGGCGGCGTGATCATGGACGTCGTCACGCCCGAGCAGGCGAAGATCGCCGAGGACGCCGGCGCGGTGGCCGTCATGGCGCTGGAGCGGGTCCCCGCCGACATCCGCGTCGAGGGCGGCATCTCCCGGATGAGCGACCCCGACATGATCGACGGCATCATCAACGCCGTCTCGATCCCGGTCATGGCCAAGGCCCGCATCGGCCACTTCGTCGAGGCCCAGGTCATCCAGGCGCTCGGGGTCGACTACATCGACGAGTCCGAGGTGCTCACCCCGGCCGACTACGACAACCACATCGACAAGTGGGCCTTCACCGTCCCCTTCGTCTGCGGCGCGACCAACCTCGGCGAGGCGCTGCGCCGCATCACCGAGGGCGCCGCGATGATCCGCTCCAAGGGCGAGGCCGGCACCGGCGACGTCTCCAACGCCACCACCCACATGCGCAAGATCCGTGGTGAGCTCCGCCGGCTCCAGGGCCTGCCCGAGGACGAGCTGTACGTGGCCGCCAAGGAGCTGCAGGCCCCCTACGAGCTGGTCAAGGAGGTGGCGGAGGCCGGCAGGCTGCCGGTCGTGCTGTTCACCGCCGGCGGCATCGCCACCCCGGCCGACGCCGCGATGATGATGCAGCTGGGCGCCGAGGGCGTGTTCGTCGGCTCCGGCATCTTCAAGTCCGGCAACCCGGCGCAGCGGGCCGAGGCCATCGTCAAGGCCACCACCTTCCATGACGACCCCGACGTGATCGCCAAGGTGTCGCGCGGGCTCGGCGACGCCATGGTCGGCATCAACGTCGCCTCGCTGGGCGAGGACCAGAAGTTCGCGCACCGCGGCTGGTGACCTGCGAAACCTGACCTGCGAACCTGACCACGAGGCAAGGGGAACCACCCGGTCCGGTGACCGGGTGGTTACTTTTTGCCGCGACTCCACAGCGGGCCGTTCTAGGGATTACGCTGGCGGGCGGCCGGAACGAGGGGGTTGGGTCGGCCCCGGCGGTCGCGGGAGGGGAACAGCATGGCGTGGTCGGTGGCGCTGGCCTGTGCGAGCGCGGGCGAACCGGACAAGGTCTTCGGGCCGGGGCTGGTGCCCGATCCGGCGGCCGCGACCAGCATGGCGCGGGGCCTCTACCCGGCGGCGACCCTGGTGGAGACCGGCGACACGGTGCTCGACTTCGCGCTCTGGCCCTACGAGGACGAGCTGTTCGTGGGCGCCTACGACCGGGCCGTCCTGCTGTGCGACCGGCGCCTGTTCTGCCTCGACGACGACGCCCGCCGGATCGCCGACACCGCGGCGGCGGCACTGCCGGGCGCCAACTGCGGCGTCCTGGTGCTGCACAGCGTGATCTCCGGCTGCTGGTTCCGCTGGTACGAGGCGGGCGAGCTGCGCCGCGACGTGTTCGTCACCGCCGAGGACGGCGTCGTGGTCGACCAGGGCGAGCGCATGCCCGCCGAGCTGCCGTTCTGGAAGGCCATCGACGAGGGCGCGCCCGACGTCCCGCTGCCGTTCGACCCCGAGGAGTTCGGGCTGGCGCTGGCCGAGGAGCACATGTTCGGCCGCCGCATCGCCGAGCGCGGGCCCGACGGCTTCCTGCCGATGGAGCTCCCGCTGCGCCGCTTCAAGCTCTGCTGAGCGCCGCCACGGGAAGATCGGCCGGGTCCCGGGGCGTTGTAACGAGCGTCTAGGGTTGACAACGGATCTTCGCGGCCCTTGTGCCGACTCCCCGGAAAGGTGAATCACTGGTGACTGCCGTGCCCGAGATCGGTGTCCTCGCCCTGCAGGGCGACGTGCGCGAGCACGCCAGGGCTCTGGAGGCGGCCGGGGCCCGCACCCTGCCGGTCCGCCGTCCCGAAGAGCTCGAACGGGTCGACGCGCTGGTCATCCCGGGCGGCGAGTCGACCACCATGTGGAAGCTGGCCCGGGCGTTCGACCTGCTCGAACCGCTGCGCAAGCGGGTCGAGGGGGGCATGCCCGCCTACGGTTCCTGCGCCGGAATGATCATGCTCGCTGACCGGATCAAGGACGGCATCGAGGGCCAGGAGACCCTCGGCGGCATTGACATGACGGTGCGCCGCAACGCCTTCGGCCGCCAGGTCGACTCGTTCGAGGCCGACGTGCGCCTCACCGGGATGGGCGACGCGCCGTACCACGCCGTTTTCATCCGGGCCCCGTGGGTGGAGGCCGTGGGCGACGACGTCGAAGTCCTCGGTCGCGCCGAGACCGGCACGAACGCCGGTAGGATCGTCGCCGTCCGTCAGGGGCGGCTCATGGCGACCGCCTTCCATCCGGAGCTGACGGGCGACTTCCGCGTGCACCACTACTTCGCCGATCTGGTGCGCCGGGCGATGGAGCAGGAGGATTGACAGATGTCCGGCCATTCCAAATGGGCGACGACCAAGCACAAGAAGGCGGCCCTCGACGCCAAGCGGGGCAAGCTCTTCGCCAAGCTGATCAAGAACATCGAGGTGGCGGCGCGGACCGGCGGTGGTGACCCCGACTCCAACCCGACCCTGTACGACGCCATCTACAAGGCGAAGAAGAGCTCGGTGCCCAACGACAACATCGAGCGCGCGCGCAAGCGCGGCGCCGGTGAGGAGGCGGGCGGAGCCGACTGGCAGACCATCATGTACGAGGGTTACGCGCCCGGCGGCGTCGCGGTGCTCATCGAGTGCCTCACCGACAACCGCAACCGCGCGGCCTCGGAGGTCCGCGTCGGCCTGACCCGCAACGGCGGCTCGCTGGCCGACCCCGGCTCGGTGTCGTACATGTTCAACCGCAAGGGCGTCGTGATCGTCCCCAAGGCGGAGACCACCGAGGACGACGTGATGATGGCCGTCCTGGACGCCGGCGCCGAGGAGGTCAACGACCTCGGCGACAGCTTCGAGGTCGTCTCCGAGGCGGGCGACCTGGTCGGCGTGCGCACCGCGCTCAAGGACGCCGGCATCGACTACGACTCGGCGGAGAGCAAGTTCCTGCCGACCATGTCGGTGCCGCTGGACGAGGACAACGCCCGCAAGGTGTTCCGCCTGCTGGACGCGCTGGAGGACTCCGACGACGTCCAGGAGGTCTACGCCAACTTCGACGTCTCGGACGAGGTCATGGAGAAGATCGACGCCTAGCGGCGTCCGTCCTCCGGCGGAGGCCCCCGCCCCCTCGGGCCGGGGCCTCCGCCATGCCCGCCGCCGTGTCGGCGGGGATTCCGCGGGGGATACGGTCGGGATCATGGAGATTCGTGCGCTCGACGACGCCGGCCTGGTCCGGGACCTGCGGACGCGCGCCTTCGGGCCGCTGTCCGACGACGGCTGGGCGCGGTCGCGAGCGCTGGCCGAGTCGGCCGTCCGGGACGGCCGGCTGTACGGCGCGTACGACGGTGACCGGCTGGTGGCGAGCGCCCGGCTGCTGCACATGCGGCAGTGGTGGCAGGGCGGGCTGATGTCGGCCGGCGGCGTGAGCGGCGTCGTGGTGGCTCCCGAAGACCGCGGCCGGGGGATCGGCCGCGAGCTCATGACCTACGTCCTGCGCCGGCACGCCGAGCGCGGGCACCTCCTGTCCATGCTCTATCCGGCCACCACGCGCCTCTACCGGTCGCTGGGCTGGGAGCACGCGGGCGCGCAATACCTGATCACCCTGCCGGTCGAGGCCCTGCGCACGGTGGCGGCCGAGCGGGTGCCGGTGCGCCGCGCCGGTCCCGCCGACGCGGCGGTGGTGGCCGCCACCGTCCGCGAGGTCCACCGGCTGGCGCGCGACGACGGCCCCGTGGACTGGCAGGAGGAACGGTGGCGGGTGATGCTCGGCTTCGACGACACCTACGCCTACCTGGCCGAGGACGGATTCCTCGCCTACGGCTGGGACGGCGCGAACCTGCGGATCGACCGGCTGGTGGCGGGCTCGGAACGTACGCTCCGGTCGTTGTGCGCGATCGTCGGCTCCGGCTCGTCCACCGCGGCCACCGTCCGGGCCTGCCTGGCCCCGGACGATCCCGTCCTGTGGCTGCTGGGCGAGCGGCCCCGTGCCGACGTCCGCGAGGAACGCTGGATGACGCGGGTGATCGACGTCCCGGCGGCGATCGGCGCGCGCGGCTACCCGGCGGGCGTCTCCGCCGAGATCACGATGCGCCTGGACGACCCCCAGCTGCCCGCCAACGCCGGGTGCTGGCGGCTGATGATCAAGGATGGGGCCGGCCGCCTCGAACGCGCCAAAGACGATCATGGAGCCGTTAGGGCGGGTATCGGGGGTTTCTCGGCCCTCTTCGCCGGCGTTCCCGCGGCCACGCTGCGGCGCGCGGGCCTGCTGGACGCCGGGGACGCCGGCACGGCCCTGCTGTCCGAGGTCTTCGCGGCGCGCCCGTACTCGCTGGACTACTTCTGACCGGGGTCCCGGTTCGGTAGCGTGTCGCATGCCGAACAGATGATCGAAGGAGTGGGCCGTGCGGGTGCTGGGGGTCGACCCGGGGCTCACCAGATGCGGTGTCGGCGTGGTCGAGGGGGCGCCGGGCAAGCAGCTCAGCCTGGTCATGGTCGATGTGATCCGGACCGCCGCCGGCGACGACATCGCCGCCCGGCTGCTGGGCATCGAGCGGGGCATCGAGGAGATCCTGGACGCGATGACCCCGGACGCCGTCGCGGTCGAGCGGGTGTTCGCCCAGCACAACGTCAGCACCGTGATGGGCACGGCGCAGGCCGCCGGCATCGCCATGGTGTGCGCCGCGCGCCGGGGCATCCCGGTCGCGATGCACACGCCCAGCGAGGCCAAGGCGGCGATCACCGGGAACGGCCGCGCCGACAAGGCCCAGGTGACCAAGATGGTGACGCGGCTGCTGCGCCTGGAGACGGCCCCCAAGCCCGCCGACGCGGCCGACGCGCTGGCGCTGGCCATCTGCCACGTCTGGCGCGGCGGCGCCCAGGCCCGCCTCGCCGCGGCCCGGGGCACGCAGGCCCAGATCAACGCGGCCAAGATCGAGGCGGCCCTGGCGGCCGCCCGGACGAAGGGAAGGACCTGAGCGTGATCGCGTTCGTCAGCGGCCGGGTGGCGGCCGCCGGACCGGACGGCGCCGTCGTCGACGTCGGCGGGGTCGGGTTCGCCGTCCAGTGCACCCCCGCCACGCTCGCGGGGCTGCGCGTCGGTGACCAGGCGCAGGTGCCCACCTCGCTGGTCGTCCGCGAGGACTCGCTGACGTTGTTCGGCTTCGCCGACGAGGACGAGCGCTCGGTCTTCGAGCTGCTCCAGACCGCCAGCGGCGTCGGCCCCCGGCTGGCCCTGGCCACGCTGGCGGTGCACACGCCCAACGCGCTGCGCCGCGCGGTGGCCACCGAGGACCTGACGGCGCTCACCAAGGTCCCCGGCATCGGCAAGAAGGGCGCCCAGCGCATCGTCCTGGAGCTCAAGGACCGGCTCGGCGGCCCGATCGGCGACGCCGACGACGTCCGGGCGCCGGTCCGCGGCGCGGCCTGGCGCGATCAGGTCCAGGCCGGCCTGATCAACCTCGGCTGGTCGGCCAGGGACGCCGACGCCGCCGTGGACGCCGTCGCCGCCGATCTCGACGGCGGCGAGGCGCCGCCCGTTCCGGCCCTGCTGAAGGCCGCCCTCAAGAAGCTGAGCAAGTAGTGGGCGAAGCCATGAACGGGGACGAACGCCTGGTCTCCGCCGACGCGGACGGGCCGGAGGAGCAGGTCATCGAGGCCGCGCTCCGGCCCAAGATGCTGGACGACTTCATCGGCCAGGAGCGGGTCCGCGAGCAGCTGTCGCTGGTGCTGCACAGCGCGCTGCGGCGCGGCCGCACGCCCGACCACGTGCTGCTGTCCGGCGGGCCCGGCCTGGGCAAGACCACCCTCGCCATGATCATCGCGGCCGAGCTGAACGCGCCGCTGCGCATCTCCTCGGGCCCGGCGATCGAGCGGGCGGGCGACCTGGCGGCCGTCCTGTCCACGCTCGCCGAGGGGGAGGTGCTGTTCCTGGACGAGATCCACCGGATGGCGCGGCCCGCCGAGGAGATGCTCTACATGGCGATGGAGGACTTCCGGGTCGACGTCGTGGTGGGCAAGGGGCCCGGCGCGACGGCCATCCCGCTCGACATCGCCCCCTTCACCCTCGTCGGCGCCACCACGCGGGCGGGCATGCTCCCCGGGCCGCTGCGCGACCGGTTCGGCTTCGTCGCGCACATGGACTTCTACGAGGCCGCCGAGCTCGAAGTGATCGTCAAGCGGTCCGCCCGGCTGCTCGGGGCCCCGATCGACGACGAGGCCGCCGCCGAGGTGGCCGGGCGCTCGCGCGGGACGCCGCGCATCGCCAACCGCCTGCTGCGCCGCGTCCGCGACTTCGCCGAGGTCCGCGCCGACGGCGTGATCACCCGCGAGCTGGCGCGTTCGGCGCTCACGCTCTACGAGGTGGACGAACGCGGGCTCGACCGCCTCGACCGGGCCGTGCTCGGGTCGCTGATGCGCAAGTTCGGTGGCGGCCCGGTCGGCCTTTCGACACTGGCGGTCTCGGTAGGTGAGGAGCCCGAGACGGTCGAGGTCGTCGCCGAGCCGTTCCTGGTGCGGCAGGGCCTGCTGGCCCGCACGCCCCGCGGCCGCATCGCCACCCCCGCCGCCTGGGCGCATCTGGGTCTCACCCCGCCGCCGAGCTCACCGATGGCGGGCATGCTCTTCGATCTCGAGGACGGCGAGGGGGGAACGGGCGGCGGTCACGGCCCGGCGGGTAAGGAGTAACGGGTTGGGAACTTCCTGGCGTCGCCGATCGTCACGTCGTTGCCGGGTTCTCGCGTACTCTCTAGACTCCGGGACTTGGTCACCGTCTTCCCAGCCGGCGGTTCCCTCGTGCGTGAGCCCATTCGGGCGAGAGGCTGGGCACACCACATCGGAAGGATGCCCCGGCAATGGGCGGCGAAATGATTATTGCGGCGAACGGCGGCGGTAGCGGAGCGTTCAACCTGCTATTGCTCCTTGCGGTACCCCTGGTCTTCTATTTCCTGCTGATCAGGCCGCAGAGCAGGCGCCGCAAGGAGCAGCTGCAGATGCAGAGCTCCATTGAGCCGGGCGCCCGCGTGATGACCACCAGTGGAATGTACGCCACCGTGGTCTCCGTGGACGACGACGGGCTCGTTCTGGAGATCGCCCCCGGGGTCGAGGCCCGGTTCGTCAAGCAGGCCGTCATGAACGTCGTCAAGGACGACGAGATCGAGGACGACGAGGAGCTCGAGGAGGCCGAGGACGGCGACGCCTCGGACGCCTCGTCCATCGATCTGTCCAAGGACGACAAGAACGTCGACGGCGACGCGCAGGATGATGCGGAGTCGAAGCCCGCGGCGGCCAAGGCCTCCTCTTCGGAGAAGCCCTCGGCCTGACCGGCGGCCCGGCGACGAATTTGACGACAGGAAGTAAGACGACCAGTGGCTCCGCCTCGTAGCAGTGTTCCCAATCCCGCGCGCACGCTCCTCGGCCTGCTCGCGGTCATGGTGGTCCTGACGGGGGTGATGTTCCTCCAGGGGAGGAGCACTCCCAAGCTCGGTCTCGACCTGGCCGGCGGCACGACGGTGACCCTCACCGCCAAGACCGAGGCCGGCAAGAACCCGCCGGCCAAGCAGATGGACCAGGCCGTCAAGATCATCACCCAGCGGGTCAACGGCCTGGGCGTGTCCGACGCGGAGGTGACCAAGCAGGGCAGCAACAACATCGTCGTGAGCGTGCCCGGCGAGGGTCAGCAGCAGGTCGTCGACACGATCGGCAAGACCGCCAAGCTGCAGTTCCGGCAGGCGTTCGTGTCCGGCGCGGCCACCGCGGCGGCCCCCTCGGCCTCACCCTCGGCGACGCCGACCGGCAGCGCCAGCCCCTCGCCCAAGGCGACGGGCAAGGCGACGGACGGCGCCTCGCCCAAGGCGAGCCAGTCGGCCAAGCCGTCGGAGTCCGCGTCGCCGCGCGGCCGGGCGCTCTCGGAGGCCCTCGCCGCCCCGACGCCCACGCCGAGCGGGTCGGCCAAGGCCTCCTCATCGCCGTCGCCCTCGGCCACCCCGAGCCTGCCGCCGGAGCTCCAGCAGCCGCAGCAGCCCGCGGAGGACTTCACCGGCATCGACGACAAGGCCGTGATCCAGCAGTACCAGCAGCTGCAGTGCTCCCCCAACGGCACCACCGCGCCGGGGTCCAACGACCCCGCCAAGAAGTGGGTCGCGGCGTGCGACCAGGACGGCCAGGCCAAATACATCCTGGGCCCGGTCCGCGTCGAGGGCACCCAGGTGTCGGACGCCAACGCCATGCCGCCGGACGCGCAGCAGGGCCAGGCCAGCTGGTCGGTGGGCCTGAAGTTCAAGTCGCTGGGCGCCAAGCAGTTCGGCGCCGTCACCACCGACGCCTCCAAGGCCTACCAGCAGAACCCGAACTCGCCGCAGGCGCAGGTCGCGATCGTGCTCGACGGCCAGGTGGTGTCCGCGCCGCAGATCAGCCGCGGCCCGATCACCGGCGGCACCGCGAGCATCGACGGCCCGCCCGACAGCTTCACCCAGTCCTACGCCGACGACCTGGCCAACGTGCTCAAGTACGGCGCGCTCCCGCTGGAGTTCACGCAGAGCTCGATCGACGAGGTCTCCTCGACGCTGGGCTCCGACCAGCTCCGCGGCGGCCTGATCGCGGGCGCGATCGGCCTCGGCCTCGTCGTGCTCTACTGCCTGCTCTACTACCAGGGCCTCGGCCTGGTGGCGGTGTCGAGCCTGGTGGTCGCCGCCGGCATCACCTACGTCTCGGTGGTGATCCTCGGTGAGGGCATGGGCTTCCGGCTCTCGCTGCCGCACATCATCGGCCTGATCGTCTCGATCGGCATCACGGCCGACTCGTTCATCGTCTATTTCGAACGATTGCGGGACGAGCTGAGAGCCGGCCGCACACTGCGGCCCTCGGTCGAGAGCGCCTGGAAGCGCGCCCGGCGCACGATCCTGGTCGCCGACGCGGTGACCTTCCTGGCGGCCGTGGTGCTCTACTTCCTGGCGGTCGGCGGTGTCCGGGGCTTCGCGTTCGCGATGGGCCTCACCACCCTGATCGACGTCGTGGTGGTGTTCTTCTTCACCAAGCCGCTGGTGGCGCTGCTGTCGAAGACCCGGTTCTTCGGAAAGGGCCACCGGCTGTCCGGTCTCAACGCGTCCAGGCTGCGCCGGGGCGCGACCGCCGCGGCCACCCGACCCAAGAGCCAGGAGGCCTGATGACCACGCGCTCCGTCTTCTCCCGGTTCTACCGGGGCGAGATCAGTGCCGACATCGTCGGCCGGCCCAAGCTCTGGTACTCCATCTCGGGCCTGCTGCTGGCCTTCTCCATCGCCGGGTTGATCGTCCAGGGCCTCAACTTCGGCGTGGAGTTCAAGGGCGGCTCGGTCTTCACGATCCCGGCGCCCAGCGCCTCGATCGAGCAGGTGCGCGCCTCCGTCGTCGACTCCGGCGTGCACGGCGAGACCAAGGTGCAGAAGGCCGGCGACGACTGGCGGGTGACCACCGTCAGCCTCACCTCGGCCGAGGTCGCCAAGGTCAAGCAGGGCGTGTCCGAGGATCTCGACGTCTCGGCCAACTCGATCACCACGCAGGTGGTCGGGCCGACCTGGGGCGGTGAGGTCTCCAAGAAGGCCTGGCAGGCCCTGCTGGTCTTCATGGTCCTGATCATCTTGTACCTGTCGGTGGCGTTCGAGTGGCGGATGGCCGTGGCCGCGGTGGTGGCGCTGGTCCACGACCTGGTGATCACCGCCGGCATCTACGCGTGGTCCGGCTTCGAGGTCACGCCGGCGACGCTGCTCGGCTTCCTGACGATCCTGGGGTACTCGCTGTACGACGCCGTCGTGGTGTTCGACATGATCAAGGAAGTGACCAAGCCGCTCAGCACCACGTCCAAGATCACCTACAGTGAGGCCGCCAACCAGGCGCTCAGCAGCACGCTGGTCCGCTCGCTCAACACCTCCCTGGTCGCGATCCTCCCGGTGGCGGCGATCCTTTTCATCGGCACCACGCTGTTCGGCGCGGGCACGCTGAAGGACCTGTCGTTGTCGCTGTTCGTCGGCATGATCGTCGGTACGTACTCCTCGATCTGCGTGGCCACGCCGCTGCTGGTCCAGCTCAAGGAGCGCGAGCCGAAGTACAGGCAGCTGCGGGAGAACATCGCCCGCCGCGAGAGCAGCGCCAAGCGCCAGGCCAAGGTCGCCAAGGCCACCCGGCCGGTGGGCGGCGCGACGGTGGACGACGAGCCGGACGACGAGCCGGACGCCGCCCAGGACGACGTCCCGAGCGGTGCGCCCGCGGGCGTGACCGTCCGCAAGGTGGTGCAGACCGGCCCGCGTCAGCAGCCCAAGCGCGGCACCCGGCAGCAGCGCCGGGGCAAGTAAACAGAAGATCATCTGACCGCGCCCCCTCCGGCACACCGTCGTGAGGGGGCGCGGTTTCCCTTGACCAGTGCCATCGGCCAAGTGCCATCGACCAGGGAGCGCGAGCAGTGCCAGTGGACCTCGACACGCTGATCCAGGACCGGATTCGCGACGTGGCGGACTACCCCAAGCCGGGCGTGATGTTCAAGGACATCACCCCCCTCCTGGCGGATCACGTGGCCTTCGCCGGCGTGGTGGACGCGATCGTCAACCACCACGGGCGCGGCACCGTCGACAAGATCGTCGGCATCGAGGCGCGCGGCTTCATCCTGGCCGCGCCGGTGGCCTATCACTTCGGCGCCGGCTTCGTTCCGGTGCGCAAGAAGGGAAAGCTGCCCGCGCGGGCGTTCGAAGAGACCTATGATCTCGAGTACGGGACCGAGACGATCGAGATGCACGTCGACGCGTTCGCGCCCGGAGACCGGGTGTTGATCGTCGACGATGTCCTGGCCACCGGGGGGACCGCCCGGGCCGCCGCGGACCTCGTCCTGCGGGGCGGGGGAGAGGTCGTCGGGGTCTCCGTCCTGATGGAGCTCTCATTCCTGCATGGACGGGACAAACTGGGGAATTTGGACGTTCATTCGCTGGTTACGGTCTAGCACGAAATAGGTGCCGGATACACTGACCGCGAACGGCGCCCACGGTTCAGGGGAGGCTGAGTGCCCGGTGAGGTGGTATCGACCGACGCGGTGACCGACGCCGCGGTGGACCACGCCGCGGAGCCGGAGCACGCGCGGCCGGACGCTGCGGAGTCGGCGGGCGGCACCGGTGCGCCCTCCGCGGAGCCCTCCGCCACGCCCTCCGGTACGCCCTCCGCCACGGCGCCGCGCGCACGAAGGTCCACGTCACCCGCGGGATCACCACCGGCAGGGGAGACCCCCGCCGGCCGCGACGCCGCGGCCGCCGAACCCCCCGCCGAACCCCCCGCCGAGACCCCGCCAGCTCACTCGTCCAGGCCCACGCCGGCCACGATCCCACCGTCTGCCGCCCGGGTGCGCCGAAGGCTCGCCAGGTTGGGCGCCCAGCGCGGCCCCGCTATGAACCCGGTACTCGAACCACTGATCAAGACGGTCCGCAACACGCATCCCAAGGCGGACCTGCGGCTCATCGAGCGCGCCTACGACGTCGCGGCGCACTTCCACCGCGACCAGAAGCGCAAGAGCGGCGACCCCTACATCACCCATCCCCTCGCGGTCGCGACCATCCTCGCCGAGCTCGGCATGAACACCGAGACGCTCTGCGGCGCGCTGCTGCACGACACCGTCGAGGACACCGAATACACCCTCGACGAGCTGCGGGCCGACTTCGGCGACGAGATCGCCGCGCTGGTCGACGGCGTGACCAAGCTCGACAAGGTCAAGTACGGCGAGGCCGCCGAGGCCGAGACCGTGCGCAAGATGGTCGTCGCGATGGCGCGCGACATCCGGGTCCTGGTGATCAAGCTCGCCGACCGGCTCCACAACATGCGCACGCTGCGCTACATGCCGCGGCACAAGCAGGAGAAGAAGGCCCGCGAGACGCTCGAGGTGTTCGCGCCGCTGGCCCACCGGCTCGGCATGAACACGCTGAAGTGGGAGCTGGAGGACCTCTCCTTCGCCACGCTCTACCCCAAGCGCTTCGACGAGATCGCCCGGCTGGTGTCCGAGCGCGCCCCGCGCCGCGACGTCTTCCTCCAGGACGTGATCGAGAACGTGTCGACCGACCTGCGCGAGGCGCGGATCAAGGCCACCGTGACCGGCCGGCCGAAGCACTACTACTCGATCTACCAGAAGATGATCGCCCGCGACGTCAGCTTCGACGACATCTACGACCTGGTCGGCATCCGGGTCCTGGTCGACAGCGTCCGCGACTGCTACGCCGCCCTCGGCTCGATCCACGCGCGATGGAACCCGGTCCCCGGCCGGTTCAAGGACTACATCGCGATGCCGAAGTTCAACATGTACCAGTCGCTGCACACGACGGTGATAGGCCCCGAGGGCAAGCCGGTCGAGCTGCAGATCCGCACCTGGGGCATGCACCGCCGGGCCGAGTACGGCGTCGCCGCGCACTGGAAGTACAAGGAGGAGACGGTCGCCGGGCGCAAGGCGGCCGACATGCAGTGGCTGCGCCAGCTACTCGACTGGCAGAAGGAGACCGCCGACCCGGCCGAGTTCCTGGAGTCGCTGCGCTTCGACCTGTCGGTCTCCGAGGTCTTCGTCTTCACGCCCAAGGGCGACGTGATCGCGCTCCCGCAGGGCGCCACCCCGGTCGACTTCGCGTTCGCGATCCACACCGAGGTCGGCTACCGATGTATCGGCGCCCGCGTCAACGGGCGCCTGGTGCCGCTGGAGTCGACCCTCGACAACGGCGACACCGTCGAGGTCTTCACCTCCAAGTCGCCCGACGCGGGGCCGAGCCGCGACTGGCTCAACTTCGTCAAGAGCGCCCGCGCCCGCAACAAGATCAGGCACTGGTTCTCCAAGGAGCGCCGCGACACCGCGATCGAGTCCGGCAAGGAGTCGATCGCCCGCGCGATGCGCAAGCAGAACATGCCCCTCCAGCGCATGATGTCGGGCGAGGCGCTGCTGGCCCTCGCCCGCGACATGCGCTATACGGACGTCTCGTCGCTGTACGCGGCGGTCGGGGAAAACCAGGTGTCGGCGCAGAACGTCGTGCAGCGGCTGGTCGCGGCCCTCGGCGGGGTCGAGAGCGCCGAAGAGGACCTGGCCGAGATCGCGCTGCCGACCAAGCGCAAGCGCACCCGCTCCACCGGCGACCCCGGCGTGGTCGTCGCGGGCGACCCGGACGTCTGGGTACGGCTGTCGCGCTGCTGCACGCCGGTGCCGGGCGACGACATCGTCGGTTTCGTGACCCGCGGCCACGGCGTGTCGGTGCACCGCGCCGACTGCGTCAACGTGGCCCAGCTCAAGGAGCAGCCCGACCGCCTGATCGACGTCAAGTGGTCGCCGGGGGAGGACTCGGTCTTCCTGGTGGCGATCCAGGTGGAGGCGCTCGACCGTCCCCGCCTGCTGTCGGACGTGACCCGGGTGCTCTCCGACCAGCACGTCAACATCCTGTCGGCGTCGGTCACCACCACCCGCGACCGGGTGGCGGTCAGCCGGTTCACCTTCGAGATGGGCGACCCCAAACATCTGGGCCACGTCCTCAAGGCGGTCCGGTCGATCGACGGCGTCTACGACGTCTATCGCGTCACCAGCGGCACCCACCGCTGAGCGGCGCGACGCTACCCCGCCTGTACGGCTCTCAAACGCCCGCAGGGCCACTTTCATCGAAAGCGGCGAGCCCCGCACCGGAACCGGTGCGGGGCTCGCCGTGATCGTTCTCAGCCGCGTGCGGAGCGTCACGCTCCGGCGGGCGCGGCGGTCTCCTCGTCCTCGTCCTCCGGGATCACGTCGACCCCGGCCTCCTTGCGCTGCTGCTCGGTGATCGGCGTCGGCGCGGCCGTGAGCGGGTCGTAGCCGGAGGCCGCCTTCGGGAACGCGATCACGTCGCGGATCGAGTCGCCGCCGGCGAGCAGCATGACCACGCGGTCCCAGCCGAACGCGATGCCGCCGTGCGGGGGCGGGCCGAACTTGAACGCCTCCAGCAGGAAGCCGAACTTGGACTCGGCCTCCTCCTTGGACAGGCCCAGCACGTCGAACACCCGCTGCTGCATCTCGGCGCGGTGGATACGGATCGAGCCGCCGCCGATCTCGTAGCCGTTGCAGACGAGGTCGTAGGCGTTGGCCAGGGCGGCACCCGGGTCGCCGGTGAAGGTGTCGGCGTACTCCGGCTTGGGCGCGGTGAACGGGTGGTGCACCGACGTCCAGCCGATGCGCTCGCCCTTCTCGTCGTAGACGGCCTCGAAGATCGGCGCGTCGACCACCCAGGCGAAGGCCCACGCGGACTCGTCGATCAGCCCGCGGCGGCGGCCGATCTCCAGGCGGGCGGCGCCCAGCAGCTCCTTGGTGGAGTGCGGCACGCCCGCGCCGAAGAAGATCGCGTCGCCGGGCTCGGCACCGGTCTTCGCCGCCAGGCCGGCCTTCTCCCCGTCGGAGAGGTTCTTGGCGACCGGGCCGCCGAGCGTGCCGTCCTCCTGGAGCAGCACGTAGGCCAGGCCGCGGGCGCCGCGCGCCTTGGCCCAGTCCTGCCAGCCGTCCAGCTCCTTGCGGGTCTGGGACGCGCCGCCCGGCATGACGACCGCGCCGACGTAGGGCGCCTGGAACACCCGGAACGAGGTGCCCGAGAAGTATTCGGTCAGGTCGGTCAGCTCGTTGCCGAACCGCAGGTCGGGCTTGTCGGAGCCATAGCGGGCCATGGCGTCGGCGTAGGTGATGTGCGGGATCGGCCGCGGGATCTCGTAGCCCACGACCTCCTTCCAGAGCCGCGCCACCAGGTCCTCGCCGACCCGCAGGACGTCGTCCTGGTCGGCGAAGGACATCTCGATGTCGATCTGGGTGAACTCCGGCTGCCGGTCGGCGCGGAAGTCCTCGTCGCGGTAGCACCGGGCGATCTGGTAGTAGCGCTCCAGCCCGCCGACCATCAGGAGCTGCTTGAACAGCTGCGGCGACTGCGGCAGCGCGTACCAGTGGCCGGGCTTGAGCCGGACGGGCACCAGGAAGTCGCGGGCGCCCTCGGGCGTGGACCGGGTGAGCGTGGGGGTCTCGACGTTGACGAAGCGGTGCTCGCGCATCACCTCGTGCACCAGGAACGAGCCCTCCGAGCGCACGCGCATGGCCCGGGCCACCGCCTCGCGGCGGATGTCGAGGTAGCGGTACTTGAGCCGGACCTCCTCGTTGACGTTGACGTCGCCCTCGATCGGGAACGGCAGCGGCGCGGCCTCCGACAGCACCTCGATGTCGGCCGCGGCGACCTCGATCTCACCGGTCGGCAGCTCGGGGTTCTCGTTGCCCTCGGGCCGGACCCGCACCTCGCCGGTGATCCGGACGCAGAACTCCGAACGCAGGTCGTGCGCGGTGTCCTCCTCCCGGAAGACGACCTGGGCGGTGCCGGAGGCGTCGCGCAGGTCGATGAACGTGACGCCGCCGTGGTCGCGGCGCCTGGCCACCCACCCGGCCAGCGTCACCTGCTGCCCGGCGTGCTCCTTGCGGAGCGTCCCCGCCTCGTGCGAGCGGATCATCGTGAAAGCCTTTCCTTCAACGTCGAAGTGATCTCGGTGAGCGCCACGGCGGTCTGCTCACCGCCGGCCAGGTCCTTGAGCTGGACGGATCCGGCGGCGATGTCGCGCTCGCCGAGGATCAGCGCGTACGGCGCCCCGGAACGGTCGGCGTCCTTCATCGCGCCCTTGAGCCTCTTGCCCCCGTAGGCCATGTCGGCCGCGATCCCGGCCGCGCGCAGCTCGGCCACCAGGGAGAACAGCCGCCGCTCGGCCTCCTCGCCGAGCGCGACCCCGAACACCTCGCAGCGCGGCGGGGCGGTGAACTCGGCGCCCTCGGCCTCCAGCGCCAGGACCGTGCGGTCCAGGCCCAGGCCGAAGCCGATGCCCGGCAGCGGCGGCCCGCCGATGTCCTCCGACAGGCCGTCGTAGCGCCCGCCGCCGCCGATGCCCGACTGGGAGCCGAGCAGCGGGTGGTCGAACTCGTAGGTGGTGCGGGTGTAGTAGTCGAGGCCGCGCACCAGGGTGGGGGTGTCCTCCCACTCGATGCCGAGGTCGGCCAGCAGCTCGCGCACCTTGTCGTGGTGGGCCTTGCAGGCGCCGCACAGGTGGTCGGCCATCAGCGGGGCGCCCTCGAGCTGATCGCGCACGGCCGGACGTTTGTCGTCGAGCACGCGCAGCGGGTTGATCTCGATGCGCGCCCGGGTCGCCTCGTCCAGGTCGAGGGCGCGCAGGAACTCCTGCAGCCGGGCCCGGTAGGCCGGACGGCACTCCTTGCAGCCCAGGGAGTTGAGCAGCAGCCGCACCCGGGTCAGGCCCAGGCTGCGGTACCAGTCCCACGCGATGGCGATGGTCTCGGCGTCGACCTGCGGGTCCTCGCTGCCGATCGCCTCCAGGTCGAGCTGGTAGAACTGCCGGTAGCGGCCCTGCTGCGGGCGTTCGGCGCGGAAGGCCGGGCCCGTCGTCCAGACCTTGACCGGCAGGGCGCCCTGCTTGTGCAGGCCGTGCTCCAGCACCGACCGCAGCACGCCCGCGGTGAATTCGGGGCGCAGCGTCAGGGAACGGCCGCCGCGGTCCTCGAAGGTGTACATCTCCTTGCTGACGACGTCGGTAGACTCGCCGACGCCGCGCTTGAAGAGGTTGGTGTCCTCGAAGACCGCCAGCTCCAGATAGCCGTAACCGGCCAGCCGCGCCCGCTCGCCGAACGCCTGCCGGATGGCGGCGAAGAGGTCCGCGCGCGGCGGAACGTATTCACTGACCCCCTTGGGGGCCTGGAAGCTCGAACTCATGATGGTTTAGGTCAGAATCCCTTGTTGGGTCCGTCAGCGGGCGTCAGATCCGCGAGGAACGGATTGCCGGCGCGCTCACGGCCGATGGTGGTCTGCTCGCCGTGGCCGGGCAGGACGGCGGCCTCGTCCGGAAGGGACAGGCACACCCGCGACAGGCTCTGGAGGATCTCCTCGTAGGAGCCGCCCGGCAGGTCGGTGCGTCCGATCGACCCCGCGAACAGCAGGTCGCCCGTGAAGATCACGTCGGGCAGCTCCTGGGTCTTGGGCGTCCGGAAGGTCACCGACCCGGGCGTATGGCCCGGGGCGTGGTCGACGGTGAAGCTCAGCCCGGCCAGCTCGATCTCCGCGCCGTCCGACAGCTCCTTCACGTCGTCCGGCTCGGTCAGCGTCAGGCCGCCGAACAGCTGCTGGGCCGGGCCCAGGCCGAACCCCTTGGCCGGATCGGTGAGAAGATCCCGGTCGTCGGGGTGAATGTAGGCGGGCACGTCCCTGGCTCCGCAGACCGGCGCGACCGACCACACGTGGTCAAGATGGCCGTGCGTCAGGAGCACCGCGACCGGCTTGAGCCGGTGCTCGCGGATGATCTCGTCGATCCCGGCCTCGGCGTCCTGGCCCGGATCGATGATCACGCACTCCTCGCCGGCGGCGGGCGCCACGAGGTAACAGTTCGCGGCGAACGAGCCTGCGGGGAACCCGGCGACGAGCACGGTCGTCCTTCCTTCAAACCATCGATCGAGCGGCGCTTCGAGGGTACCGGCGCGGCCCGGGCCACCGCGAACGAGATGTGCCGGTCGCCGTGTCGGCGCCGGTACGGTTTCGGCGGCCCGAGCTCACCTCAGGTACCGCTACTATGCGCTGCACGTTCACCTGATCACACCGGAGGGGCACGCACGTGGCGGCGAAGGACCGCAAGAAGCAGCTCGCGCGTCAGCGCTACGAGCGCCAGGAACAGGCCCGGCTCGCCCGGGAGGCGCGCGCCCGGCGCGTCAAGATCGTTGCTTCCGTGGCGGCCGTCGCGGTGATCGCGGGCGGTGGCGGTGCCATCGCGGCGTTCGCCGGCTCCAAGGACGACGAGGGCAAGGACGCCAACGCCAACGCCGGGGCGACGCCGTCGACGCCGGCCGCGGCCGCGTCGGCCAAGCCGGGGGAGTGCGCCTACACGGCTGCCCAGGAGGCCGGGGCGCCCAAGGACCTGGGCACGCCGCCGGTCAAGCCG
Organism: Spirillospora sp. NPDC047279; assembly: GCF_040643285.1. Taxonomy (NCBI): domain Bacteria; kingdom Bacillati; phylum Actinomycetota; class Actinomycetes; order Streptosporangiales; family Thermomonosporaceae; genus Spirillospora; species Spirillospora sp. NPDC047279. The sequence continues at coordinate 80,592 of NZ_JBEYUA010000023.1, forward strand.
GCCTATGACGGCACGGTGAAGGCGACGATCAAGACGAGCCAGGGCGACATCGGCCTGGAGCTGGACGGCAAGAAGGCGCCCTGCGCGGTCAACTCGTTCGCCTTCCTGGCCAAGAAGGACTTCTGGAAGAAGAGCCACTGCCACCGGCTGTCCACCAGCGAGGGGCTGAAGATGCTCCAGTGCGGTGACCCGACGGGCAAGGGCACGGGCGGCCCCGGATACCAATTCGGCAACGAGAACACCGACGGCGCCAAGTACACCAAGGGCACGCTCGCGATGGCCAATGCCGGTCCCGGCACCAACGGGAGCCAGTTCTTCCTGGTCTACGGGGACTCCCAGCTCAGCCCCGACTACACGGTGTTCGGCAAGATCACCACGGGTATCGACCTGTTGGAGGAGGTCGCCGCGGCCGGTGTCGCCAAGGCGGGCGACGACGGTACGGGCGAGCCGAAGAAGAAGGTCACGATTCAGGACGTCGCGATCGCCAAGAAATAGGGCGTCGGGACATTAAGGTGTGGAGGGTCCGGTCTGCACGGAATCGACCGGACCCGTGATGCGGGAGGCAAGCGTGTCCAGCGCGACCGATCCCTGGGGCCGGGTGGACGAGGAAGGCACCGTCTACGTCAAGACGTCGGACGGTGAACGGGTCGTCGGATCCTGGCAGGCCGGCGCTCCGGAGGAGGCCCTGGCCTACTTCAAGCGCAAGTACGACGCGCTGGCCACCGAGATCGGCCTCCTGGAGCAGCGGGTGCGGACCACCGACCTGCAGCCCTCGCAGGCCCAGCAGAGCATCCAGCGGCTGCGTGAGGCGATCACCGACGCGCACGCGGTCGGCGACCTGGAGGCCCTGACGCGGCGCCTGGACGGCCTCACCGAGGCGGTCGGCAAGCGCCGCGAGGAGGTCAAGGCGCAGCGCGAGCACGCCCGGCACGAGGCGCGCGAGGTCAAGGAGCGCATCGTCGGCGAGGCCGAGCGCATCGCCACCGAGGAGACGCACTGGAAGAACGGCGGCGAGCGCCTGCGCCAGCTGGTGGAGGAGTGGAAGGCCGCCGAGCGCATCGACCGGCCGACCGAGACCGCGCTGTGGAAGCGGCTGTCGGCCGCCCGCAACGCCTTCACCAAGCGCCGCAAGGTCTACTTCGCGACGCTGGACGAGCAGCGCGAGGAGGCCCGCCGCGAGAAGGAGCGGCTGGTCGCCGAGGCCGAGGCGATGACCGAGTCCACCGACTGGAGCGACACCGCCGCGGCCTACCGTGACCTGATGCGGCGCTGGAAGCTGGCGGGCCGGGCGGCGCGCGACGCCGAAGAGGACCTGTGGACCCGGTTCAAGGGCGCCCAGGACACCTTCTTCTCCGCCCGCAGCGCGGCGTTCGCCGAGCGGGACGCCGAGCTGCGCGTGCACGCCGAGGAGAAGGAGAAGATCCTCCTCGACGCCGAGAAGCTGCTGCCGGTCAAGGACGTGCGCCAGGCCAGGCAGTCGCTGCGGCTCATCCAGGAGCGCTGGGAGGCGGCCGGCATGGTGCCGCGCGACCAGCGCGACCGCCTGGAGGGCCGGCTCCGCAAGATCGAGGAGACGGTCCGCGGCGCCGAGGAGTCGGAGTGGCGGCGCACCAACCCCGAGGCCCGCGCGCGGGCCGAGGCGACGGTGGCGCAGCTGCGCAACTCCATCGAGCAGCTGGAGAAGCGCCTGTCCAAGGCCCAGGACGGCGGCCGCGACAAGGACATCAGGGACGCCGAGGAAGCGCTCACAGCGCGGCGCGCCTGGCTGGAAGAGGCCGAGCGCACCCTCGCCGAGTTCTCCTAGGCCTTCCGGCCCATGAACGCGAGCAGCCTGGTCAGCTCGTCGGAGCCCGCCGGCACGGTCAGCGGCGGCGCCAGGCGCCCGTCCGCGCGGTACCGCCCCGCGACGATCTGCGCCGTGGCGAACGCGTGGTGGACGAGGTCGGGGTCCAGCCGGACCCGCTGGCCGGTGGCCTGCGCCAGGTCCCAGGCGTGGATCAGCGGCTCCAGCAGGTAGCCGCCGAGGAAGTCGCCCAGCGGAAGGTCGCCCAGCTCACCGAACGGCACCTGCCGCCGCAGCGCCTCCGGCGTGAGGGCGGTGGCGCACTCCTTGCGCGCCGTCCGCCACTCCAGCAGCGCGTCCCCGGCGCAGTAGCGGCCCGGGTCGTGGGCGACGTCCGGCTGCTCGGCGCCGGTCGCCATGGCTCGGATCAGGTACTGCCCGCCGATCACGTGCCCGGCGACGTCCCGGGCGGTCCAGCCGGCGCACGGGGACGGCCGGTCCCACCCGTCCCGGGTCACGCCGCCGACCACGCCCTCGAAGAGGTCCAGTGCCCGGTGGTAGCCGCTGAGTTTCTGAGCCATGGTGGTCAGTGACCCGCGCCGCGCCTGGCGTGTCAAGCGATATCGGCAAGCTGCCCGCCCGGCGGCGTGTGAAGTACGCCCCACCGGTGCCCTGAGACACGGTCTAGGCGGCGCTCGCGCCCCGCTCGCCGAGCATCCGGTTCATGAGGCCGATCTCGGACTTCTGGCCGTCGACCATGCTCTGGGCCAGCCGCCGGACCTGCTCCCGTTCGGTCCGGGCGAGCACCGCCTCGGCCATCGTCACCCCGGAGCGGTGATGGGCGATCATCAGGCGCAGGTACTGGACCTCGGCCGCCTTGCCGGAGGCCTTCTCGAGCTCGCGCAGCTGGGTGCGGGTGGCCATGCCCGGCATCACGGCCCCGTCGGAGCCGGTCGCGGCGGGCGACGCCGCGGCGGTGTGGCCGCCGTGCCCGTTCATCCAGCGCATGCGCCCGCCGGGATCGGCCTTGGGCAGCCCCCACTCGTCCAGCCAGGCGGTCATCATGCCGATCTGGGCCGACTGGGTGTTGATGATGTCGTACGCGAGCAGCCGGGTGGCCTTGTCGGCGGTGCGGTCGCGCACGACGAACGACATCTGGACGGCCTGGGCGTGGTGCGTGCTCATGTCGCGGGCGAACCCGGCCTCGGGGCCGTCGGTGCCGGGCCGGTCGGACCGCGACATCGCCAGGAACACCAGCACGGCCGCCCCGGCCAGGACCAGCACCGCGAGGACGGCGGTCGCCCGCCGCCCGCGCGGTGCCGGGGCGGCGTCGCTCACGGCGTGTCCTTGGCCCCGTTGCAGGCGGCGCCGGGCTCGGGCGTCTGCGGGCCCTTCACGTAGGCCTTGAGGAACGCGTCGACGCGGGCGTCGGAGGCGTCCTGGAGCTTGAGCTGCTTGCCCCAGGCCGACAGCACGATCGGCGAGTCCAGGCCGGGGAACGGGCTCATCATCGTGTAGTCGGTGCCGTCGACCTTCTTCTTCAGCCTGTCGACCTGGCCCTTGTCCAGGTCGGGCTTGTAGGTGATCCAGACGGCGCCGTGCTCCAGCGAGTGGACGGCGTTCTCGTTGCGCAGGGGCTGCTCGTAGACGCGGCCGTCGCAGTTCTGCCAGACCGGGTCGTGGTTGCCGCCCATCGGCGGGGAGTCGTACTGGACGGAGGTGGTGACGTGGTCGCGGCCCAGGTCGTCCTTCTGCACGAGCCCGTCGAGCGAGGCGCCGGCGTCGGAGTCCGCGGGCCGGGACTGGAGGAACGCGAAGGTGATCGCGATGACGGCCACCACGCCGATGACGGAGAAGAAGGCGATGCCGCCCCAGGGGACGGTGCGCTGGGTGAGGACGTTGCGTTGCGCTCGGTTGCGGGCGCTCTTGGACATTGGGGACACCTCTTCGGAAGTCGTGCTCTCAGGGGGGTTTCTGGACGGTGGGTGACGGCGGCGCGTCACTGCGTCACAGCAACAGCACCTGGAGCGACGACAGAGAGGGGGACGAGGGCGGGCGCGGGGCCGGCGGGCCGAGCGCCCAGCCGATCCGGGCGGGCAGGCGTCCGCCCGTGCGGACCGGGAGTGCCGCGAGGGCCAGGATCAGCAACGTGAGAAGGGCCATGCAGAGGCAGCCGGCCGCCGGGTCGAGCGGCGGCAGGTGCAGGGGGGCCGTGGCGGCGAGGGGCGCCGCGGCGAGACTCTGGGAAGCGGCGCCCGCGGCGCCCGCGGCGAGACTCTGGGAAGCGGCGCCCGCGGCGAGCCCGGCGGTCCCCGCCGCGTGGGCGGCGGCCGACTCCTGCCGGGCCGTCGCGTCGGCCGCGTCGGCCGTGACGCTGGTGAGGTGCGCGGTGCAGACCCGTACCGGCGGGGCGTGCCCGAGGCCGTAGGTGAAGACGAGCCCGGCCACGACGAACAGCGCCACGAGCAGTCCCGCGAGCCCGTGGCGCCGGCGGCGTGCCGTGCCGGTCACCGTCGTCCTTCCGTCCGTCTCCGCGCGGATAACGCGGCTCGCCCCCTCCGGGTTCCAGATCACGCCCGCACGTCTCACCCTCGCGGTGGATCGCGAACCGTCCGATCGGACCATTGATCATGGGAGAAGGCGGTTGATTATTACACTATGCGCCGTTCTGTAGTCCCCTGGTTTCGCGGAGCGGCGGCGTTCGCCGTCCAGGTCCTCCTGCTGGCGGTTCTCTGGGCGCTCTACGGCTACGGGCGGCACCTCGCGGACGGGCGTCCCGACGTCGCCTTCGCGCACGCCGACCAGATCTGGCGGCTGGAACGGGCGCTGTGGCTGCCCGACGAGGCGGCGCTCCAGCGGGCCGCGCTGGGCTGGGACGGGTGGGCGCGGGTCGCCAACGAGTACTACGTCCGGGTGCACTTCCCGGCGACGCTCGCTTTCCTGGCGTGGGTCTGGTTCCGGCGCCGCCCGGCCTGGCCCCGGGTGCGGGCCGCGATCGTGCTCTCCGCGGCGCTGGCCCTGGTGGTCCACTTCCTCTACCCGCTGGCGCCGCCGCGGCTGATGCCCGGCGCCGGGATGGTGGACCTGATGAACGCCTACGGCCCGAGCTCGTACGCGCACGAGCCGGGGGAGGGCATGGCCAACCAGTTCGCCGCGATGCCGTCGCTGCACGTCGGCTGGGCCGTGCTGGTGGCGTGGGGAGTGATCCGGTACGGCCGCGGGCGGCTGCGCCATCTGGTGGTGCTGCATCCCGTCCTGACCGTGACCGTGGTCGTGCTGACCGCCAACCACTACTGGCTCGACGGCGTGGCGGGATCGGCCGTGGTCGTGGCGGCGCTCGCGGCGTCCGCCCGGCTGGTGCGGGGGGCGGCGCCGACCCGGCCGGCATTGTCGGTGCGGGAGGATAGTGTCGGAGCGTGACCAGTGCGGGACCGGGCCAGCCGGAGGGCCTCTTCGACGACCCGGCGGCGGACGCCGCCGCCGGAGGCGCGTCCTCGGCGTCCTCAGGTCCGGCCGCGTCCTCAAGTCCGGCGTCCGCGGCGGCACCCGGCGCCGAGCAGCCGCTCGCGGTGCGGATGCGGCCGCGCGGGCTCGACGAGGTCGTCGGGCAGGCGCACCTGCTCGGGCCCGGCACTCCCATCCGCCAGCTGGTGGAGCGCGACGTGCCCATGTCGCTGGTGTTGTGGGGCCCGCCCGGCACGGGCAAGACCACCCTCGCCACCGTGGTCAGCACCGCGACCAAGCGGCGGTTCGTGGAGATCTCCGCGGTCACCGACGGCGTCAAGCGGGTCCGCGCGGAGATCGACCTGGCCCGCCGCGAGCTGGGCATGGCGGGCCGCCAGACCGTGCTGTTCGTCGACGAGGTGCACCGTTTCAACAAGGCCCAGCAGGACGCCCTGCTGCCCGCCGTCGAAAACCGCTGGGTCTCCTTCATCGGCGCCACCACCGAAAACCCGTTCTTCTCGGTGATCAGCCCGCTGCTGTCCCGGTCGCTGCTGCTCACGCTGGAGCCGCTCGGCGAGGACGACCTGCGCGAGGTCATCGGCCGCGCCCTCGCCGACGAGCGCGGGCTCGGCGGGGCGGTCGCGCTCGACCCCGCCGCCGAAGACCACCTCATCAGGCTGGCCGGCGGCGACGCCCGCCGCGCGCTCACCTACCTGGAGGCGGCGGCGCTCGTCGTCGACGACGGCGAGACGATCACGCCCGAGGTGCTGGAGAAGGCGGTCGACCGGGCGGCGGTCCGCTACGACCGCGAGGGCGACCAGCACTACGACGTGATCAGCGCGTTCATCAAGAGCATCCGCGGCAGCGACGTCGACGCCGCCCTGCACTACCTGGCCCGCATGCTGGAGGCGGGCGAAGACCCGCGCTTCATCGCCCGGCGCCTGATCGTGCACGCCAGCGAGGACATCGGCATGGCCGACCCGACCGCGCTGCAGACCGCGACCGCGGCCGCGCACGCGGTGGAGTTCGTCGGCCTGCCCGAGGCCCGCATCAACCTCGCCCAGGCCGTCATCCACCTGTCCCTGGCGCCCAAGTCCAACGCCGTGATCACCGCGATCGGCGAGGCGATCGGCGACGTCAAGAAGGGTCTCGTCGGCCCGGTGCCCGGCCACCTGCGCGACGCGCACTACAAGGGCGCCGCCAAGGTCGGCCACGGCGAGGGCTACAAGTACGCGCACGACTACCCGGGCGGCGTGGTGCGCCAGCAGTACGCCCCCGACACCGTCTCCGGCCGCGACTACTACCGCCCGACCAGGCACGGCGCCGAGGCGCGCTTCTCGGAGGTGCTCGACCGCATCCGGGCCGTCCTGCGCGGCCGCGGTGGCGCGTCGTGAAGGGCGTGATCCAGCGATCGGGCGCCCGGTCCCGGTAGCCTGCGTCGCAGAGGGCTTGCGCGGGTTCGAACCCTGCGCTGCCAGGGCCGGCGCCCACGGTAAGGTCTCTCAGACCGATCCGGCCTGGCACGCCCCGGAGACCGACCCCGAGACGACGACGCGAACGGAAGCCCTGATGCTTACTGGTGGACAGCTTGCAGGTCTCATCGTGGCCGTGTTCTGGGCGATTCTCGTGGCCTTCCTCGCCCTCACGCTGCTCAAGCTCGCCAAGCTGCTCGGCGAGGCGAGCAAGGTCGTGTCCGACTTCGGCAAGCAGGCCGGGCCGCTGATGGACGACATGACGCGGACGGTGCAGCGCGCCAACGAGCAGCTGGGCCGCACCGACGTCATCACCAAGCAGGTCGCCGGCGTCACGCAGAACGTGTCGGCGGTCACCACGGTCATGACCTCGGTGGTCGGCGGCCCGCTGGTGAAGGCGGCGGCCTTCTCCTACGGCGTCCGCAAGGCGCTGGGCAACAGCCGTCCCGAGGAGCCGCGCGACGACCGCCGGCAGCTTCCGGCCCGCGCGTCCGGCAAGGGGCGGCGATGAGACGGCTCTTCTGGCTCTCGGTCGGTGCCGGCGCCGGCGTCTACGCCACCCACCGGGTCAAGAGGCGGGTCGAACGTTTCGCCCGCACCTGGTCGCCGGAGGGCGTCGCCGCCCGCGCGGTGACCGCCGGGCAGGACGCCGGAGGACGATTGAGGAATTTCGCCTCCGACGTCCGTACCGAGATGGAGGCGCGCGAAGCCGAGCTTCGCGAGGCGATCCGCATGGACCAGGCTCCACCGGAGCCACCTGAGGGAAGGCCCCGCAGGGTGCTTCGGGCCCGCTATACGATCATCGACGACGACAAGGATGGCCACTGATCATGGAGTCGGCAGAGGTCGCACGCCGCTTCCTCACGTTCTTCGAAGAGCACGGGCACTTGAAGGTGCCCTCGGCCAGCCTGATCGCCGAGGACCCGACGCTCCTGCTGGTCAACGCCGGCATGGTGCCGTTCAAGCCCTACATGCTCGGGCAGCGCACCCCGCCGGCCCCGCGCCTGGCCAGCGCCCAGAAGTGCGTGCGGACCCCCGACATCGACGAGGTCGGCAAGACCGCCAGGCACGCCACCTTCTTCCAGATGCTGGGCAACTTCTCCATCGGGGACTACTTCAAGGACAAGGCGATCCCCTTCGCGTGGGAGCTGCTCACGCGGCCGGAGGCCGACGGGGGCTTCGGCTTCCCGGAGGAGAGGCTCTGGGTCACCGTCTACCTCGATGACGACGAGGCCCAGGACATCTGGCACAAGAAGGTGGGCGTCCCGCTGGAGCGCATCCAGCGGCGCGGCATGGCCGACAACTACTGGTCGATGGGCGTGCCCGGACCGTGCGGCCCCTGCTCGGAGATCTACTACGACCGCGGCCCCGAGTACGGGCGCGAGGGCGGCCCGATCGCCGACGAGGACCGCTACCTCGAAGTGTGGAACCTGGTGTTCATGCAGTTCGAGCGGGGCGCCGGCCAGGGCAAGGACGACTTCCCGATCCTCGGCGAGCTGCCCGCCAAGAACATCGACACCGGCATGGGCCTGGAGCGGATGGCCGCCATCCTCCAGGGCGTCGACAACATCTACGAGACCGACACGCTCTGGAAGGTCCTCGACCGGGCGGCCGACCTGACCGAGTCGAAGTACGGCCGCGACCACCGCGCCGACGTGTCGCTCCGCGTGATCGCCGACCACGTCCGCAGCGGCACGATGATGGTCTCCGACGGCATCCGGCCCGGCAACGAGGGCCGCGGCTACGTGCTGCGCCGCATCCTGCGCCGGTCCATCCGCAACCTGCGGCTGCTGGGCGGCGAGGAGCCCGGCCTGATGCACGAGCTCACCGCCGTCGCCGTCAAGACGATGGGCGAGCAGTACCCGGACCTGATCCGTACCGCCGCCAACATCCACACGGTGATCGACGCGGAGGAGGAGTCCTTCCTCCAGACGCTGCGCACCGGCACCGCGATCTTCGACGCGGCGGTGGAGGAGACCAGGCGCTCCGGCCGCCCGGCGCTGGCCGGCGACCAGGCGTTCAAGCTGCACGACACCTACGGCTTCCCGATCGACCTGACCCTGGAGATGGCCTCCGAGCAGGGCCTCCAGGTCGACGAGGACGGTTTCCGCCGGCTCATGAAGGAGCAGCGCGACCGGGCCAAGAAGGACGCGCAGGACAAGAAGACCGGCAACCTCGACGTGTCGGCCCTCGACGACCTGCTGACGCGCGCCGGCGGGCAGGTCGACTTCACCGGCTACTCCGACGTCACCGGCGAGGCCCGGCTGGTCGGGCTGCTGATCAACGGCGCCGGCGTGCAGGCGGCCGGCGAGGGCACGGAGGTCGAGGTCGTGCTCGACCGCACCCCGTTCTACGCCGAGGGCGGCGGCCAGCTCGCCGACCACGGCGTGGTGAGGCTGGGCAACGGCGCGATCGTCGACATCTACGACGTGCAGTCGCCGCTGGCGGGCCTCATCGTGCACCGTGGCAAGGTCCGCAGCGGCGAGGCGCAGGTCGGCGACGCCGCGTACGCCGAGATCGACATCGACCGGCGGCGCGCGATCTCCCGCTCGCACACCGCGACCCACATGGTGCACGCCGGCTTCCGGCGGGCGCTCGGCGAGTCCGCCGCGCAGGCCGGCTCGGAAAACTCGCCCGGCCGTTTCCGCTTCGACTTCACCGCGTCCGGTGCCGTGCCGCTCACCGTGCTGCGCGACGTGGAGGACGAGGTCAACGAGGTCCTCGTCAACGACCTCGACGTGCGCGCGTTCCACACCTCGCTCGACGAGGCCCGCGCGATGGGCGCGATGGCGCTGTTCGGCGAGAAGTACGGCGACGAGGTCCGGGTCGTCGAGGTCGGCGACTACTCCCGCGAGCTGTGCGGCGGCACGCACGTCGCCCGCTCCGGCCAGCTCGGCCTGATCAAGGTGCTCGGCGAGTCGTCCATCGGCGCCGGCATCCGCCGCGTCGAGGCGCTGGTCGGCATCGACGCGTTCCGCTTCCTGGCCAAGGAGAACGTCCTCGTCGCGCAGCTCGCCGAGCAGCTCAAGACGCGCAAGGAGGAGCTGCCCGAGCGCGTCTCGGGCATCGTCACCCGGCTGCGGGAGGCGGAGAAGGACCTGGAGAAGCTCCGCTCGCAGCAGGTGCTGGCGGTCGCCGGGCAGCTCGCCGACGGCGCGCAGGACGTGGCCGGCACGGCGTTCGTCGGCCACCGCGCGCCTGACGGCACCGGCGCCGACGACCTGCGCAAGCTCGCCGTCGACGTCCGCGGCCGGCTGACGTCGCGTCCCGCGGTCGTCATGGTCGTCGGCGTGCCCAAGGACCGCCCGGTCGTGGTGATCGCGGTGACCGAGGGCGCCAAGGACCGCGGTCTCAAGGCGGGCGCCCTCGTCGGCGTCGCGGCCAAGGCGCTCGGCGGCGGTGGCGGAGGCAAGGACGATCTCGCACAGGGCGGAGGTGCGAACCCGGAGGCCATCCCGGACGCGCTGGCCGCCGTGGAACGAGCAATAGGGACCACGTGAACGATCTTGGGAGCATGAGGCCGCGCCTGACACGGCTCCGCGGAGCCGGGCGATGAGGCACGGAGTCCGGCTGGGAGTCGATGTGGGATCCGTCCGCATCGGCGTCGCCCGCAGCGACCCCGGCGGGATCCTCGCGTCCCCGCTGGAGACCGTGAAGCGCGGCAAGGGCGACCTCGACCGGCTGGCCGAGCTCGTGACCGAGCACGAGGCCGTCGAGGTCGTCGTGGGCCTGCCCACCTCGCTGTCGGGCCGTGAGGGCCCGGCGGCCGAGGGGGCGCGCCGGTTCGCGGCCGGCCTCGCCGCCAAGCTGCCGCCCGAGTCGGTCCGGCTCTATGACGAGAGGCTCACCACGGTCACCGCCGAGAGCGGGCTGCGCGCCGGAGGAGTCCATGGTCAGGCCCGCCGCAAGGTCGTCGACCAGGCCGCCGCGGCGGTGCTGCTCCAGGCGGCCCTCGACGGCGAACGGTTGACTGGGCGGCCCTCAGGCGAGATCGTCCGGGGAAGCTCATGAACGATTTGGATCTTTTCTCAGACCCGCACGGCCGCGACCCCCGCGGTCGCGGCGGACGCGGCCGCGGCCGGTCCGCCCCTGACCAGTACGGCCAGGACCGGTACTCCCAGGGCCGGTACGACCAGCGCGGGCAGGACCAGTACACCCAGGACCAGTACGGCCAGGACCAGTACGGGCAGGACCAGTACGGCCAGGACCAACTCGGGCAGGGCCAGTACGGGCAGGACCAGTACGGGCAGGACGAGTACGGCCAGGGCCAGTACGACCAGTACGACCAGGGGCAGTACGAGCAGGGCGGCCAGTACGAGCAGAACGGCCAGTACGACGATCACGACCCGTACGCGGCGGGCCATCTGGCCGACGACCAGCTCAGCCGGCGTGACCAGCGGGCCGCGCGCAAGCGGCAGAAGCGCCGCAAGAACAGCGGCCGGGCCGCCTTCTTCTTCGCGCTGGCGTTCATCGTCGCGCTGGTCGGCACCGGTGGCGTCTTCGGCTACGCCTGGCTCGACAAGCGCATGAACCCGCCGGACTTCGAGGGCGCGGGCTCCGGGAATGTCACGGTCCAGATCAAGGAGGGCGACAACGGCTCCCAGATCGGCGCGACGCTCCAGTCCCGCAACGTGGTCAAGAGCGTCCGGGCGTTCGTGAAGGTCTACAACAAGGACCCCAAGGCGGCGAGCATCCAGCCGGGCTACTACCAGATGCGCCTGCAGATGTCCTCGGCCGCGGCGATCGCGCTCCTGCACGACCCCAAGTCCCGCTCCGGCAACCAGATCACGGTGCGCGAGGGCATCCGCGTCAACGAGCTCTTCAAGGAGCTGTCGGACAAGACCGGCATCGCGCAGAGCAGGTTCCAGGCCGTGGCGGCCAACACCAAGGGGCTCGGCCTGCCCGCCTACTCGGGCGGCAAGCTGGAGGGCTACCTCTACCCGGGCCGCTACGACATCAGCCCCAAGGCCTCGCCGCGGGAGATCATCAAGCAGATGGTCGACCGCTACAACAAGGCGGCCGAGGACCTCGACCTGGTGGTGAAGGCCAGGCAGGTCAAGATGAGCCCGGCGCAGCTGATCACGATGGCCAGCCTGATCCAGGCCGAGGGCGGCAAGACCGAGGACTTCCCCAAGATCGCCCGGGTCATCTACAACCGGCTCAAGATCGGCAAGCCGCTGGAGTTCGACAGCACGATCCTCTACGTGCTCAACAAGCGCACGCTGGACGTCCGCCACGGCGACATCGACCGCACGCGCTCGTCGAAGTACAACACCTACTACAACAAGGGCCTGACGCCCGGTCCGATCTCCAACCCCGGCGAGGACGCGATCGCGGCCGTCACCGCCCCGGAGCCGGGCGACTGGATCTGGTTCATCGCGACCGACCCGACCAACCAGGTCACCGAGTTCGCCTCGACCGAGGCGCAGCGGGCGGCCCTGGAGCGCAAGTTCCGCGCCTGGCAGAAGGCGAACCCCGGCAACTGATGGCCAACAGGGCGGCGGTGCTGGGCTCGCCGATCACGCATTCGTTGTCCCCGGTGCTGCACCGGGCGGCGTACGCGGCGATGGGCCTGGAGGGATGGTCCTACGGCGCGTTCGAGTGCGCCGAGGACGGCCTGGCGGGGTTCCTCGACGGGCTCGACGGCACGTGGGCCGGGTTGTCGCTGACGATGCCGCTCAAGCGCGCGGCGCTGGGCCTGGTCGACGTCGTCTCGGACCTGGCGGTCGCGGTCGGCGGCGCCAACACGATCGTGCTCCGCGACGGCGCCCGCCACGGCGACAACACCGACGTGTCCGGGATCGTGACCGCGCTGGCCGAGGCCGGGCTCCGCGCGCCCGCCTCGGCGCTCGTCCTGGGCGGGGGCGCTACCGCGGCGTCCGCGCTGGCGGCGCTGTCCCGGCTCGGCCTCCAGGAGGCGACGCTGGCCGTGCGCGATCCGTCGCGGGCGGGCGAGACGGCCGAGGTGGGGGAGCGCTTCGGGCTTAAGGTGCACGTCGACGTCCTCGAACGGGTCCCGCAGCTGGCCACCGCCGAGCTGGTGGTGTCGACGCTGCCGGGCGGGGCGGCCGACGCCTTCGCCGCGCCGGTGGCGGCCTCGGGCGCCGCGCTGTTCGACGTGGTCTACGCGCCGTGGCCGACGGCGCTGGCCGCCGCGGTCGAACGGGTGGGCGGCACGGTCGTCGGCGGTTTCGCGATGCTCCTGCACCAGGCGGTCCGGCAGGTCGCGCTGATGACCGGCCGCGACGACGTGCCCGTCGAGGCGATGCGCGCCGCGGGCGAGGCGGAGCTGCGCCGGCGCGCGTCCGCCTGACCGTTTTCCGCCCGCTCAGTGCGGCGGCCTGCCCCGCCCGCTCAGTGCGGCGGCCTGCCGCGGCGGCGCATGGCCTCCTGGATCATCGCGAGCATGATCGGCAGGCTGACGCTCAGCCAGAAGTCGCGCCACGCCCAGGTGCCGGTGGCGACGCCCGCGAGGCTGGCCACGGCGACGCCGCCGAGCAGCATCGTGGTCCAGTGCCGGCGGAGCCGGGCCGCCGCGGCCAGGTGCGAGCGGCGGGGGAGCAGCGCGGGGAGCGGGCGGCTGCGTGCGTGCGCGCGCTGGATCACCATCGCGTCCGGCAGCCAGTGCAGGACGTCGCCGGGCTGGGTGAGCGGGAGCCTGCTGAGCGCGGTGAGCGCCTCCAGCCGCCAGGTCAGCGTCCACAACGACGACCGGCCGGTGCCGTTCCAGCGCGGGTCGCCGAGGTCGCCCTGCGACAACGTCCGGAACGCGCGGCTGATGATCTCGCCGGGCACCCCGCGCGGGTCCCGGAGCAGCGCGGACAGCGCGATCGGCAGCCCGTAGTGCCACAGGGCGAGCCGCCAGACGGGCTTGGAGACGGGCCCGTTGGGGGAGACGTCGTAGGTCTCGATCCAGATGTGCTCCTGGTCGGTGTCCAGATGGTCGCGCAGCCAGTCGTAGGCGGCCATCAGCCTCGGGTCGGTGTGCCCCGGCCGCGCCTCGGCGAGCGTCAGCAGGGCGAACGCGGTGTGCGTGACGGTGGGCTCGGCGGCCGGGGTGGGCCCCCAGGCGGGACGGTGCGAGGTACGGTCGGCCGTCAGCCACTCGATCCCCCGTTCCACCGCCGGGTCGTAGGGGTTGAGCTGGGTCAGGGCGCGCAGGGCCAGGCAGGTCAGCCAGACCCGGGACGGGCAGTTGCGCAGCGAGCCCCAGCCGCCGTCGGGGTTCTGGTTGCGCACCAGCCAGCGGTACGCGCGCCCGACGTCGGGTGCGTCCTGCCGCAGTTCGCAGTTGGCGCGGGCCAGGAATCGGCCGATCCACGCGGTGGCCTCCACGACCGGCATGCCGAGGCTGGTCTTGGTCGACCAGCCGCCGTCCTTGAGCGGGTCGCCGGAGGCGATCTGCCGCGAGGTGAGGTACGCCAGGCACTCGTCGAAATGCTCGAACGGACGGCCGAGCTCGACGAACGCCAGCAGCCCCAGCGCGGTCGCCGTCGACCCGGGTTCGGGCCGGGACAGCTCGTGGTACCAGCCGCCGCCCACGCCGGGCGGCGGGTTGGTGGTGTACGCGTCGCGCAGGACGTCGAGGGAGTCGTTGAGGCGCACGCCGAGGACGGCCGTGTCGATGACCGAGGGGGTGGCGTCTCGCGGCGCGTCTTCGGGGAGGTTCTGGAGGTTCTGGAGGTTCTTCACTGTGGCCCGCTCTCTAGGGCCTTTGTTCCCGTTTAGCCATGAATCTGCACCCCTCATGCTGGGTGGGTCTATCCGAGGGGCACAGCACTTGTGTCGATCGCTGGGCACCCTGAGTTACGACGGCCTGCCGGAGGATCACCGCAACGAGTGAGGCGGGCCGGGCTCCCTGGAGGACGCGATGCGAACGGATGTGGTCGCCGACTGCGTGTTGTGTCCGCCGTTGCGGTTCCGGTTCAACGCGATGGTGGACCTTCCCGGCGAGGCCGCGGTGCTGGCGGCCGACGAGCACTTCTTCCTGATGCCCGATCTCGCGCCGATCGTCGACGGGCATCTGCTGCTGGTGACGGTGCGCCACCACGAGTGCGCGGGCGCGTTCGACCCGGCGATGTGGGCGCGGGCGCGCGCCTGGCGCGACCGGGTGGCGCGGGCCTACCGGGCCGCCTACGGCAGTGACGATCTGGTGCTGCTGGAGCACGGGCCGGGCACGGCGCAGGGCGGCGGCTCGTGCATCGACCACGCGCACTGGCATCTGCTGCCGGGCTCGGGCGGGGTGCGGGCGGTGGTCACCGCGCGCGGGCTGCCGGGCGAGCCCGCCTCCCACGAGACGGTGCGGAGACGCTACCGGCGCCGCCGCTCCTACCTGCTGATCGAGGAGTGCGGGACGGCCACCGTGCATCCCGGGGACGGGGTGCCGAGCCAGTTCCTGCGCTGGGCGGCGACCGTCGCCCTCGCCGAGGGGCCGTGGCGCTGGCAGGAGACGTTCGGCCTGCCCGGCAGCCGGGCGCGCTTCCTGCGCACCGTGCGGGCCCTTCAGCCGCGCGAACGCGCCGACAGCCACCAGTAGAGCTCGGCAGCGGCCAGCCGGTCGCCGAAGCCCGCGCGCTCCACGCCCTCCCCGTAGCCCGTCGGGTATTCGAGCAGCAGCCCCCCGTCACCCGCCGCGCGGTAGGCCAGCACCGTCTCCAGGTCGGTGGGGCCGCAGCGCAGCAGCCACAGCGGCCGCCCCCGCACCGCACGGTCCAGCACCGGCAGCAGGCCGTGCGCGCCGTCCGCGGTCACGGCGCCGGGCGCGCCCAGCAGCCGGGAGACCGTTCCGGCCTCGGTGAAGACGACGTCGGCCAGCGAGAGCAGCGGCAGCACCTTGGTCAGCGGCAGCCGGGCGTCGATGTCGTGCGGCACGAGGTCGAGGGCGACGACGGTGCCGGCGTCGCGCGCGAGGCGGGCGGCGGCGTGCGTCGCGGTCCGGGAGGTCGGCGAGAGCAGTCCGTACCCGTCCAGGAAGACCGCGTCCGCGTCGCGGATCTGCGCCGCGGCCCGGTGGACGTCGGACTCCGACAGCAGCCGGCTCGGCGCGTCCCGCTCCGCGATGAGCAGCCGCACCCCGGGCCCGCCGGGGGAACTGTCGCGCACCATCACCGCCACCCCGTTGGGCGCGCCGGGCTCGACGCCGCACAGGTCGCGGACACCGAGGCGGGCCAGCTCGCGCCGGATCGTGTCGGTGTGGTCGTCGTCGCCGATCCGGGTGAGCAGGCCGGTGCGCCGGAAGTAGCGGGTGGCGGGCCGCGCCAGGTTGACGGCGGTGCCGGCGATCACGGCGCGGGCCGGCGCGTAGGCGAGCCGGTCGGAGGTGAGGTCGGTGAAGCGCAGGCCGCCGGTGAGCTGTGCGCGGATCTCCAGCCGCACGTCCCCGACGATGATCAGGTCGAAGCGGCGTTCGGGCGCGCCGTCCAGGCCCGGCCACCGCACCGGGGGGAGCGAGACCGCGGGGGTCTGCCGGCCGGTGTCGTCCATGGATCAGCCGTCGTCCGCGCGCAGCCGGAGGAAGGCCCGGACGACCGGGCGGAGGCTCGGGATGAGCTCGTAGGCGCCCAGACGGTCGAGCGGCACCCAGGCGGGCTCGCCCAGATGGTCGTCGGCGGTCCGGTGCGCGCCGGTGACCTCCGTGGACACCGCCCGGCACGCCCGCGCGGTCGCCACGACCCGCACCTGCGCCGGGTGGCCGCCGCCCGCGCCCGCGCGGCCGGCCGCGCGGGAGTCGGGCATGAACCACTGCCACAGGTGGAACGGCGGCCCGGGGTCGACCTTGAGGCCGACCTCCTCCCACACCTCGCGCCGGATGTGGTCGTCGAGGTCGAGGTCGTGGGCCACCTCGAGCCGCCCGCCGGGCACGTCCCACCGGCCGGGCTGGAACGGGTCGGAGGCGGCCTTGCGCACCAGCAGGAGCCGGCCGGCGGCGTCGAGGATGAAGGCCTTCTGCGCGAACTCGAGCCGGATCGGGGACGCCGGGGGCGGTGCGGCGGTGCCCGCCGCCCCGGTGCTGGGAACGCTCATCCCGGAGCTCTTTCGTTCGGCCGGCCTCGGCGGTTCGTCTCACCGTAGCAAGGCGTTCATCCGGGCGCCGGGTACCGGACGGGCAGATACCCGTCACCAACTGGGGCGACGCCGCCGGGGAAGCCGCCGGGGAAGCCGCCGGGGAAGCCGCCGGGGAGGCTGCCGGGAGAACCGCGGGAGAGCGCACGGGGAATAGCCGCGGGGGCGGCGTGGTTGGTGAGGATCGGCGTACCCCATCCGTTCCGCCGTCCCGCGCGCGCCGTCCGCGCGGCGCGGTGGCATGGTGTCTCACCACTGGTCACACGGTGGTAGTGTTGATGCTCGACCGGCCCTGTGCGGTGTCCAGACGGACGACCGGGCGGGGCGCTCAAGCGGAGGCCACCTCCCACCTGACCGGCCAACAGCCGGTGGGTCTCGGTCCGGCGATCAGACGCTCCGGCGTCCGGTCGGCCTACGCCTCGGCTTCTTCGGACGCCGGGGCGACCGAAGGTGGCCCCGTATGCGAGTCGTGCGGGGCTTTTCTTCGTGGAGAGCCTGGGGTACGACCGGTCCTAGAACTGAGTGACGGCCCCAAGGAGGTCCCATCAGCGCCGAACCGCGTATCAACGACCGCATTCGCGTGCCCGAGGTCCGGCTCGTCGGCCCGAACGGCGAACAGGTGGGCATCGTGCCCATCGCCAAGGCCCTTGAACTGGCGCGTGAGTCGGATCTCGACCTCGTCGAGGTGGCGCCTACCGCGCGCCCGCCCGTCGCGAAGCTCATGGACTACGGCAAGTTCAAGTACGAGTCCGCGATGAAGGCGCGTGAGGCGCGGAAGAACCAGGCGCACACGGTCATCAAGGAGATCAAGCTCCGGCCGAAGATCGACCCGCACGACTACGAGACCAAGAAGGGTCACGTGGTCCGGTTCCTCAAGGCGGGCGACAAGGTCAAGGTCACGATCATGTTCCGTGGTCGTGAGCAGTCCCGCCCGGAGCTCGGCTTCCGGCTGCTGCAGCGGCTGGCCGACGACGTCGAGGAGCTCGGCTTCGTCGAGTCGCGGCCCAAGCAGGACGGCCGCAACATGATCATGGTGATCGGCCCGCACAAGAAGAAGGCGGAGGCCAAGGCCGAGGCCAAGGCCGAGCGCGCGGCCCGTGAAGAGGCCGCCGCCGCTTCGGACGAGTCCGCCTGACGGGCCCGGACCGGGCCGTCGGGTCGGCCGCGAGGCCGAGCCACATGTGATCTTGCGCGAGCAGGATCGCGACGCACGTACATTGAGCCTGACCAGGCGCGTCACCACGGGGCCCGTGGGGTGCGCCCGATCAGGCACGCCTCGGCGCGGGTGCGCGGGGGTTCGAAGAAGAGGGAGACGACGGCGACCATGCCGAAGACCAAGACCCACAGTGGTGCCAAGAAGCGCTTCAAGCTGACCGGCTCCGGCAAGGTGATCCGCCGCCGCGCCAACAAGAACCACCTGCTCGAGCACAAGCCGACCAAGCGCACCCGCCGCCTCGACGGCACCGTCGTGGTCAGCCCGGCCGACGCCAAGAACATCAAGAAGCTGCTGCGCAAGTAAGCAGCCGCCCCACCATCCGAACGACCGGCCGAGGCCCGAGGCCCCGGCCCCCACGAAGGAGTTCATCACGTGGCACGCGTGAAGAGGGCGGTCAACGCCGCCAAGAAGCGTCGGGTCGTCCTGGAGCGGTCGAGCGGCTACCGCGGCCAGCGGTCGCGCCTTTACCGCAAGGCCAAGGAGCAGCAGCTCCACTCCATGACCTACTCGTTCCGTGACCGCAAGGACCGCAAGGGCCAGTTCCGGCGCCTGTGGATCCAGCGCATCAACGCCGCGGCCCGCGCGAACGGCATGACCTACAACCGGTTCATCCAGGGTCTCAAGGCCGCCGAGGTCGAGGTCGACCGCCGCATGCTGGCCGAGCTGGCCGTCAACGACGCCGAGTCGTTCGCCGCCCTGGTCAAGGTCGCCAAGGAAGCGCTGCCCGCCGAGGGTCGCGAGGCCGCCTGAAACCGGCTGCCGGGCTGACGGGCGAACGAGCAGCGATGGCGGGCCGCGAGCTGACCTCAATCCGTTCTCCGCGGGTGAAGGCCGCTCGGCGGCTCGCCAAACGCGCCTTCCGGCGCCGTGAGCGCCGCTTCCTCGCCGAGGGCCCGCAGGCCGTCCGCGAGGCCCTGGAGATCCACGGTGGTCTCGCGGAGCTGTTCACCACGGCCGAGGCCGAGGGCCGCCACCCCGAGCTGATCGCCGCCGCCGAACGGGCGGGCGCGCCGGTGCTGCGCGTGAGCGGCGAGGTCATGGCCGAGCTCGCGCAGACCGTCACGCCGCAGGGCCTGCTGGCGGTCTGCGAGTTCGTCGACGTGCCGCTGGGCACCGTGCTGGAGTCCTCCCCGCGGCTGGTGACGGTGCTGGCCCACGTCCGCGACCCCGGCAACGCGGGAACGGTCCTGCGCACCGCCGACGCCGCCGGGTCCGAGAGCGTCGTGTTCACCGACGCCTCCGTCGACCCCTACAACGGCAAGTGCGTCCGCGCGTCCGCGGGCAGCCTCTTCCACCTCCCCGTCGTGGTCGGGCCGCGGTTCGACGACCTGATCCCCGGCCTCAAGGAGGCGGGGCTGACCGTGCTCGCGGCCGACGGCGCCGGCGAGCGCACCCTGGACGACGCCATCGACGACGGCACCCTCGCCAAGCCGGCCGCCTGGGTGTTCGGCAACGAGGCGTGGGGGCTGCCCGACGAGATCCTCCGGCACGTCGACGACGTGATCCGGGTGCCGATCCACGGCCGCGCCGAGAGCCTCAACCTGGCCACCGCCGCCGCGGTGTGCCTCTACGCGTCCGCCCGCGCCCAGCGCGGCTGACCGGGCGCCTTTCCGTCGCCGTTCGCGCCGCCATCCCGCGGTCCTGGCCGCTTGCGGTCGCGTGCGGCGGCGAATTCACCGATGGTGAGCTGGGAGGATGAAAAACCGTCGCCGGATCGGCAGCGATTCACCTCGTCCGTTCGTTCCCAAGGATGAGGGGCAGACCAACCTGGCGGCGGATCCGCTCGTCTCATGAGATGCCTAGCGTGGAACGACAGCACGCGCGGGCCGTTCGTAGACAGGGCGGCCGGCGGGGGCTGGTGGGACTGCGGCGACGAGGCCGTGCAGAGTGGGGGCGAAAGAGAGATGACCGACGACAGGAAGCCGGGCAGAACGGCGACCGGCAGGCGCGGCCTGCGGTTGCGCTGCCGCGACACGGCCCTGGAGGGCGTCATGCCGTCGACGGGCGATGACGGCCACGGCCACGAGGGCTACGGCTATGAGGGCTACTGCTATGAAGGCTACGACGAGGACGAGGCGCTTCCGGGCCTGCGGGTCGCGGTGGTGCGGGCTCAGGGCCCGCTCGCGGTCGTGGCGGTCGACGGGGAGATCGACCTCAACACCGCCGACACGCTGCGCACGGTGCTGCGCGAGCTCGACGACGCCGGGCACCACGACCTCGTCGTGGACTTCACCGGGGTCCGGTTCTGCGACGCGACCGGCCTCGGCGCGCTCGTCGCGGCCAACAACCGCGCGATCGAGCACGGCGGAGCGGTCAGGCTCGCCGGGCTGCGTCCCGCCCAGCGGCGGCTGCTGCACGTCACCGGGCTCCACCGGGTCTTCACGCCGTACACGAACGTTGCGGACGCGGTCACCCAAGTGCGCTCTTCGGCCACAAAAGCCTTGCCCTAGGGCGTTTTCCGGGTCCCGTAAGGTGGCCGACTCCAGATAGAGTCTGTTCCTGACAGGCCGCTTTTTGACCGGTGTTCTGGAGGCCGTTGTGGGCGGAGAGGATTCCCCGCACGTGCCTCAACGCATGCCGTCAGACCGGGACGACGCCCGTGACGACGGCCCTGACTCCCCGAGTTCCGCCGCGCTCGCCGCGGCGGCCCTGCCGGCCGACGACCTCCCCGACGGCCTGCTGGTGGCGGGCCCCGACGGCAAGGTCCTGGTCTTCAACGCCGCGGCGGTACGGGTGACCGGCATCACCGCCGACGCGGCGATCGGCCGCGACTTCCGCGACGTGCTGCCGTTGCACGACGCCGAGGGCCGCGACTGGTGGAAGTGCCTGGCGCCCTACGAGGGCCTGTCCACGCGCACCCGCCACCCCGAGCGTGCGCTCTTCCTCCCCGACGACAACGAGGTGCTGGTCACCGCCTCCTACCGGCGCGACGCCGACGGCGCGGTCGAGCGCTTCACGATCTGCCTGCGCGACGCCCTCTACCGGGCCCGGCAGGAGCGCGACCGCGCCGACCTGGTCTCGACCGTGGCGCACGAGCTGCGCTCGCCGCTGACCAGCGTCAAGGGCTTCACCGCCACGCTGCTGGCCAAATGGCACCGCTTCAACGACGACCAGAAGCGGGTCATGCTCGAGACCGTCAACGCCGACGCCGACCGGGTGACGCGGCTGATCACCGAGCTGCTCGACGTGTCGCGCATCGAGGCGGGCCGGCTGGAGATGCACCGCCAGGTGGTCGACCTGGCCGGCGAGGCCCGCAAGGTGATAGCCGGGCGGGTGGCCGCCGGCGACGCCGAGGACCGCTTCCGGTTCCACGCCAACGGCGAGCTGCCCGAGATGTGGCTGGACCCCGACAAGATCGACCAGATCCTCGGTAACCTGGTGGAGAACGCGGTGCGTCACGGCGCCGGGACCGTCACGGTCGTGGTCGAGCCGGACGCGCACAAGGAGGGGGCAGCGGTGTCGGTGCGCGACGAGGGCGAGGGCATCCCGCCCGAGGCCGCCGACCGCGTGTTCCGGCAGTTCTGGCGCGGCCCGGGCGGCAACCGCCGCGGCGGCACCGGTCTCGGCCTCTACATCGTGAAGGGCCTGGTGGAGGCGCACGGCGGCGCGATCGCGGTCCGCAGCGCCCCGGGCGGCGGCGCGGAGTTCCGATTTACGTTGCCCGCAGGGGCCCCGGACCACGCGTCCTAGAGGTTTTCGCCCCCGCGGGCTTTCAGGTTCTTGAATCACCGCCCACTAGAATGCGGGCGATCCATGCCGAGCCGGAGTTGTCTCACCACATGTCTGCACCCAACAAGTCGTACGACCCAGTCGAGGTGTCCGCGTTGCAGCCCGAAGCGCTCGACCGGGCCCGGGACGAGGCCCTGGCGGCCATCGCCGCCGCCGCCGACCTCGACGCGCTGAAGGACGTCCGCCTGGCCCACGCCGGCGACCGTTCGCCGCTGGCCCTGGCCAACCGCGAGATCGGCGCGCTGCCGCCGCAGGG
This sequence comes from Spirillospora sp. NPDC047279, assembly GCF_040643285.1. Lineage (NCBI taxonomy): Bacteria > Bacillati > Actinomycetota > Actinomycetes > Streptosporangiales > Thermomonosporaceae > Spirillospora > Spirillospora sp. NPDC047279. The sequence goes on from NZ_JBEYUA010000023.1 coordinate 102,554, forward strand.
CCGCGCCGAGGCGGGCAAGCGCATCGGCGCCGCCCGCGGCGCGGTCTCGCAGGCGCTCAAGGCCCGCCAGGCCGAGCTGGAGGAGGAGCGCGACCAGCGCGTGCTCGTCGAGGAGACCGTCGACGTCACGCTGCCCTGGAGCCGCGCCCCGCGCGGCGCCCGGCACCCGCTGACCACGATCCAGGAGCGCATGGCCGACGTCTTCGTCTCCATGGGCTTCGAGGTGGCCGAAGGGCCCGAGGTCGAGGCCGGCTGGTTCAACTTCGACGCGCTCAACTTCAAGCCCGACCACCCGGCCCGCTCCATGCAGGACACCTTCTTCGTGGAGTCCGAGGAGTCCGACCTGGTGCTGCGCACGCACACCTCGCCGGTGCAGATCCGGTCGCTGCTGTCGCGCGAGCTGCCGGTCTACGTGGTGGTGCCCGGCCGCACGTTCCGCACCGACGAGCTGGACGCCACGCACAGCCCGGTCTTCCACCAGCTGGAGGGCCTGGTCGTCGACGAGGGCATCACGATGGCCGACCTGCGCGGCGGCATCGACGCGTTCGTCAACGGCATGTTCGGCGAGGGCCTGGCGGTGCGCATGCGCCCGTCCTACTTCCCGTTCACCGAGCCGTCGGCCGAGGTCGACATGCAGTGCTTCGTGTGCCGCGGCGCCTCGGCCGAGCCGGGCGGCGAGCCGTGCCGCACGTGCGGCTCCGAGGGCTGGATCGAGATCGGCGGCTGCGGCATGGTCAACCCGCGCGTGCTGGTCGCCTGCGGCATCGACGCCGACCGCTACAGCGGCTGGGCGTTCGGGCTGGGCGTCGAGCGCACGCTGATGTTCCGGCACGGTGTCGAGGACATGCACGACATGGTGGAGGGCGACGTCCGCTTCACCCTTCCGTTCGGGATGGAGATCTGATGCGGGCCCCGCTTTCCTGGCTGCGGGAGTACGTCGCGCTCCCCGCCGACGTGACCGGCCGCGAGCTGGCGGCCAAGCTCATCGACGCCGGCCTGGAGGTCGAGACGGTCGACCGGGCCGGCGCCGACCTCGTCGGCCCGCTGGTCATCGGCGAGGTCCTGGCGATCGAGGAGCTCACCGAGTTCAAGAAGCCGATCCGCTACTGCCAGGTCGACGTCGGCCAGGCCAACGGCACCGGCGAGCCGCAGAACATCATCTGCGGCGCGTCCAACTTCGCGGTCGGCGACCGCGTCGTGGTCATCCTGCCCGGCGGCGAGCTGCCCGGCGGCTTCAAGATCGGCGCGCGGAAGACCTACGGCAAGGTCTCCGAGGGCATGATCTGCTCGGTGCGCGAGCTGGGCATCGGCGACGACCACGACGGCATCCTGGTGCTGCCGCCCGGCGGCGAACCGGTCGGCACCGACGTGATCCCGCTGTTCGGGCTGCGCGACGACGTGCTCGACATCGCCGTCACGCCCGACCGCGGCTACGCGCTGTCGATCCGCGGCATCGCCCGCGAGGCCGCCACCGCGTACGACGTGCCGTTCACCGATCCGGCGGCGGTCGAGCTCCCGGCCGACACGGAGCCGTCCTACCCGGCGACGATCGCCGACCCCACGGCGTGCGACCGGTTCGTGCTGCGCGAGGTGCGCGGCTTCGACGCCGAGGCGCGGACGCCGATGTGGATGCGGGTGCGGCTGTTCCGCGCGGGCATGCGCCCGGTGTCGCTCGCGGTCGACGTCACCAACTACCTGATGCTGGAGCTCGGGCAGCCGCTGCACGCGTTCGACCGCACCAAGCTCACCGGCGCGATCGAGGTGCGCCGCGCCCGCGCGGGCGAGAGCCTGGAGACGCTCGACCACGTCAAGCGCACGCTCGACCCCGAGGACATCCTCATCACCGACGAGTCGGGCGCGATCTCGATGGCGGGCACGATGGGCGGCCTGCACACCGAGATCGACGAGAAGTCGTCCGACATGGTGATCGAGGCCGCGCACTTCGACGACATCGGCACCGCCCGCATGGTCCGCCGCCACAAGCTGCACAGCGAGGCGTCCTACCGGTTCGAGCGCGGCGTCGACCGCGAGCTTCCGCTGTACGCGTCGTACCGCGCGGTCCGGCTCCTCGCCGAGCTGGGCGGTGCCGAGATCGTGCCCGGCGTCACGCACGCCGAGGCGCCGGCCCCGCCGGTGCGGGTCACCATGGCCGCCGGCCACCCCGACAAGGTCGCGGGCGTGACGTACGGCCGCGACACGGTCGTGCGGCGGCTGGAGCAGATCGGCGCGTCCGTCGAGGGCGACGACGTCCTCACGGTGACGCCGCCGTCCTGGCGTCCCGACCTCGTCGACCCCAACGACCTCGCCGAGGAGGTCATCCGGCTCGAGGGCTACGAGAACATCCCGGCCCGCGCGCCGCGCCCGGTCGCCGGCCGCGGCCTCACCGTCCAGCAGCGGCTGCGCCGCCGCGTCGGCCGCGCCCTCGCGGGGGCCGGCTACGTCGAGGTGCTCAGCTTCCCGTTCGTGTCCGACAAGGACTGGGACAACCTCCAGCTGCCCGCCGACGACGCGCGCCGCCGCGCCCTGCGGCTGGCCAACCCGCTGTCGGAGGACGAGCCGCTGCTGCGCACCACGCTGCTGCCGGGCCTGTTCAAGGCGCTGGTCCGCAACACCGGACGCGGGTTCGGCGACATCGGCCTGTTCGAGACGGGCCTGGTCTTCCGGCCCGACCCGGACGCGCCGAAGGTGGCGCCGCGCCTGGCGGTCGACCGCGGTCCGACGCCCGAGGAGATCGCCTCGGTCGACGCCGCGCTGCCCGACCAGCCGCATCGGGTCGCGGTCGTGCTGGCGGGCGAGCGCGAGCCGTCCGGCTGGTGGGGCAAGGGTGAGCCCGCCCGGTGGGCCGACGCCGTCGAGGCCGCCCGCGTGGTGGCCGCCGAGGCCGGTGTCGAGCTGACGGTCAGGGCCGACCGGCACGCGCCCTGGCACCCGGGCCGCTGTGCCGCGCTGTTCCACGGCGACACCCTCGTCGGGCACGCCGGCGAGCTGCACCCGCGCGTCATCAAGGCGTACGGCCTGCCGCCGCGCACCTGCGCGATGGAGCTGGAGCTGCGCCGCCTCGGCGAGCCGGTCACGCCGTCCGCGCCGCACGTGTCGACCTACCCGGTCGCCACCCAGGACGTCGCGCTGGTCGTCGACGACGCCGTGCCCGCCGCCGACGTCGAGGCCGCGCTGCGCGAGGGCGCGGGCGACCTGCTGGAGTCGATCCGGCTGTTCGACGTCTACACCGGCGAGCAGGCGGGGGAGGGGCGCAAGTCCCTGGCCTACACGCTGCGGTTCCGCGCGCCCGACCGCACGCTGACCGCCGAGGACGCCTCCGCCGCCCGCGACGCCGCCGTCGCGGCCGCCGCCGACCGCACCGGAGCCACCCTCCGAGGCGCCTGACGCACGCGATATGAGGGCCCCGCACCGCCCGGTGCGGGGCCCTTTCGCGTCGCCCCGCCGTGTTCCCGTTAACACTACTTGCGTTGCATTAACTTGTCGGGTATTCTCTTGATCGTCACACTGTCGCCCGGCTGGGGAGTCCATTGAGGATCTGAGATCGCAGACACCGCGCTGTAGCCGTTCTGTGGCTCGCGCATGCGATCTCAGCGGACCCCTTCGTCCGGGCTTTTTTCATGCCCGCCGTCCGCACGCGGTGCAATCCGCGGTGTCTCCACGTGTCCCTCGATCTCTCGACGCGTCATGGAGGAACCGCTCATGTCATTCTCGATCGTCTGCCAGGACGTCTCGTTCGCCTGGGAGGACGGCACGCAGGTGCTGGACGGGCTGGACGCCGCGTTCGGCACCGGCCGCACCGGGCTGATGGGCGTCAACGGGTCCGGCAAGTCCACCCTGCTCAAGCTGATCGCGGGGGAGCTGCGCCCGGCCGCGGGCTCGATCGGCGTCGCGGGGGAGGTCGGCTACCTGCCGCAGAACCTCCCGCTCGGCACCGCCCGCACCGTCGCGGACCTGCTCGGCATCAGCGCGGCCCGCACCGCGCTGCTCGCCATCGAACGCGGCGAGGCCACCGAGGAGAACTTCGCCGCGGTGGGCGACGACTGGGACGTCGAGGAACGGGCCCGCGCCGAACTCGACCGGCTCGGCCTGCACCGCCTCGACCTCGACCGCACCGTGGCCACCCTCTCGGGCGGCGAGACGATCATGGTCGGGCTGGCCGCGCTGTTCCTGGCACGGCCGGACGTCCTGCTGCTCGACGAGCCGACCAACAACCTCGACCTGGACGCGCGGCGCCGGCTGTACGACGCCGTCGACGCGTGGCCGGGCGTGCTGGTCGTCGTCAGCCACGACCGGGCCCTGCTCGACCGGGTCGACGAGATCGCCGACCTGCGCGACGGCGCGGTCCGCAACTTCGGCGGCAACCTCACCGAGTACGAGGAGGCGCTCGCCGTCGAGCGGGAGGCGGCCGAACGTACGGTCCGCGCCGCCGAGGGCAATCTGCGCCGGCAGAAGCGCGAGCTGGAGGAGGCGCATGTGAAGCTGGCCCGGCGCGTGCGGTACGGCAACAAGATGTTCGAGCAGAAGCGCGAGCCGAAGATCATCATGCAGGAGCGCAAGCGCCAGGCGCAGGTCTCGGCGGGCAAGCACCGCCTCATGCACGAGGAGAAGCTCTCCGACGCCAAGGACAAGCTCACCGAGGCGGAGGAGGCCGTGCGCGACGACGCGGAGATCCGCGTCAACCTGCCCGCCACCGAGGTCCCCGCGGGCCGCACGGTGCTCACGGTCACCGGCCTCACGGCCGCCGAACCGGAGAAGGGCACGCTGGAGGAACTCATCGTCCGCGGCCCGGAGCGCATCGCGCTGGTCGGCCCGAACGGGGCGGGCAAGACGACGTTCCTGCGCGCCCTGATCGGCGACCGTGTTCCGGAGGGCCTGACCGTCAAGGTCGGCGTCGACGGACTGCGGTACCTGCCGCAGCGCCTGGACGTGCTCGACGACGAGCTGAGCGTCGTCGACAACGTGCGCGCCGTCGCTCCATCGGCGCCACTGAACACGATCCGCGCGGGTCTCGCGCGCTTCCTGTTCCGCGGCGCGCGTGCCGACCAGCAGGCCGGCACGCTCTCGGGAGGCGAACGGTTCCGCGCGGTGCTCGCGTCGCTGATGCTCGCCGAGCCCGCCCCGCAGCTGTTGCTGCTGGACGAGCCGACGAACAACCTCGACATGGCCAGCGCCCGGCAGCTCGGCCAGGCCCTCGAGGCCTACCGCGGCGCGCTGATCGTGGTCAGCCACGACCTGCCGTTCCTGCGGGGCATCGGCATCACCCGCTGGCTGCGCATCGACCGCGAGCACGGCCTCACCGAGATCGACGAGGAGGCCCTGGGGATGTGAGCGTTCGAAGTGCACTGACTGGATTTTGAACGAGCACAGATATCACGCCTCTCGAACAACACAGCGTGACACTCTGCTCACATGAGGACACAGCCCTCCACTGCCCGCCTCCGCCGGATCGGCCGCGTTCTTCGCGAACTGCGCGAAGAGCGCGGCCACAGCCTCCTCGCCGCCGGACGCCACCTCGAACGTTCGGCCTCCTCGCTCAGCCTCATCGAGAGCGGAAAACAGTGGCTGCGAGCGAGGGATCTCAACTACATCTTCGAGCACTACGACGTGGAGCCCGCCCTCCGCCGCGACCTCCTCACCCTCTCCGCGCAGGAGCACACCCGCGGCTGGTGGGACGGATTCCGCAAGGACGTCTCCGCCGAAGCGATCGACCACGCCTCTCTGGAGTACGCCTCGTCGGCGATGGACTTCTTCGAAACCCATCACATCCCAGGCCTGCTACAGACCGAGGACTACGCACGGGGTGTGATCGCGTCAGGCTCTACCGACCCCCGGATGGGTGCGCGCTTCTTGGCTTTCCGTATGGCCCGGCAACAGGTGCTGACCAAGCCGCATCCAGCTCGACTGCGCATCGTGCTGGAGGAAAGCATTCTCCACAGGATCCATGGCGGCGCCGCGGTCATTCGCCCACAGTGTCGCCGGTTGCTGGAAGTCAGTGAACTTCCGCATGTCATTGTTCAAATTCTGCCTCTTGCATGCGCAGTCGATCCAATGATCAACGGCCCCTTCGCCGCGCTCACAGTGGGCGATCCAGCGTTGCTCCGGTTGGTGCACATCGACAGCATGACCCGGAGATGGATCCTGGACGACGACGAGGTCGTGACCGATCATCAGAAGGTCTTCGATGGGTTGTGCACGGCAGCGCTGCCACCGCAGGAAACACAGAAGCTGATCGTGCGACTAGGGTCTGAGATATGACCTCCCCGGACCGCCGCCACCTCCGGTGGCGCAAGAGCAGCTACACAGGTAGTGCTGCGCAGGACTGCGTCGAGGTGGCGCGGGCGGATGAGCGAGAGGTGGCCGTTCGGGATTCGAAGGATCCCGATGGGCCGATGCTCATGCTGACCGGCGGGCAGTGGGAGACGTTGCTGCGCGCCTGCCGGGTCGGCTGACGGCGCGGCGCTTTCGACCTCCGCCGCCCTACGCCGGGGAGGACATGGGCGCGCGCTCGGCTCTGTGAGCTGGGCTGAAGCCGATGTGAAGCCGTGTCGAAGCGTACCGTTGCTTGGCTCGGCCCTTGACTCGGATTCAGAGCGAGGAGAGACATGGGGCTCAGACCACGCAGCAGGAAAGCCGGCACGGGAGCCGTGGTGGGGCTGCTCGCTGCCGCCGCCACGATGACGATGGCGGTCGCGACACCCGCGAACGCGTCATCCGCGACACGGCTGGCCGCGCCCCCTCCGTCGACGTCGCCGGCACCAGAGCGGGTCGTGTTCACGCCCGGCGGCACCGTCGACTGCCCGTCGGGCCGGGCGTGCGCGGGAGTACCGGTGGCCTCGGGCGGGGGGTACGTCTTCCAGTTCTACAAGTACGGCCGTTATCGGTTGAACTACTTCCTCGGCACCGGCCCCGTCTACAACAACCAGACGGACAGGGCGGCCATGAGGTTCTACGACAGGAACGGCGTGCAGGTGAAGAACGGGTGCCTCCCGCCGAAGGTCCACCGGCAGATCAACTGGGATCCCATCTGGTACATCGGGCTCACCCAGACTCCGTGCTGACCGCGTAACTCAACGCCGGGGAACCCGTTCACGATGGTCATCGTGAACGGGTTCCGCCGTTCCCGCACTGCACCGGGGGCGGGCGGACGAGGCCCTTCACGAGGCGGACTACGGGAAGGTCGAGCGGTCTACCCTGTCGCACAGGTAGACGCCTTTGAGGTATTCCAGGTAGCTGTCCAGCTCACGCTCGGCGTGCTTCATCAACCCGTAGCCCGCGGTGACCTTGGCCGCCTTGCCCGTTGGATGGCCGCCCATCAGCGCCGCGCCGGTGCCTCTGGGGTCGAAGAACATCTTGGCACCCCGTTCGGCTTTCTTGCTGTTCTTCTTCTTGAGCTTTCGCCATTCGTCTTTCTGGACCTCGTTGAGCATGCCGAACGTCAGGGTCGCCATGAGTCGGAGACTAGCTTTTGTCCAGTTTTAGGGTCAACGACCTGGGCTTATGTGATGAATCTGGGCTAGACCAAAAAGAGGAGCGCGGCGGCGACCGAGATGTCGATGACGCCGCAGGCTTCGGCGTAGGTGCGCGACACCACCTTGTCGCGCTTGAGGTGCACGACGTCCCACACGCCGTGCAGGAACCAGCCCGCGGCGACCAGGTAGCGGCCCAGATCGGGGTCCACCGCCAGGGCCACGAGAGCGATCGCGCCGAATCCGAGCATCCCGGCCGCCTGGATCCCGAACTCGCCCCGCCCGTACGGGGTGCCGGTGATGGCGCCCAGGACGAGGAAGACGAGGGCGAGGCCCGCGAGGACGGCCTCCAGCGGGACGACGTCCAGCAGAGAGATCACCAGCACGACCACGACCAGGGACCCGACCACGGCCCAGGACGCTCCGCGCCGGCCGAGTTGGGTGAGGATCAGGTACTCCAGCTGAAGCAGCAGCACCGGGACCGCGAGCCCCTCGACGGCGTCGGGGAGGTCGCCGAGGCCGTCGGCCAGCATCAGCCCGACGACGGCGAGGGCGAGCGCCGTCGGCCAGCGGTGGAGCACCGCCCGGTACGGGCCGCTCCGCTCGTGTGCGGTGTCGGTCATGACCAATCTCCTCCGGCCGGGCGTCTGGGACGTTCCTCAGCTTGGAGCGGCGGGCCGGCCGCCAGTAGTGCCGATCCGCACCGGCATCCGTGGCCGTGTCACAAGACCGCATGACATCTGTCACGCGGATACCGGACAGATGACACCGGCGTCCTCATGGTCTTCTGCTGAGACAATGTCGTCCGTGCGGGACCGGGGCAACGAGAGCGGCACGGGACTGGCGAGTTTCCGCCGCTACACGTGGTGGGCCGTCCCCGGCACCAACGTGTTCGTCCTGGTCCTGTTCACCGGGGCGTGGATCGTCGACCGTGACGTCCCGCCCTGGCCGCGCGCGCTGTGCGCCGTGGCGCTCGCCGCCGAGGCCGTCGCGCTCGTCGTGCTCCTCAACGGGCGGCTGGCGGGCGGCGGGCAAACGCCCGGCCACGACCCGGGCGCCGCCTGGTTCGCCGCCGCGACGGCCGCCGCATTCGTGCTCGCCGCGTGCCCGCTGGCGCTGCGCAACTACGGACTCTGGCCGATGGCGCCCTCGATGCTGGTGGCGGTCACCGCGACGTACCTGGACACGCGCCGCCGGTGGTGGCTGATCGCCGCCGCGACGTTGCTGGCGGCGGTGCCGGGCGGCGCGGTCAGCCTGGCGGCCGGCGACGGGAGGGCGGTGTACGCCGCACTGTTCCCGGTCGGGATGTTCGTCTTCGTCATCTGGACGATGGTCGGGCCGCTGTGGGCCTGGGACGTCGCCGGGCGGCTGGACGAGGCGCGCCGGCTCGCGGCCGAGCTGGCGGTCCGCGACGAACGGCTGCGGTTCGCCGCCGATCTGCACGACATCCAGGGCCACCACCTCCAGGTGATCGCGTTGAAGAGCGAGCTGGCCGCCCGGCTCGCCGACGTCGACCCGGCCCGCGCCGCCGCCGAGATGAGGGAGGTACAGGGGTTGGCGACCGACGCGATCCGCGACACCCGCGCCGTGGTCCAGGGTTACCGCCGGACGACGCTGGACGACGAGATCGCCAACGCGACCCGGGTGCTGGCCTCGGCCGGCATCGACGCCCGCACGACGCTCGTTCCCGCCGCACTCACCGACCCCACCCGCCATCTGCTCGGCCTCGTCATGCGGGAGGCCACCACCAACGTCCTGCGGCACAGCCGCGCCCGGCACGCCACGGTCGACTACCGCGTCAGCGACGGGCTCGCCCGGCTGCGGGTGAGCAACGACGGCGCGTTCGAGCCGCCCGGCGTCCCGTCCGGCACCGGCCTGCGCACGCTCACCGAACGGCTGCGCGCGGCCGGCGGCTCGCTCACCTGGACGCACGACGGCGAGCGTTTCGAGGTGTCGGCCTGCCTGCCGGACGGGCACCCGGCGCCGGACCTGGAGGCGCGATGATCCGGCTGCTGATCGCCGACGACGAGGACCTGCTGCGCAGCGCCCTGGCGTCCCTGCTCGCGCTGGAGGACGACCTCACCGTCGTCGCCGAGGCGTCCACCTCCACCGACGCGGTGCGGCTGGCCCACGCCCACCGCCCCGACATCGCCGTCCTGGACCTGGAGATGCCGCCCGCCGACGGCCTGCGCGCCGCCGAGGAGATCAGGGCCGAGCTGCCGACCCAGATCGTGCTGGTGACCCGGCACGCCCGTCCCGCCGTGCTGCGCCGCGCGCTGGCCGCGGGCGTCCGCGCGTTCGTGCCCAAGACGACCGCCGCCGCCCGGCTCGCCGAGATCATCCGGGACGTCGCGGCCGGCCGACGCTACGTCGATCCCGACATCGCGGCCGCCGCCCTCACCGAGGACGACTGCCCGCTGACCGAACGCGAGCTGCAGGTCCTGGACGCCGCCCGCACCGGCGCGTCGGTCAACGAGATCGCGGCCCGCGTCCACCTCGCCCCGGGCACGGTCCGCAACTACCTCTCCGCCGCCATGACCAAGCTGGGCGCCCCGACCCGGCACGCCGCCGCCCACCACGCCTGGCAGCAGGGCTGGATCTGACCGGCCCGGCGGCGGAGATCAGGCGACCCGCGCGCCTCGCTCGCGTACCGCGGGCGAGGGCGGCGCCGCCGCGGGGGCCGTGCCGCGCGGGCGCAGGCCGAACCAGATGAGCGCCACGCTCGCGAGCGTCACGGCCACGTTCACGCTCAGCGCGAGGCGGATGCCGGCGAACTCCACGCCGCGCGTCGCCGCCACGGCGCCCAGGATCGGGATGCCGACCGTGATGGCCACCTGCTGGGTCATCGAGGTCAGCCCGGTGGCGAGCCCCTGCTCCCCGTCCGGCAGGCCCGACGTCGCGGTCACGGTGAACGCCACGATGGCGGTCACGTGCCCGAAGAAGCCGATGAACAGCGCGGGGACCAGGACCAGCAACGCCACACGGCTTTCGCCGAGGAACACCAGCGGCAGCGTCGCCAGGCCCTGCACCGTCATGCCCGCGGCCAGCACCGCCCGGCCGCCGAAGCGGCCGAGGGCCCGTCCCGCGATGACCCCGGCGGCGACCGAGGCCAGCCCCGGGATCCCGAAGACGAGGCCGGTCGCCAGCGGGGAGAGCCGCAGGGTCTGCTGGAGGTAGAGCGTGATCAGGAAGATCATCGCGGGCTCCATCGTGAAGATCACGAATCCCGCGTAGTTGCCCCACTTCACGGTGGGCCTGCGGAGGATGCGCACCGGGGCGAGCGGTGCCGGGGACCGCAGCTCGATCAGCCAGAACGCGGCCAGCAGCAGCACGCCCACGATCCCCGCCACCAGATGGCGCTCGATGACCGCGTAGATCAGCGCGAGCAGGCCGCCGGTCACGGTCACCGCGCCGGGCAGGTCGAGCCTGACCCGGCCCGGCACCCTGCTCTCGCGGATCAGCCCGGGCGTGAGCAGCAGGATGACGACGGCGACGGGGACGTTGATGAAGAACGCCGCGCGCCAGCTCAGCAGGCCGACCAGGGCCCCGCCGAGCAGCGCGCCCACCGTGAACCCGCCCGACAACAACGCGCCGTTCAGCCCGAGGACCCGCTCCCGAAGCGGCCCCTGGAACGTCGTCGTGATCAGCGACAGCCCGGCGGGCAGCGTCATCGCCGTGGCGAGACCCTGCAACGCCCGCGCGGTCAGGAGCGCCTCCGGGCCGGTCGCCAGGCCGCCCAGCAGGGACGCTCCCGCCAGCAGCGCCATGCCCGCCAGGAACAACCTCCGCCGCCCGAACAGATCTCCCATCCTCCCGAACACCAGGGAGAACCCGGCGGCGGGAAGCGCGTACGCGGAGGCGATCCAGGGGAGTGCCGTGTCGCTCAGCCCGACGCCCGCGCCGACCTGCGGCAACGCCACGTTCAGGATCGAGAAGTCGACCGACAACATGAACCCGGCACCGAGCAGCACGAACAGGACGAGCCGCTGCCGCCCGGTCATGAGGCTTCGAGATCGTCGGAGTGCCCGGCCTCGAGCCGGGACCACTGAGCCGTGGGACGCCCGTTCGTGGTGACCTCCCCGGACTCGAACTCCTGCGGCCACCCGTCCGGGGAGTCCTCGCAGTCCTCCCGCCGCCCGAACACGGTCAGGTCCATCAGCGAGTAGCTGTTGTCCATCGCCTCGACGCCGCGGCGGGTCGTCCAGTAGGTCTCGAACACGCGGTCGCCGTCCCGCAGGTAGCACACCAGGTAGAACATGCCGGCCTCGCGCCCGGCCAGCAGGGCCTCCGCCGAGTCCCGCACCGAGTACCAGGGCATGTCCAGCCCGAGGAAGTCGCGGTAGCGGACGCTCTGCTCGTACGGCCCCTGGCAGAACGTCGCGTAGGTGACGTCACGCGAGTGCAGGTGGGACAGCTCGCGGACCTGTCCGTTGAAGAAGGTGCACCCCTGGCACTGCTCGGAGGCGGGGTGCCCGGTGTCCCACATGTGGAAGTAGGCGATCAGCTGGCGGCGTCCCTCGAACACCTCCAGCAGGGTCACCGGCCCGTCCGGCCCGGCGACGGTGATGCCCGGGTCGACCTCGACCATCGGCAACCTCCGCCGGGCCGCCGCGATGGCGTCGCCTTCCCGCGTGTGCGCCTTCTCCCGGGCGCGCAGCACGTCGATCTCGGCCTGCCACACGTTCCGCTCACGAATCTCCGGTGTACGCATCGTTCCGCCCTCTCATCGATCGAGGTGGTCCTTCAGCGCGTCGAGCCGCCCGTCCCAGTCGCGCGCCAGCGCGGCCAGGAACTGCTGGGCGACCTGCATCGGCGCCGAGCGCAGCCGGTAACGCACCCGGCGTCGTTCACCGGGCTCGGCCGTCACCAGGCCGGCCTCTTCCAGCAGGTTCAGATGTTTGGCGATCGCCTGCCGGGTGATCGGCAGGCGGGTCGCCAGGTCCGTCGCCGTGGCCGGGCCCGACTCCGCCAGCGCGGCCAGGAGGGCGCGGCGGGACGGGTCGGCCAGGGCGACGAAGACCTGTTCGGCGATCGCCTCGACGTCAGGCCGCATCGAGGTATTCGACCAGTTCGCCCAGCTCGCTCTTCCAGCCGCGGACGTTGCCCTCGAAGGCCTGGGCGTAGGCCTCCTCGGACAGCTGGGCGAAGCCGGTCTCCACGACCGTGAGCCGGGTGCCCGCGGTGACGGGCTCGAGCGTGAACTCGACGTAGGTGCGGCGCGGGTCGTCGTCGGGCAGGCCGTAGATCGGCCAGGTGAACGCGAACACGTTCGGCTCCTCGACCCGCTCCACCCGCATGTCGACCGCGTGCCCGCCGTCCCAGCTCATCCGGGCGGGCCCGCCCGGGCGGAGCTCGATCGTGGCCTCCTGCCCGAACCAGGCCGACAGGCCCTCGGACGTGGTGAGCGCCGCCCAGACCTTCTCCGGCGGCTTCGAGACCTCGACGGTCCGCTCGATGCGATCAGGAAACCCCATGACGTCCTCCTCCATATATAGCAACCGACTGGTTGCAACAGTATGGCAACCCGTCGGTTGCGTCAAGGCGGGGGAGGTCTGGGCCCTGGTTCGCGGAAAATGCGGTGATCCGAGGGATTCGCCGCTGCTACGGTTCCGATCACGAACGAAAGGGGGCGCGACACCAGTGGCGACGAAACTGAACCAGATCATCGCGGTCGAGAAGGGCGTGAAGAGCAAGTCCTTCCAGGACCTCACCGAGGCCCACCACTCGGTGCAGAAGGCGCCGCTGCTGTCGGGCATCTCGCGTACGTACCAGCCCAAGGACGAGGAGGGCGAGCAGCTGCCGCCCGAGTCGACCCGCGTGCAGGTCAAGGTCGACGACGTGCTGCGTCAGCTGGGCACCTCGCTCACCCGGCTCTTCGACGTGACGGCCACCAAGGACTGGGCCAACTGTGTCGCGCGGGCCGACGTGACGGTGGACGGCACCACGCTCGTGCGCGACGCGCCGGTCACCTACCTGCTCTTCCTGGAGAAGCAGCTCAAGGACCTGCACACGTTCGTGCGCAAGCTCCCGGTGCTGGACGCCGCCGAGACCTGGAACCACGACGCGTCCACCGACGTGTGGCGCACCGAGCCGGTCCGCACGGTCAAGACCAAGAAGGTGCCGCGCAACCACGTCAAGGCCGAGGCGACCGAGAAGCACCCGGCCCAGGTCGAGGTGTACTACGAGGACGTTCCGGTCGGATACTGGACCACGGTGAAGTTCTCCGGCGCCCTGCCCGCCCAGCGGGTGAACGAGCTGCTGGAGCGCGTCGACAAGCTGCAGGACGCGGTGAAGTTCGCACGTGAGGAGGCCAACGGCACCGAGATCGCCGACCAGCGCGTGGGCGAGGCCGTTCTCGGTTACCTGTTCGGATGACCCAGACTCCCCCCGCCGGAGGGCGGGGGGTGCGCGAGGAGCGCAAAGCTGAAGCTGAAGCCGAAGCTGATCAGGATGAGTGACAGTGCGGGTTCGAATCCCGCCCCCACCACTCAGGGTGGGGTGGCCCAACCGGTAGAGGCAGCCGTCCGCTCAACCTCAGATTCTCGCTCCAGATTCAGTATTCACCGCCGATCGCCGAATCGATCGGATGTGGACGAGCCCCCTTGGGATGCTGGTTCGAGTCCAGCTCGCTCCGCTTCATGGGGCGATGGCGTAACGGTAACGCACAAGGGCCTTTGAGAACTGATCCGCATCCATACCGTGTCGGCGTGCGAATTGGGCGGTAAACCCAGGGACCCGGGGGCGGCAAAACCCCGGGTCCCGCCTCGTTCCCGGGGCCCGGTCGGGTCCGGGGGCTCCGTCACTCGGGGGAGGGGACGGCAGGGGGTTCGGCGGGGCGGCGTTTGCGGGGGGCCGCCGAGCGCGGCGGCAGGGCGCGCATGTGGTCGCGGACGCGGGTCATCATGTCGTTCAGCGAACGTACGTCGTCGCCGGTGAGCGGGGCGAACAGCAACGTCTTGGCGACCTCGACGTGGCCGGGCAGCACCGTGGCGACACGTTCGCGCCCGGCGGCGGTGATCGTGACCAGCGTGGCGCGTTCGTCGTCGGCGCTGGGGGCGCGGGTGATCAGGCCGGCCTTCTCCAGCAGCCCCGCCTGGTAGGTCAGGCCGCTGCGGCTGTAGACGACGCCGTCGGCCAGCTCGGTCATGGTGAGCCGGCCGTCCGGATGGGCCGCGAGGCTCGCCAGGATCTGGAACTGCACGGAGCTGAGGTCGCCGTCGGCGCGCAGCTGCCGTTCGACGGCGTGCTGGAGCAGGCTGACGGCCTCCATCAGCGAGAAGTAGGTCTCCAGCTGCTCGGGAGGCAGTCCCGGCGAGTCCCCGTGGGCGATGTCGGCCATGCCGCCCACCCTATCGCTTCGAATTCGAAGCATGTGACGAGGGTCACACGGCCCCAGGGTATTGCTTCGAATTCGAAGCGGGCTATGGTTCCTGCATGCTTCACATTCGAAGCAAATCAGGAGGAATCATGAAGGCAGTGCGTTTCCACGGGTTCGGCGACAGCGACGTCCTGGTGTACGAGGACCTCGAACGGCCGGTGGCCGGAGCGGGCGAAGTCGTCGTGAAGGTGGCCGGGACCTCGTTCAACCCGGTGGACGCGGCGGTCCGCGCCGGGATCCTGCGGGAGGTCCTCCCGGTGCCGCTGCCGCGCATCCCCGGCATGGACATGACCGGGACGATCGCCGAGATCGGCGACGGGGTCACCGGCTGGAACGTCGGCGACGCGGTGGTGGCCCTGCTGCCGGTCACCGGCGACGGCGCCGCGCGGGAGTACGTGGCCGTGGCCGCCGCCGAGCTGGCCGCCGCCCCGCGCACGGTCGACCTCGTCGACGCGGCCGCGCTGCCCACCGTCGGCCTGACGGCCTGGCAGGCCCTCTTCGACCACGCCGGCCTGCGCGCCGGGCAGCGCGTGCTGATCAACGGCGCCGGCAGCGCCGTCGGGGGATACGCCGTCCAGCTGGCCCAGGAGGCCGGCGCCACGGTGGTCGCGACGGCGGGCCCGCGCAGCGCCGAGCGGGTTCGCGCCCGCGGCGCGGACGAGGTGATCGACTACACGGTCACCTCGGCCGCCAAGGCGGTGACCGGCCGCTTCGACGTGGTGCTGAACCTGGCGTTCACCTCGCCGGAGGAGATCGCGGAGCTGATCGGCCTCGTCGTCGACGACGGCGTGCTCATCACCACCACCGGTACCGACGAGGAGGCCGGCCGCGGGGTGCGGGCGACGCGGATGTTCGTCCACGGCGACGCCGCCCAGCTCGCCGGCCTGGTCGAGCGGGTGGACGACGGGCGGCTGGTGATCGACGTGGCCGAACGCTCGACGCTGACCGGGCTGCCGGACGTCCACCGGCGCGCCGACGCCGGCGAGCTGGCGGGCAAGACCGTCGTGGCCGTCGGCTGAGCCGGTCCAGGCCCAGGTCCCGGGCCCGGCGGCGTGGCCGGGCCCGGGACCTCGGCCGCTCTAGTGTCCGGCCAGCTCTGCCACGACGGGTGCGAGTGTGTCGGCGAAGTCGGCGCCGAAGACGAAGTAGGAGAAGCCGATCTCCTCTCGCCGCCGCTGGATCTCCTCGGCGGCCGCCGCGGGGTCGTCAGCGCGAAGGCGACGGTGTCCGCGATCTCGGCCGCCATCGCCTGCGCCTTCGGCCCGCGCACGGCCATCACCACCGGCGTGTGCGAGTCGGCGCCGTCGAGACCTCGCAGCGCCGTCACGGTCTCACGCACCCGGGTCAGCCGCTGGCTCGGTGGCGCGACGGGCAGCCCCAGTTCGCGGAGTTCGTCTTCGATGCCGGGCCTGCCGGTACCGATGCCCATCTCGAAGCGACCGCCGGTGAGCACCGACAGCGAGTGCGCCTCCCACGCGGTGCTCCAGGCCGGGCGCAGCGGGGAGGCATACACCCACGTGCCCACCCGCAGGTCGGTCAGGGTCGCCGCGACCGCCAGCGCGGGGGCGGGCGCCGGCTGCCATTTCGGGACGTCGGGCGTCAGCAGCGTGGAATAGCCACTGTCGGCTACACGGCGTACCCGGTCTCGCCACGTCCGCAGATCTGCCGTGAGCGGGGCGACGACCCCGAAACGGAAGGACCTGGTACCGCCGGTCACCCTGGCGCCGCCCTTATGGACGGCCTCACCCCTGCTACGAACACCACCACCGAATCGACACCGTCCCCCGGATTTCTTCAAAGAACTTTCCGGGACACCGGTCGCCAGCGATCAGACAGCACGGCAG
This sequence comes from Spirillospora sp. NPDC047279, assembly GCF_040643285.1. Lineage (NCBI taxonomy): Bacteria > Bacillati > Actinomycetota > Actinomycetes > Streptosporangiales > Thermomonosporaceae > Spirillospora > Spirillospora sp. NPDC047279. The sequence continues at coordinate 119,242 of NZ_JBEYUA010000023.1, forward strand.
GGGGGCCGTCGTTGATCCCCGGGTCATGGTCACAGCCCGAAACCGGGGCACGGCGATCACCATGGATCCGCTACCGGAGGATGAAATTACCCCCGGGGTCGCGCCAGAGTTCGTGCCGGATCGGGCGTCCTGGATGCTGGGGCGACGCCGTGTCGTACCCAGAAGTCAAAATGTGGCTCGCCACCGTAACTCTGTTGGATGCCACGGTATGGTCTCTCGTTCGTGCGATTGATAAGCGAGCGTCTCGGTCGTCACTGCGCATACGTATACAGTGGTCCTGGCCGGTACAAGGCCGAGGAGGGCGGCGCTCTGATCGGGTGCTCGCCGGTCGATCGATGAGAGGTCCATGTGGTCACGAGTAGGGACGTCGCCTCAGCCGCCAAGGTCTCGCAGGCGACCGTGTCGCGGACCTTGTCCGGCGCTGGCGGTGTGTCCGCCGAGACTCGCGCGCGGGTCCTTGCCGCGGCGGCCGAACTCGGCTACGAACTCAACCACGCGGCCCGCACTATGCGGACGCAGCGCAGCGGGACCATCGGGGTGGTGGTGGACCGGGTGACCAACCCCTTCTATCCCGAGGTCATCGAGTCGCTGTCGCGGACACTTGATGACCTGGACCTTCGGATGATCCTTTGGGACTCGCAGGGGGCCGGCGAGAAGGGTGCGATCCAGGCGATAGGCCACAAGATGATCGACGGCCTGATCTTCACCACGGCCACCAGCACGTCGAGCGCACTCACGACGGCGCTGAAGGCGGGCGCTCCACTGGTACTGGTGAACCGTGTGGTCGAAGGAATGGGCTGCGACCAGGTCGACAGTGACAATGCCGTGAGGTCGTCGCAGGTCGCCCACTACTTCGCCGCGGCGGGCCGCACGCGCGCCGGCCTGATCACCGGCTCAGGTGGCGCGAGCACGGCGCACGACCGGAAGGAGGGATTCCTTGCAGGTGCGGCTCGGCACGGTGTCGATGTCCCAGACGAGTTCGTGCTCGATGGCCGCTTCTCTCACAGCGGCGGCTACGAGGCGCTACGCGCGATCTTCGAGAGCCCGCAGCCGCCGACGGCCGTCTTCTGCAGCAATGACCTGAGCGCGTTCGGTGCGGTCGACGCCGCCCGGTCGATGGGGCTCACCGTCCCGGACGACCTGTGGATCGTCGGGTACGACGACGTCGACATGGCGTCGTGGGAGTCGTTCAGTCTCACGACCGTGCGTCAGCCGGTCGAAGAGATGGTGCGAGCCGGGGTGCACCTGCTGCTCGAACGCATCGACAACCCGAAGAAGTCTTGGACGCATCAACGGTTCACCAGCGAGCTGATCGTGCGCGACTCGACTGGCCGGACACCGTTTCCCGGTGCGCCTTAGGCGTCGACGGCCAGATCGCGAGGCGTGTCAGCCCTCGACGTCGGGGACCTGCTCGAGCACGGCCGACTCGAACGCGTCAACGCTTCCCTGTCCGAGCAGCACGTTCATCTCGTCGAGGCTCATCATCCGGGTCGACCAGTCGGCGGTCGAGCCCGTGTCGCGCAGGCCGGCGTAGAGCTCGGAGATCATGCGGCCCGCCAACCTCAAGGCCGCCGTCGGGTAGATGGCCAGATCGAACCCCAGGGCTTCGATCTGGGCGAAGGGCAGGATCGGAGTCCTGCCGGACTCGGTCATGTTCACGACCAGGCGGCCAGGAACCTCGTGCGCGATCCGTTCGAGGTGCTCGACGCTCTCGGGCGCGTCGACGAACACGGCATCGGCCCCGAGATCGTGGAACCGCTTGCAGCGCTCGATCGCCTCGTCCACGCCGAGTGGACCCAGCGCGTCCGTCCGCGCGATGATGAGGGCCCCCGCAGTTCGGGCGCGGAGCGCCGCCACCACCTTGCGCTCCATCTGCTTCGCCGGGATGACCTCCTTGCCCTGCATGTGCCCGCAACGCTTCGGGGCGACCTGGTCCTCGATCTGGATCGCCGCGGCGCCGGCTTGCTCCAGTCGCGCCACGGTCGCGGCCACGGCGGTGACGTCGCCGTAGCCCGTGTCGGCATCAACGATGACGGGGATGCCGCTCGAGGTGGTGATGGCCGCGACGGCGTCGAAGACATCCGTCATTCCCGTGATCCCCAGGTCGGGCTGGCCGTGGCGCCAGGCGGCGACCGCGTACCCGCTCAGGTAGAAGGCGTCGAATCCGGCCGCCTCGGCGCAGTGCGCCTCCAGTGGGGTTCCGCCTCCTGGCACGGCCAGCGAACCTCGCCGGTCCAGCAGTCGTCGGAGCGTGTCGCCGGGGCGGGCGGAGTCGTCGGTCGTCATCGTCGAGTCCCGTCTCGTGGGGGTTGCGGCAAGTATGAAGTATACGTATCCAGATGCTGTCCGGAAATCAAGGATCCCTGACGTCTCGATTACCGCTCTGACCCTTGACGTTCGCCTCACCACAGTGCTCGAATACGTATTCAGTGATGTCGGCGGTAATCGCGCATCTCAGCATCCCGACGCGAGAGGGCCAGTCAATGACCGACGGGGGACGGACCGAGGCGTCGCTCCAGGGGCGAACGGTCGTGGTGACCGGAGCCGCGCGTGGCATCGGCCGGGAGATCGCCCTGGCCATGGCAGGCGCGGGCGCCGATGTCGCCGTCACCGCGCGTAGCCGCGAGGAGGCCCAGCGGACGGTCGGCGAGATCGAGTCCCTTGGCCGGCGCGGCCTCGCGGTGGCCCTCGACCTCGCCGACCGTGCCCAGGTGGCGCCGGCGTTCGAAGCGGTCGTGGAGGTGTTCGGCGGTATCGACGTGCTGGTCTGCAACAGCGGGGTGGGCGGCCCCTCGGCCCCGCTCTGGGATGTGACGGACGAGTCGTGGGACGAGGTCGTCGACGTCAACGTGACCGGCCCGTTCCTGTGCGTGCGGGCGGCCGTGCCTCACATGATCGCAGCCGGTCACGGGGTCGTGCTCGTGATCGGGTCGATGACCGGCAAGCGTCCCCTGCTGCACCGGGCGCCGTACGCCGCCAGCAAGCTGGCCGTGGTGGGCCTGTGCCGTACTCTCGCCCTCGACCTCGGCGCGCACGGAGTGCGCGCCAATGTCATCTCGCCCGGCCTGGTGGGAGGCGAGCGACTCGACTGGGTCGTCGAGAACCAGGCGGCGGCACGTGGCCTGGAAGTGGACGAGATGCGCGAGGCGATGCTCGCCGACACGCCGCTCAAGCGTTTCACCACGGCGGGCGACGTCGCCGCGACCGCCGTCTTTCTCGCGAGCGATGGTGCGGCGGCGATCACCGGTGAGGACGTCAACGTTTCGTCCGGGCTGGTGATGTACTGACATGGCACCGCGCACGCTGTTCGACAAACTGTGGGACGCCCATGTGGTCCGGTCGGCTCCGGGTGAGGCCGATCTCCTGTACATCGACCTGCACCTCGTCCAGGAGGTGTCGAGCCCCCAGGCCTTCGACGCGCTGCGCGACCAGGGCCGCGGGGTCCGGCGCCCCGACCTCACCCTGGCCACTGCCGACCACGCGGTTCCGACGCACGGCATCGGGCTGGAGGTCGCCGACGGTATGACGCGCCTCCAACTGCAGGCGCTGTCGGCCAACTGCGAGGAGTTCGGGATCCCCTTCTATGGGATGGGGTCGCCGCGGCAGGGCATCGTCCACGTGATCGGGCCGGAGCTCGGGCTGACCCAGCCCGGCATGACGATCGTCTGCGGCGACAGCCACACCTCCACCCACGGGGCCTTCGGTGCTCTGGCGTTCGGGATCGGCACGTCGGAGATCGCGCATGTGCTCGCGACGCAGTGCCTGCCCCAGCAGCGACCGCGCACGCTTCTCGTCGACGTGTCCGGCCGGCTGCCGTCCGGTGTCACGCCGAAGGATCTGGCGCTGACCCTGATGCACGAGCTCGGGACGTCCGGTGCGGCGGGTCGTGCCATCGAGTATCGCGGCGACGCCATCTCGTCGTTGACGATGGAGGGCCGCATGACCGTGTGCAACATGTCGATCGAGATGGGCGGCCGCGTCGGGATGATCGCCCCTGACGACGTCACCTACGCCTACCTGCAAGACCGCCCGTTCATCGCATCGATGGACCACTCGTTCGACGACTTGGTGCGGTTGTGGACCGAGCTGCGCAGCGACGACGGGGCCCACTTCGACCTTGTCCATCGGGTCGATGCGAGCCGTGTGGCCCCGATGGTCAGCTGGGGGACGACCCCCGCCATGAGTGTCCCCGTGACCGGACGCGTGCCGACACCCGAGACCCAGCCAGATCGCGAGGGCGCGCGCCGTGCTCTCGACTACATGGGGCTGTCCGGCGGGGAGGCCGTGCAGGACCTCGCCGTCGACCGGGTCTTCATCGGCTCCTGCACTAACGGACGGATTGAGGACCTGCGGGCGGCGGCGGCCGTCCTTCGCGGCCGGCGTGTCGCCGACGGAGTCGACGCCATGGTCGTGCCCGGGTCGGCGGCGGTGCGCCGCCAGGCCGAAGAGGAGGGCCTCGGCGAGATTTTCGAGGCCGCGGGGTTGTCGTGGCGCTTGCCGGGTTGCTCGATGTGCGTCGGCATCAACGACGACCGGCTCGGCGCGGGCGAACGCTGCGCCTCGACGTCGAACCGGAACTTCGAGGGCCGGCAGGGCGCGGGCGGGCGTACGCACCTCGTGTCGCCCGCCATGGCCGCGGCCGCGGCGATCCACGGCCACTTTGTTGACGTCCGCGAGGCCGGGGTTCAGCCGGTCGGGACATGACCGCCCAACCCATCAGCAGGAACGAACACAGGAGTGAAGATTGACATGACCTTGCGCATCGGTGTGGACGTTGGAGGCACGTTCACGGACGTCTTCCTCCACGACTCCGTCAATTCACGCTTCTGGCTCGCCAAGACTCCCTCGACTCCCGGCAACCAGGCGGAGGGAGTCATCCGCGGGATCGTCGAGATCTGCGCGAAGGCCGGCCTGGAGCCGGCCCGGCTCGACGCGGTTCTGCACGGCACCACCGTGGCGACTAATGCGTTGCTGGAGGGCAAGGGTTCCAGGGTCGGCCTGATCACGAGCTACGGATGGCGGAACATACTGCACCTGGCGGACAGCTGGACGCCGGGGCCGCTGTTCGGCTTCTTCTCCTACCAGCCGCCCGAGCCGGTGGTTCCGTACGAACGCGTGCGCCAGCTGAACGAGCGGATCACGGCGGACGGCGAGATCGTCATCCCGCTCGACGACTCCGACGTGGAGCGGCAGGTGCGCGACCTGGTCGGCCAGGACGTCGAGGCGCTCACCGTGTCGTTGATGCACGCCTACGCCCATCCCGACCACGAGGTACGGGTCGCCAAGATCGCTGCCGGAGTCCTCGCGGAACTCGGCGTGGACATTCCGGTATCGCTGTCCAGCGACGTCAGCCCGGAGTTCCGCGAGTACGAGCGGGCGGTGACCACGGTCCTCAACTCCTACCTCGGCCCGGTCATGCAGAGGTACCTGTCCGCTCTGGAGGTCGCCCTGCGCGACGTCCCGGTCACGGCAGGGCTGCAGGTCGTGCGCTCGGACGGCGGCCTGATGTCGGTCGCGGGCGCGCAGGCGCATCCGATCCAGACGGCCCTGTCCGGACCGTCGGGCGGCGTCAACGGCGCCGCGTTCGTGGCCAAGCGCGCCGGGTTCGACAAGATCATCACATTCGACATGGGCGGCACGTCATCCGACGTCGCGGTGTGCATCGGCGGCATCCCCGAAGTCACCCGTGAGACGAAGGTAGCGGCCTTCCCGGTGCGTGCCCCCGCCATCAACGTCGAGACCATCGGCGCGGGCGGTGGATCGATCGCCAGCGTCTCCGAGGTCACCGGCGGACTGCGCGTGGGCCCCGCCAGCGCGGGTGCGCAGCCGGGTCCCGCGTGCTACGGCCGGGGTGGGGAACTGCCGACGGTCACGGACGCCAACCTCGTCCTTGGCCACCTGCCGACCGCTCTGCTCGGCGGTGACATGACACTCGACGTCGAGGCCGCGGTGCGTGCCCACGAGCCGCTCGCCGCCCAGCTGAACATCGACGTGCACAGCGCCGCGCAGGCCGTCGTCGACATCGTCAACGGCAACATGCTCGGAGCGCTTCGGGTCGCGACCGTCCAGAAGGGGCTGAACCCCCGGGAGTTCTCGCTGCTGTCGTTCGGTGGTGCCGGTGGCCTGCACGCGAACGCGCTCGCGGCCGAACTGGGGGCGTTCCCGGTCATCGTGCCGCCGGAGGCCGGTGTCCTGTCCGCTCTGGGCTTCGTCGTCGCGGACGTCCAGAACGAGTTCTGCCAGGCGTTCCTGGGGACCGTCGACGACATCGACGTGACGAGCCTGCGCGCCACGCTGCACGAACTGGACGGCCGTGCGGCCGCATGGCTGGAGGAGGAGGGCGTGCCGGCCGGACGGCGCAACGTGCGCCACGTGCTCGACATGCGCTACCGGCGCCAGGGCTACGAGATCCCGGTGGAGTTCGACGGCGACGCCTCGACCCTGGGGCTCGACGAGCTGAAGAGGCTGTTCCACGACGAGCACCACCGCCTCTATGGGTTCGATCTTCCCGCGCCGATCGAGATCGTGACCGTGCGTTCCAGGGCGATCGGCCGGACCGAGAAGGTCGACCTCGAACCCGGGACCGAGGGACCCGCGGACGCGTCGGCGGCGCAGGCCGGCACGCAGCCGTCCTGGGTCGACGGCGCGCTGAGCGACATCCCCGTCTACGACCGTGCCCTGCTGGCTCCCGGCATGCGTGTCGAAGGCAAGGCGGTCATCACCCAGTACGACTCGACGGTCCTCGTCCTGCCCGGACACACCGCGCGTGTCGACCCGTGGTTCAACCTGCTGATCGAGGAGGCCCGATGAGCCCGACGTTCGACATCGATCCGATCACCCTCGACCTGATCGAGAACTCGCTGAAGAACATCCGCATCGAGATGGACGAGGTCCTGCGCAGATCGGCGATGTCCTCGTCGATCCGTGAGCAGCATGACGAGTTCCCGATGATCGCCAACGCGGCCGGCCAGATGATCGTCGGCCAGTTCGGCTCCTACATTCCCGATGTCGTGAGCCGGTTCGAGGGGGAGATCGACCCGGGTGACGCCATCATCCTGAACGATCCGTACCTGTGCCGCGGGTCGATCTCGCACACCAACGACCTGCTCGTGATCATCCCGATCTTCCATGCGGACGTGCTCGTCGGGTACGCGAGCCAGTTCGGCCACGTGCTCGACATCGGCGGGCGGGCCGCCGGCACGCAGTCGGCCGATGCGCTCTCGATCTGGGACGAGGGCCTGCGCATCCCGCCGGTCAAGCTGGTCGAGCGCGGCAGGCTCAACGAAGCCGTGCTCACACTGATCCTGAACAACACCCGCGTTCCCGACATCGTCCGGTCGGACATCATGGGCCTCGTCGGTGCGTGCCAGCGTGCGGGATCGCGCGTCATCGAGCTCTGCGACCGCTACGGCCGCGGCACCTACGAGGTGGCCTGCGACGCCCTGCTCGACCGGACCCGTGTCGCGATGACCAAGCTGATCCGCCGGTACATCGGCGAGGAGAAGGTGACCTTCTGGGATTGGGTCGACGACGACGGTCTCGGCAACGGGCCCTTCAAGCTCCAGCTCACGGTGTGGCGGGAGGGGGACAAGGCCTACTTCGACTGGACGGGCACCGACCCGCAGGCGCCGGGGTCGATCAACTTCCTGATCCACGAGAACCTGTGCAAGCTGTTCTTCGGCGTCTACATGATCATGGCGTTCGACTCGACCATCCTGTTCAACGACGGCTACAACGAGGTGTTCGAGGTCGTCCTGCCCGAGGGCTCCCTGCTGAACCCGGAGTTCCCGGCGCCGCTGTCGAACCGCCTGAACGTGCACACGCGGCTGTTCGACTGTATCTCGGGAGCGCTCGGTCAGAAGGCGCCCGACCTCTCGATGGCGGCCGGGTACGGCACCAGCCCGTATCTCGTCTACTCCGGAGTGGACGGCTCCGGCGAGTATTTCCAGATGACCGAGCTGCTGTTCGGCGGACTGCCCGGTCGCCGCGCGGGAGACGGGCTCGACGGTCACTCATGGTGGCCCGAGTTCCGCAGCACTCCCGCCGAGTACATGGAGACCAACTACCCGCTGGTCGCCCTGCGCTACGAACCGGTCCTCGACTCCGGCGGCGCAGGACTGCACCGCGGCGGCACCGGAATCGAGCGCGAATACCTCTTCCGCAGGGCCGGCCAGATCACGGTCAACGACGACCGAGCCACCCTTCAGCCCTGGGGCATCGGCGGCGGCAGGGCCGGAGGGAGCTCGGCGAAGACGCTCATCCGTGCCGATGGCTCGGTGGAGTCGCTGGTGTCGAAGATCGACAATGTCGCCGTGGGACCGGGTGATCGGCTCGTGTTCCGCACCGCGGGCGCGGGCGGCTGGGGTGACCCGCTGGAGCGGCCGGTCGAGGCGGTCGAGCGCGACATCGCCCGCCGCCTGGTCTCCGCCGAGGCGGCCAGGACCCAGTACGGCGTGGTGCCGGGTGACGAGCAGGCGACCACCGGGCTTCGCCAGGAGCTCGGCGCGGAACGGCCGGCTCTCGGCTTCGACTTCGGCGACCTGCCCTCCGGCCTCACCCCGCCGGTCGCCTGGACCGAGGAGGTGCAGGCGTGAGCGCGGACATCACCGGCGACTACGTCGAATCAGGCTTCAACCAGCGTCTGGGGTTCGGCGCTCGGCCCGCCCTGGTCGTCGTCGACTTCGTCAAGGCGTATCTCATGCCGGGCAACCCGCTTTACGCAGGAGTCGAACCGGCGCTGGCGGCCGCGGTGACGCTGGTCGATGCCGCACGGTCGGCCGGGATCCCCGTGATCTATACCGTCGTCCACTACGAGAGGGGCACCGAAGGCGGCCCCTTCTTCCGCAAGGTCGCGGCCCTGCAGAACTTCGTGGGCGACACCGAGGCAGGGGAGATCTGCGACGAGCTGGCCCCGCGTCCGGGTGACCCGGTCATCCGCAAGCGGTTCGCCAGCGCGTTCTTCGATACCGACCTGAAGCAGCGGCTCGACGACCTCGGTGCCGACAGCGTGCTCGTCTCCGGGCTCAGCACGAGCGGCTGCGTACGCGCGACCGCACTCGACGCGGTGCAGTCCGGGCTCATCCCGATCGTCGTCCGTGAGGCGGTCGGTGACCGCGCCGCCGGCCCGCACGATGCCGCGTTGTTCGATCTCGATGCCAAGTACGCCGACGTCGTCGGTCTCGACGAGGTCCTGACCTACCTGCGGGATCTGCCGAGCCGGCGGTAGCCGTCTCCGCGATCACCACGCGCGGCGGGGGCCATCCTGCCGTCGGCACCGAACGGAGCACCAACCTATGGAACACCTCAAGAGGCCTGCTTTTGCATCGTCGGCCGCACCGGACGGGAACGGTTCCGTGTCCGAGACGGTCAGGGGGATCATCCAGGACGTCAGGACGCGCGGCGACGCGGCCGTGCGAGAGCTCTCGGCGCGGTTCGACTCGTGGGAGCCGGAGAGCTTCCGCCTCACACCCGACGAGATCGCCCGCGTCGTCGCGTCAGTGCCGCGACAAGTGATCGACGACATCCGGACGGTGCAGGACAACGTCCGCGCGTTCGCGGTCCACCAGCTCGAATCGATGCGCGAGTTCGAGGTGGAAACGATGCCGGGCGTCTTCCTCGGGCAGAAACACCTACCGGTCGAGGCGGCCGGCGCCTATGTCCCGGGCGGCCGCTACCCGTTGCTCGCGTCGGCGCACATGACGATCCTGACGGCGAAGGTCGCGGGCGTCGAACGTGTCGCGGCGTGCACACCACCGATTCGCGGCGAAGTGCCGGCACCGACCATCGCCGCGATGCATCTCGCCGGTGCCGACGAGATCTATCTGCTCGGAGGAGTCCAGGCCGTCGCCGCGCTGGCGCTCGGCACCGAGTCCATCGGACGGGTCGATCTTCTCGCCGGCCCAGGCAACGCCTACGTGGCGGAGGCCAAGCGCCAACTCTTCGGCGAGGTGGGAATCGACCTGCTCGCCGGGCCGACCGAGATCCTGGTCATCGCAGACGAGCACGCCGACCCGTTCGTCGTGGCGGTCGACCTTCTGAGCCAGGCCGAACACGGACCGGACTCGCCGGCCGTTCTGATCACGACGAGCCGCGAGCTCGGCTTGGAGGTCCTGGCACATATCGAGCGACTGCTCCCCGGCATGCCGACCGTCGACAATGCCGGTCCCGCGTGGGCCGACCACGGCGAGGTGGTCGTCGTGGACGACCTCGCCGAGGCCTACGCGCTCGCGGATACGTATGCGAGCGAACATGTCGAAGTTCTCACCGAGCAGCCACGGCGCGCACTCGACGAGATGAGGAACTACGGCGCGCTGTTCCTCGGCGCCGGGACCTGCGTTTCCTACGGCGACAAGGTGATCGGCACCAACCACACGTTGCCCACTCGCGGCAGCGCGCGTTTCACCGGTGGGCTCTGGGTCGGCAAGTACCTGAAGACGGTCACCTACCAGGAGGTCATCGACGAGGCTTCCAGCGCCGAGCTGGGTGAACTGTGCGGCCGCGCCAGCCGGGTCGAGCTGTTCGAGGGCCACGCGCGTTCGGGGGACGTGCGTGCGGCGGCCCGCACCGGTGCGCAGCTGAGCTGGAATACGGAGGCTTCGGTCGTCCAATGAGGCGTGTAACGGTCACGTGAAATCTGGAACCGGCCACCTCTGAACTCTTTACAACAAATCGCGCCCCCTAGTTGAATACGTATTCTACTGAATACGTATTCAGAGGTTCAGGGGCCTGCAAGGGGCCGCGGGAGAACTGCGGCCCACGTGGTCCCCCCACCGTCGCGACCGTGACGGCGGATCACGCTTCGAGGCCGACGACCCACAGTGACGGCGGGTCCGCGTTCCCTGCGATCGCCGGCCGGACGATGCCCTGCGGCCCGCGATGGGCGAGGACGACGTCACTCCAAAGGCTAGGAGAGAACCATGACACTCAGATGTCCGCCCGCCCTGCGGCTCGTCGGTACGGCCTCGGCGGCGCTGATCCTGACGGTCGCCACGCTCGCCGGGTGCAGCACGGCGGGGTCGACCACGAGCGCGTCGGACGGCGGCAAGAAGAGCGAGGCGCAGGCCAAGGCGCAGGCGGTTATCGACCAGGCGCGCGCCCTGCCCACGTTCACCCTTGACGCCCCGGCGTTCGACGTCACCAAGGCCAGGGGCAAGACCGTCGTCAACGTCCCGATCACCGAGCAGATCCCGTACGTCAAGGCGGTCGACGATGAGATGAAGCGGGTCGCCACCAGGTACGGCGTCAAGTGGACCAACTACCAGAACGGCGGAACGCCGACCGAGTGGTCCAAGGGCATCGACTACGGCATCCAGGTCAAGGCCGACCTGATCATCGCCCACTCGGGCATCAACCCCGAGGTGATCATCCCGGCTCTCCAGCGCGCCAAGCGGGCCGGCATCCCGGTCATCGCCACCCACACCTACCAGGACGGCGAGAGGCCTCCCGCTTCGGTGGCGAGCCTCCTTGCGGGGACGACCACGGTGCCCTTCTCCCGGTCCGGCGCGCTGCAGGCCGACTACGTGATCTCCAAGAGTGGCTGCGACGCCAAGCCGGTCGTCATCACGGCGAACGACCTGCTCGCCTCCAAGCACATCCTCAAGGGCATGCGGGAGGAGTTCGCCAAGCTCTGCCCCGGCCTCAAGTTCGGCACGATCGACGTCCCGGTCGGCCGGTGGGGCACCAGCATCAAGCCCGAGATCCAGTCACACCTGGTCAAGAACCCCAACACCGACTGGGTGCTCGCCAGCTTCGACGACCAGACGATTCCGGCCGTCGCAGCGATCCAGGCCGCCGGCAAGGCGGGCAAGGTCCGCATCACCTCGTACAACGGCACGCCGGCGAACGTGAAGCTCATCCAGGACGGTGACATCTTCGTCGCCGACATGGGGGAGAGCATCAACTGGCTGGCCTGGTCGGTCGTCGACCAGTCGTTCCGCATCCTGAGCGACGTGGAGCCGACCGAGAACGGCGACCAGAGGACGCCCATCCGGGTCATCGACGACACCAACGTCAACGAGACGGGCAAGCCGCCGAACAACTCCGACGGCTACGGCGACGCCTACGTCACCGGCTACGAGAAGCTCTGGAAGACGGAGGGCTGACCGGTGGGAGTACCTGTACGGCAGACCGACGTCGAGACGACCAACATCGCCCTGCGAGGAATCACGAAGTCGTTCGTGGGCGTGCAGGTGCTCAAGGGCGTGGATCTCTCCATCTCGCACGGGGAGATCCACGGCCTGCTCGGGCAGAACGGCTCGGGCAAGTCCACGCTGATCAAGGTGCTCAGCGGGACGCACGACCCGGACGACGGTGAGGTCCTGGTCGAGGGGAAGCCGCAGGGTCTGCCGCTCGTCGACTTCGCCCGCGTCGGTTTCAGCTTCGTCCACCAGGACCTGGGGCTCATCGAGGAGCTCACGGTCCTCGACAACTTCCTGCTCCCGCACACGGCGAGATCCTCGTCGTGGTATTTGCGGTGGAGGGACGACCGGGCGCGCGTTCAACGCGTACTCGACGACTACGGAGTCCACATCGACGTGCGGGCCGCGGTCGCCTCGCTGGAGGCGACGGACCGCGCCCTGCTCGCGATCGTGCGAGCTGTCCACGACATCCGGCAGAGCGAGACGCGCGGCCTCCTCGTCCTCGACGAGCCGACGGTGTTCCTGCCCCGTGAGGGTGTCGAGCGGCTCTTCGACCTCGTGCGCGGCGTCGCCGCCCAGGGCACGAGCGTGCTGTTCGTGTCGCACGACATCGACGAAGTGCGGGAACTGACGTCACGCGTGACCGTCCTGCGCGACGGAGCCGTCGCCGGAACCGCGGTGACCGGGGACGTCACCGACGACGAGCTGGTCACCATGATCGTCGGTCGGCGGCTCGCCAAGCACCAGGGTCGGCTGCGAGCGCACGACGGTCTCGGTGAGGTCGTGCTGAAGGCCATGAACGTGCACACATCCCTGCTGGCCGGCGTCGACGTCGAGGTTCGCGAGGGTGAGGTCCTGGGCGTCACGGGCCTGAACGGATCCGGGTTCGAGCATGTGCCCTACGCGTTGTTCGGCGCACTCTCCGATGCCCGCGGCGAGATCGCGACCAGCGGTGGCCGCTTCGATCTCGGGTCGTTCGGCCCGGGTGGTGCTCTGGCGAACGGTATGGCGTTCGTCCCCGGCGACCGCAAACGTGAGGGTGCCGCTGCGGATCTGACGCTCGCCGACAACGTCACGATGCAGGCCATCGACCGGCACCGTCCGTGGCTGCTGCGCCGCGACGCCCTCCGGCGCGAGGCCGTCCGGCTCATCGGGGACTACGACGTCCGGCCGGGCGACCCCGACGCGGTGTACGGATCGCTCAGCGGCGGCAACCAGCAGAAGGCATTGATGGCGAAATGGCTGACCACGGAGCCGTCACTGCTGCTGTTGCACGAGCCGACGCAAGGGGTCGACGTGGGTGCCCGAGAGCAGATCTTCAAGGCCCTCGATGACGTTCGCGATCGGCGCACGGCAGTGATCTGCGCCAGCTCCGACTGCGAGCAGCTCGCGCGGATCTGCGATCGCGTCGTCGTGGTCGCCCGCGGACGCGTCGCGGCCGTCCTGACGGGCGAGTCGCTCGACAAGGACACGTTGATCGAGCAGGTCTACAACACCGCGACGATTCTCGACGAACGGGACGAGCACAAGGAGACCTCAGCATGAGCACCGTCACCGACGAGCCGACCGACCTCGGAGAGAGGAAGGGGGCCGGAGCACGGCCGACCGGGATCAAGTGGCGCGACCTCGGTCAGCGGTACGCGCTGCTGCTCGCGTGGGCCCTGGTCATCGTCGCGTTCGGCGCCCTCCGGCCCGACATCTACCTGAGCGCGGCGAACTTCCAGACCATCTTCGCCTCGCAGGCGGTGCTCCTGCTTCTCGCGCTCGGGCTGCTGCTCCCGCTCGTGACCGGCAACCTCGATCTCTCCATCGCCTCGAATCTCGCGTTCTCATCGATCTTCCTGGCGATCCTGCAGGTCAAGCATAATTTCTCGCTGCCCGTCGCGATCGCGGTCGTGCTGGTCGGTGGTCTCGTCATCGGCATGATCAACGGGTATCTGATCGTGGGACTCGGCATCGACTCGCTCATCGCGACCTTGGGCATCGGCACGGTCCTGCAGGGCCTCGCTTTGGCGATCTCCAACGGAGAGACCTATTCCGGCATCAGCTCGACCCTCATCAACCTCGCGGCCAACTACCGGTTCGCGGGCATCTCGCTTGGCTTCTGGTACGGCGTGATCCTGACGCTCTTGCTCACCTACCTGTTCTCGTTCACGGCGCTGGGCCGCCGCATGCTGTTCGTGGGCCGCAACGCGGAGGTCTCACGGCTCAGCGGCGTGCGGGTCGCCAGGATCCAGTGGGGAGCGATTGTCGGTGCCGCGCTCATCGCGTCGTTGGCGGGCGTGCTGTACACCGGCACCCAGGGCGCGGCGGACCCGACCTCCGGGCTGGAGTTCCTGCTGCCCGCGTTCGCGGCCTGCTTCCTCGGATCGACCACGGTGCAGCCCGGCCGTTTCAACCCGCTGGGAACCTTCATCGCCGTGTTCTTCCTTGTCAGCGGCATCACCGGGCTCCAGATCCTCGGAGCGGAGTCCTACGTCCAGCAGCTGTTCTACGGCATCGCGCTGGTGCTGGCCGTCGCGCTCGCGAAGCTGCCCGAGCGCCGGCGCCGGCGCCGTCGGGCGGCGGTGTGAGCGTGCTGGCCGCGATGAGCCGGCTCCCGGTCTGCCCGAGCGGCGCCGACCGGGGGGACCGAGGATGAGTGTCGATTCCCTGGCAGGACGTCGCGTTCTGGTGACAGGGGCCGCCGGTGGTGTCGGGGCCGCGGTGGCCGTCGCGGCGGCCCGTGCCGGAGCGGCGGCGGTCGTTCTGAGCGATCGGCGTCAGGACGATCTGTCGGCGTTGGCCGCCGAGGTCGAGGCCGTCGGTGCGCGAGCCGTCACGATCGGCGCGGACCTGTCCGCCGAACGTGCCGTCGTAGGTCTGGCCAAGGACGCGCTCCAGGCGACCGGCGGGATCGACGTGCTGGTCAACTCCGCCGGCGTGCACGAGCGGGCGATGGCGGCGGATACCGCCACCGACCGACTGACGTCCGAACTGTGGAACGTCGTGATGGCGGTCAACCTGACGGCACCGTGGCTGCTGATGCGCGAGCTCGCGCCCGCCATGCGGGATACCGGTGGCGGCACGGTCGTGAACATCGCTTCCCAGCTCGGGATCGTCGGCACAGAGCGCAGCCCCGCGTACACGACCAGCAAGGCGGGCCTGATCCAGCTGACCCGGAGCGCGGCCGTCGATCTCGCGCCCCTGGGCATCCGGTGCAACTGCGTGGCGCCCGGGGCGATCGAGACGGCGATGACCAACAGGATCTTCGCAGCGGCCCCCGACCCCGGCGCGGCCCGCGCCGATGCGCTCTCGACCTACCTGATCAAACGGTTCGGCGACGTCGGGGACGTGGCGCGTGCGGTCTGCTTCCTCGCCTCCGATGCCTCCTCGTGGACGACGGGCTCGTGCCTTGTCGTCGACGGCGGCCAGACGGCCTGGCGGTGATCGGTGCGGAACAGAATGTGCGCAGGGCGTGATGACTACGTATACACCCTATTGACGAACTTCGAGGAGTGCCATGAATACGCGGCTTGACCACGCGGGAACGACCGCGGTCATCGGTACTGGAACGATGGGAAGGGGCATCGCCCGGCTCTTCCTCCGTGCCGGGCACACCGTGCGCGTGCACGACCACGTCACGGGTCTCGCCGCCGCCTGGGTCGAGTCGCTGCCCGATGAGGAACGGCTGTCAGCGGACGGTGGGGTCCGGATCAGCGATGCGGCCACCCCGGCCGATGCGGCGAACGGCGCAGACCTGATCATCGAGGCGGTGGCCGAGGACCGCGCCGTGAAAGCCGTCGTCCTCAAGGTGCTCTCTGCCCACGCATCCGACGACTGCGTGATCGCCAGTAACACATCGTCGTTCCCGATCGACGACCTGGCGCCCGACTGTGCGCTGCCGGAGCGCTTTCTCGGCATCCATTTCTTCAATCCGGCCGACGTCATTCCCGGGGTCGAGGTGATCCCCGGCAGGGCGACCGACCCGGAGGTGGTCGCACGGGCGACGGCCTGGCTCACGGCCGCGGGCAAGCGCCCGGCGACGGTTCGCAGCTCTCCCGGCTTCATCGCCAACCGGCTCCAGATGGCGCTCTTCCTCGAGTGCCTCCGCTGCGTCGACGAGGGCCTGGTGACGCCCGAGGATCTCGACACCGTCGTGTCCACGACGTTCGGTTTCCGGCTGTCCCTGTTCGGTCCGTTCGCGATCGCCGACATGGCCGGGCTCGATGTGTACCAGAGCATCTTCGCCACGCTCGAGGCCGGTCTGGGTGAGCAGTTCACGGCGCCCGAGTCGCTGAGATCACGGACCGCGCGGGGCCAGTTCGGTCTCAAGGTGGGCCAGGGATTCAAGACCTATGACGGTCCGCAGCGCTCCGAGCTGGTCACCGCCAGGGACGCGAAGTACGCGAAGCTGCGCGACTTTCTCGAGGATCTGTGAGCCGCCGGAGAACGACCCCGTCGCAACGAGGAGGGGACCGTCGATGACCGCTACCACCACACAGCTCAGCCGTATCTGGCAGCCCCTTCAGATCGGGCCGATGCGTCTGAAGAACCGCGTCATCGTGCCGGCCCGCGTCATGAACTGGTCGAAGACCGGTGTGCTGAGCGACCGCCATCTCGACCACTACCGCGAACTGGTGGCCGGTGGCGCCGCGATGATCGTCACCGAGCAGCACGCCGCCTACCCGGTGGCGAAGGGATCGTTCCACAACCCGTGCTCGGCGTGGGACCCCCGCGCGGTGCCGCAGTTCGAGGAGTTCGCGCGGATCGTCCACGAGCACGACGCCCGCGGGGTGGTCGAGCTGTTCGGGACCGGCGTCCACGACAAGGGCATGATGCTCGTGGACGACTGGAAGCCGCTCTGGGGCGTGTCCGACATTCCCTCCGTCGTGCACACCGAGGTGCCGACGGTCATCGGGAAGAACGAGATCGAGCAGATCGTCGCCGGTTTCGTCCAGTCCGCACGCAATGTCAGGGACGGCGGGCTCGACGGCGTCGAGATCCACGCCGCCCACGGATATCTGCTGTGCCAGTTCCTCAGCACGATCTACAACAAGCGCACCGACGAGTACGGCGGACCGCTGGAGAACCGGGCGCGAATCGTCGTCGACATCGCTCGCGGCATCCGTGCGGACATCGGTTCCGACCTCGCGGTCGGGTTGCGCCTGTCCTACGACGAGTACGTCGATGGCGCCGGCATCACCCCTGACGAGGCCGACCGGCTGACAACGCTGTTCGTCGAGACGGGCCTGTTCGACTACTTCAGCATCTCGGCCGGCAGCTACCACACCATTCACCGTTCGGTCGCTCCGATGCAGGAGGACGACGGCCACCTCGTTCCACTCGCCAGGCGGGCCAAGAGGATCGTCGCGGACCGGGCCGCGGTCTTCGCGGTGGGGAAGGTGCGCGACCTGCATCTCGCCGAGGAGATCGTCGCCTCCGGCGCGGCGGACGTGGTCGCGCTGGGCCGTGCCCAACTGGCCGACCCGCACATCGTCCGCAAGACCCGCGAGGGCCGCGAGCACGAGATCATCCGCTGCACCAACGTCAACGAGTGCGTGGGGCGGCTGTTCGACGAGACCGAAGTCATCTGCATGATGAACCCGGTCACCGGGCGGGAGGGTCGCTGGAGCGGGAGTGAGCCGGCGGCGGACGTCAAGTCGGTGCTCGTCGTCGGCGGCGGGCCCGCCGGCCTGAAGCTCGCCTCGGTCGCGGCGGGACGCGGCCACCTCGTCACGCTCGTCGAGGAGCGTGAGGAACTGGGCGGCCACCTGAACCTGCTCGCCTCGATGCCGCGCCAGCCCGGCTGGGGCGTCGCGGTCGACGACCTCGTCCGGGCGGTGCGGAACGCCGGTGTGGACGTCCGGCTCGGCACCCGGGCCGACGCCGGCTTCGTCCGCAGGTTCGGCGCGGACGAGGTGTACCTCGCGGTCGGTGCCTACTACGACGACCGCGGTGTGAGCGTGTGGAGCCCCCATCTCGACGAGGTCCCGGGCGTGCGCGCCCCGCACGTCATCGGGGTGGACGAGGCGGTCCGCCGCGTCCTGTCCGAGGGCGGGGGAGCCCTGGGGTCCCACGTGATCATCGTCGACGAGTCGGGCACCTACCTCCCGCTCGGCCTGGCCGAACTGGTCGCGGAGTCGGGCGCGATCGCATCGATCGTGACGCCCCAGATGTTCGTCGGTAGCGAGGTGGAGCGGCACCTCGGTCTTCCCTGGGCCATGCCGCGACTCCGCAACCTCGGTGTGGAGTTCGTGGCGCAGAAACGACTCGAGGCCATCGAGGGCGGCTCGGTCGTCCTCTCGGACCGGTGGTCGGAGAAGCAGGAGGTGGTCGAGGGCGTCAGCACGGTGGTGCTCTCGGTCTACCGGCGTTCCCACACCGACCTCGCAGATCAGCTGGCCGACCTGGGCGACCGGGTGCAGCGCGTCGGCGACGCGCTCGCTCCGCGCAAGCTGGCGGAACTGATCTATGAGGGCGAGTTGCTGGGACGCCGGATCTGAGCGACCGGTCACACCACTGTCAACCACACCGGCCAGCTGAAGGAATGACCATGCCTAAGATCCTTTACTTGACGGAAGCGACGACGGTCACCGGCAGGGGAGGCTCGGTCGCGACCACCGACGGACGCCTCGACCTGGACCTCTCGGCTCCGGCGGAACTCGGAGGCGACTCGGGGCCCGGCACCAACCCCGAGCAGCTGTTCGCCGCCGGATACGCTGCCTGCTTCAATACGGCGCTTCGTGCGACGCTCACGAAGCATTCGCTGAGAGATTGCGAGCCGGTGGTGTCGGCGCGCGTCGGCATCTTCAAGCACTCCGGCGGTTACCGACTGGAGGTGGCCGTTTCCGCCGAGCTTCCGGGCATCGATCGCGAGGAGGCCGAGAGGTACGTCACCGAGGCCGACCTGCTCTGCCCGTTCTCTGACGCGCTGCGAGGCAACGCGGTCGTCAGCGTCGGTCTGGCCGAATAGATGCCGGCCGCTCACTCGGCACGCAGAAGGGTCCTGGTCACCGGCGGGTCGATCGGCATCGGGGCGGCCTGCGTACGGGCCTTCGCACGCGCTGGTGACCACGTGATCATCGCTGACATCCTCGATGCCGAGTCCGCCGCGCTGGCATCCGAGCTCGGCGGCGAGGGTGGGAGTGTCGACGTCGTCCACATGGACATGCGGTCCCCCTTGGAGATCGGTGACGGTGTCACCGCCCTCCAGGGGCGTGGGTTCGACGTTGTCGTGGCGAACGCGGGCATTGCCCGACGACAAACCTTCGATGGCCTGACCGACGAAGCGTGGGACGAGGTAGTGGAGGTCAACCTGAGGGGCGCCATGCAGGTGTTCCGGTCCGCGATGCCGGCGATGGCCGCCCGGGGCACCGGCAGTATGATCGCCATGTCCTCGGTGCACGGCATCGCATATGGATGGGAAGAGCACGCTCACTACTCGACGTCCAAGGCCGGGCTCATCGGTCTGACCCGTGCACTCGCCACCGAACTAGGTCCGCAAGGAATCCGGGTCAACGCGATCGCTCCCGGGCTGATCCGGACCGCACAGTCGCTGGACGAGACGAACTCCGCGGGCGCCGCCCAGCTCGAGGCCTCGCTGCCGATGGTGCCCCTCGGCCGAATCGGTGAACCGGACGACGTCGCCGACGTGGCGACGTTCCTCGCGTCCCACGCCGCACGGTACGTGACGGGGCAGGTGATCGTGGTCGACGGTGGACTAACGGTCAAGTTGTAGTGAGCCAAGAGCAGCCGGCGGACTGACGTGCCATGACTCGATCCTCTCAGGGAGTCGAAACTCCATCCGACCCGGGGCGCTTCAGTGCCGCCCTCTGTCGTTCGTCCTTACCGCAGGACAGGCTGCCGACTGCCCCCAGTTCGTCAAGGTCCTCATGCTCATCAAGGTGCGCGGCCCGGCCGGCCGTCCCCGCACCCGCCCCGACGCGGTCGCCGCCGACAAGGCCTACTCCTCTCGCTTCAACCGCTTCTACCTGCGCCGCCGCGGCATCAAGAGCGTCATTCCCGTCAAAGCCGACCAGGCCCAACATCGCGAGAACAAGGGCAGTCGCGGCGGCCGGCCCGCCTCGCACGACGAAGACCTCTACCGCGACCGCAACACCGTCGAACGCTGCATCAACAAGATCAAGCAATGGCGGGGACTCGCCACCCGCTATGACAAAACCCCCGAAGCTTCCTTGCCGGGCTACACCTCTGCGGAGCACTCAGCTGGATCAGAAGCCTCGACCCGCTATAGATCCATACCTAGAACAGCCCTAGGTGAGGACCCGCTTGGTGAACGTGCGGGTCGCGAACCAGGTGAGGGCGATCGTGCCGCCGACGAGCGCGAGCAGGAACGCCCAGACCGGCATGTGGCCCACGTCCGGGGTGAGCGCGGCGCGCAGGCCCTCGCTCAGGTAGACCAGCGGGTTGAACAGGCTGACGATCTGCAGCCAGCGCACGCTGTCGAGCGCCTCCCACGGGTAGTAGACGCAGCCCAGCATCGTGATCGGCATCAGGATCAGCGCGAACAGCACCTGCGCCTTCTGCGGGTTGATCAGCGTGCCGAGCAGCAGCCCGCCCGCGGCCGACAGCAGCGCGCCGCTGAGCATCACCACGATGAAGACCGGCCAGTTGGACACGTGGACGGTCGGCGCCTGCCCGTCGGCGTGGATGAACAACACCGCGGGGAAGACCAGCAACCCGCCGATGAGGCCCTGCAACGCGGCGGCGGAGATCTTCTGGATCGCCAGCAGCGGGACCGGGATCGGCGCGAGCGCGCGGTCGGTGATCGAGCGCTGCCAGGTCAGCTCCATCATCAGCGGGAAGATCACCGCCATCATCGCCTGCATCATGATCGAGGAACCGACCAGGCCCGGCACCAGGATCGTGGAGAACGTCGCGCCGCCCTGCCCGGCCATCCCGCCGCCGATCTTGGGCAGCACGTAGGCGAAGACGAACACGAACATCACCGGCTGGGCGAGCACGCGGACGAACGTGGAGAGGAAGTTCTTGCGCATGACCCGGACCTCGCGGGCCATCATCGCCAGGAACGTGCGCGGCACGGTCGGCCGCACGGCGGGCGGTGCGGCCAGGACCTCGGCGGTGCTGCTCATTCGCGGTACTCCCGTCCGGTCAGGGTGAGGAAGACGGTCTCCAGGCTGGGCCGCAGCTGCGAGGCGTCGGTGACGCTGACACCGGCGGACGAGCCGAGCGCGACCAGCTCGCCGAGGAGGCCGTCGGGCTCGTGCGCGAAGACCCGCACCTGGCCGTCCGACAGCTCGACCTTGGAGATGCCGTCGCGGTCGCGCAGGCCGCTCACGTCGTCGGGCACCGGGCCGTCGTAGGCGACGGTGAGCACGGTGTCGGCGCCGGCGGAGCCCTTGAGCTCCTCGACGGTGCCGCTGGCCAGGATCCTGCCGTGGTCGACCACCGCGACCCGGTCGCAGAGCGCCTCGGCCTCCTCCATGTAGTGGGTGGTGAGCACGATCGTCTGCCCGTCCTTCTGCAGCTCGCGCAGCACCTCCCACAGGTTGACCCGCGTCTGCGGGTCGAGCCCGGCGGTCGGCTCGTCCAGGAAGAGCACCTCGGGCCGGTGCACCAGGGCGCGGCAGATCATCAGCCGCTTGGCCTGGCCGCCCGACATCTCCATCGGCTCGGCGCCGCGGCGGTCGGTGAGGTTGAACATCTCCAGCAGCTCGTCGGCGCGGCGCCGGGCGTCGCGCCCGCTCATCCCGAAGTAGCGGCCGCGGAACTCCAGGTTCTCGAACGCGGAGAGGTCGGTGTCGAGGGTGTTGTTCTGCGACACCATCCCGATGCGCCGCTTGACCTCGACCGACTGCCGGGTGACGTCGAAGCCGCAGACCCGCGCGCTGCCGGAGGTGGGCACCACCAGCGTGGTCAGCATGCCGATGGTGGTCGACTTGCCCGCGCCGTTGGGGCCGAGCAGGCCGAAGAACTCGCCCGGCCGCACGTCGAGGTCGATGCCGCGCACCGCGGGGACGTCCCCGCGCGGGCTCTTGTAGGTCTTGTGGAGGTCCACCGCCCCGATGGCGGTCTCCGCTGGTGGCTCGGTCACGCGTCGTCTCCTTGGTGGGGTCCTTCGGAGGGCTCTCCCGCCTTGTCGGAGAACTCCTCGAAACGTTCGATCAGGCGGAGCAGGAACCGGCGGACGGCCGGCTCGTCCGCCTCGTCGATCACGTCGTACATGGTCCAGATGTCGTCCTTCATGGACTCGCCGGTCTCGGTGACCACGGCCAGCCCGGAGGGGTTGATGTGGACGCGCAGCGCCCGCCGGTCGCGCTCGTCGGGCCGCCGCTCGACGTGCCCCTTACGTTCGAGCGTGTCGACCACGGTGGTGACGGTGGCGGGGGAGATGAGCAGGCGCCTGGCCAGCTCGCCGGGGCGCAGGCCGTCCTCGGTGACCAGCGCCCGCAGCAGCAGGAAGCCGGCCGGGCTCGTCCCGTGCTGCTCGATGACCCGCCACATGACGGGCCCCGCGAGCCGGGACGCTGCCGCGAAGAGGCGGCCGATGGGCCACTCCTCCATGGGGCCGAGCTTGTCGAGGTCGCCGAACCCGAGCTTCTTCGCATCCACGCGGACATTCTTAGGTGGCCGATATTTAGCTGTCAAATCTTTCGAGGGCTAAATATCAGTGCGGAACGACCGGTCTCGGATGGTGAGAGTTCTGTCGCCCGTCGTTGAATACTCATCCATAGTCATGCATAATCTTGCTTTAACCCTCCGGAAGGACGAGCAGACATGGGAATCAGGGCGGCGGTCGCCGGCGCCAGCGGCTACGCGGGCGGCGAGGTGCTGCGCATCCTCGCCGGCCATCCGGGATTCGAGATCGGTGCGCTCACGGCGGGCTCCAACGCCGGCACCGACCTGGGGGCGCACCAGCCCCACCTGCGATCCCTGCGCGGCCGGAAGCTGGCCGAGACCAGCGCCGAGACCCTCGCCGGTCACGACGTGGTCTTCCTGGCGCTGCCACACGGCCAGTCCGGCGCGATCGCCGAGCGGCTGGGCGGCGACGTCCTCATCGTCGACTGCGGCGCCGACTTCCGCCTCACCGACGCCGCCGACTGGGAGCACTTCTACGGCTCGCCGCACGCCGGCACCTGGCCGTACGGCCTGCCCGAGCTGCCCGGCCGGCGCGAGATCCTGCGGACGACCCGGCGCATCGCGGTGCCCGGCTGCTACCCGACCGCGGTCACCCTCGCCCTGTTCCCCGCGTTCGCCGCCGCGCTCACCGAGCCCGACGTCGTCGTGGTCGCCGCGTCCGGCACCTCCGGCGCGGGGCGCGCGGCCAAGCCGCACCTGCTGGGCAGCGAGGTCATGGGCTCGGTCAGCGCGTACGGCGTGGGCGGCACGCACCGGCACACCCCCGAGATGATCCAGAACCTCAGCGCCGTCGCGGGCGAGCCCGTCACCGTCTCGTTCACCCCGACGCTGGCACCGATGAGCCGCGGCATCCTGGCCACCTGCACGGCCAGGGCCAAGCCCGGCCTCACCGCCGCCGCCCTGCGCGAGGCCTACGAGGACGCCTACCGCGGCGAGCCGTTCGTCGGCCTGCTGCCCGAGGGGCAGTGGCCCGCCACCTCGATGACCCTCGGCGCCAACAGCGCGCTCGTCCAGGTCGCCCTCGACGAACGCGCCGGGCGCGTCGTCGTGGTCGCCGCCATCGACAACCTCGCCAAGGGCACCGCGGGCGGCGCGATCCAGAGCGCCAACCTCGCCCTCGGCCTCCCCGAAGAACTCGGACTCACCACGATCGGAGTGGCACCTTGAGCGTTACCGCCCCCCAAGGGTTCCGCGCCGCGGGCATCGTCGCCGGACTGAAGAACAGCGGGGCCCGCGACGTGGCCCTGGTGGTCAACGACGGGCCGTCCCGGGCCGCGGCCGCGGTCTTCACCCGCAACCGCGTGAAGGCCGCGCCGGTGATCTGGTCGGAGCAGGTCATCAGGGGCGGGCGGGTGCACGCCGTGGTGCTCAACGCCGGCGGCGCCAACGCCTGCACCGGCCCGGCCGGTTTCCAGGACACCCACGCCACCGCCGAGACCGTCGCCGAGGTCCTCGGCGACTCGGCCGGCGAGGTCATCGTCTGCTCGACCGGCCTCATCGGCGAGCGGCTGCCGATGGACAAGCTGCTGCCCGGCGTCGCCGCCGCGGCCGACGAGCTGTCGCGCACCGACGGCGGCCTCGCCGCCGCCGACGCCATCCGCACCACCGACACCGTCGCCAAGATCGCCTTCCGGCAGGGCGAGGGCGGCTACCGGATCGGCGCGATGGCCAAGGGCGCGGGCATGCTCGCCCCCTCCCTGGCCACCATGTTGTGCGTCATCACCACCGACGCCGACCTGGACGCCGGCAGGCTGGACCGCGCGCTGCGCTCGGCGACCGCGCTGACGCTCGACCGGCTCGACTCCGACGGCTGCATGTCGACCAACGACACCGTGCTGCTCATGGCCTCCGGCGCCTCCGGCATCACCCCCGACGAGGCCGAGTTCACCGCCCTGCTCACCGACGTGTGCGCCGACCTCACCCGGCAGCTCCTGGTCGACGCCGAGGGCGCCTCCAAGGCCATCACCATCGAGGTCGTCGGCGCCGCCAACGACTTCGACGCCGTCATGGTCGGCCGCGCCATCGCCCGCAACAACCTGCTCAAGTGCGCCATCCACGGCGAGGACCCCAACTGGGGCCGGGTGCTCTCGGCGGTCGGCACCACCGAGGCCGTCTTCGAGCCCGACGAGCTCAACGTCGCGATCAACGGCGTGTGGGTGTGCCGCAACGGCTCGTTCGGCGACGACCGCGACAAGGTCGACCTGCGCCCGCGCGACGTCACCATCACCGTCGACCTGTCGGCGGGCCCCAACAGCGCGACCGTCTGGACGACCGACCTCACCGCCGACTACGTCCACGAGAACTCGGCGTACTCGACATGACCACCGCCGACACGAGCACGAACACGGGCACGGGCACGGGCACGGAAACGGGCACGGAAACGAGCACGGCAGGAGAGCTGAGCGCCGTCTCCCGGGCCCGGATGCGCAAGAACCGGGCGGGCGCGGCCGACAAGGCCGTGACGCTGATCAAGGCGCTGCCGTGGCTGGAACGTTTCCACGGCAAGACCGTCGTGATCAAGTACGGCGGGCACGCGATGACCGAGGAGCGGCTGCGTCACTCGTTCGCCGAGGACCTGGTGTTCCTGCGGTACGCGGGCATCAGGCCGGTGATCGTGCACGGCGGCGGCCCGCAGATCAACGCCGCCCTGGAGCGCAACGGCATCGAGTCGCACTTCACCGCCGGGCTGCGGGTCACCACCGCCGAGGCGATGGAGGTCGTGCGGATGGTGCTGGTCGGCCAGGTCCAGCGGGACGTGGTCGGGCTCATCAACCGGCACGGCGCGTTCGCCGTCGGCATGTCGGGCGAGGACGCCAACCTGTTCACCGCCGAGCGCAAGTTCGCCGATGTCGACGGCGAGCGCGTCGACATCGGCCAGGTCGGCGAGATCGTCGAGGTGCAGGTCGGCGCGGTCAGGGCCATGCTCGACGACGGCCGGATCCCGGTGATCTCGAGCATCGCCCGCGGTGACGACGGAGAAATCTACAATGTGAACGCCGACACCGCGGCGGCCGCCCTGGCGGTCGCGCTGGACGCCGCCAAGCTCGTCGTCCTCACCGACGTCGAGGGCCTGTACGCGGACTGGCCGGCCAGCGACGACGTCATCGACGAGATCGACACCGACGAGCTGGCCGGGCTGCTGCCCGACCTGTCGGCGGGCATGGTGCCCAAGATGGAGGCCTGCCTCCACGCGGTGCGCGGCGGCATCCCGCAGGCGCACGTGCTGGACGGGCGGGTGCTCCACTCGCTCTTGCTTGAGATCTTCACCGACGAGGGGATCGGCACCATGGTGCTGCCCGCCCCGGAAGGGCCGAGGGAATGAGCGCACAGGACCTGCGGAGCCGCTACGAGGCCGCGTTCATGCCCAACTACGGCGTGCCCCCGGTGGTGCTGACCGCCGGGCACGGCTGCGTGGTGTGGGACGCCGACGGCAAGGAGTACCTCGACCTGATCGCCGGCATCGCCGTCACCTCGCTCGGCCACGCGCACGAGCAGCTCGGCGCGGCCGTCGCCAACCAGGTCATGTCGATCGCGCACACCTCCAACCTGTTCGTCAACGAGCAGGAGGTGCTGCTCGCCGAGAAGCTGCGCGAGCTGCTCGGGGGAGAGGGCCGGGTCTTCCTGGCCAACAGCGGCACCGAGGCCAACGAGTGCGCGCTCAAGCTGGCCATCAAGTACGCCAAGGCCAATGACCGCACCTACTTCGTCGCGGCCGAGAACGGCTTCCACGGACGTTCGATGGGCGCCCTGTCCCTCACCGGCAAGCAGTCGATCCGCGAGCCGTTCGGCCCGTTCGCGCTCGACGTGCGGTTCGTGCCCTACGGCGACGCCGAGGCGCTGCGCGAAGCGGTCACCGGCGACTGCGCGGCGGTCTTCCTGGAGCCGACGCAGGGCGAGGCGGGCGTCGTGCCGCCCGCCGACGGCTACTTCGCCGCCGTCCGGGAGATCTGCGACGCGGCCGGCGCGCTGTTCGTCGCCGACGAGATCCAGTCGGCCATCGGCCGTACCGGCGCCTGGTTCGCCCACCAGCACGAGGGCGTCCGGCCCGACGTCCTCACCCTCGCCAAGGGGCTGGGCGGCGGGCTGCCGATCGGCGCGTGCGTCGGGTTCGGCGCCGCCGGGGAACTGTTCGCCAAGGGCGACCACGGCAGCACCTTCGGCGGCAACCCGGTCGCCGCCGCGGCGGCGCTCACCGTGCTCTGGACGATCGAGAAGGACGACCTCCTCGACAACGTCACCCAGGTGGGAACGCTCCTCCGGGACGGCATCGCCGCCGTCGACCACCCGCTGCTCCAGGGCGTGCGGGGCCGCGGCCTGTGGTTGGGCGCCGTGCTCGCACCCGGCGCGGCGGGCGCCGTCGAGGCCGCCGCCCGTGACGCCGGGTTCCTCGTCAACGCCGTGCAGCCGGACGCCATCCGGATCGCGCCGCCGCTCATCCTCACCGCCCAGCAGGCCCAGACCTTCGTCGACGCCCTCCCGGCGATCCTCGACGCCGCCGCCGACGCCCTGAAGGAGCACTGACACCGATGGTCCGCCACTTCCTGCGGGACGACGACCTCAGCCCCGCCGAGCAGGCCGAGGTGCTGGAGCTGGCCGCCGCGATGAAGCGCGACCGCTTCGCCCGCAGGCCCCTGGAGGGGCCGCGGTCGGTGGCGGTGCTGTTCGACAAGCCGTCCACGCGCACCCGCGTCTCGTTCGCCATCGGCATCGCCGAGCTGGGCGGGCACGCGCTGGTGCTGGACGCCGGCACCAGCCAGCTCGGCCGCGGCGAGACGATCGCCGACACCGCGCGCGTGCTGGAACGGCAGGCCAGCGCGATCGTCTGGCGGACCGGCGGGCAGGAGCGCATCGAGGAGATGGCGGCCGGCACCACCGTCCCGGTGGTCAACGCCCTCACCGACGAGTTCCACCCCTGCCAGGTGCTCGCCGACCTGCAGACCGTCCAGGAGGCCAAGGGCCGCCTCGCCGGGGTCACGCTCGCCTACTTCGGCGACGGCGCCAACAACATGGCGCACTCCTACCTGCTGGGCTGCGCCACCGCCGGCATGCACGTGCGGATCGCCGCGCCCGAGTCGCTGCCGCCCGACCCGGCGATCGTGGCACGGGCCGGCGAGATCGCCGCCGCCACCGGCGGCTCGGTCACCGTCACCGCCGACGCCAAGGGCGCCGCCGCCGGCGCCGACGTCCTGGCCACCGACACCTGGGTGTCGATGGGCCAGGAGGGCAAGGGCACCGAGATCTACGAGCCGTACGCGGTCGACGAGGAACTCGTGGGACTCGCCGCACCGGATGTCGCGGTGCTGCACTGCCTTCCCGCCTACCGTGACAAGGAGATCGCCGCCTCCGTCCTGGACGGCCCGCACAGCGTGGTCTGGGACGAGGCGGAAAACCGGCTGCACGCGCAGAAGGCGCTGCTGACCTGGCTGCTGGAGAACGCCTGACCATGACCACGCCGATGACCAAGGCCGCGCGCCACGCCAAAGTGATCGAGCTGCTGACCCGCCACCCCGTGCACTCGCAGGGTGAGCTGGCCAAGCTGCTCGCCGACGAGGGCCTGGAGGTCACCCAGGCCACGTTGTCGCGCGACCTGGTCGACATCGGCGCGGTCAAGCTGCGCGCCGACGACGGCACGCTCATCTACGCGGTGCCCGGCGAGGGCGGCGAACGTATCAAGCTGACCCGCACCGGCACCGCCGAGACGTTCGCCGGCCGGCTCACCCGGCTCGCCGCCGAGCTGCTCGTCTCCGCCGAGGCGTCGGCCAACCTGGTCATCGTCCGCACCCCGCCCGGCGCCGCGCAGTACCTCGCCTCCGCCATCGACCACGCCGAATGGCCGTCGATCCTCGGCACGGTCGCGGGCGACGACTCGATCCTGGTCATCTCGCGCAGCCCCGACGGCGGCGAGGAACTGGCCCGGGCGCTCCTCCGGCTGACCTCGAACCGGGAGCGACGAAGCTAGGGGCCCGTTCAGGAGCCCCGGCGCACGTCGTCACGACATCCCGGCACCGAAGCCGTCCGAAGAACGTCCGAAGGAGAACGAGCATCATGAGCGAGCGGGTCGTACTCGCCTATTCCGGCGGCCTGGACACCTCCGTCGCCATCCCCTACCTGGCCGAGCAGACCGGGGGAGAGGTGATCGCCGTCGCGCTGGACCTCGGGCAGGGCGGCGAGGACCTCGACGCCGTCCAGAAGCGCGCCACCGCCTGCGGCGCCGTCGAGTCCATCGTGGTGGACGCCAAGGAGGAGTTCGCCGCCGACTTCTGCGTCCCGGCGCTGCGCGCCAACGCCCTCTACATGGACCGCTACCCGCTGGTGTCGGCGCTGTCCCGGCCGCTGATCGCCAAGCATCTGGCCACCGCCGCCAGGGAGTTCGGCGGCACCGCCGTCGCGCACGGCTGCACCGGCAAGGGCAACGACCAGGTGCGGTTCGAGGCCGGCCTGTCCGCGCTCAACCCCGAGCTGAAGGTCATCGCCCCGGCCCGCGACTACGCCTGGACGCGCGACAAGGCCATCGCGTTCGCCGAGGACAAGGGCCTCCCGATCGACGTGACCAAGAAGTCGCCGTACTCCATCGACCAGAACCTGTGGGGCCGCGCCGTCGAGACCGGCTTCCTCGAGGACGTCTGGAACGGCCCCATCGAGGACCTCTACGACTACACCGCCGACCCGGCCGCGCCGCGCGAGCCCGACGAGGTCGTCATCACCTTCGACGCCGGCGTCCCCGTCGCCCTCGACGGCCGCGCGCTCACCCCGTTCCAGCTCGTCGCCGAGCTCAACCAGCGCGCCGGCGCGCAGGGCGTCGGCCGGATCGACATGGTCGAGGACCGGCTCGTCGGCATCAAGAGCCGCGAGGTGTACGAGGCGCCCGCCGCCATCGCGCTGATCACCGCGCACATGGAGCTGGAGAACATCACCGTCGAACGCGACCTGGCCCGGTTCAAGCGGTCGGTCGACCAGCGGTGGGGCGAACTGGTGTACGACGGCCTGTGGTTCTCGCCGCTGAAGGACTCCCTCGACGCGTTCATCGACGACGCCCAGCGGCACGTGTCCGGCGACATCCGGCTGGTCCTGCACGGCGGCCGGGCCGTCGTCACCGGACGGCGCAGCGGGGCGTCGCTCTACCGTTACGATCTGGCTACGTACGACACGGGCGACACGTTCGACCAGAGCCTGGCCAAGGGCTTCGTCGAGCTGTGGAGCCTGCCCAGCAAGATCGCGGCCGCGCGGGACCGCGACCAGGCCTGACCCGGTCCTCCCGGCCGGGCAGAATCTCAGGCACCACCACCAGGAGCAGGAAGTAGAGGATCTTCGTGACCAAGGCACCGACGCGACTGTGGGGCGGCCGGTTCGAAGGCGGCCCGTCGGACGCGCTCGCGCGGCTCTCGGTGAGCGTCCAGTTCGACTGGCGGCTCGCCCCGTACGACCTCATGGGCTCGCGCGCGCACGCCCGCGTGCTCAACCGGGCGGGGCTGCTCACCGACGACGAGCTGGAGCGCATGATCGGTGCTCTGGACGACCTCGAGGCGGCGTGCCGGTCGGGCGAGTTCCGGCCGACCGTCGCCGACGAGGACGTGCACACCGCGCTGGAGCGCGGCCTGCTGGAGCGCCTCGGCGCGCTCGGCGGCAAGCTGCGCGCCGGCCGCAGCCGCAACGACCAGGTCGCCACCGACCTGCGCCTCTACCTGCGCGACGCGGCCCGCCAGATCGTGTCGCGGCTGGTCGAGCTGGAGACCGCGCTCATCGCGCAGGCCGACCACAACCTCGGCGTCGCGGCGCCCGGCATGACCCACCTCCAGCACGCCCAGCCGGTGTTGTTCTCGCACCAGCTGCTGGCCCACGTCCAGCCGCTCACCCGCGACATCGACCGGCTGCGCGACTGGGACAAGCGCGCCGCCGTCTCGCCGCTCGGCTCGGGCGCGCTGGCGGGCTCGTCGCTGCCGCTCGACCCGCAGGCCACCGCCGCCGAGCTGGGCTTCGACGCCGCCGCGGCCAACTCGATGGACGCGGTCAGCGACCGCGACTTCGTCGCCGAGTTCCTGTTCGCGGCGGCCCTGGCCGGCGTGCACCTGTCGCGGCTCGGCGAGGAGATCTGCCTCTGGGCCTCGCAGGAGTTCCGGTGGATCGAGATGGACGACACCTACGCCACCGGGTCGTCGATCATGCCGCAGAAGAAGAACCCCGACGTCGCCGAGCTCGCGCGCGGCAAGGCCGGCCGGCTCATCGGCCACCTCGTCGGCCTGCTCACCACCCTCAAGGGCCTGCCGCTCACCTACAACCGCGACCTCCAGGAGGACAAGGAGGGCGCCTTCGACGCCGTCGAGACGCTGCTCCTCGTCCTGCCGGCGATGTCCGGCCTGATCGCCACCATGCGGATCAACACCGAGCGGCTCGAGGCGCTGGCCCCGCAGGGCTTCGCGCTCGCCACCGACCTCGCCGAGCTGCTGGTCCGGCGCGGCGTGGCGTTCCGCGACGCGCACGAGGTCGTCGGCCACCTGGTGGTGTGGTGCCAGGTCAACGACAAGGACATGGACGAGCTGACCGACGACGAACTGGCCAAGGTGTCCCCGCACCTGACGCCGGACGTGCGCGAGGTGCTCAACGTCCCCGGCGCGCTGGCGTCCCGCAAGGCCTACGGCGGCACCGCCCCCGACCGGGTGCGCGAGCAGGCCGGGGAGCTGCGGGCGCTGGTCAACGAGCACGCCGCCTGGGCCGCCGGTTCCGACGCCACCTGAGCCGGTGCCGATCCTGCCGAGAGAGTTCTTCGACCGCCCGGTCGAGGAGGTCGCGCCCGCGCTGCTCGGGCAGATCCTCGCCCACCGCACCGCCGAGGGCGAGGTCCTGCTGAGGCTCACCGAGGTCGAGGCGTACGCGGGGCCGCTCGACGCGGCCTCGCACGCCTACCGCGGCCGGACGGCGCGCAACGCCGTGATGTTCGGGCCGCCGGGCCACTCGTACGTCTACTTCACCTACGGCATGCACTTCTGCATGAACCTCGTCTGCGGGGAGGACGGCGACGCCTCCGCGGTGCTGCTCCGCGCGGGCGAGGTCATCGCGGGCGGTGAGCTCGCGGCGACCCGGCGTCCGCGCTCCAGCGTGCGCGACCTGGCCCGCGGGCCCGCCCGGCTGTGCCAGGCGATGGGGATAGGGCGGGAGCAGTACGGGCTCGACGTCTGCTCGCCCGCCGGCCCGCTCCGCGCCCTGGCGGGCGAGCCGGCGGACCCGGCGTCGATCATGGCGGGTCCGCGGACGGGCGTGACCGGCGCCAAGGAGACGCCCTGGCGTTTCTGGATCGACGGCGACCCGAGCGTCTCGCCGTACCGGGCGCACGTTCCCAAACGCCGCAAGGCGACCGCCGATGGCCGCGGCTGACCCCGGGCCGCCGCACGCGGGCGGCGCCTCGGGAGCCGGCGTGAGCGGGGGAGTGGGCGGCACCGCGGGCCGCCGCGGGCCCGCCGGATGCCTGGTCGCAGTGCTCCTCGCCGGGCTCCTCGCCGGCGTGCTGGCCACCGGGCTGGTCGCCGTGGCGGACGCCTCGCTGCGCGACACCAAGGTGATCGGCAAGGTCGGCCAGCCCGCGTCCGTGCGTTACCCGGACGGCCGCACCCACCACGCCGGGATCGTCGAGGTCCGCACCTGGCTCTTCCACCGGCACCGCCCTTACGAGCTGGTGCTCGGGTCCGATCCGAGCCTGTCGTACGGGCACTCGGTCACGTTCGAGGCCACCGGGGAGGGCCCGCCCAAGATCGTCGCGGTCGAGTGGCGGGCCGAGGGCGCGCGCGTCCGCCTGGATTCCGGCCACGAAGTGTTCGTGCCCGCGCAAAAGTTCCTGGGCGGCCGCTGATAACCGTTACCGTGATCCGCGCCCGATCGGGCACCCTGATTCGAGAACCACAGCACGTTGGAGACGAGGGAGAACGTGACCGACATCATCGATGATCTCGCGTGGCGCGATCTGATCGCGCAGTCCACTGATCTGGGCGAACTGCGAGCCTTGCTCGCCGCGGGGCCGGTCACGCTCTATTGCGGGTTCGACCCGACGGCGCCCTCGCTGCACCTGGGCAACCTCATCCAGATCCTCACCCTGCGCCGCTTCCAGAACGCCGGCCACCGCCCGATCGGCCTGGTCGGCGGCGCCACCGGCCTCATCGGCGACCCCAGCGGCAAGAGCGCCGAGCGGGTGCTCAACTCCGAGGAGACCGTGGCCGGCTGGGTCGAGCGCATCCGCGGCCAGGTCGAACGTTTCCTGGACTTCGGCGACGGCCCGACCGGCGCCCTCATGGTCAGCAACCTCGACTGGACCGGGCCCATGTCCGCCATCGAGTTCCTGCGCGACGTGGGCAAGCACTTCCCGGTCAACAAGATGCTCGCCCGCGAGACCGTCAAGTCGCGGCTCGACACCACCGGCATGAGCTACACCGAGTTCAGCTACGTGCTGCTCCAGTCGATGGACTTCCTTGAGCTCTACCGGCGCTACGGCTGCACGCTCCAGACCGGCGGCAGCGACCAGTGGGGCAACCTCACCGGCGGCGTCGACCTGATCCGCCGCGCCGAGGGCGGCAGCGCCCACGCGCTCACCACGCCGCTGCTGACCAAGGCCGACGGCACCAAGTTCGGCAAGACCGCGGGCGGCGAGACCTACTGGCTCGACCCCGAGCTGACCTCGCCGTACGCGTTCTACCAGTTCTGGTTCAACGCCGACGACCGGGACGTGGAGAAGTACCTCAAGGTCTTCAGCTTCAGGTCCCACGAGGAGATCTCGGCCCTGCTCAAGGAGGGCGCCGAACGGCCCGCCGCCCGCGCGCCGCAGCGTGCCCTCGCCGAGGAGCTCACGACCCTCGTCCACGGCGCCGACGAGACGGCGCGCGTCATCGCCGCCTCGCGGGCCCTCTTCGGCCAGGGCGACCTCCAGGAGCTCGACGAGCGAACCCTGGGCGCCGCGCTCGCCGAGGTCCCGCGCGCCGAGGTGGCGGGCGAGCTGCCCACCGTGGCCGACCTGCTGGCGGCCACCGGCCTCTGCAAGAGCAAGTCCGAGGCCCGCCGCGCGATCGCCCAGGGCGGCGCCTACCTCAACAACGCCAAGGTCGAGGCCGAGGACGCGGCGCCCACCGGCGCCGACCTGCTCCACGGCCGCTACCTGGTCGTGCGCCGCGGCAAGCGCAACGTCGGCGGCGTCGAGGTCGCCCGCTCCTAGGTGTATTCGGCCAATAGGTTGGTCACAGTCGGCTGCCCTGCTCCGCGACGCCCAGGCACGCATCTCGCGGAGTTGTCGTCGGTCACCGGCCAACACCGGGCTGCCTCTCTCCTCCGCCCCACGAGGCACGCACCTGGACGCCGCTCGCCACGGACGCCGACCTCGAGACACGCCCTGGCACGACCCCTGGCACGACCCCTGGTACGGGCCGGTCCGGAGCGATCCCGGACCGGCCCGTCCCGTTCTCATCCCGCCGGACGCCGGCGCGGCCTAGCATCCGTTCATGAATGTGGAAGTGGTGCTTTCCGGACGGAACACCAGCGCGCGGTTCGACGGCTCCCGGCTCCGCGTCACGCGGGGACGCACGACCTGGACCGTGCCGGTCCAGGCCGTCCGCGGCGCCGGACTCCTCCAGGACCGGTCCGTCCGCGTCGAGCTGGACGCCGAGGTCGACGAGCGCGGCCTGGGCCGGACCGTCACCCTTCCCTACCGCAACGCCGCGGCGGCGCTGGCGTTCGTCGAACGGCTCCAGGGCGCGCTCGGCCCGGCGACCGGATCCCCCCAGGTCACCGTGGAGACCTCCGTCCGCCGGCTCAGTCTGCGGCAGCGAAGGACGCTCCAGATCGGCGGCGCCGTCCTCGCCTACCTGCTGGCACTCGTCGCGCTGGGCGTCCTGCGCTCGGACCTCGCGACTCTCCTGATCACCAGCTGGTTCGCCCCCGCCGGCGTCGGCGTCCTGTACCTCTGCCGGACGTTCATGATCCGCGACGTCCGGGCGCTGCGGCGGCGGGGCGTCACGGTCGCGGGCAGGTCCGAGGGCACGGTCCGGGCCTTCGGCGGCAACCTCTTCTACCACCACCTCCTCACCTTCCGCACCGCCGACGGCCGGAACCTCCAGAGGGTGCGGTCGCGGGGAACGGTCAGCTCGTTCGAGAAGGGCGGGAGACCCCTCGACGTGACCTACGACCCGGGCGACCCGCGCGTCGCGACCGGCCCCCTGACGCTCAGCCACGCCCTCTGGACGGTCGTCGTCGCGGTCTTCGGCCTGGTGCTCCTCCTGTCGTGGATCGTGGTTCTCGTCGTGGCCGCTCTCGGGGCATGATGCAGGCATCCCTTCCGGAAGGAGAGTTGTGATCGAGGTCGAAGTCACCGGCGGAACGGCGATCGTCCGGCTGGCCCACGGCAAGGTCAACGCCCTCGACCTGGAGTTGTGCCAGGCGATCGAGGCGACGGCCCGCGACCTGGACGCCGACCAGGCCAGGGCGGTGGTCCTCACCGGCTCCGGCCGCGCGTTCTCCGCCGGAGTCGACCTCGACCGCGTCACCGCGGGCGGCCCCGGCTACGTGGCCGACTACCTGCCCGCCCTGATCGGGGCGTTCCAGGCCCTCTTCGACCTCGGCAAGCCCGTCGTCGCCGCGGTCAACGGCCACGCGATCGCCGGTGGCTGCGTCCTGGCCGCGGCCTGCGACCACCGCGTCATGTCCGCCGGAACGATCGGCGTCCCCGAACTCCTCGTCGGCGTGCCGTTCCCCGCCGTCGCCATCCAGATCATGGAGTACGCCCTGGGCCCGGTCGGCGCCCGCCGCGCGATCCTCGACGGCCGCAACCACGAGCCCGCCGAAGCGCTGGCGCTCGGCTTCGTCGACGAGGTCACCGAACCCGAGCATCTCCTCGACCGCGCCACCGTGGCGGCCGAACGCCTGGCGGCCATCCCCGCCGACACGTTCCGCCACACCAAACGCCAACTCCACGGCGACGCCGCCGTTCGCCGCGACGCCGAGCCCGCCACGCTGGCCCTCTGGCAGACCGGCGCCGCCGACGGGCGCATCCGCGCCTTCATGGAGCGCACGGTCACCTCCCGCAGATGACCGTCTTCACCTGCACCGCCTGCGACGCCGTCCTGACCGCCGACCTCGCGCGCGTCGCCCTCCCCGTCCACGCACATCAGCACGGCCCGCACGAGTTCCTCCCTCCGCTGATAAAGCCCGGGACGTACGCCATCGACCCCGAGCCGTACGGCAAACCGTGGCGGAGATGGAACGAACGAGGTCGGCGCCGAGGAGGCGGCCGCCCGCGGCATCTACGCGCCCGTCTACTCTCTGTCCTACGGAACGGCGGACGCGATCGTCATCGCGCCCGGCGACGTGCGCGGGGTCACGCTGATCCCCGGACGCCTGGAGGGCTACTGCATGGGGCTGGACGGGCGCGACGGCCGCAACCTGGCCTGCGAACGTTGCGGGCGCGCCGTGGCGACCCGCGTCGACGACTGCGCGCTCTGGCAGGCGGTCCGCCTGGAACCGTCAGCCGTACGCGACGTTTCTACGACCGCCGCGCCCCGCGAGCTGACCTGGGACGACGTGCTGGCCGAACCGCCAGATGCTCCGCAGATCGACCAGCGAGGGTACTGGAACGAGGAATGGTCCGCGGCCGCCGGAGCGGCACTGGCCCACCTCCTGGTCGCCTCCTCGGGCAGCCCGGTGACCGTCCCGGACGGGCCCGTCGCCGCCGTGTTCCGCCGCTCGATCGACGCCCTGCTCCCACCGGGACCGGACGCCAGGATCCTGGACCTGGCCGGGCCGCACCTCCCTGCGCCCGACGCCGACATCGTCCTCGTCCCGACCCATCCGCAGAGCGGCCAGGCCTGGCGGCCAGAGGACGACGCGGCGGCCGTGCCTCTGCCGTCAGGCAGCTGGGCGGAGCTGGCCTTCCACCACGACCGTTCTCCCCTTCCCGTCGTGGGCGGGCTGCCCGAAGGCGTCCACCGCGACGATCCGCCGCCGCTGCTCCCTGACCGGCGTTTCCAGCCCGACCGGCGGCTGTTCCTGCACGTGCTGGCGCGAACGCCCGAGGTTCGTGAACCCTGGCTGGTGGAGATCTACCCGCGGGTCGACGCGTTCAAGGGCTACCCCGGCGTCTTCTGACCTCTTCGGCGGTCCCGAGTCGTCGACGCGGGAGTGATGGCGCGGAAAAACTTGGGTAGATCTGGATCACAATGAGGTCGCGGCGAGCGGGCCCGGACGCCCGCAGGCGCCGACGAATGTGGCTCTGAGCAGGCCAAACGATCTGTTCGACAGGGTCTCGCGTCGATTTGACGAAGGTGTCGACCCGACTTAATGTCTTACCTGCCCCACGGGGGAGCAGGACGCCGACAGGCGGCCGGCCCCAGGGGGAGCCTCCTCGGACTTCAAGGTCGTGGCTTTGTCGCGCCCTTGAATCGGTCGAGAAGGGCCCAAACGGATCGAAAGTTTGACAAACCGGTCCTGCTGGGTAAGCTTGAAGGGTTGCCCCGGAGCCGGTTCCGCGAAAGCGGGGGTTCGGCGCGGTGGGTGTCCGTTTCTTGAGAACTCAACAGCGTGTTAAAAGCCAGTGCCTTTATAGATCAGGCTGTGCCTGGTCTCCCCGTGGCCGCTGTCTTCGGATGGTGGTTGGGGATTTCTTTGAGGCAAGCGATCCTTGGATCGCATTGCTGGGATTTTCTTCAAGGTTTGGCTCGCTCGGATTTGTCTGGGTGGGTCGTTTGGCCTTAATGGAGAGTTTGATCCTGGCTCAGGACGAACGCTGGCGGCGTGCTTAACACATGCAAGTCGAGCGGAAAGGCCCCTTCGGGGGTACT
>NZ_JBEYUA010000024.1:0-144871 GCF_040643285.1 Spirillospora sp. NPDC047279
CCCGGTCCCATCCCGAACCCGGAAGTTAAGCCCTTCAGCGCCGATGGTACTGCACGGGAGACTGTGTGGGAGAGTAGGACACCGCCGGACACTTTGTTAGGGGAAAGGCCCCGCCAGAAATGGCGGGGCCTTTCTCATTTCGGGAGCCGGTAGCGCAGCCATACGAGCCCGTCGTCGAAGCTCTGGCTGGCGATGCGTTCAAGGCGGTCGATCACGCACGGCTGGGAGCCGTACCAGGTCTGCGTTCCCTTGGAGCCCGCCAGCAGCGGATGGACCAGGAGGCTCACCTCGTCGATGAGCCCGGCTTGGAGGAGGGCGCCCGTGAGGGCTCCGCCGCTGTCCACCCGGACGATGTTGATGCCGCCCAGCGTGCCGATGGCGGTCATGGCCGCGGGGAGGTCGACCCGTTCGTTCCCGATGACGAGCTCGCGTACCGAATTGCCGTCCGGCGGTGGCGGGGTCGTGTCGGTGTGCAGGGCCAGGACGTCCGACCAGTGGCCGGCGTTGCGCAGGGACTCCCATTGGCTGACCCGGCCCTTGCCGTCGACGACGATGAGGAGCGGGCCGTCCTTGGCCGGGCCGGGGCCGCGCGCGTCGGCGAGTGCCGCCTCCTGGGCGAGGATCGTGTCGGCCCCGGTGAGCGTGGCGTCCTCGTGCCAGCCGGCGGCCAGTTCGTAGAAGCGTTCGATGTCGGGCTGGAAACCCGTGGTCGCGCCGTCCAGGGAGACGGCCACGTGAACAACTAGATAGGGGCGTCCGTAGGGAGCCCCAGTGGCGAGGGGTGACATGGTTTCAATTTACGGGCGCCCGCCGACACCCCTCGGGCATTCGCGCCGATCCGCGGGCCCGTCATTTCATGGACCGCGTCAGGGGCGCGGCCAGGCGCGTCCGGTGACCCGTTCGATGTCGGTGTTGAAGCGCCGGAGGAACGTGGCGAAGGTCGCGACGTCGTCCGGCGTCCACTCGCTCAGGATCTTGTCCAGGCCGCGGATGTTGTGGTCGCGGTGTTCGTCGAGGCGCCGTTCGCCGATGTCGGTGATGCGGAACTTGCGGGCGATGCCGCCGTCGGGATCGGGGATGCGCTCCAGCAGGCCGTCGCGCATCAGCGCCGAGGTCTGCCGGTTGAGGGTGGAGGGGTCCAGTCCGAACGCGTCGCTGAGCTCCCGGATGGTCATGGGGCCGTCGGAGCGGATGCGGCTGAGCAGGATGTAGCCGCTGCGCTCCAGCCGGTCGTCGCGCCCGGTGGGGGTGTTGACGAGGTGGCTGTGCCGGCCGAGCAGCATCGTCTCGTACTCGATCAGGTGGATGGGCCTCTCCATGCCGTCAAGCCTATGTCCATGTGCGTGATGCATATCCCATGTATGGGCCACGCTTTGTGCATCATGCACTTCGTGTGTATCGTGCACATGTCTTACTTCTTCGATCTATCAGGAGAACCTCCGTGGACGACCCCAAGTCCGCCGCGCCCCTCGACGCCCCCGTCAAGGGGGGAGGCGGCATCGTCGCGGTCCTCGCGGTGGCGGGTATCGTCGCCGCGCTGATGCAGACGCTCGTCGTCCCGCTGATCGGCCAGCTTCCGCAACTGCTGCACACCTCGGCCTCGAACGCCTCCTGGGCGGTGACGGCCACCCTGCTGGCGGCGGCGGTGGCGACCCCGGCGATCGGCCGGCTGGGCGACCTGTACGGCAAGCGCCAGATGTTGCTGCTCTGCACGATCCCGCTGATCCTGGGCTCCGCGCTCTGCGCCGTGTCCGACTCCCTGCTCCCGATGATCGTCGGACGCGGGATGCAGGGCATCGGCATGGGCCTGGTGCCCCTGGGCATCAGCGCGATGCGCGACCTGCTGCCGCCCGAGAAGCTCGGGTCGTCGATCGCGCTGATGAGCTCCTCCATGGGCATCGGCGGCGCGCTCGGCCTGCCGATCGCCGCCGCGGTCGCCGAGAACACCAGCTGGCGCGTGCTCTTCTGGGCCTCGGCCGTGCTGAGCGCCCTGATCACCGTGCTGATCTGGATCCTGGTGCCCGCCACCCCGGTCCGCGCCGAGGGCCGCTTCGACCTGATCGGCGCGATCGGGCTGGGCGGCGGCGTGGTGTGCCTCCTGCTCGGCGTGTCCAAGGGCGCCGACTGGGGCTGGACCAGCGGCACGATCATCGGCCTGTTCGCCGCCGCGGTCGTCGTCCTGCTGGCCTGGGGCTGGTGGGAGCTGCGCTCGCACGACCCGCTGATCGACCTGCGGGTGACCGCCCGCCGCCAGGTGCTGCTCACCAACGTCGCCTCGATCCTGGTCGGGTTCGCGATGTACGCCCAGTCGCTGGTCGTCATCCAGCTTCTCCAGCTGCCCGAGGCCACCGGCTACGGGCTGGGCCAGTCGATGCTGGCCGCCGGACTGTGGGTCGCTCCGTCCGGGCTGATGATGATGCTGATCTCCCCGCTGGGCGCCGCGCTCTCCCGGGTCCGCGGGCCCAAGGTCACCCTGGGCGTCGGCAGTCTGGTCATCGCCGCCGGGTACGGCTCGTCCATGGCCCTCCTCGGCTCGCCCTGGGGCCTGCTGGTCGTCACCAGCATCTGCAGCGCCGGCGTCGGCCTGGCGTACGGCGCCATGCCCGCCCTGATCATGGGTGCGGTGCCGCGGTCCGAGACCGCCGCCGCCAACAGCTTCAACGCCGTCATGCGGTCGCTGGGCACCTCGGTGTCGGCCGCGGTGGTCGGCGTCGTGCTGTCGCAGATGACCGTCACCCTGGGCGGATACGCGCTGCCCTCCGAGGACGGGTTCCGCACCAGCATGCTGGTCGGCTGCGGCGTCGCCCTGCTGGCCGCCGCCGTGACCCTCACGCTGCCCCGTTTCCGTACCGGCCCCGACGCCGGAACGGAGGCCCCCGTGGCCGAGCCCGCCGTGATCACCGAAGGCGCGGCCCGGCGATGAGCCCCGGCGCGGCGACGGCTGAGGCCGTCGCCGCGGTGCGCGGCACGGCCCGCGTGATCGTCGGCTGATCGGCCGCCTGATCTCGCGGGCGGCCGCGCGGCAAAGACGCAACCTTTTGACAAGACCGCGTCGTTAGACTCCGGCCTTTCTGGATCATCACGACGGAGAGCGGGGACGCGCATGGGTCTGTTCGGGCGCGGCGGGAACGTCGAGCAGGACGACGACGAGAGGGCGGACGGCTGGGACGCGATCACCGCCGCCCTGGACGGCCTCTATCCCGATGTCAAGCCACGCCACGTCGGCTACACGCCCGGGGTGCACTTCGGAAGCGGCCTTCAGGGGTGCAGCGCCTACGAGGCGGCGGGCCACTGGCACTACGTGACGTACGGGCTGACCGAGCTGTGGGACAAGGAGAGCGACGACCCCCAGATCAGCGGGTACGGCTTCGAGTTCACCATGCGCGTCGTCCGCGCCGCGGGGGACCCCGAGCCGCCGACGTGGCCGTTCAACGTCCTGGAGCAGGTCGCGAAGTTCGTGCGGAGCCAGGGTGCGGTCCTCGGTGACGGCCACCGGATGGACACCCGCAACTCCATCACCGGCGATCCCGCCTGCGGCCTGACCGTGCTGGCGTTCACCCTCGATCCGCAGCTTCCTCCCCTGGCCACGCCGAACGGCCGGGTGGAGTTCCTCCAGCTCGTCGGCGTCACGGCCGGAGAGCTGGCGAGGATGAAGGAGACCAGCACCGCCGAGGTGCTCGCCGAGCTCGCGTCCGGCAACCCCCTGCTGGTCACCGACCCGGCACGCGGCTGACGATCACAGGCCCTCGCCGAGCCGCCGGGTGGCGCCGCAGCCCAAAAAGGCGCGGCTCCCTTGAGCCTCCCGGCTCGAACGGCCGGCCGCGGGGGCGCGCCGGGACCGGCGGTGGAGGGCCGTGTCTCAGCGGTGGAGGGCCACGTCGAGGGTCGCGGCCCACTGCTGGAGCAGGCGGGTGCGGCGCGCGGAGTCGTCGGTGAGCAGGTCGGCGAGCCCGAGCCCGCGGACGAGGTCGAGGGTGGCCTGGACGGTCTCCCGCACGCCGGGCACGCTCTCGTCGACGCCGAGCGCCTCCACCGTGAGGCGGTGCGCCTCGCGGCCGAACCGTGCCTCCAGCGGGACGACCTGGGCGCGGAGCTGCTCGTCGGAGCTGGCCGCCACCCACAGCTGGAGGGCCGCCCGGAAGAGGGGGCTGGTGTACATCTCGCCGAGGAGGGTCAGGACGTCCAGCGTGGACGGGCGTTCGTCGGTGAGGGCGTCGAGCCGTTCGCGGACCTGGTCGACGCGGACGTCCGAGCCGTACTCGACGGCGGCCGTCACCAGCTCCTCGCGCGTGCGGAAGTGGTGCTGGGCGGCGCCGCGGGACACCCCGGCCCGCTCGGCCACGACCGTGACGGTGGTGCCCGTCCAGCCGACGGAGGCCAGGCATTCGATGGCCGCCTCGAGCAGCCGCTGCCGGGTGGCCCGGCTGCGGTCCTGCTGAGGCTCGCGGGGGAGCGCCTGCGTCGTCATCACGACCAGTGAACCAAACGACCACGGGTAAAAACAATCAAGCGCGATTGATTTTTTTATGCGGGCCTGGCAGGGTTCGGGCTATGAGTCGACCGTTGCGGATCGGGAACGCCTCGGGGTTCTACGGTGACCGCTTCACCGCGGTGCGGGAGATGCTGGAGGGCGGCCGGCTGGACGTCCTGACCGGCGACTACCTGGCCGAGCTGACCATGCTGATCCTCGGCCGGAGCCGGCTGAAGGACCCCGACGGCGGCTACGCGTCCACGTTCCTGCGCCAGATGGAGGACACGCTGGGCCTCGCCGCCGAGCGGGGCACCACGATCGTCACCAACGCGGGCGGGCTCAACCCGCGCGGCCTGGCGGTGCGGCTGCGCGCGCTGGCCGAGCGCCTGGGGGTGGACGTCGAGATCGCCCATGTCGAGGGCGACGATCTGCTGCCGCGGGCCAAGGAGTTCGGCCTGGCCGATCCCCGCTACGGGGAGCCCCTGACGGCGAACGCCTATCTCGGGGCGTGGGGCATCGTCGAGTGCCTGAACGCGGGGGCCGACATCGTCGTGACGGGCCGCGTCACCGACGCCTCCCTGGTCGTCGGCCCCGCCGCCGCGCACCACGGATGGGAGCGCCACGACTGGGACGCGCTCGCCGGGGCCACCGCCGCGGGGCACGTGCTCGAATGCGGCGCGCAGGCCACCGGCGGCAACTACGCGTTCTTCCAAGAAATCTACAATGTAAAGCCGCTGGGCTTTCCGCTCGCCGAGATCCACACCGACGGCTCGAGCGTGATCACCAAGCACGACGGCACCGGCGGCGCCGTGACCACCGAGACCGTCACCGCCCAGCTGCTCTAC
Organism: Spirillospora sp. NPDC047279; assembly: GCF_040643285.1. Lineage (NCBI taxonomy): Bacteria > Bacillati > Actinomycetota > Actinomycetes > Streptosporangiales > Thermomonosporaceae > Spirillospora > Spirillospora sp. NPDC047279. The sequence goes on from NZ_JBEYUA010000024.1 coordinate 5,317, forward strand.
GAGATCGGCGCCCCCGCCTACCTCGGGCCCGACGTGACGACGCGCTTCGACACGATCGAGCTGGGTCAGGACGGGCCCGACCGGGTGCGCATCAGCGGCACCAAGGGGTCGCCGCCGCCCCCGGCCACCAAGGTGTGCCTCAACCACCTCGGCGGCAACCGCAACGAGATGACGTTCGTCCTCACCGGGCTCGACATCGAGGCCAAGGCAGACTTCGCGAAGGCCCAGCTCGAGGCCGCCTTCGGCGACGCCCGCCCCGCACAGGTCGAGTGGACGCTCATCGGCGCCCCCGCGCCCGACCCGGCCACCCAGGGCGAGGCCACGGCGCTGCTGCGCTGCGCCGTCCTGGACCCCGACCCGCAGAAGGTCGGCCGCCCGTTCAGCGGCGCCGTCGTCGAGCTGGCGCTGGCCGGCTACCCCGGCTTCACGATGACCTCCCCGCCCGGCAAGGGCGGCCCGTACGGCGTCTACAAGCCCGCGTTCGTGGCGAACGAGGAGATCACCCACACCGCCGTCCTGCCCGACGGCACCAGCGTCATCGTCCCGCCCGCGCGGGTGACGGCCGACCCGTCGCTGAGCTCCCTCGCCGCCGCCACCGCTGAAGCCGCCCCCGCCCACACCCCGCCCGCCCCGTCCGGAGCGACCGTGCGGGCGCCGCTGGGCAGGGTCGCGGGCGCCCGCAGCGGCGACAAGGGCGGCGACGCCAACATCGGCGTCTGGGCGCGGACGGACGAGCAGTGGGCGTGGCTGGAGGAGTTCCTCACCACCGAGCGGCTCCGCGCCCTGCTGCCCGAGACCCGCGCGCTCACCGTCGCCCGCTACGAGCTGCCCAACCTGCGCGCCCTCAACTTCGTCGTCGAGGGGCTGCTCCAGGAGGGGGTGTCGGCCTCGACGCGGTTCGACCCGCAGGGCAAGGCGCTGGGGGAGTGGCTGAGATCCCGGCTCGCCGACATTCCGGAGGCCGTCCTGAGCACGGAGGAGGCGCGTTGACGCTCAAGAGCACGCTCGACCCGAAGGGCCCGGACTACCGGGCGCGGCGCGAGGCCATGCTGGCCAAGCTCGCCGACCTCGAGGCCGAGCACGCCAAGGCCCTGGAGGGCGGCGGCGAGAAGTACGTGGCGCGGCACCACGAGCGCGGCAAGCTGCTGGCCCGCGAGCGGATCGAGCTGCTGCTCGACCCCGACTCGCCGTTCCTGGAGCTGAGCCCGCTGGCGGCCTGGGGGAGCGACTTCCCGGTCGGCGCGAGCGTGGTGACCGGCATCGGCGTCGTCGAGGGCGTCGAATGCATGATCGTGGCGAACGACCCGACCGTGCGCGGCGGGTCGTCCAACCCGTGGACGGTCAAGAAGAGCTTCCGCGCGTCCGACATCGCGCTGGAGAACCGGCTGCCGGTCATCAACCTGGTCGAGTCCGGCGGCGCCGACCTGCCCACGCAGAAGGAGATCTTCATCCCGGGCGGGCGGATGTTCCGCGACCTGACCCGGCTGTCGGCGGCGGGCATCCCGACGATCGCGCTGGTGTTCGGCAACTCCACCGCGGGAGGCGCGTACATTCCGGGCATGTGCGACCACGTCGTCATGGTCAAGGAGCGCGCCAAGGTCTTCCTGGGCGGGCCGCCGCTGGTGAAGATGGCCACCGGCGAGGAGGCCGACGACGAGGAGCTGGGCGGCGCCGAGATGCACGCCCGCCGGTCCGGCCTGGCCGACTACATGGCGGTGGACGAGGCGGACGCGCTGCGGCTGGGCCGCCAGATCGTCAAGCGCCTCGACCACCGCAGGCTCGGCCCCGCGCCGGGCCCGGTCCGCGAGCCGCTCTTCGACCCGGAGGAGCTGGCGGGCATCGTGCCCGAGGACCTCAAGACCCCGTTCGACCCGCGCGACGTCGTCGCCCGCGTCGTGGACGGTTCGGAGTTCGACGAGTTCAAGCCGCTGTACGGGACGAGCCTGGTGACCGGGTGGGCGCGGCTGCACGGCTACCCGATCGGAATCCTGGCGAACGCGCAGGGCGTGCTCTTCAGCGAGGAGGCGCAGAAGGCGGCGCAGTTCATCCAGCTCGCCAACCAGAGCGACACCCCGCTGCTGTTCCTGCACAACACCACCGGCTACATGGTCGGCAAGGAGTACGAGCAGGCCGGCATCATCAAGCACGGCGCCCTCATGATCAACGCGGTGGCCAACAGCAAGGTGCCGCACCTGTCGCTGGTCATGGGCGCCTCGTACGGGGCGGGCAACTACGGCATGTGCGGCCGCGCGTACGACCCTCGCTTCCTGTTCACCTGGCCGAGCGCCAAGTCGGCGGTCATGGGGCCGCAGCAGCTCGCCGGGGTGCTCTCCATCGTCGCCCGCGCCGCCGCCGAGGCGCGCGGCCAGGTGTACGACGAGGCGGGCGACCAGGCGATGCGCGAGATGGTCGAGACGCAGATCGAGGCCGAGTCGCTGCCCTACTTCCTGTCCGGGCGGCTGTACGACGACGGCGTGATCGACCCGCGCGACACCCGTACCGTCCTCGGCCTGTGCCTGTCGGTGATCCACAACGCGCCCGTCTCCGGAGCCGGAGGCTTCGGCGTCTTCCGGATGTGAGCGAGTGACTCAGAACGTGATGCCCCAGAGCACGATGATCGGCAGACTGCTGGTCGCCAACCGCGGCGAGATCGCCCGCCGGGTGTTCCGCACCTGCCGCGACCTGGGCGTGGGCACGGTCGCGGTGTTCTCCGACGCCGACGAGCACGCGCCGCACGCCACCGAGGCCGACGCCGCCGTCCGGCTCGCCGGCGCGGCGCCGGCCGACACCTACCTGCGCGGCGACCTGATCGTCGAGGCCGCCAGGGCGTCCGGCGCGGACGCGGTCCACCCCGGCTACGGCTTCCTGTCCGAGAACGCGGGCTTCGCGCGTTCGGTGATCGAGGCCGGGCTGACCTGGGTCGGCCCGCCGCCCGCCGCGATCGAGGCGATGGGCTCGAAGATCGAGGCCAAGAAGCTCATGGCCGCCGCCGGCGTGCCGGTGCTGCCCGAGCTCGACCCGGACGCGGTCACCGAGTCCGACCTGCCGATCCTGGTGAAGGCGTCCGCGGGCGGCGGCGGGCGCGGCATGCGCGCCGTCCGGACGCTCGCCGAGCTGCCCGAGGCGGTGGCCGCCGCGCGGCGCGAGGCGCAGTCGGCGTTCGGCGACCCCGCCGTGTTCTGCGAGCCGCTGCTGGAGAACGCCCGGCACATCGAGGTGCAGATCCTCGCCGACCGGCACGGCACCGTGTGGGCGCTCGGCGAGCGCGAATGTTCCATCCAGCGCCGCCACCAGAAGATCGTCGAGGAGGCGCCGTCCCCGGCCGTCGGCGGTGAGCTGCGCGCGGAGTTGTGCGCCGCCGCCGTGAACGCGGCCACGGCCATCGGGTACGAGGGCGCCGGGACCGTCGAGTTCATGCTGAACGGGGACGGGCGCTTCTTCTTCCTGGAGGTCAACACGCGCCTCCAGGTCGAGCACCCCGTCACCGAGTGCGTCTACGGGCTGGACCTGGTGCGGCTGCAGATCGAGGTCGCCGAGGGCGCGCCGCTGCCCGCCGCCGAGCCGCCCGCGCCGCGCGGCCACGCGATCGAGGTGCGGCTGTACGCCGAGGACCCGGCGGCGGACTGGCGGCCCGGCTCGGGCACCCTGCACACGTTCCAGGTGCCGGACGTCGACAGCACGTTCGCCAACCCCGAGGGGTACGGGCTGCGCCTCGACAGCGGCGTGCGGAGCGGCAGCGAGGTCGGCGTCCACTACGACCCGATGCTCGCCAAGGTGATCGCCTACGGCCCGACCCGCGCCGCCGCCGCCCGCCGCCTGCGCGCGGCCCTCACCGGCGCCCGGGTGCACGGCGTCACCACCAACCGGGACCTGCTGGCCCGGATCATGGCCGAGCCCGCGTACCTGCGCGGCGACACCCACACCGGCTACCTCGACGAGGTCGGCCTGGACGTCCTCGCCGCGCCGCTCGCCGGCGAACGCGCCGTACGCCTGTCCGCGCTGGCGGCCGCGCTCGCCGACGCCGCCGCCAACCGTGCCGCCGCCCGCGTCCAGGGCGGGCTCCCGTCCGGCTGGCGCAACCTGCCGTCGCAGCCCGAGCGCAAGTCCTACGAAGGCCCCGGCGGCACCGTCGAGGTCGCCTACCGCCTCGCCCGCGGCGGCCTCGTCGCCGAAGGCCACGAGGGCGTGCGCCTGATCGGCGCGACGCCGGACGAGGTCACGCTGGACGTCGACGGCGTGCGGCACGCCTTCGCCGTCCGTGCCGTGGGCGGCCACGCCCACGTCGACTCCGCGCTGGGAGCGGTGTCGCTGCGCGCGCTGCCGCGCTTCGCCGACCCCAGCGACCTGGTCGCGCCCGGTTCGCTGCTCGCCCCGATGCCCGGCACGGTGGTGCGCGTCGAGACCGAGGCGGGTGCGGCCGTCGCCGACGGCCAGACCCTGCTGGTGCTGGAGGCGATGAAGATGGAGCACCGCATCGCCGCGCCCGCCGCCGGCACCGTCGCCGAGCTCAACGTCGCCCCAGGGCAGCAGGTCGAGGCCGGAGCGGTCCTCGCCGTGATCGCCGAGACGTCCGAACAGACCCCCGAAGGGAACCCCTCGTGAGCTTCATCGAGACCGACGAACGGCAGGCGCTGCGCGCCGCCGTGGCCGAGCTCGGCGCCAAGTACGGGCCGTCGTACTACGTGGACAAGGCCAAGAGCGGCGGCAAGACCGACGAGCTGTGGGCCGAGGCGGGACGCCTGGGCTACCTCGGCGTCAACGTGCCCGAGGAGTACGGCGGCGGGGGCGGCGGCATCGGCGACCTCGCCGCCGTCTGCGAGGAGCTGGCCGCCGCGGGCTGCCCGCTGCTGCTGATGGTCGTGTCCCCGGCCATCTGCGCCACCATCATCGCCCGCTCCGGCACCGAGGAGCAGAAGAAGCACTGGCTGCCGCGCTTCGCCGACGGCTCGGTCAAGATGGCGTTCGCCATCACCGAGCCCGACGCCGGCTCCAACTCGCACCGCATCACCACCACCGCGCGCCGTGACGGCGACGGCTGGGTCCTCAGCGGCCAGAAGACGTTCATCTCCGGCGTGGACGAGGCGGACGCGGTGTTGTTCGTCGCCCGCAGCCAGGACCAGAAGGGCACGCTGCGGCCGTCGTTGTTCATCGTGCCGACCGGCACCCCCGGCTTCACCTGGACGCCGATCGAGATGGAGATCGTGTCGCCGGAGAAGCAGTTCATCTGCCACCTCGACGACGTGCGGCTGCCCTACGACGCGCTGATCGGCGACGAGGACGGCGGGCTGCTGCAACTGTTCGCCGGTCTCAACCCGGAGCGGATCATGGCGACCGCGATGGCGGCCGGCATCGGCCGCCTCGCGCTGGACAAGTCGGTCGCGTACGCCAAGGACCGGCAGGTCTTCAAGACGCCGATCGGCGCCCACCAGGGCATCGCGCACCCGCTCGCCCAGGCCAAGATCGAGCTCGAGCTGGCCCGGCTCATGGGGCAGAAGGCCGCCTGGCTGTACGACGAGGGCGACGACATGGGCGCGGGCGAGGCCGCCAACATGGCCAAGTACGCCGCCGGCGAGGCCGCCGTCCGCGTGGTCGACCAGGCCATCCAGACCCACGGCGGCAACGGCCTCACCACCGAGTACGGCGTCGGCATGCTCGCCGGCGCGGTGCGGCTCATGCGCATCGCCCCGGTCAGCCGCGAGATGATCCTCAACTTCGTCGCGCAACACTCGCTGGGGTTGCCCAAGTCGTACTAGAAGATTGGCCGAAGGTGGCGGATCGCTGGCAGGGCCGTACGGCTCTCCTTATGATCTTGGTGATTTTCGCCGATTCCTCAGGGGCTCCCCGTGTACGGCCCTCCGCCGCCTCAGCTCCCCGTGCCCTCCCAGGGTCCGCCGGCCTCCGTCCCGGCGGACGCTGCGGCGCCGCGCGGCCGGCGGCTCCTGGCCTGGTCGATCGACAGCGGCCTCCTGGTGGTCGTGGCGTTCCTGCTCGGCGGCATGACGTGGACGCGGTTGCAGGCCCACGTCGCCGAGGACGTGACCGGCAAGACGTGGTCGGCCGTCTCCGCGCTCCTGCTGTCGGGCGGGAACGTGGAGAAGGCCGCGACCGAGTTCGGCGCCGAGGTCTGGGGCACCTGCGTCTCGATCATCGAGCAGGCGCTGCTCCTCCTCGTCCTGGCCGAACTGCTCCACCAGGTCATCGGCACCGCCTGGGCGGGCCGGACGGCCGGCAAGGCCGCGATGGACCTGCGCGTCCGCAGCGCCGCGGCCGACGCCAAGCCCGCCCGGGCCGCCGCCGTCCGCCGCGCCCTGGTCGCGACCGCGGGCGGCACCGGCCTCTACGCGGCCGCCTGGGTGCTCCTGCTCGAAGGGCTGTTCTTCTTCGCCCTCCTGCTGTGGCTCGCCGCCGTCGCGGTGTTCCTGGCCAACAGCGTGCCCGCGCTGGCCGGCGGGCGGCGTCGCACGGCGGCCGACCTCGCGGGCGGCACGGTCGTCCAGCCCGCGCGCGGCTACCAGCGGGCCGCCGCGGCGACCCGGCAGGGCGCCGTGCGCGCGTGGGACGGCGCCCAGGCCGTGGGCCAGGTCGCCGGTCAGGCCGCGCAGTCGGCGGGGCAGGCCGCCGGTCACGCCGCCCACGCGGCGGGGGACACCGCCCGGGAGAACGCGGCGCGGCTCGCCCAGCACCAGCGCGTGCGCCAGGTGGCCGAGTCCGACGCCGCCCGCCGGGTGCGGGACCTCAGCCGCCGCGCCGGCCGCCAGTCGGCCGGCAAGGTGCGCGAGATCGCCACCGGTGAACGCGCTCAGCAGGCGCAGGACGCGGGCAAACGTTTCGGCGGCCGCGTCAAGGGCGCCTACCAGGAACGCAGGGCCGCCCGCGCCGCCTTCGGGCCGCAGGAGACCGGCCCGGAGGCCATCGTCCCGCCCCCGGCCGGGGCGCCTCCCGAAGGCCGGACGCCCGCGCTGCCCCCGCCGCAGCCGTCCTACGGCCAGCCCGCCTGGTACGACCCACAACAAGCGCCGCTCCCGCACGCCCACGACCCGTACGGGCAGGTTCCGCCTTCGCCACCTTCGCCACCTTCGCCCCCGGCTCCGCCACCGTCGCCCCCGGCTCCGCCGGTCGGGCCGCCCCCGGCTTAGGCTTCGGGGCGCGGGTGAGCGGGTCCGGCGAGCGCGGTGAGCTGGTCGTCGAGCGACGCAGGCGCCGACAGGCGGTTGTCGATCGCGGTGTGGGGGACCGGCGGCGGCACGCCGGGACGCATCCGTTCGACGAAGGCGCCGAACGCCTCCAGCTTGCCGGTGTCGCGGGCCAGGCCACGTTCACCGAGGCGGTGCCGCAACGTCGCCGCGTCGGTGCCGATCCACACCAGCCGGACCGGGGCGCCTCCGAGCGCGGCGGTCCAGGCCTCCCAGCGTTCGCGCGAGTGGATCTGACCGGTGAACGGCCCGCTCAGCAGCACCGGGCAGCCGTACGAGCGGATCTCGCGCGCCGTGGCGGTCATGCCGTCGTACTCGTGCCGCTTGACGTGGTCGTCGTACCACGGGCCCTCGCGTTCGCCCGGGTCGCGCCCGTACGCGGCCAGCGTCGCGGCGACGAACGGGCCGTAGAGGGTGTCCTTGTCGAGCAGCGCGGGCACGGGCCGGAGCCGCGCCAGCAGCGACCGGCACACCGTGGACTTGCCGGAGCCGGGCGGCCCGGCCACCACCCAGACCGTGCCGGGCGCGGTCTCGGCGGTCATGCCGGGATGCGCACCTTGTCGGACGCGAGCCGGATGATGCGCTCGTCGTCGACCTCGTGGCCCAGGCCCGGCTGGGTGAACGGGACGCCGACGACGCCGCCGGACGAGCGCACGGGCGGGGTGACGAACGCGGGACCGCCCGCCGGGTCGGACACGTCGCTCGGCAGGTCGCAGCCGGGCAGCGCGGCGAGCGCCACCGCCGCCGCCTGGCCGATGCCGAACGGCCCGGCGCCGGTGCACCAGATCCCCCAGCCCGCCGCGTACGCGCGGTCGTGCGCGGCACGCGCGGCGGTCAGCCCGCCGAGGTCGCCGAGCCGCAGGTTGAGCGCGCGGCCGGCCTCAAGGGTGATCGCGGCGTCGAGCGTCTCGATGTCGCCGACGGCCGGCGCGACGGGCGCCTCGACGCGGCGTTGCAGCCGGGCGTGCGCCTCCAGGTCGCCGGCCGGGAAGGGCCGTTCGATCGCCAGCACGCCGTAGGCGTCCAGCCCGGTCAGCACGCCGAGGTGCTCGTCGGTCTCGCCGTAGTCGTGCCCGGCGTCGACGATCAGGGCCAGCGCCGGGTACGCCTCGCGGATGAGCCGGACGGGCTCGATGTCCCAGCCGGGCCGGATCCGGACGGTGACGCGCGTGTGGCCGGCGCCGACGGCGCGGTTGACCCGGGAGACGACGGTCTCCAGGATCGGCTCGGGGCCGATCTGCGCGCCGGTGACGATCGAGGTGCGGGTGCCGCCCAGCGCGTGCGCGAGCGGCAGGCCCCGGGAACGGCACCACAGGTCCCAGCAGGCGATGTCGATCGCGGAGGCGGCCGGGCGCCCGCCGAGCTCGGCGGCGGCCGACACGTCCTCGGGCCGTTCCCACTCCAGCCCGATCAGCGCGGGGCCCAGACGTTCGGCGACGTCGGACCAGACCTCGGTGAGGTCGCCGCTGCCGTCAGGACCGTTGAGGCCGCCGGTGTCGGCCGCCTCGCCCCAGCCCACCGTGCCGTCCGCGGCGGTGAGCCGGACGAGGACGCTCTGCGGCCGGCGTCCGCGCGGCATCGCCGCGCGGAAGGCGTCGCAGCCCTGGATCTGAGGCACCCGCATCCGTCCTAACGTTCGACAAAGCCGTCCCTCCCATGATCCCCCCTCCGGGGACCTGGGACGACACCGCGGGCGGATGCTCTTTCGGTGCTCAGGCGAAACTGGCGGCCGGGCGCAGCCCGCCGTCCACCAGCAGGGCGGCCCGCTCCAGCTCGCGCACGGGCGCGATGCGGTCGGCCCAGGTCCACCAGAACCACTGCTCGCCGCCGGCGTCGGCCTCGCACACTACGGTGCCGGAACGGCTCGCCGTCGCGCGGGCGAGAACCTCGAGCCGGGGCCGGCCCCCGGAGGTCACGATCATCGTGAGATGACCGTGCCGGGTGAGAGCCTGGGCGAGCTCTTCGAGAGCGGCCGTCTCGGTGCCGGTTTCGATGACCATCTGCGCCATTTCGGGGTCCCCCTGAGTCCTTGGCGTCGTTACATGGGACGCCGCATGACGGACGGGGGTTCGATCGATCCACGAGAACGGGAGATGCTGACCACCGGTCAGGTGCGGCGCCGGAGGCGTCGGAGAGGTTTCCGACGGTAGCCGCCGTCGTCGAGCCCCGCCAGCCGTTCGAACGGATTGAACGAAGAATGGTCGCCGCACAGCACCATCGACACCCCGGCGCACGCCAGGTACATCACGATCATGACCGGGCCGAGGCAGTAGGCGTACTGGGTCGCGTGCCGTCCTTCGTGCCGCAGCAGCCGGGAGTCGTCGAGGAGCTCGCCCGAGGTGCCCCGGGAGAGCACCACGTTGCCGCACGTGAAGGCGCGGGCGATCGGCAGCGGCAGCCGGTAGCCGCCCGCCACCAGCAGGCCGTCCGGCCCGCGCCGCAGGCCCGGCCGCCGGGTCCCGGTGGCGACCAGCACCAGGCCCAGGGGCGTCGACAGGTTGACGACGTTGACGATCTGGCGGAACCGGCAGGCGGGCGTCACCCGGCGATTCTTTCGCGCGGAGCCCGCCGCGGGCCACCTGGCGGCTCCTGCCGGTCACCGCGCATCGACCGGCACGTGCCGGTCACGCGCCGGGGACAGCGGACGGCGTCGCGCGTCAGGACGGGCAGGTGGCCTCGAGCGACACCGGCTTGGCCTGCGGGCCGGGCGTCGAGCCGTCCGACGGGGTCGCGTCCGGGTCGGGCGACTCCGACGGGGTGGGGGAGCCCGGCTCGGCGGGGCTGGTCGAGGTGAGCGGCGACTGGCTCGGCTTGGCCTGCCCGTCGATCGCCCGGTCCGACAGCTTGCGGATCAGCGCGAAGTCGGGGTCGCCGGTGCTGATGAGCGGCGGCACGAACGCCAGGCTGTCGATCTGCGCGCCGTTCTTGACCTTGGTCGACAGCGAGATGAACGCCGGCAGCAACTCCTGCGGGATGTCGGTGGAGATGGCGCGCTTGGTGGCGGCCGCCAGCTTGTCGAACTTGGTCACGACGGTACGCGGGTCGGCCTGCTTGGCGATGGCCCGCATCAGGCACTTCTGCCGGCCCATGCGGGTGTAGTCGTCGCTGTTGGTGCGGGAGCGGCCGAACCACAGCGCCTCCTCGCCGGTCAGCGTGCGGTAGCCGGCCTTGAGGACGCGGTTCTCGCGGGTGTAGAGGATGTCCTCGGGGACGCGCATCCTGACGCCGCCGACGGCGTCGACGATCTCGGCGAAGCCGCGCATGTCGACCAGCACGTAGTAGTCGACGCGCTGGCCCAGGATCCCGCTGATCGTCTCCTTGAGCAGCTGGGGGCCGCGCTGGTTCTTGGTCGCGCCGGGCACCATGTCGGGGTGCTCCTCGGCGTACTGGTAGACCTCGTTGAGCAGGCCCGGCGTGCCGTAGCCGTCGCCGGTGAACCCGTAGGGGAACCGGTCGCGGGCCGGGCCCTCGGGCAGCTGGACGCTCTCCAGGTTGCGGGGGAGCCCGAGCAGCACCGTGTCGCCGGTCTTGGTGTCGACGCTGGCGAGCGTCATGCTGTCGGTGCGGACGCCGACGCGGTTGCCCGCGGCGTCGCCGCCGAGCAGGAGCACGTTGACCCGGGACTCGCCGTTCCAGGGGTCGTCGGTGTTGACCGGGCGGCCGTTGCTGTCGCCGGTCTGGAAGATGCTCGTCAGCGCGTCCCGGTAGACGTAGGTGCTGTGCGCGGCCCACACCGCCGGGACGGCGACCGCGAAGCACAGCAGCGCGACGGTCGCGGTGGCGGCGGTGCGCGCGCCGGCGGACAGGCCGTCGGGGCGCGCGATCTGGTAGGAGCGGATGACCACGGTCACCCAGACCAGGCCGACCGCCAGGATGGCGATCGCGAACGTCGAGAGCCAGACGGGCTGGACCGCCAGCTGGATGAAGTCGGGCCGGACGACCGCGAAGGTGACCGCGCCGGCGACGATCAGCAGGCCGAAGACGCCGAGCAGGATCGAGCCGGAGACGCGGCGGCCGGTCCGCAGGTGGGCGACCCCCCAGACGAGCGTTGAGGCCAGCGTGAGACCCAGGGCACGCCGGATCCCGGGGTCGGCGTCATGCTCGCCGTCCCCGCTGAGGGAATCCTCGTCCCGCTGCGCACTCGTACCAGCCGCTCGACTCGCCATGTACGCTCCGATCCCCCACCCACGGTGAAATTAGGCTCCGCCTTACATTATGGACGCGCAAAACCGGAGTTGGTTTACGTAGTAGTCGACCTAATACGGCCTGTGCGGTTGTTATGTGTTGCTTTTGCCTAGAATATGCAATTGGGCACCTCACGGGGGGCCGGAATCGCAGTGCGGCCGCGGGTTTCGATCAAGTAGCTGACGAAAACACGTCACCCCGTGACCCTGCGATTTCGCGCGATCACGGGATGTCAGGGGATTCGGTCATCTACCAGCTGCTCGACAGCGGCATCCCCTCTGCGTAGCCCGACGAACTCTGGACGCCGACCGTGGCGCGCTCGTGGAACTCCTCCAGCGAGCGGGCGCCCGCATAGGTGCACGAGCTGCGCAGGCCCGCCACGATCGAGTCGATGAGATCCTCCACGCCCGGCCGCTGCGGGTCGAGGAACATGCGCGAGGTCGAGATGCCCTCCTCGAACAGTGCCTTGCGCGCCCGCTCGAACGGGGAGTCGTCGGCGGTCCGCAGCCGCACCGCGCGGGCGGAGGCCATGCCGAAGCTCTCCTTGTAGAGGCGGCCGTCGGCGGCCCGCTGCAGGTCGCCGGGCGATTCGTAGGTGCCGGCGAACCACGAGCCGACCATCACGTTGCCCGCGCCGGCCGCGAGCGCCAGCGCGACGTCGCGCGGGTGGCGGACGCCGCCGTCGGCCCAGACGTGCTTGCCGAGGCGGCGGGCCTCGGCGGCGCACTCCAGCACGGCGGAGAACTGCGGGCGGCCCACGCCGGTCATCATCCGCGTGGTGCACATGGCGCCGGGGCCCACGCCCACCTTGACGATGTCGGCGCCGGCCTCGATGAGGTCGCGGGTGCCCTCGGCCGTCACCACGTTGCCCGCCACGATCGGGACCTGCGGGTCCAGGCCGCGCACCGCGGCGAGCGCGCCGATCATCTTCTCCTGGTGGCCGTGCGCGGTGTCGACCACGATCAGGTCGGCGCCGGCCTCCAGCAGGGCCTTGGTCTTGGGGGCCACGTCGCCGTTCACGCCGACGGCGGCGGCGACGCGCAGCCGGCCGGCGCCGTCGACGGCGGGGGCGTAGAGGGTGGCGCGCAGCGCGCCGGTGCGGGTCAGGACGCCGGTCAGGTGGCCGGCGCCGTCGACGACCGGCGCCAGGCGGTGGCCGCGCTCGTGCAGCCGGTTGAACGCCTCCCGTGTGTCGACGGTGTCCGGGAGCGTCACCAGGTCGCGGGACATGATGTCGCGCAGCTGGGCGAACCGGTCGACGCCGTGGCAGTCGGCGTCGGTCACCACGCCGACCGGGCGCTCGTCCTCGACCACGATCACCGCGTTGTGGGCGCGCTTGGGCAGCAGCGCCAGCGCCTCGCCCGCGGTGTCGCCGGGCGACAGCGTGATCGGGGTGTCGTAGACCAGGTGCCGGTCCTTGACCCAGCGGATCACCTCGGACACGACCTCGACCGGGATGTCCTGCGGGATCACCGCCAGGCCGCCGCGCCGGGCGACCGTCTCGGCCATCCGGCGGCCGGAGACCGCGGTCATGTTGGCCACGACCAGCGGGACGGTCGTCCCGCTGCCGTCGGCCGCCGACAGGTCGACCTCGAGACGGGACCCGACCGCCGACCGGCGCGGGACCATGAAGACGTCGTTGTAGGTGAGGTCGTGAGCGGAATGCTCACCGTTCAGCAGGCGCACGGCTGTTCTACACACCAATCGCGGATGAAAGTGGCTGGGCCACCGTACATTGTGATCCATACCCGGCACTGCTCCGGCCAAGCACGGGCTGACACGTCCTGACTCCCGGTGACTCCTGTCTGTCGAGAGCGCTCGCCCCCTGTGACCAGCAGGTGTGCCGTTCCGCCATGTAGCCGTGACGGAAGGGGCCTGGCGGACTCTGTGGAATGTGGTGCAACGTGAGGTTTCGCTCTCTGTAAAGTTACCTCTTGACGGCGGTGCGGCGTGGATGCACTTTTTTTACATGTGCCTCACACGGACGCCCGTCCCCCCGTAGAGGCTTCACATCAGAACACCGGGAGAGGCGCATGCAGTTCACGCTCTTGGGCCCGGTGCGCCGCGCCCGCTCCCGTTCTCCGCCGCCGCCCGGCCGTCCGCGGCGTGATCATCCTGCTGCCGGGCCAGGTGTGACGGAGCCCGGAAGTCCTGACCGGCCTTACGGAGGAGGCCGGACAGCGATGCGTTTCCATACCGGATTACCGGGCGTCGTTTTCGTCGCCGAAGGGCCCGGAAACCGACGCATCGACGGTGGTCGCGCGCGGCGACACGAGCAAGATCAATATTTGACGTCATACCGTCCCGAAATGGAATGATCTTGCAGTTGCTGGCAAAACGAACCATTGCATGCCGAGGAGGAGAGCCGTGCTGGATGCGGTCGACGCCGTGCTCGTCCGCGAGCTCCAGCGGGATGGGAGAGCGACCTTCCAGGCGCTCGCCGATCGCGTCGGGCTGTCCCGCACGGCCGTGCGGGCACGCGTGCAGAACCTTCTCGAAACCGAGGTCGTCCGCGTCGTCGGCATCGTGCACGCCGCCGTCGTCGGAGCGGAGGCGATCGGGCACGTCTCGGTCACCGTCGACGGGGCCGCCCGGGAGGTGGCGGCGGCCATCGCCGAACGGCCCGCCGTCAGCTTCACCGCGCTGACCGCCGGCCCCTACGACCTGGTCGCCCAGGTACGGACCCGGGACGACGCCTCGCTGGCCGCCGAGATCGACCACATCCGCGCCGTGCCGGGCGTGCGGTCGGCCGAGGTGTTCCGGTCGGTCTCCACCGTGCGCGACTCGCACGCGGTGGTGCGCGAGCTCGGTGACATCACCCTCGACGACATCGACTGGCGGCTGCTCCAGGAGCTGCAGCGCGACGGCCGGGCACCCTACACCAGGCTGGCCCACGTCATCGGGCTGTCCCAGGCGGCCACCCGGGCGCGCGTCGTGCGGCTCATGCGGTCGGGCGTCATCCAGGTGACCGGGCTGGCCGATCCGACCGCGCTGGGCGCCGCCGAGCTGGGCGGCTTCGGGCTCACGGTGACCGGCGGGCTCAAGCGGGTCGCCGACGCGGTCGCCGAGAAGGACGGCGTCCGCTATCTCGCGACGGGCTTCGGCCGGTACGACATCGTCGGCCAGGCCGAGGCGGCCTCGCGCGCCGAGCTGGTCGCCGTGCTGGACGCGATCCGCGCGGTGCCCGGCGCCACGGTGCGCGAGTCCTGGCACCACCTCGACGTGGTCAAGGAGTCCTACGCCGTCGAGCTTCCCGACAAGCCGCTCAACGGTTCGTGACCCCCGGCTGGGGGCGATCCGCCGTGTGACGCGGTTCGCCCTCGGTCGTGCCGGGGGAGCGGCGACAGGAGCTCTCTTCCGGCTGCCGTCCCACAGGACGGCCGCCGCCCGCGACGGCCGCACGCGACGGCCGCGGCCCGCGGTTCAGTCGCGGGTGAGGGCGGCCTCTTCGAGGTCGAGGTCGTGCAGCACCCGGGTGAGCACCTCGTCGTCCAGGCGCCGTTCGTCGCGCATCCGGATGAACACCGCGCGCTCGGCGGCCAGCATCTCCCGCCGCAGCCGGCGGTAGGTGTTGGTCGGCACCTCCTCGCCCTCCGGGCCGGTGCCGCCGCCGAGCCGTTCCCAGGCGCGCAGCTGCCGGTATTCGGCGAGCTGCCGCAGCCGTTCGAGCACCTGCTCGTCGAAATCCTCCGCGGCCGCGAGCTCCTCGAGCCGGTCGAGCGCCGCCTGCGCGGCGGCGTGCTGCGCGCCGGCCTCCGCCACCCGGTCGGTGTACTCCTCGCGGTCACCGGCGATGCCGAGCCGGCGGATCAGCGCCGGGAACGTCATGCCCTGCACCAGCAGCGTGGCCAGCACCGTCGTGAACGTCAGGAAGAGGATCAGGTCACGGCCCGGGAAGGGCTGCTGGTCGTTGGTGGACACCGGGATCGCGAACGCCGCCGCGAGCGACACCACGCCGCGCATGCCCGCCCACGACACCACGACGGGCTCGCGCCAGCCCATGAACGTCTCGCGTTCGCGGATGCGGCTCGACAGCAGGCGCGGGAGGTAGGCGGCCGGGAACACCCAGACGAACCGGGCCAGGACCGTCACCGCGAAGATGAGCAGCGCCCACCCGGTGAGGCTGGCCCAGCCGTGGCCGGACACGCCGTCGAGCACCGCGGGCAGCTGGAGCCCGATGACCAGGAAGACCACCGACTCCAGCACGAAGATGACGATCTTCCAGAACGAGTGGCCGATGATCCGGGTGACCGCCGCCGACTCGGTGAAGCGGTGCCCCAGGTAGAGGCCGCTCACGACGACCGCGATGACACCGGACGCGTGCACCGCCTCGGCGATCAGGTAGGCGGCGAACGGCGTCAGCACCGACACCCCGTTCTCCACCAGCGGGTCGTTCAGCCGGGTCCGCAGCCAGTGCAGCGGCGGCCCGAGCAGCAGGCCGATGACCACGCCGGCCACGGACGCGAACGCGAACCGCTCCACGCCGTCCAGCATCGTGAAGCCCGCGCCGACGGCCGCGGCGACCGCGACCCGGAACGCGGTGAGCGCCGTCGCGTCGTTGAACAGGCTCTCGCCGACCAGGATGGTCACCGTGCGGCGCGGCAGGCCGAGCCGCTGCGCCACGCTCACCGCCGCGACCGCGTCCGGGGGCGCGACCACCGCGCCCAGCACGAACGCGGCGGCCAGCGACAGGCCGGGCACCACCATGTAGGCGGTGTAGCCGACGGCCAGCATCGTGAACAGCACCAGCCCGACCGACAGCAGCGCGATCGGCCGGACGTTCTGCCGGAGCGTGTAGTACGAGCTCTGCCACGCCGCCGAGAACAGCAGCGGCGGCAGGAACACGAACAGCACGAACTCGGGGTCGAGCCTGAAGTCGTGCACCCCCGGTATGTACGAGACCAGCAGGCCCGCCACCACCAGGACCAGCGGCGCCGACAGGCCGGCCCGCCGCGCGGCCCCCGCCACGCCCACCGCCGCCACCGGGACCGCGAGGAGCCAGAGTGCCTCAGTCGTACTCACGCCCAGATCATGGCACGCCGGGCCGCCCCGGAAACGTCCGCCGCCGCGCCCTCCGTGTCGGACGCGTCACGCATGGCCGTGTCAGCCGCGTCAGCCGTGTCGGTCGCGTCGGCCGTGTCGGCCGCGTCAGCCGCGTGAGGCCTCTTTGGCGAACGCCAGGAACTCGCGCGCCACCGGCGGCAGCTGCCGGTGCGCGTGCACCAGCCCGATCATCTTGGTGAGCGCCGGCATGAACGACCGCACCACCAGGCCCTCGGTGTCGTCGATCTGGTTGCGGTACCAGAGCAGCGACCCCATCCCCGACCGCACCCACCCCAGCCACGAACCGCGCTCGTCGGACTCCACCGCGACCACCGGCGTCGCGCCGACGCGTTCCAGCATCGCGTCCAGCTCCGCCCGCCGCGACGTGCCGCGCGTCGGCAGCACGAGACGCATGCCGTCCAGCGCGCTGAGCGGCACCGGTTCGCGCAGCTTGAGCCCCGGCGGCGAGATCAGCACGACCTCGCGCTGCTCGAACGGATGGGCCGCCAGGTCGCCCGGCACCGGGAGGTCGGTGAGCGCCAGGTCGGCGCGGCCGGTACGGATCGCCGCGGCGACCTGGTCACGGCCCTCGCAGCGGATGACCCTGACCCGCACCGCCGGCTGGTCGCGGGCGAACCGCGGGATCAGCCGCCCGGTCAGCTCCGGCTCGAGCGAGGAGGTGGAGGCGATGCGCAGCTCCGCGCCCCGCCCGTTGGCGCGCGACACCGAGAGCCCCTCGATCGCGTCGATGGCGTCCAGCGCGACGCGCGCCTGCCGGACCACCTGTTCGCCGACCGGGGTGAGCACGACGCCGCGCCCGGAACGGGCGAACAACTCGACGCCGAGCTCCCGCTCAAGCTCGCGGACGGCCCGTGACAGGGCGGGCTGGGCCACATAGAGCGCCTGAGCCGCCGACGTCATCGTGCCGTGGTCGGCGGTCGCCACGACGTAGCGCAGCTGCCGCAGATTCATGCCCTGACCGTATGACAACGAACCGATCCGGTCTTGGACATAGCCGGAATCGGACCCGAGATTTGCAAGTCACCAGGATCGAGAAAGAGGTGGACAGATGTCCGTGTCCCGTACTCGCGCCGTGGCCGTGACGGCGCTGGGCGCCGCCGCGCTGACCGTGCCGTCCTCGGCGCTCGCCGCTCCCGGCGGGCCCGGCCCGGTGCCGCCGCTGAACATCCTGCTGACCAACGACGACGGTTTCGCCGCCCCCGGCCTCCAGGCCGTACGGCAGGCGCTGACGGCCGCCGGCCACCGGGTGACGGTGGTCGCGCCCGCCGCCGACCAGAGCGGCGTCGGCACCGCCATGACGGTCAGGTTCGGCGACCGGATCACCGCGCGGCAGGAGTCGCCGGGCGTCTGGTCGGTCGCCGGGACGCCTACCGACTCGGTGACGTTCGGCCTCCAGGTCGTCTTCGCCGGCACCAGGCCCGACCTGGTGGTCTCGGGCAGCAACTTCGGCCACAACGCGGGGGCGATCGCGACCCACTCGGGGACGGTGGGGGCCGCGGTCACCGGGCTGGAGAACGGCGTCCCGGCGATCGCGGTGAGCACCGAGCTGGACCTCCAGGCCGGCCAGGAGGCCACCCTCAGGGCGTTCCCCGCGACCGCCGCGTACGTCGCCGGCCTGGTCGGACGGCTGCGCGGCGCCGCGGGAGGGCGCGTGCTGCCCGCCGGGGTCGCGCTGAACGTCAACTACCCGATCACCGCGTCCGGGCCGAGGGGCACCAAGGTCACCCGCCTGGGCAGGACCGCGTTCGTGGTGCCCGCGTACCAGCAGGCGGGGCCGGACACCTACGTGATCACGCCGCGGTTCCCCGCCGATCCCGAACCGGTGCGCGGCGCCGACACCACCGCGCTCGCCCAGGACTACGTCAGCGTCACCCCACTGGACGCCGACTGGACCCACCCCGTGGCCCGCGTCCCCGGCCTGACCTCCCGCTGACGGGTCAGCCCGCGGTGGTCGGGTGCGGCAGCGGCCCGGCCTGACGTTCGGGCTCCAGCGGCGGGGCGCTTACCCCGCAGTGGTGCTTGCACTGGGGCGCGGCCGCCGCGGGCGCGGCCCGCAGAGTGTCGTCGCGCACGGTCAGGAAGCTCAGCACCGCGCCCGCCGCCATCATCCCGGCCGACACCAGCATCGCGGTGTGGAACCCGTCGGAGAACGCGGCCGGGTCGCGGTAGGCGTCGCCGGTCAGCCCCGCCAGGGGAGGGATGGCAGCGACCGCGAGCAGGCCGGCCGCCCGGGCCACCGCGTTGTTGGTGCCGCTCGCGACCCCGGCGTGCCGGACGTCGGCGCTGGCCAGCACGGTGGCGGTGAGCGGCGCGACCATCGCGGCCAGTCCCAGGCCGAACACCAGCGCCACCGGGAGGACGTCGGTGACGTACGAGGCGCCCTGGCCGACGCGGGAGGCCATCAGCATCCCGGTCGCCGCCAGCAGCTGCCCGGCGGTCATCGGCCAGCGCGGCCCGATCCGCTGGGCCAGTGCCCCGGCGCGCGCCGACAGCAGCAACATCAGCACCGTCACCGGCAGCAGCGCCGTCCCGGCGGCGATCGGCGAGAAGCCCGACACCACCTGGAGATTGAGGACGAAGAGGAAGAACATGACGCCCATGCCGCCGTACACCACGAACGTGACGACGTTGACGGCGGTGAACTGCCGCGAGGCGAAGATGTCGAGCGGCAACATCGGCTGCGGCGCCGCCCGGCCGGAGCGGCCGCCGCCGAGCAGGCCCCGACCGCGGCCGCGCCTGCGCTCGACGTAGACGAACGCCACCGCGGCGGCCAGCCCGAGCGCGGCGGCACCGCCGACCGCGGCCGACATCGTGCCGGCTTCGGGCGCCTCGGTCAGCGCGTACGTGGTGCCCGCGAGCGCGAGCGCCGCCAGCACCGCCCCCAGGATGTCGAACCGGCCGTGCGCCTCGGGGTCGACGCTCTCGGGCACGTGCCGGACCGCCACCAGCACCACGACCGCGGCGAGCGGCAGGTTGAGCAGGAACACCCAGCGCCAGCCGGCCGCCTCGACCAGCCAGCCGCCCAGGAACGGCCCGATCGCGCCCGCGACGCCGCCGAGCCCGGACCAGGCGCCGACCGCGCGCGGCCGGTCGTCCTCGCTGAACGAGGCCTGGATGATCGCCAGCGAGCCCGGCGTGAGCAGCGCGCCGCCGATGCCCTGCAGGGCCCGCGCCAGCACCAGCATGGTGACGTCCTGCGCGGCGCCGCACAGCAGCGACGCCAGCGCGAACCACACCACGCCGATCACGAACACCTTGCGGCGGCCGTACCGGTCGCCCAGCGCGCCGCCGAGCAGGATGAACCCGGCCAGCGTGAGCGTGTAGGCGTTGACCGTCCACTGGAGGCCGGCCATGTCGGCGTCCAGCTCGTCGGCGAGGCGCGGCAGCGCCACGTTGACGATCGTGGCGTCCAGCATCGCGACGCTGGACCCCAGCACCGTGGCCAGCAGGATCCAGCGGCCGGACGCGCTCGCCAGCCGGACGTCGGGCATTAAACGATCATCTCGTCCGCGAAGCACCAGCGCCAGTCCTCACCCGGCTCGAAAGAACGTACGATCGGGTGCCCCTCCTTCTGGAAGTGCGCCGTGGCGTGCCGCATGGGCGAGGAGTCGCAACAGCCCACGTGGCCGCAGCTCAGGCAGAGCCGCAGGTGCACCCAGCGCGTGCCCTCGGCCAGGCACTCCTCGCACCCCTGCGGGGTCACCGGCTCCGGATCGACGTCCGGCAGCGCTTGCACATGTTCACAGGTAGCCATGCTGGCATCGTCGCACGCCGGGGCTTGATCACCAGTGATCGGGGCTGAACGGCTCGTCCTCGGGACGGACGGACTGCGACAGCAGCCGCAGGTCGGACTCGACCATCATCGTGACCAGCTCCTCGAAGGTCACCTTCGGCTCCCAGCCGAGCTGCATCCGGGCCTTCTTGGGGTCGGCGCACAGCAGGTCGACCTCGGCCGGGCGGGTGTAGCGCTCGTCGAGGACGACGTGCTCCTCCCAGTCGAGCCCGACGCTGGTGAACGCGAACTCCACCAGCTCGCGCACGGACTGGGTCTTGCCCGTGCCGATGACGTAGTCCTCGGGGGCGTCCTGGGTCAGCATCATCCGCATCGCGCGGGCGTAGTCGCCGGCGAACCCCCAGTCGCGCCGCGCCTCCAGGTTGCCCATCCGCAGCTCGGTGGCCAGGCCGAGCTTGATCCGGGCCGCGCCCAGCGTGACCTTGCGAGTCACGAACTCCGCGCCGCGGCGGGGCGACTCGTGGTTGAACAGGATCCCCGAGACCGCGAACATCCCGTACGACTCGCGGTAGTTCTGGGTGATGTAGTGCCCGTAGGTCTTGGCCACCCCGTACGGGCTGCGCGGGTGGAACGGCGTCTTCTCGTTCTGCGGGGTCTCCCGGACCATGCCGAACATCTCCGAGGACGACGCCTGGTAGAAGCGGATCTGCGGGTCGCCCGGCGTCCGGGACGGGCTGATCCCCGACACCACCCGGATCGCCTCGAGCATGCGCAGCACGCCCATCCCGGTGACCTCGGCCGTGAGCTCCGCCTGCTGCCACGACATGGGGACGTAGGAGATCGCGCCCAGGTTGTAGACCTCGTCGGGCCGGACACGTTCGACGGCCGAGATGAGGCTGCCCTGGTCGAGCAGGTCGCCCGTGGTGATCTGGACGTCGCCGATGTGCTTGCGCAGCCGCGACACGTGCGGATTGGCCTGACCGCGCACCAGGCCCCAGACCTCATAACCCTGCTCGAGCAGATGCTCGGCGAGGTACGAGCCATCCTGCCCGGTGATGCCGGTGATGAGTGCTCGCCTGGACAGCGGATCCTCCATGGCTGAATAGGTCAGACAGCGGGGCCCACAGCGGGCGGAAACCCGCAATGAGTGTGAAAGACGAGGTTAGCGACCCGATGGGGATGCTGACGAGCGTGGGCACCGTTTAAACCGAATTTGCTTCAAGTTTCGCAGGTGCGGCTTGTGATCGACACGCCGGGCCCCGGCCGGGGCCCGCAGAGACGCGGATCAGGGGGCGGCGGCCTCGCGCTGGCGGGCGCGGTAGGCGGCCACGTGCATGCGGTTGCCGCACGTCCGGCTGTCGCAGTAGCGGCGGCAGCGGTTGCGGGAAAGATCTACCAGAACGCGGTCGCAGTCGGGCGCCTCGCAGGTGCGCAGCCGGTCGAGCTCCCCGGCCGCGACCACGTAGGCCAGGGCCATCCCGCAGTCGGCCGCCAGATGTTCGTCCATCGGGGCGCCCGGCGCGAAGAAGTGCACGTGCCAGTCGTGCCCGTCGTGGTCGGTCAGGTGCGGGGTCGTGCGCACACCCCCGACGATCTCGTTGATCAACGTCACGGCGGCGGGCACGTCCGGGGCGCCGAAGACGCCGTGGAACCGCGCCCGCAGCCCCCGCACGTTGGCCAGGTCCCGGGCCGTCAGGTCGCGGACGTCGCTGAACGCGTTGCGCGCCACGAAGGCGCGCAGGCCGTCGAGATCGCCCAGCCGCTCCTCGCCCGAGGCCTCCGGCGAGGTGTTGATCAGGTCGACGACGGTCGAGAGCGCGTGCTCGGCGTCATGAGTGAAGATCACACTGACTCCAGTCTCAGGGGTCGACCGGGACCGGTCGCGTGGGCAGGGGCGTCGCTGAGGGGAGCGGCTCGTGCTGTGCCCGTATTCACCATAAGTCCCAGATCGTGATCGTCCACGCAACCCCGCCCCCTCGGACCTGCCGACCCGGCGACATTCCGCTGACCGTATTCGGCCGTACCGGTCAGCCCGCATGATCGGCACTCATGATCGGAAAGACTTGACGATCTCCAGCGCCCGGCGGGCGTCACCGCGCGGCGCACGGGGAAGATCCCGCCCGTGGAGGATCATCGGATCTTCATCGTCTTCCTGGTGATCGCGGTCGTGGTGCTGCTGGCCAGGGCACTGTCGGCACGGCTCGGCGTGCCCGACGCCATCCTGCTGGTGATCCTCGGCCTCGGCGCCGGCTTCGTCCCCGGCCTGCCCCAGGTCGTCGTCGCGCCCGAAGTGGTGCTGATGGGGTTCCTGCCACCGCTGCTGTACCACGCCGCCTTCTTCACCGCGCCCCGGGAGGCCCGCGCCGACGCCATCCCGATCATCACCCTCGCGTTCGGCCTGACCACCGTCACCACCCTGGCCGTCGCCGGCACCGCCCACGCCCTGCTGCCCGGCGTCGGCTGGGCCGCCGCCCTCGCGTTCGGCGCCGCCGTCGCCCCCACCGACGCCGTCTCCGCCACCTCGGTGCTCCAGCGGCTCGGCGCCCCGCCCCGCCTGGTCACCATCCTCGAAGGCGAGAGTCTCATCAACGACGGCGTCGCCCTGACGATCTTCGCCCTCGCCGTCGAGTCGCTGTCCACGCCGTTCACCGCGGGCCACGGCGGCCTCAGGCTGCTCCAGGTCGTCGCCGGCGGAGTGGCGTACGGCCTGGTCCTCGGCTACGTCATCCGCAAGGTCAGGCGCCGCATCCAGGACCCCAGCAGCCAGATCATCGCCCTCCTGGTGACGCCCTACCTCGCCTACATCCCCGCCGAGGGCCTCGGCGTCTCCGGCGTCCTGGCCACCGTCACGGCCGGGTTCTACCTCGGCACCCACGGCGAGGGCATCCTGCAGCCCGCCTCACGCCTCGCCGGCAGCATGTTCTGGCGCATCCTGATCTTCCTGCTCGAGTCGACGCTCTTCGTGCTCCTCGGGCTGGAGATCCGCCAGGTGCTCAAGGACAGGGGCGACCACCCCTGGACGGAGATCGCGGTCGCCGCCCTGGCCGTCTCCGCCGTCCTCATCGCCGTACGGCTGCTCTGGGAGCTGTTCAACGGCCCCCTGGCCAACCTCCTGCCGGGCGGCCGCCGCACCCAGCGCGGCTTCGGCTGGAGACAGCGCCTCGTCATCGGGATGGCGGGCATGCGCGGCGCCATCTCCCTCGCCATGGCCCTGTCGCTGCCGCTCGCCGCGGGCTCCGACCGGGGCACCCTCATCCTGCTGACCGCCCTGGTCGTCCTCGTGACGCTCGTCGGGCAGGCGCCCCTCCTGCCGCCGCTGCTCCGGCGGCTCGGCCTCATCGAGACCGACCGGCGCCTCGTGGAGACCATGAACGCCCGCAAGGCCGGCCTCCAGGCCGCCCTCGCCCGCCTCGAGGAGATGGCCGACGACGACGAGATCGACGAGACCACCGCCGACACCTACCGGCAGATGCTCGAACTGCGCATCGACCGCGTCCAGAGCCGCCTGGACGAGCACCACGACCCGGAGGCTTCGCCGCCGCCCGACCGCGCCCGCGTCAAGAGCGAGCTGGTCGACGCCCAGCGCGCCAAGCTCGGCACCCTGTACCGCAAGGGGCGCATCGGCGCCGAGACCCTCCGTGAGCTCAGCCGCGAGCTCGACCTGGAGGACCCGGTGGTGACCAAGCCCTCCGCTCAGCGGGAGTAGAGCGGGTCCGCGACCACCGGGTAGAACGACCCCTCGTGCTGGACGCGCATCGTCACCGTGGCCCCCTCCAGCGAGTAGTCGGCCTTGACCGGCCGGTACATCGAGTCGCACGCCCAGGGGTTGTAGAGCCGGCCCACCGTCGCCCCGTACCGCAGGTGCACCACGTCGTAGCCGCCCGACGGCATGGCCTCCAGCGCCAGCCCGTCCGCCAGCGACACCGGGAACCGGAACTCGCCCGGCGCGTCCGGCCCGTGGATCACCGTCAGCAGGCGGATACCGCTCGCCGTCGTCTGCGCCACGATGTCGGTGTCCACCTCGATGCCGACGAACACCCGCAGGCTCGGCCGCAGCACCTGCGCCACCGTGTCCGCCGCGGGAACGTCGATCCCGATGTGGATCCGCTGCCCGTCCTTGGTCGGCACCCACACCCCGTCGCGGGCCCGCTGCCCCCAGGCGACGTCAGGGTTCTCCAGCTCCTGAGGCTCGTTCTTCCCCCGAGCGACGAGAACCCTCGAAGCGGCGTTCATCGCCGCGGCAGCCCCGTCCCGTGCATGCCTCATGGCGGGCCCCCTCGCCTTCTTTCCACACAACTTCGACATCACGCTGCATTGGGTTTACCACGGGGCAGTACGTCATGCCGTGCCTTGACCGGCACTCGGGTGGTTTGTGACGTTCTCCCGTGCGACGTCGCACCATACACCACCCCTGATCGCGCCGGTCAGGGGCGTAACTAGGATGAGCCGAATGAGCACGATCCGCGTCGCCGACCTGCCCGAAGCCGAGCAGGAGTTCATCCGCAGCACGCTGCGCAAGTCCACGCCCCTCCACGAGCTCCTCGCCCTGGAGATCGTCGAGATCGGGGAAGCGCACGCCCTGCTCTCGATGCCCGTCCGGGAGGAGGCGTTCAACAGCACCGGCAACCTCCACGGCGGCGCCATCGCCACCCTCATCGACGTCGCCGCCGGCACCGCCGCGGCCCGCGGCAGCGGCTTCGAACCCGGCAAGAACAGCCTGGTCACCGCCGACCTGCACGTCCGCTACCTCGGCCGCCCGAACGGCGACACCGTCTACGCCCGCGCCGAGATCCTCAAGGCGGGCCGCCAGCTCGTCATCGTCGAGTGCCGCGTCACCGACCCCGAAGACCGGATCATCGCCGCCGCCGACTTCTCGATGATGCTCGTCCCGCTGCGCCGCCCGCTGCGCCCCGTCGCGACCGCCAAGGACACCGACCCCGACCTCTGAAAAACAGATTGCCCCAGATCATGAACCGCCCCATCATTGAGTGCATCGAAGAGAACGAAGCACACGAAGGGGTGAGCCAGCGGATAGGCGACCGGACTCCAACTCCGGTGAAATGTGGGTTCAACTCCTACCGCCCCTGCCAGACAACATGATCGATGGGCTTGTGGTGTAACGGCAACACACCTCTCTTGCAAAGAGGCGATCGGAGTTCAATTCTCCGCTGGTCCACGCAGTACCCGCCGTAGAGGCCTTGATGGTGAGGCGCCGGGCTTCCACCCCGGGAAACGGAGTTCGAATCTCCGCTGCGGCTCGACACGCGTCGCGAGCATGAATGGTTATGCAGCGGACTCTTAATCCGTGGATCAAGGTTCAAGTCCTTGGCGACGTACGCGAGGAGGACTGGCCGAGCGGCAAGGCACCCGTTTCGAAAACGGAGATCAGGGTGACACCTGCGGGAGTTCGATTCTCTCGTCCTCCGCACGGGGGAATGCGCCGCGGCCCGACGATGTGATCGTCGGACCGCGGCATTTTCCCTTTTCTGCGCCCTTCGCCGGGTCAGGCGAGGGCGGGTTCGAGGGGGTCGGGCGGGGTGAGGCCGGGTTCGGCCACGCCGGCGGTCAGGTCGGCCAGAACGGCGGAGAGGTCGTCCAGGGAGCCGGCGACCCAGGGGAGGGCCGCGGGGTCGGCGGACTCCAACGCGGCCAGGCGCTGCTCGTCGGTCTCGCCGTAGAGGCGGGTCGGGGCCACGCGGACGCGGAGCGCCTCGGCGGGCTCACCGAAGGCCGAGGCCGGCAGGACGCTCATTCCGTAACGTTCCAAAAGGTGGTCGCACAGGGCCGTGCCGGTGTCGATGCCGTGCAGGCTCCGCAGCGTCTCGCGGAGCGGGGCGAAGTCGGGGTAGACGTAGAAGGCGGCCTCGGGCGCGCGGACACGGGCGCCGGCCCGGGCGAAGCGGCCGGCCACGGCCGCGGTCACCGCGGCGTGCAGGCGGCGGCTGAGGTCGACGTGGGCGATCAGCTCGGGCGGCTCGGCGAAGGCGAACGCGGCGGCGTGCTGGATCGGGGCCGGGGCGCTGGACCACATCTCGCTGGCGACGCCCAGCAGGGACGCGCGCAGCGCGTGCCCCAGCGGGCCGTCGGGCAGGCGTGCCACGCCGAGACGCCACCCGCCGGCGGCCAGATGCTTGCTCAGGGCGGTGGTGACGACCGTGCGCTCGGGCGCGAAGGCCGCGGGGCTGGGCACCGTGCGGGCCGGGTCGTGGACGAGGTCGCGGTAGATCTCGTCCGAGATGATCAACAGGTCGTGTTCGCGGGCGACCGCGCAGAGCTTGCGGACCGTGGCTTCGGAGGCGAGGGTCCCGGTCGGGTTGTCGGGCAACGTGACGACGACGGCGCGGATGGTGCGGCCCTCGGAGCGGGCGCGCACGATCGCGTCGGCGAGCAGGGCCGGGCTGGGCACCCCGCCCTCGCCCGGCGGGGTGGCGATGTAGACGGGGCTCGCCCCGGTGAGCGTCGCCTGCGCCGCGTACGAGACCCAACTCGGTGAGGGGATCGCCACGTCGCCGTCGGTCAGGCACATCAGCAGGCCGAACAGCAGCGCCTTGCTCCCGGGCCCGCACACGACGAGACCGGGGTCGGTCTCGAGGCCGCGGCGGCTCCAGTAGCCGGCGGCGGCGGCGCGGAGCGGGGCCGAGCCCGCGACCGGGCCATAGGCGCCGCGGCCGGCGGCCGCGGCCAGCTCGGCGGTGAGGGCGGGATGGATCGGGATGCCCGCCTCCCCGAATCCGAGCGGGAGGACCGGCAGGCCCTCCCGGCGCCTGCGGGCGATGGTGTCGTCGGCGGCCAAAGTGGGGGAGATGGGCATCCTGCGTAGGGGAGGGTGCAGCGGCTGTGACGGCGCAGGCGTGTGCTGCTGGGCGTGCATATGTCCACTCCAAGGCATGGCGAGATAACGAACTGTGAGAGGTGAATCCCCCTGAGTGACCCCGGCCGGGTTCGTTTAAATGTTTGCCCTGATCTAGCATCATCACAAGCGAGTCTCATCGATGCTGACCATAAGATGGTCTGATGCTTGAGTTGCGCAGGCTCCGTCTGCTCGCTGAATTCGCGCGGCGCGGCAGCATCGCCGCGACCGCGGCCGCCTTGGGGTACACGCCTTCGGCGGTGTCCCAGCAGCTCGCCACGCTCGAACGGGAGGCCCGCGTCCCGCTGCTCGACCGCACGGCGCGCAGCGCGGAGCTGACCGATGCCGGACGCCGGCTCGCGGAGCGGGCGGAGCAGATCCTCACGCTGGTCGAGGCGGCGGAGGCGGAGTTGTCGGCCCAGTCGGACACCCCGACGGGACGCGTGGTGGTGACGTCCTTCCCGACGGCGGCGGTGGCGTTCGCGCCCGCGCTGGCGCACAGCCTCGCCGACCATCCCGGGCTCACGTTCGTGCTGCGCCAGACGCGGCCCGGCGACGGCATCCGGCAGGTCCAGAGCGGCGAGGTGGACATCGCCCTGATCGACGACTGGACGGGCAAGATGGCCGATCAGGCGCCCGCGGCCCTGGAGTTCTTTCACCTGCGGCGTGACCCGCTGGTCCTGGCACTGCCCGCGCGACATCCGCTGTCGAACCCCGAATGCCCGGTAGACCTCCAGGCGCTGCGCGAGGAGCCCTGGATGGCGGCGCCGCAGGGCGAGCCGTCCCGGCAGGCGGTCGAACTCCTCCTGGACGCGGTCGGCGGTGCCCGGCCGGTGCCGTGGGAGTTCGAGGGCCTGCACACGATCCTGAGCCTGGTGGCCCGGGGGCTGGGAATCACCGCCATCCCCGCGCTGGCGCTGGCCGCGGGCGACCAGGGCATCGCCGTGCGGAGCCTGCCCGACCCCTCGCTGGCGCGCGAGGTGTACGCGGTCACCCGGGCGGCGAGCATCCGGCGCCCGTCGGTCGCGGTGACGCTGCGGGCCCTCTACTCCGCCGCCCAGGACGTCCGCCCCTCCTCACCCCGGGACGCGGCCCCCCGGGACGCCGGCGCTCGGGAGGGTGGAGCTCGGGACGCCGCCGCGCAGCGGGGCTGAGGCGGCTACCGGTAGTCGAACCAGCCCTGCATCTTGGCGCCGAACATCATGTCGCCGGAGATCTTGACCTTGCCGGTCATCACGCCGGTGACGCCGTTCAGCTTGCCGGCGCAGAGCCGGAGCAGGTTGGGCAGCGACATGCCGAGCGTGACCTTGCTCTTGTCGGCCGTGCCGCGCGCGGTCGTGGCCTGCCCGCCGCCGATCGTCAGCGTGTAGTGCCGCGGCCCGTCGGGGGTGCCGATGTTCCACTGCACGAGGCCGCCGTCCTGCCCGGCCTTGTCGGGCATGAACCGGGTGCCCATCAGGCCGAAGAGCCGGTCGAGGACGGCGTCGACGCCCACCGCCTGGACGAACTGGTCGATGACCTCGTCGTTCACGCCGGGCGCCTCGAGGAGCTGGCGGAGTTCGCCGGGCGTGCCGACCGCGTGGAGCATGCTCGAGAGCTGCTCGGTGTTGTCGTCGGGGGTAAGAGCCTCGCCCATCCGCGCGCCTCCTCGTCGAGAACGTGTGCGAGAAACTATTAACGAACAGTCCAATACGGTCAAGGCTCCGGGCGGGACGGTGTTCGGTGCCCCGTCCGGGCGGCCGGTATGACCGTTCGGGCAGGGGCGACCCTAGTGCCGGACGGCCGCGCGCCACCGGCTTCCGGGTTGATGTGCGGAA
Organism: Spirillospora sp. NPDC047279; assembly: GCF_040643285.1. NCBI lineage: Bacteria > Bacillati > Actinomycetota > Actinomycetes > Streptosporangiales > Thermomonosporaceae > Spirillospora > Spirillospora sp. NPDC047279. The sequence goes on from NZ_JBEYUA010000024.1 coordinate 34,159, forward strand.
AGGTTCAATTTTGACCGCAATAGGTCGAGCCCCGCACTTTGCCCGCCCCAGATCCGAACTAACCCGCAATAGCCGGAACCGTGCGGCAGAACATCGATCATCACGTACCGTGGGGCGGGTTGTGACCACTTCATCAGCGGCCGTCGAGGCCGGACCGGGGGCATCTGGCTCGATGGAACGACTGCACGAGCCGGGTGGGCACCAGGGGCATCACGTCTTCGAACTCCCCAAGCTCGCCTCGATGCTCCGGCACGCGCTGCCGCGCTTCGTCGAGGGCGTGATCGCTCCGGTCGTGGTCTTCTACGCCGCGTTCGTGCTCCTCGGGCTCAACGGCGCGCTGATCGCCGCCGTCACGTGGGTGTACGGCGGCATCGCCTGGCGCTACTTCCGCGGCCACGGGGTCTCGGCGATGCTCCTGCTCGCCGCCCTCGGCGTCACCGTGCGGGCCGTGCTCGCCGCCGCCACCCACAGCGCCGTCGTCTACTTCCTCCAGCCGACGCTGGGCACCCTGCTGGTGAGCATGGCGTTCCTGGCGTCTGTGCCGCTGCGCCGCCCGCTCGCCCAGAAGATGGCGACCGACATGGTCCCGATGCCCGAGGCCTTCCTCGAGCACGCCCGGGTCCGCCAGTTCTTCCTGCGCATCTCGCTGCTGTGGTCGCTGGTCTTCTTCACCAACACGCTGATCAGCGTGTGGATGTTGTTCAACGAGTCCATCGGCATGTACCTCTGGGTCCGCACCAGCCTGGTCGCGGTCCTGGGCGCCGGCGCCGTGGGCATCTCGATCTACGGTTTCCGCCGCTGCCTCCACCACGTGAACGGCACCCCCACCGCCCCCGGCGCCGGTGCCGTCCCGGCCCCCGCCTGATCTCCTCCATGCCCTGAGCGATCCCGCCGCCTGACCGCCTCCATGGCGGCAGAGCATCCCGCAAAGGCGCCCGCCGAGCATCCGGCAGGCCGTCCCGCATGCCGTCGTCCCGCATGGCCGTTCAGTCTCGGATGCGTGTGGCCGATGTGACCGGTGTCCCATCGTGAGGTCGTGGTCACGGCCGGTGGCATCAGGGCCCTGAGCGGCGATTTCGAACTTCTGTGGCGTTCGGTGCGTCTCCAAGTTTCGGATACATTTTCCCATCTACGGGGAAATCGGGGCCTTTGGGGGAGTCTGTGGCTGGAAGTAGTCGTTTGGGGCTCGTGGTGGCCGTTGGGGCGAGTGCCGTGACGCTCGTGGCCGGCTGCAGCGTGGGGGACGGGTCGGGCGAACTGGCCTCGAGCGAGACGGGCTCGGTGACGATCACGCCCGGCAACGGCACCGCGTCCGTCAAGCCGGACAGCCCGATCGAGGTGAAGGCCTCCGGCGCCACCCTGGAGAACGTGACCGTGCAGGGGGAGGGCGTCACCGTCACCGGCACGCTCTCCGCCGACCGTACGACCTGGCGTTCGGACCGCACGCTCACGCCGGGCGCCTCGTACACCGTCACCGCCCGGTCCCGCCACGACGGCGAGGCCAGGACCGCCACCAGCACGTTCACCACGCTGAAGCCGTCCAAGACGCTGTCGATCATCGACGTCACTCCCGACCGCAAGGGCGAGAAGGTCGGCGTCGGCATGCCGATCATGGTGCGGTTCAACCGTCCCGTCACCGACAAGGCCGCCGTCGAGCGCGCCCTGCGGGTGACGCCGGAGAAGCCGGTCGAGGGCGCGTGGCGCTGGATCGGGTCCGACCAGGTCATCTACCGGACCAAGACCTACTGGGCGGCGCACCAGAAGGTGCGCTTCGACGCCAGGCTGGCCGGGGTGGACGCGGGCAAGGGCGTGTACGGCGCCAAGGACGCCGGGCAGACCATCACCATCGGCGCCGCCCAGATCACGACCGGCAACATCAGCAAGCACAAGATGACCGTGACCCGCGACGGCGAGAAGGTGCGCACCGTCCCGTTCAGCGCGGGCAACGGGCAGACCCGCGAGTACACCACCACCAGCGGCGTGCACCTGCTGATGGAGAAGGCCAGCCCGGTCACGATGGTCTCGCCGGGCCGAAAGGAAGGCGACCCCGGCTACTACAAGACCGTGGTCGACCACGCGGTGCGGTTCTCCAACAGCGGCGAGTACACGCACTCGGCGCCGTGGTCGGTCGGCTCGCAGGGATCGGCGAACGTCAGCCACGGCTGCCTGAACCTCAGCCCGTCCAACGCCCGGTGGTACTACGACATCATGCAGCGGGGCGACGTGCTCAAGCTCACCGGCAGTGACCGCGACGTCGAGTGGGACAACGGCTGGAGCTTCTGGCAGAAGTCGTTCACCGAGTGGAAGCAGGGCAGCGCCCTCACCTGAGGCGATTGGTCCACTGTCCGGCACCGTCCGGATGCCGGACGGCGGGCCCACGGATCTTGCAACGCTTTGGTCTCGGAGATCGGCGAAAACCGGGAGTTGTGGCATCATCGCCAAGTTTTGTCGCTAATGTCTCCCTGGTAACGGCGGGGTCGGGAGGTCAAGGGTGCAGCGTAGGCTTACCGCAGGGGCGCGGGTGGGCACGGGGCTTGCGGGAGCCGTGCTCATCTTCGCGACCGCCTGCTCGGGGGGCGGTAACGAGAACGGCGGTGGTGGCAGTACCACCGTCGGAGGCAAGGACGAGCCGGACGCGCCCCAGGTCACCATCACCCCGGGTAACGGAGCGGGCAAGGCCAAGCCCGAGTCCGGGGTCCAGGTCAAGGTCGCCAACGGGTCGATCGAGCAGGTGCAGGTCACCCGCAAGGGCAAGCCGGTCGAGGGCCGCATGTCGGCCGACAAGACCAGCTGGAAGTCGCGCACGCTGCGGCCGAGCTCGGAGTACGAGGTCTCGGTCGTCGCCAAGAACACCCACGGCAAGACGACGGCGGCGACGAGCAAGTTCGCCACGCTCAAGCCCGCCGCCGAGCTCACGATCGCCGACATCACCCCGAGCAGCGGCGAGAAGGTCGGCGTCGGCATGCCGATCATCGTCACGTTCAACCGTGCCGTGTCCGACCGCAAGGCGGTCGAGAGCGCGCTCACGGTCAAGTCGACCAAGCCCGCGGTCGGCGCCTGGTACTGGGTGAGCAACAGCCAGGTGATCTTCCGTACCAAGAACGGCGCGTACTGGAAGCCCAACCAGACGGTCCGGGTCAGCGCGAAGCTCGCCGGCGTGCGGTCCGGCAAGAACACCTACGGCGTCAGCGACGTCTCGCGCGGCTTCCGCATCGGCAACGAGCACATCACCACGGTCAGCACCAAGACCAAGAAGGCCACGTTCAAGGTCAACGGCAAGGTCGTCAAGCGCACCGGCGTCAGCGCCGGCAAGGGCGGCCGCGTCCGGAACGGCGTCGACACCTACCTGACGACCAGCGGCGTGCACCTGACCATGAGCAAGCACCTGGTCGAACGCATGACCTCGGCCTGGATGGGCGTCACGGACAAGAAGGACCCGGAGTACTACGACCTCAAGCTGCCGCACGCGGTCCGGATCTCCAACTCCGGCGAGTACCTGCACGCCAGCCCCGACCGCTACTGGGCGTTCGGCCGCACCAACGCCAGCCACGGCTGCGTCAACCTGCCGCCGCCTGTCGCCAAGTTCTTCTACGACCTCTCCTACCGCGGCGACCCGGTGGTCATCACCGGCAGCAAGCGCGGGCTCGACCCGTTCAACGGGTGGAGCTTCTACGAGATGTCGTGGAGCCGCTGGGTCAAGGGCAGCGCCCTCGACCGCACCGTCACCACCGGCTGACCTTTCGTCCTCCAGGAACGGGCGCGCGACCTCGGGTCGCGCGCCCGTTCCTGCTTCCCCCGAAAACCCGTTGCCGCCCGCCACCGAGATCGGGCACCGTAGTCACCAGCCGTACGAACCGACCCGAAGGGAGCGGCGCCATGACCGAAGAGCGCGAACGCTCCGGAGAACGCCCGTAGCCCTTTCTGCCGCTACGGCCGCCCTCCCACCCCTGCGGAGCGGCGGCCTCCTTCTTTTCCAGGCGCGTTCGTCCAGTGGTCAGGACACCAGGCTCTCACCTTGGAAACACGAGTTCGATTCTCGTACGCGCTACGGCCGGGTCGACTAACGGAAGGTCCCCTCACTTTCAATGAGGAAGGCGCGGGTTCGAACCCCGTCCCGGCTACCACCTCTCTGAGGCGTCGGCGAAGTGATCCGCGACTGTGGAGGAGCTGGGGAGTTCGCGGTGGCGGGGGTGACCATGGAGCGCGACCGCAGGTGCGCCACCGCGCTTCGATGAACACGTGGACGGGCGGTCGTCTGTGGTGGATTGGCGCATAAAGGTTGCCTCTTAAGGGGCGTTAGAGTGTCCGCCGAAGCGGGACTAGATCACGTAACGCATGCGCACCCCAGCCTCTCTCGGCGGCTACGTGTTAACCACGAGATCGCGGCGCTCGACCGTCGATTCATGGGCCGTGCCATATGCGAGTTTTCCCGGATCCATATTTGGCGGGCAGATTGATATCACTGATGTTCGGCGGGCCCGAAGTAGTTCGCCCCTGCTCGCGTTCAGCGGTGACCTCCATGGACGCGGCGAGGCCGCTCGACGGCGCCTGAGCCGTCACTCCGCAGGGCGGATCACACGAAGGTTGTTCCTCCTTGGGAGACGAGATGCTGAAAACGGCGGCGGGTACTCGGTCGAGGGATCTCGACACGGTCCTCGCGAAGGTGCGCAAGGGCGACTCGGACGGGGCCCCGGCGGTCTCGTTGGAGCCCGACAAGGCACTGGCCTACCGCGACTATCTGCGCACGCAGTGGATCAGCATGATCCTTCGCGTTGGAACCGGGGCGCAGCGGCTCACCGAGCAGCAGGCGCTCCAGCAGCTGGCGAATCGGTTCCACCAGAGCTTCGCCGTCACCGCCACCGAGTCGCGGCCGGCGAACGAGATCCTGATCCCGATCCTGCGCGAGATCCTGACCGCGCCCACCGGCGGAACGTTCGGTTTCGGGATCCCGGCGGCACAGATCCCGGCCCGGGGCGAGGCGACGGCACGCGAGTACCTCGACGTGCTGATCGCGCTCGCCGGGGTGAGCGCGCAGGAACTCTCGCTGCGCTACCGCACGGACTTCACCCGGCCCGACAGCGCGCTGTCCTCGGACGTCTGGGAGAACGTCCGCACGCTGCAGGCGTTCTTCCGCGACGGCTTCCAGGGTCCGCCCGATCCCGCGCACACCGACCCGGACGTGCTGAACCAGCCGATCGTGCCGGAGATCATGCAGGGCAGGGCGCCGTTCTTCCTGGAACCCGATGAATGGCTCGCGCGCCAGCGGCCCATTCCGCTGGAGAACTACTTCCAGATTCGCGCCATCTTCTCCATCGACATCCCGGCGGAAAGCAGGGAGGAGATCGAGAAGCGAGCCGCTACCGCGGGCACCCCGAAACAGGAGCTCTTCAAGGCGTACGCAGGGGCCCTCAAGATCCTGGACACGATCAAGAAGGCGTACGGCTACCTGGACAGCCGGAATTATCGCGCCGCGTTCGACCTGGCCCAGTCGGCCGCGTCCGCCACGTTCGGCCTGCTCTTCAACGACGAGCTCCCGCTGGCCGGAGTGGTGGAGGCGTTCGCCGAGCGCAAGCAGATCCCGGTGAACGCCCTGGACGACCTTCCGAAGATCACCGAGATGTGGTCCGTCGAGGGGCCGGGACCGTCCGACCAGTCATGGGAACAGTGGGTCGAGAACATCCGGGAACAGGTGGCCTACGGCCTGGTCTACGCCGACGTGTTCGCCATACCCCTGTTGATCGCCCAGGCGTCCGTCGGGCTCGGCGACTACTCTCGCGGGGTCCGCCTGGCCGCCCAGATCACGGGCTTCGCCGTGGGCAAGGCCGCGGCGGACGCGCCCTTCGCATGGCGGCCCCACTACCTGTGGGGGAACCACGACGAGGGCGTCGCCTGGAGCGACTTCTGGATCTACCACGCGGGCGTCCTTCCCTACACGGTCAACACCCGGAGCACGCCCAAGCTCCCGGCGCCCAATGACGACGACGACTACTTCTGGGGCGCGGGCCTGCCCGACTCGCCGTCCTGGCAGTTCAACCGCGAGCTCGTACCCGCGGGCATACACCCGGTCGAGCAGCTCTACTTCCGGCTCCAGCTGGGCTCGGCCATGCTGGACTGGGCGGACGCGCTCTACCGTACGGACGAGCCTGCGAACATCAACCGGGCCCGCGAGCTCTACAAGGGCGTCTACTACGTGCACGGAAACGTGCCGCCGATCAGCCCTGACTGGTCCACCGCGCCGCCGCCGCCCGCTCCCGAGTCGGCCAACCCGGCGCAGGCTTCCCAGCTCGCCCGGGCACAGCTGGGCTTCTCCCAGATCGCCGCGGGCCTGAACTACTTCGGCTTCGCACCCGACATGGTGCCGCTGCTGCGTTACTCCACGCTCAAGTCCGCGGCCGACACCGTCGCGGCGTCGGCGCAGTCGGCGCAGGAGGACTTCCTGAACGCCATGGCGCAGCTGGAGAACCTGCTCATCGAGAACATGAAGAACTCCGCCATGCTGCAACGTGCGGGCCTCCAGTCCCGCATCGCCGAGCAGCAGGCCGGCGTGGCCGCCGACCAGATCGCCATCGCGAAGATCGTCGTCGGACGGGTCAAGCAGCAGATCGAGAAGGCCAAGGCCGACATCGCGAACCACAACAGCTTCTTCGGCCAGGTCGGTGACTACTTCAACGGCATGAAGAAGATCGTGAGTGATCTGCCCGGATGGGCGACCGGGCCGACGGGATCCAGCGTCGCCCACGAGGCGGGATTCTCCGACAAGGTGTCCTCGGGGCTGCTGGGGATGGGGTCCGCCGCGACCACGGTGACCGGCATGGGCGCCTTCTTCGTCGCCAGCTACATCACCATGTCCAGCATGGCCGGCGCGGCCAACAAACGCCGGGACCAGCTCACCGACCTCCAGAAGACGGTGCTTCCGACGGCCCAGGCCCAGCTCGACGTCGCGGAGCGGTCCGCCGCGCTCGCGGGGCTGCAACGGCAGATCGCCGAGGTCGACGCGCGGCTCGCCGCCGATCTGCTCGAATTCGCGCAGGAACGTTTTCTCAACGTGGAGTTCTGGTCGTACATGACCTCCCTGCTCCAGCGCATTCTGCGCCGCTACCTGGACCTGGCGACGCGGACCGCATGGCTCGCCCAGCGCGCCCTCGCCTACGAGCAGAACACCACCGTCGACCTGATCCGGATGGACTACTTCCCGCTCGAGCACGGCGGAGCGGGCGGAGCCGACCAGCTGGGCCTCGACCTGGCGAGCCTCCACACCCGGTATCTGGAAGGGATCCGGGAGCTCGTCCCGGTGAAGTACACCGTCTCCCTGGCCCGTGACCTCCCGTTGCAGTTCGCCCAGCTTCTGACCACCGGACGGTGCCAGTTCCAGACCCAGGAGGCCACGGTGCAGTCGGCCTATCCCGGAACCTACGGCCACCGCGTCATCGCCGTCACACCACGTGTGATCCAGGCGGCCGGCACCGCGCCCATACGGGGGCTGCTGTCGAACGTGGGAGTCTCCCAGATCGGCGGTCCGGACGGGACGATGCAGCCGTCCGTCCGTCCCGCGGACGCGTTGCCGATCTCAGAGTTCGATCTGGACACCACCGACCGCGAGATCTACGGCCTGCCCGGCAACGCCCTGATGCAGTTCGAGGGCAGCGGCCTGGAGAGCCAATGGAGCCTGGAGTTCCCCCCTGCGGCCAACCAGTCGGGTCTGCTCGACGTCGTCGACGTCCTGATCACCTTCGACCTGCGGGCCCAGTACTCCGCGACCCTGCACCAGTCGCACGCCTCGCTCGCACCGGCATCGATCGATCGGTTCATCCTGATCTCCGCCTTCAAGCGCGGCCTGGAGGGGCTCACCGACCTCCGCGACGGCAAGCCACGAGCCAAGCTCTCCTTCGACCTGACCGCACTCGGCCTGCCTCCGTCCGAGAAGAACCGGGTGATCAACAACCTCGCTGTCCTCGTCTGCGGGGCCGAAGGCACAGAGCCGATCAAAGCGAAGGTGTCGGTCACGCATCCCCAGGCCGTCTCCATCCCCGTGTCCATGCCCAACGGCGTCGCGTTCTCCAACCGGCCGCCGATCACCGAGCCACAGTCGACCGTCCCGCCGTCACCGCTGAACGCCCTGGGCGGGATCACGGCCGACCAGGTCGTCCTGGTGACCATCGACCGCGGCGACAACGACGACGTGGACTTCGGCAACGTACGAGACGTGCTGCTGGGAGTGGACTACACAGCCGGGACCACCGCCGGCTGACAGGACCGCTCCGAACGGGATTCCCGCACGAACGGCCCACATGATGATCATGTTATCGGTCCGTGCCGCCCTCGCTGGCGGCACGGCCGAGGCTCAAGGGGTCGGACAAGCCGCAGGCGCTCTGGCTGCTGTCCTGGCGTGGTCATGATCGTCATCCCGGCCATCCTCGTCGGCGGTCGCTTCGCCGTGGTCCGCGAGGAACCGCGCGGGAAGCCCCGCGACGTAGCGGCGGTCTCCAGATCCGCCGAGGCGGTGACGGCGCGCGGCCGTACCGTTTCCTGGACGCACCCAGCAAGAACTACCGGTACTCGACTCGGGCGTCGAGCGTTCCCGCCGCGGCGCCAGCGTGATGGCCGACGGCGGCTGACCAGCACCGCTTGATCATGACGGGACAGCCTTTTAGGCCCGGGGGACATGCCCCAATTCGGAACGTACTCTTTTACCGCCGGTCGGTTGGCATTGCGTTACGTCTGGGTGGGCTGTGTCCTTGCGATGTAGACGGTGTTGGTCGCCGTGCGTTCCTGCAAGGGATTGGGGAATTCGATTACGTGCGCTTGTGATTCGTGAAAGGTCTGAGCGAGGTCGGTGGTGAAGTGTTCGTCCGGTGGGTCGTTGGACCACAGCGCGAATACACCGCCAGGGTGGAGCCGGCCGGTGAGAGCACGCAGGCCATCGGGCCGGTAGAAGGCCGCGTGAGCGGGGTCCAGCAGATGGTGTGGCGAATGATCGATGTCGACGACGATGGCGTGGAAGCGCCGACCTGGAACGGCGGAATCAAAGCCACCTGGATCGGCGGCAAGGGAGAAGAAATCCGCTTGGAGGAGGCGGCAGCGGGGATCGGAGGTCAGGCCGGCGCCGAGGGGCACAAGATGCCGCTGGTGCCATCCGATCACTTCGTCGAGTGCTTCCACGACGATGAGCGAGCGCACGCGCGGGTCTTCCAGCACGGCATGGGCGGTGTACCCGAGACCGAGCCCGCCCACGATCACGTCGAGGTCGGCGTCCGGCAGCGGTTCGAGGCCGAGCCGGGCCAGTGCGATCTCTCCCGCCGTGAACTGGCTGGACATGAGGAAGTCGTCATCAAGCTTGACCTCGTACACCTCGGTGCCTGAGGACGGGTCTCGTCGACGCCGCAGGCTGATGGCCCCCTTGGCCGTCGGACACCAGTCGATCTCCTCGAAACGCGCGATCACGCACTCTCCGTTCCCTCTGCCGCGTCCGTGAACGCCATGGACGTGCGACCGGTCGGCACCCGCGATCACAAGCCGCCGACAAGCCGGGACCAAACACGGTCCAGGTCCAGGCGCGGCTAACGCTACGCCCTCAGAGAGGGAGGCGCCGCGCCAAGCCGAGCCAGACAGCCGGTTTCGTCTCGGTGGCTTCGACAGGTGCAGCAGTCAAGCGCCCAAGCTGAGCCAGCTGGCCACCGAAGTCTGTGATGTGCCCGGTTCACCAGATGCCGCGCGGTCTCGGCGGGGAGGTCTTCAACGACGAACTCCCGCTGGTAGCGCTCACGGTGCCGGCGGAGGCGGACCTCAGCGAGATCAAGGCACTGCTGGTCCGCGGTGAGCACGAGGGCTGGTGGCACTTCGCGGTTTCCTGTGGACTGACGCATGGCGCACTGCGTAGGTCGGGAGCGATCACGAAACGGCCATGTCCACTCCAGCGGCCGCTAACGACGCCGCCGTCGAGTACTCCGAGCGGGGGCGCCGGAAGCGTGTGGGAGTGCGCGGTGGGTAAAGGAGCGTGCCTGCTGTCGAAGGACGGGGTGGCGCTGCGGATTCCATCATCTATTCGAGTAGGGCTGCATGCGCCACGGATGAAGGGAAACGTTTCGATGTTCAGGTCACGGCGGATCAGCGGCGTTCTCGCCGCATCTTTGCTGGCCGTCGGGGGGCTGGCCACGCCGGCCCACCCTGATGGGCCGGCCACTGTGGGCGCCGCGGCGTCTGATGGTCGTACGGTCTATGTGACGAACAGCGCCAATCTCGGCGGCACTGCCAACGTCACTCGCTTCGCGGTCGGCGGCAGCGGTGGTCTGAAGCCGGTGGACGGGGTGGAGGTGGGCGATGGCGCCGGGGCGCGCAGCATGGTCTTCACACCCGAGCTGCGCTTCGCCTACCTCGCGAACACTGCGGCCGACCAGGTGGTGCTGTTCCGGATCGCAGCGAATGGGGCGCTCGAACGTTTCGGGATGGTCGAGACCCCGGGCCCGTTCGCCATGGCGATCGCCCCGAACGGGAAGACGATCTACGTGAGCAACACGGGCACCCGCACGGTGTCGCCGTTCGCGGTCGGTTCCGAGGGCGAGCTCACGCCGCTTCGCCCGGTGGACACCGGAGCGAAGGCCGCCAAGGGGGTCGCCGTGACCCCGGACGGCCGGTTCGTGTACGTCAGTCACGGCTCGCCCAGCGACATCGCGGCGAGCGTGATGACCGGCTTCGCCGTGCTGCCGGACGGCGCTCTGGGACGCGAGGTCGCGCGGGAGAAGATCGGAATTTCCGGCGCGGAGACCGTCATCACCCCGGACGGCCGGTTCGTGTACGTCGTGAACCAGGGCTCGGACGACGTGCACGGGTTCCGCATCGGTTCCCACGGCGGCCTCACCCCCGTGCCGGGCTCACCGGTCGGGACCGGCGACTTCCCGGAGGGCGCTGCGATAAGCCCCGACGGGCTCCGGCTGTACGTCGCCGCGGTCGGCGTCGCCGGCAATGACCCGGACGCGCTCGCCGGCCAGGTGCTGGGCTTCACGATCGGCGACGACGGGCGGCTCGTCGAGAACGTCGAACGCGTCGGGATGTCCAGTCCGATCGGCCTCGGATTCTCGGCGAACGGGCGCTACCTGCACGTCAGCGACTACACCGACAGTAAGATCAACACGTTCGCGGTCGCTCTGGACGGCGAACTGGATCTCATCCAGAGGGTGAATTCGAACGGGCCCCGCCCGGCGTTCCACTCGGTCAACGTGCTGCCTCGCGAGGACGTACGGCCCCGGTCGTGAGGCTCATAGCGCTTCGGCCGTTGGGGCGCGCAGGGCGATCCTCGCGCCGGGGGCGGCCACGAAGCCGAACTGGAGGAGGGTTTCTCCGCTGTCGGAACGGAGGGTCTCGCCGTTAGTTGCAGACGCAACTAACGGAGCGTGACGCCATGGAGTGCTACGCAGCCCGCCCCGACACCAGCCCCGGCGCCGACGGGGTCCAGGTCTGCGGAGTGTGCGGTCGCGCGACCGAAGGCGCTGGCGACACCCTCCGCCACGTCGGCGATGCCTTCCGGCCGCCCATCGTCTCCGCCAAGGCCGACATGGCGATGGTTCGTCGCGCACAGGCCGTGATCGAGCGCGTCCCGGACGGCGTTGAATGGGCGCTGGGAGTGACCAACGAGGACAGCGCCCTCGCCGCAGCCCTGGACCTGTACCGCGACGGGATGATCGCTGGGCGGCAGCGCGACGTCCGGCCACGCTCCACGAAGCGCCCGCGACCGAGCCGGCCGGTCGCTGGTGCGCCTGAGAGGGGTGGAACCGAGCTAAATCTCTTCTATGTCGACTACAGAGTTTTGCCGGGGGAGTCCAATATTCGAGACGGTGACGCCTTCTTCATTGAAGTTGTTCCCTAACCTGGTTCCAGGAGTTTACCGTGGCCAATCCGCCTGTCGTGTCCTCAGAGGGCCTGGTGCGTGTGGATCATCACGTCTTCTATCTGCTGGAGCGGGACTCAGGTGGCATGAATTCGCCTGCATCCTTCCTCAACGGCCTCGTGGATTCCGAGGAAGGTATCGTGGCTATCAACACAGGAATTCATTCCGGATCCGTCCGCCTCAGGGTCGAGGTTTGCAACACTGAACCGGCGCTGGAGCCGGCAGGCTGGGAAGATATCGCCGAAGTGTCGGTGTCGCTTGACACGGACATTCTCTTCATCTGCGATTCATCGATGATTTCAAACCCTGACTTCGAGTTCCTCGAGTTTGAATTCAGTGGAGAGTATCGCGTGCGGGCTCACGCCCAAGAAAGAGACGCGGCTGTAGATCTCGTGGTCCACGATGGAGCAGAGCGCCACCTTCTCCAGTTCTGGCCCTCCGTTTCAGCCGATACGGTGGAACACAAGATCAGCAGCCGCTACGGCGCAACTCGTCGACGCCTGGCGAGAGAGCGATCTTGATCCGAGCAACCCATGGCGAGGTAGGCGACGGTTTCCGCCCTCACCATGTGCACGCTGAACGAGCCAGGTAGGAACTGAGGCCATGTTCCCGCCGGGGTGTGTCGTTTCTGATCTGAGCGTGGAGCACGGCCTGAACAACGGAATCCCGCCCTCCTGCCGCCGAAGCGGAGGAGGGCGGGCCTCTTGTTACGACGTTCGGGACGGCCGTGGGCCGATGCTGCGGCTGGGGGGATCTACTCGCGCGCGACCTCGCCAGGGATCACCTTCTGGACCCGCGTGCCGTCCTCAGCTACCGGCCCCGCAGTGAGCGCAGCGCCGTACGTCGCCAGCCGCTCCGGGCTGACGTTGACACCGAGAGAGAGCGCCAGCTGCCCGACCGCGCCGAGGGCGAAGCTGAACCGGCAGGTCCTCGGCGATCTGCTGGACGGCCCGTCCGGCCCGCAGCAGATCGAGCACCTTAGGACGGAACCCGGGGGATAGCTCCTGGGCATGCTGACCTCTCTTGAGGGCCAAGACATGCATGTCAACCAAAGTGGACTCCACGGAAACTGGGGAAGATCAATGCCTCCACGGTTCCAGGGGATTGCCACTTCGTCGGTGGCAGGCCGGGGGCGGAGTGGCAGGGCTGGATCAGGCGGGCTTGGCGCGTTCGGCCGCGTCGGTGAGGTGCCGCAGGACGTGGGTCCAGCCTTCGGCGGTCTCGTCGCCGAGTGAGGGTGGCAGGCCGCTGTGCCGGAGCGTGAGCTTGGTGCCCTCGCCGTCGGGGGCGAGCGTGACCTCGACGAGGGAGGTGCCGGGGGCGATGTCGGGTGCCTCGGGGGCGGGCTCCCAGCCGAAGGTGAACACGATCCGCTCGTAGGGGACGAGTTCGACGAACGTCCCGCGCATCACGGGCCGGGGGCCGTCTGGCATCGCGACGCGCAGGTCGCCGCCGGGCCGCGCGTCGAGGTCGGCCTGGCCCCACCACTGGGCCAGGCGGTCCGGGTCGGTGAAGAATCGCCAGAGGGTCTCCGGGCGGGCCTGGATCCGCATCGTCCGCTCGAATCTCACGATGAGCCTTCCTCTCGTTCGGCGGCGTCCTTCAGCCTGCGCAGGGGGTCGGACCACATCGACTCGAAGAAGACGGCCGCCTCGGCCAGGCCGTCGGGACGCATCCGGTACAGCCGCCGGTTGCCGTCGCGGCGCATGTCCAGGAGCCCGGCGGTGACCAGGATCCGCAGGTGCTGGGAGACCGCGGGGCGGCTGATGCCGGGGAACCGCGCGGCGATGTCGCCGGCCGGCAGCTCCCGGTCGCGGACCAGCACCAGGATCGTGCGACGGGTCGGGTCGGCGACCGCCCGCAACGCCTCGTCCACCGCGCTCTCCTCATGTGTAAGTATTTAAGCAACATCTTACACAGGAGGGCTCATGCCGGAGAACAAGGACCTGGACGTGCTCGTGGGACGGTGGCGGTCGGAGGGCGGGACCACCGACGACCCGCCGGTGCGGATCGCCGGGTGGGACACCTACGAGTGGATGGCGGGGGGATTCTTCCTCGTTCACCGGGTGGACGTGCGGATGGGCGGCGACCGGGTCGAGGCGATCGAGATGATCGGGCCGTACGACCCGGCGACCGGGGGCTACCCCATGCGCTCGTTCGACAACGGGGGCGGGTTCGTCACCATGCACGCGACCGTGGACGAGCGCGGCGTCTGGACGTTCGCCGGCGACGCCGAGCGCGCCACCCTGGTGGTCGGCGGCGACACCATGACCGCGACGTGGGAGCGCACCGACGACGGCGGGGCGACCTGGCGGCATTGGATGGACATGACCTTCACCAGGGAATCCTGACGCCACGGACCCCGGCCACTGGTCGGGGGCCGGGTGCCTGACGTCTGGACACGTGTCCGGTAACCAGCGGAGCGGCCAGGTTCTGGCCGACGAGTCCACTCGGCGGCGGCTCACCGACCGGCAGGCCGACACCTCACCAGTCGGCGGGCGCACCTGGGCCGGGCCATCCCGCTGTTTAAGGCGACGCTTGCCGATCCGGAGTGGTGCTGGGCAGCGACGCTCCCTCTACGCCAAGATCGTGCGTCAGAGCCCGTTGACTGCCCGCCCCGACTGATGATCACCCTCCGGGATTTGAAGACGCCCTCTCAACCAGCTCCACGGGCCCGACGCCGAAACCGACGTCGGGTAACCCCCGGACCTGGCCGCGTGGCGGTGCGTTCCGGCCATCCATCAGCGCGGGGGAGGGGCGCACCCCTGGAAAGCCCGGTTCGCTCAAGGCCCGGCCAGCAGATCCGGGGCGTCGGTGTCGGTCGGTGGGGTCGTGCGGGGGCCGGGGTCTGCAGTGGGTCAGTGGGGTGTCAGGGTGAGTTGGGCTGCGTGGCGTGTTCGCCGACGGCCCAGCAGGCAGCGTGTGGCCGGCAGTTGACGCCGAGCAGGGTGGCGATGTGGTCCAAGCGGGTCCAGGTGCGGCCGCCGTCGAAGCTGATATCGCTGCCGTTGAAGCCGACGGTGACGGCGGTCTCCCGGGTGTGGGGGAGCCAGGCGATGCTGGTGCGTGTCCCGGTCGCGGTGCTCGTTTGGGGCCATGATCGACCGGTGTCGAAGGTGCGGGCGGCGGTGCTGGCAATCCCGGATCTGGGCGGGGCGCCCCCGATCGCCAAGCCGTCGCGACGGTCGCGGAACGACAACGAGAAGATGCCGAACGGGGCACCGGGAATCGGTGTCGTGGCCGCCGTCCATGTCCGGCCTGCGTCTGGTGACGGCCAGGCCGCCGAGCCGCAACGCGCGCCTTGATGGCCTTCCACTCGGTCCGCGTCACCAGCCGCAAAGCAGCAGAGAGGTATGTAGCGGTCCATGGCGAACGCCGAGAAACGGCGGGCGAAGGACAAATCGCACCCGACGAATCGGTTCTGTTCGGCGACTTCGCGCTCGGCTACGTACGTTCGCCGTCGGACGTTCTGTGGTTGGTTTCCCTTGAGGCTCGGCACGGTGAGGGTGCCCGCTGGCCCGATCGGCTGTTCGGGCCGGCGGAGCAGAGTGAGTTGAGGGAGTGATACGAGGGGTTCCCCTCGACGTGTGCGGCCACACCGGCGTAGGGTGTGGCCACACCCCCTGGGAGCGAGAGGTGCCGGCCCCATGAGGCTCGAACTTACCAACCACGAAGCCCTGCATGGGTGGGGCGTCGTCAACAACAGTGCCGATTGGCATGCTCAGCGCAACCGCAAGCCCCCTGCGGCCGAACAGGCGGTCGGAGACATCCTCTTCAGGGCTTACGACTGCCGGACCAGCACCTCGACCACGGTTGAGCTCAGCGACGACGAGCGTGCGAGTCTCGCCCAGCTGGTCAGCGAACACATCGCAGTATGGGTGAAGCGCGGCCAAGACAACGCCGCAACGCCTCATCTGCGTTCGCTGGTCGTGAAGCTGGGCGGCTGACATGCCTACGGCAGGCAGCCCACAACGGAAGTTTCGCCTCGCTGACGATGCCCTGTGGGCCGAGTACGGCCAGGCGTGCCGTGACGTCAACGGCAGCGCGGACCGCAGTGACGACATCCGCAAACACGTCGAGGCCGTCGTCGCCGAATGGAAGAGGCGACGCGAGCAGAGCTGATCTCCGAAGTGGCAGCTCGTCCTCAGGGGCACTTCACTCCAGGGAGCTGTTCTGATCCAGGTTTGCGAGGGTGGCCTGTGCGGCACCTGCGCGGGCCGAGGTGTGGACTCCGGCGCTGGGGCTCCTGGAGGCCGTCAGCGCTCGCGCAGGCGCGCCTGAGGGGTCCGGGACGTCTGTCAGGTGTTCCGTGAGGGTGTTGCACGTCGTGCGGGACGTGCAGAGGAAGCGGAACGATGCCGTTCGACGCTCCTGCTGCGTGTGGCGGGCACCGGGTGGGTGGCGCGGCGTGTCCGCGGGCGGTCCGTCCTCGCGGGGGAGGTTCCGGCGGCGGTGTGGGAAGGGGTACGGGCGCCGGTGATGCGAGCCAGTTCGGTGTCGCCCGGGCGCACGCTGGTGGTGCGCGGAACGATGCCCGCCGTGGTCATCAGGCGGTTCATGTCGCGGCGCTGGGAGGGGAGGACGAGCGTGACCACGGTGCCGGACCGTCCGGCGCGGGCGGTGCGGCCGCCGCGATGGAGGTAGTCCTTGTGGTCGGCGGGCGGGTCGACGTTGACGACGAGGTCCAGGTCGTCGATGTGGATGCCGCGGGCGGCGACGTCGGTGGCGACCAGGACATCGAGGTCTCCCGTGCGGAAGCCGTTCAGGACGCGGTTGCGCTGGGACTGTGACTTGCCGCCGTGCAGCGCGCCGGCGCGGAGACCCTGGGATGCCAGCTTGCGGACGAGCCGGTCGGCGCCGTGTTTCATGGCGACGAACATGAGGACCCTGCCGTCGCGGGCGGCGATGTGCGCGGTGGTGTCGTGCTTGTCGGCGTCGGCGACGTGGAGCAGGTGGTGCTCCATGGTGGTGACAGCTCCGGCCGAAGGGTCGGCCGAGTGGGTCACCGGGTCGCTGAGGAACCGGCGAACCAGGCGGTCGATGTTGCGGTCGAGCGTCGCGGAGAACATCATCTGTTGACCGCCGGGCGCGACCTGCTCGAGGAGACCGGTGACCTGGGGCAGGAAGCCCATGTCTGCCATCTGGTCGGCTTCGTCCAGCACGGTGATCGCCACCTTGTCGAGCCGGCAGTCACCGCGGTCGATCAGGTCCGCGAGGCGGCCCGGCGTGGCGATCAGGACCTCGGTGCCGCGTTTGAGCGCGTTCGCCTGGCGGGGCAATGACATGCCCCCGACCACCGTGGTCAGCCGCAGCTTCACGGCTTCGGCGTACGGGGTGAGCGCGTCGGTGACCTGCTGGGCGAGTTCCCGGGTCGGGACGAGGACCAAGGCGAGAGGACGCCGCGGTTCAGCGCGGCTGCCCGCGGTGCGGGCGAGCAGAGGGAGGCCGAAGGCGAGGGTCTTGCCCGAGCCGGTGCGGCCGCGGCCGAGGACGTCCCGCCCGTTCAAGGCGTTCGGCAGTGTCGCGGCCTGGATGGGGAACGGAGTGGTCATCCCATGACGGGCCAGCGTCGTCAGCAGCGCCGAAGGCATGTCCAGGTCACCGAACGCCGAGATCGGGGGCAGAGGCGGCGTGGATGTCTTCGGAAGCGTGAACTCACCGCTCGGCCGAGTCGGCGACGTACGGTGATCGGTAGTTCGGGACGAACGGCCGCGTACGGGCCGTCGGGTGTTACGGGACATGTCTGTGGAACCTTCCTCGAATCGGCGCGTATCGAGGAGGGCCCCGGGTCACGAAGACGAGCGGAGATTTCTCAAGAACGAACCGGAAGACAGCGGGCGACAGGTATGCGCCCGGCCTGGTGAAATACGGCAACGATCGTGGTGACGTGCCGCCGCATCGGGCGACGTCCGCGACGGGGTGGCTCAATGCCACGCCCGCCGCGACGCCGTCAGCGCGATGCTCAGGCGGGAACGATGTTCTCCGCCTGGGGGCCCTTCTGGCCCTGGGTGACGTCGAACGTCACCTTCTGGCCCTCCTGGAGCTCACGGAAGCCCTGGGCCGCGATGTTGGAGTAGTGAGCGAAAACGTCGGCGCCGCCGCCGTCCTGCTCGATGAAGCCGAAGCCCTTTTCCGCGTTGAACCACTTGACGGTGCCGGTGGCCATGGTGATCTCCTTCTGGTCGGATCCCGGCCTGCACCGTGCAGGACCGGGCGCCGCGATGACCCATCCGGAAGATCCAGAACAACAAAAAGGCGCCTGAGGTAGAGACCGTCAGGCGCGCACAAAATGTCTATGGGAACCGCAACTGGTCCCCAGCATAGCACGCAGGTGGGTGAAGGGGCGGGAATCGCCTGGCGAGCGGTGTGACTTCGCGAAAGACGGAGAGAATTTCGTCGCGACCGCCATCACGGGGCGCATACTGTGAGGAATGAAAACTCCCCGGGCCGCCACGCGGCGGCATCTGCCCACCAGCCCCTTCAAACGCCCGCCCGCCCCGGTCTTCGAGGAGTTCGCGTCGGGTGAGCTGGTCACCCATGACAAGTACGGCCTCGGGCGCGTCCTGAAGGTCGAGCACCAGGCGGTCGTCATCGACTTCGGTCCCCAGAAGATGCGGATCACCGAACCGTACGCCAAACTCTTCAAACTCTGAACTTTCCGCGGAGCCGTCGAACCGACCGGTCGGGCAGACCAGCTCCGCACAGGCGTCCGGTCGCGCCGCAAACCCACCGCGATCAGGCCACGGCCCCACACGATGATGGTCGCGCTGCCGGGAGTGCTTCACCAGCTCTGTCCCTCAAGCAACACGGTCGTCGCCGATGGCGAACGTGTGCCCGGCGGGTGCCATCGGTTGTTCGTTCAGTGTCGCGGCGGGATGGTGATCACGACGTTGCCGATCTTCTGTCCTGTCTCCACGTACCGGTAGGCGTCGACGATCTGGTCCAGCGGGTACTGCCGGTCGATGACCGGTGTGAACGTCCCGGAATCGATCAGCTCCCGCAGCCGGCGCACGATGGCCTGGTCGTCCCGCGGGAACGGGAACTTCACTTTCCTGCCGCGCAGCAGCGGGGTGACCAGGGCCAGGATCGGGTTCTGCGCCCAGGGACCCAGCTCCGAGGACAGGTACACGCCGCCGGGCTTCAGCAGCCGTTTGCAGCGGCTGAACGTGCTCTTGCCCACCGCGTCGAACACCGCGTCGTAGGTCTGCTCGTCCTTGGTGAAGTCCCCGGCGGTGTAGTCGACGACCCGTTCGGCACCCAGATCCTTCACCAGTGACAGGTGCTCCGTGGCGCACACCGCGGTCACGGTGACACCGAGGCTCTTCAACAACTGCACGGCCGCCGAGCCGATCGCACCGGTCGCGCCGTAGACCAGGACGTCCTGACCGGCACGCGTCTCCGCGTGCCTGATGAACGCGAGTGCGTAGTGCGCGCCTTCGGTCCCGCAAGCGGCCTGCTCGAAGGTTGCGCGTGCGGGCACGGTCGCGATCGAACCGTTCTGCGGTACTGACAGGTACTCGGCGTGTGCTCCGAACGCGCCCTCGTTGTACCCGAACACCCGGTCACCGACCGCGAAGGAGGTGACGCCGGAGCCGACCGCCTCGACCACGCCGGCGAACTCGGTCCCCATGATCGTCCGCCGTGGCCGGGTGAGGCCGGTGAGCAATCGCATGAAGAAGGGCTTGGCGGCCCGGTAGGCACAGTCCGTCCGGTTCACCGTTGTCGCATGGACCCGGACGAGCACGTCGCGGTCCCGGACCACCGGCCTGTCCACCTCGCGGATCCGAACGACCTCCGGCGGACCGTACCTGGTATGGACCGCAGCCTTCATGGCGAAACCATAACGCCCGTACTTGTCTGCCGTGACGACGGCACCGCGACACGGCAGGTAGGCGAACCCGTACGGCAGGAGCGCGACGAGTGGCCAGTGACCCAAGATCGTAAAGCCTTGAGCTCGACGTGATCTTCAGTAGAGTCCGTCCGGACGAATCCGGAGAAAAGGATCACGGAGGAAACGTGACTCAGACGGGTGCCAGTCGGCGCGAGTTCGCAAAGCTGCTCGGCGTGGGCGGACTGGTGGCGGCCGCGCCGTCGGTGCTCACCGGATGCTCGGCGGGTGCCACGCAGGTGGCGGGCGTCGCGGCGGCGCGCACCTGGAAGGTGTCCGGCACGGCGGGCGCCGGGCTGGGCGGCTTCGACACGGCGATCAAGAAGCTGATGCAGGACCGGAACATCCCGGCGGGGGCGCTGGCCGTGATGCGGGGCGGCAAGCTCCTCTTGGCGCGCGGCTACACCTGGAGCGACGACACCTCGCTCAGCGCCCGGCCGACGTCGCTGTTCCGCCTCGGCAGCCTCAGCAAGGCGGTCACCGCGACGGCGATCATGCGGCTCGTCCAGGACGGCCGGCTCAGCCTGTCCACGCCGGTCACCTCGCTGCTCGACCTGACGCCGCCGTCCGGTCAGACCGCCGACCCCCGCCTCGCGGACATCACCGTGAAGCGGCTGCTGCAGCACCTCGGCGGCTGGGACCGCGACATCACCCCCGACCCGACGTACCAGGACCGCCTGATCGCGAGCACGCTCGGAGTCTCGCTCCCCGTCAGCAAGGCCGACATGGTCAAGTACGGGGCCGGGCTCAAGCTGAACCACGCGCCCGGCAGCGCCTACGCCTACAGCAACTACGGCTACCTGCTGCTCGGGCAGATCATCGAGAAGGTCTCCGGCCTCTCCTACGCCACCTACGTCCAGCAGAAGGTGTTCGCGCCGCTCGGCATCACCCGCGCACGCCCCGGCAAGTCGCTGAAGGCCGACAAGGCGCCCGGCGAGGTGCCGTACTTCTCGCAGTACACCGGCAAGTCGGTCTTCGACGCCGCCGGGACGACCGTGCCGTCGCCCTACGGCTCGTTCAACGTGGAGAACCGCACGGCGATGGGCGGCTGGCTGGCGTCCGCCGTCGACTACGTCCGATTC
Source organism: Spirillospora sp. NPDC047279 (assembly GCF_040643285.1). Lineage (NCBI taxonomy): Bacteria > Bacillati > Actinomycetota > Actinomycetes > Streptosporangiales > Thermomonosporaceae > Spirillospora > Spirillospora sp. NPDC047279. The sequence goes on from NZ_JBEYUA010000024.1 coordinate 55,010, forward strand.
ACCAAGATCTTCGACCTCGGTACGACCGTGCTCACCCAGGCTTCCGTCGCCCAGATGTTCGCCAAGCCCGAGACCGGCCTGAACGCGAGCGGCTACTACTACGGCTTCGGCTGGAACGTCCGCGACGTCACCGGCGGCAAGAACACCTGGCACGACGGCAGCCTGTCCGGCACCACGACGATCGTGACCCGCCGCTACGACGGTGTCACCTGGGCCGTCCTGTTCGACCAGCGCGACGACCCGTCCGGCCTGACCTACACCTACGCCGACATCAGCGCGCCGCTGCACACCGTTGCCAACAACCTCAAGACCTGGCCCACAACCGACCTGTTCCCCAACTACTTCTGATGTGGCGGGGATCTCGCCTGGTCAGCGGGCTACGGCTTGACGGTAGGGCTGGTGGGTGCTGAGGAGGGCCCGGTGGGTGTCCTCCATGGTGATGACGCCGTCGTCCAGGACCAGGACCCGGTCGGCGGCGTCCAGGAGGGGCGGGCTGGTGGTGATCACGATGGTGGTGTTCGGTCGCTGCTCACGGATGGGGCGGTAGGGCGGGGAGCGGTCGGCCGAGCGGCGATTGATGCTTCAAGAAGTGGCGTGTTCACGCCACCGTCTGTACTGATCCGCGTACGCAAGGTGACTCTGGGTCTCGAACGGTTCTCGGGGCTCCGGTCCAAAGAGCCACCTTCGAGACAGGAGCGCGCATGAGGAACCAACGTCCGTTGACCAGGGCGGCGACCGTGACGGCGGCGGGTCTGCTGACGGCGGTCGCGTTGGGGGCGAGCGGTCAGGCCGCCTCCGCTGTCGCCGGCTCGGCGAGTCGGCCGGCGATCCCGACGCAGGCGGCGGCGACGGGGAACGTCTCGTCGCCCTCGGTCCGCCTGAACTTCCGCGTCCAGGTCGCGCAGTGGGCGCAGCCCTATCTGCGCATCCGCAGCAATCCGGGCTGGCCGGGCGGCCGGCCCGGCGACGTGATCGGCACGATGCGGCCCGGGGCCTCCGCCTCGGCCATCTGCTCGACCCAGGGCGCCGACATGACCGCCTACGGCAGGACCGGCTCGACCTGGGTGAAGATCAGGCTGGGCGTGCCGCCCACCGCCTGGGCGTGGGATGGCGGGCTCAACCCCCACGAGGTCCTTCCCCCGTGCGGCGGATGCGAGCGAAGCAAGACCGACCGCGCGGCCGGGAGCACGGCCGGCCGCACCGACTGCGAAGCCCGCCAGGAGGGCCGATGAACCGCTACCGAACCGGGGCCGGAACGGTGGCGACGCTGGCGCTGCTGGCCGTGATGCCGCCCGTGGCCGCGTTCGCCGAGTCCCCGGCCCGCGTCCGCGCGGACCGGGTCACCGTCGGCGACTGGGCCCGGCCCCTGCACGTGCGGGCCGACCCGGGGGCGCCGGGCGTCCCGCCCGGCAAGATCCTCGGCTCGATCATGCCGCCCGCGGAGGCCAGCGCCCTGTGCCACATCACCGACGGAGCGCAGATCACCTCCTGGGGCCGGACCAGGTCGGACTGGGTCAAGATCCGGTACGGCTGGGAAGGGCACGCGTGGTTGTGGGGCGGCGGCCTGAACCCCTACTCGCTCCGTGAATGCTGAGCACCAGAGGTCAGAAGCCCTCACCTTCGAACTGGCCGTCGAGGCCGCCGGTCATCAGGACGACAGAGTCTCGGTCAGCCCTGCTCGCTGGGTTTGAGTTTCCTCCGGTGCGGTGAACGCGCCGGGGGCCTCATAGGTGAGGTTCAGCGCTTTGGTCGGCCTGCCGCCATAGCGTCCGCAGCGCGTCGTTGACCGGGACGGGTTGCTGGACCTGCGGGTAGTAGCCGGGCACCTTCAGGGACCGGGCGCCGATCCGGTCGGCGATGAACTCCGCGGCGGCGATCAGCGGCTCGCCCGCGTACCGGCGGTAGAGCTCGGGGGCGTCCTCCCAGGTGCCCGAGATCATCAGCTTGGGCCAGGGCGCGGTGGCGAGCGGGTCCAGCGGGATGTCGGCGTCCCAGCAGGGCCGCTCGCGCATCGCGGTGCGCACCGCCCGCAGACGTTCCAGCGTGGCGTCCGGCACGGGCATTCCGATGCCTTCGGTGGACGCTCGCAAGTACTCCTGCGGGGTCATCTCCGGCGGCAGTTCGGCGGTGCCGGCGCGAGCACGTTCCAGTGCCTGGTCCACCACCGGATGCCCGGCCGCGGGCCGCAGGGTGCCGGGCTGGATCAGCGTCAGCGACCGCACCAGGTCGGGACGGCGCACGGCGGCCAGCATCGCGCCCGCGCCGCCGTACGAATGTCCCACCAGGTGGGCGCCGTCCCCGAGCAGGGTGATGATGTCGCCGGCGTCCACCTCGTAGTCGCCGCCCTCGATGTCCGGGCTCGCCCCGTGACCGCGCCGGTCCATCATGACCAGCCGGAACTCGTCCGCCAGCGGTCGCTGGCCGCCGAACCCGTACAGCTCGTCGGTGCCCCAACTGAAGATCCCATGCACGAACACCGCCGAAGCCGCGCCGTCTCCCCACACCGTCGCCCGCACGTCCGCCATGGACACCTCCCCATCGTCGTCGGACCCCAGTTCATCATGATCAACGAGCAGTGGCGGCGGGCCACCGCCTCACCACCCTGCCGGCGAACGCTTCCCCGGGGCGACCACAACCGTGGCCGGGGCGGGCTTTGGTCGCGGTGCGGCGCGGGGTTCACCAGCTGATTCGGGCCGCGACCGGGCGGTGGTCGCTGCCGGTGGCGGGCAACACCCATGAGCTCTGCGGCTTCACGCCTTTGACCAGGATCTGGTCGATCCGTACCACCGGGAACTTCGCGGGCCAGCTGAAGCCGAAGCCCTCCCCGGCCGCGTCCTGGACCGAGCGCAGCCGCGAGGTGATGCCGGCGAACGCGCGATCGTCCATGGTGCCGTTCAGATCGCCGAGCAGCACCACCCGCTCGTTCTGCTCGGCGGCGATGGCCTCGCCGAGCGCCTGCGCGCCCCTGTCCCGATGGACCGTCCCGAAGCCGGCCCTGGGGTTCACCCGTACGGACCCCAGGTGCGCCGCGTACACCGCCAGCGGCCCCTGGCCGGTGGCCACCGTGGTGCGCAGCCCCCGGGCGTAGGCCGTCTTGAGCGCGGCCGGTTTGGCGTCGCCGAGCGGCCCGGTGTCCATCTTGATGTCGACCATCCGGGTGTCGGCCAGCGGCAGCCTGCTCCACAACCCGACCGTGCCCTGCACCGCGTGGAACGGGTAGGCCTTCGCCAGCTCCCGCTCGTAGGTGCCCAGGTCCTGCTGGGTCAGCTCCTGCAGAGCCAGCACCTCCGCGCCGGAGGCGGCCAGCTCGCGGGCGGTGCCGGCCGGGTCGGGGTTGTCGGCGCCGACGTTGTGGCCGACCACGGTGAGGTCGCCGCCCGGGTGGGACCTGTCGCCGAACTGCCCGCCGAAGACGTTCAGCCACACCATGACCGGCAGCAGCAGCGCGGTCACCGCGGAGGCGGAGCGCCGCCACAACGCCCCCGCCAGCAGGACGGGGATGAACAGGCCGAACCACGGCAGGAAGGTCTCCACCAGGCTGCCGAGGTTCCAGATCCCGTTCGGGATCATCGCGTGCAGCAGCATGAGCAGGCCGAGCAGCAGCGCCAGCGCCGCGAGGACGAGGCCGCGCTTCCAGGGCTCCGGCCGCGAGCCCCTGTGGATCGCCCGGCGGATGCCCGCGCGCCGGGTCCCGGCGCCGGTATCCCCGCCGCCAACGGCGGCGGCCTCTTCGGTCTCCGCCGTGTCCACCTGCGCCATCGTTCGTCCTCTCGCCGTGCCGGTCACTGCTGCTTCCTCGGATCCTGGGTGGGTCGGTGTACAGACGCGGGCGACGAAGGACGTCTGACGCGTCCTTGCGTGGGAGCGGGCAGCTTTCTGATGGCTTCCGTGACGCCCGTGCAGTCGAACGGTCAGGTGGCCTTGCCGCGGGCGATGTAGAGGTTCATGCCGGTGAAGTCGAGGGTGACGTTGTAGGGCTTGTGGAAGCAGTGGGAGAAGGCGGCCGGCGCGTCGAACCCGAAAGGAGCGAGCGCGGCGTTCGGGTTCGCCTCGCAATAGACCTCCTTGGCGACGGCGTCGCCGAGGCGGATCTCTTTCGGATAGCAGGGGTAGGTGACGGCCGGATGGCTCTGGGCGAAGGTCCCGATCGGACGGTCGTAGTCGGTGCGGATCCGCAACTGCTCGGCCGTTTCCCCGAACACGACAGCGGCGCTCTCGCCGCCCTTCCCACCGAGGTTGACGCCCACCACTCGCGGGCCGGAGCCGGCGATGCCGCCCCTGCTGTGCACATATTGCTCACGGGCCAGCCACAGCGGCAGGGGCTCGACGCCCGCCCGTGCGGCGTCGGCGCGTACCTTCCTGGCCGTTCCGGGTGTGCGGGGGCGCAGGATCAGCGAGCGGCCCGCGTAGTCGAACGTGGTCAGCAGGTGGTAGAAGACCCACGTGCCGATCATGCCGTCGCTGTCGGTGTCGGTGTCGTCGCCCGACTCCGTCGACGACCAGCCCACGGGGACGTTGCGCAGTTCGATGCCGCCCAGCTTGAACGAGTCGAGCACCCCGTAGTGGGCCCATATGGTGCCGCCCTCGTACTCGATCTTCTGGCTGGCGACGGGGCTCAGCCCGGCCTCCTTGGCCACCGACGCGCGCATGCTCAGGTTCGGGGCGCCGGTGTAGAACGTGAAGCGCTTCGGCGGTCCGCCGTTGACCGAGACCTCCACCAGCGGCATCGGGTCCATCTGCTGGAAGGGCACCCGCGCGATGTCGCCGTGGACCTGATACGCCTCGCCGCGGATCGCCGCGAACCATGTCGCGTAGGCTTCCTCGCCGATTGATCGCCAGTGCGGTGCGGACAGGGCGAATTTGTCCTGCCTGATGTAGCAGTCGGCCAGGAAGTAGTTGGCGTCCTTGTCGTCGGGGGCCAGCCGGAGGGCCATGGTGAGATACTTTTCGGCGTCGGGGAACTGGTTGGCCAGCAGCCCGACATGGCCGCGCCGGCGGGCCGCGTGCAGGTTCGCGGGATCCGTTTTCAGGATCTCCTCATAGGCGCGGCCGGCCTGCTCGAACTTCCCGGCCTTGAACAGCGCGTCCGCGTCCGCGTCACCGACGCCGGCCCGCGCCGTGGCCGCCTTGCCCAGCAGCGGCGTGGCCGCGGCGGCACCGGCCACCACGGCGGCGCCCCGCAACACCGACCGCCGGCCCCAATTCCCGTCATCAGCCACGGCCGTCCCCCTGTGTTTCGTGATCGCTTCCGCCCGCAACCTTTCTAGCCAACGGACGGTCACAGCCCGGTGCCCAGACCTGTGACCCGGCTGTGACCCGGTCCTGCAGCCAGGAGCCGGGCCGGCTCCGAGCCATTCATCACGGATCTCGACCTGCTCCGAGGCTCTACCGTTGGGCGGCCGCGTGAGATGGAATGGGACGTCGATCCGAGGAAGAGATCGGAGTAATCGGTGGCTCCGCGCGTGTTCGTCTCCTACGCCCAGCACGAGGGGCACAGCCAGGTGGTGCGTGACTTCTGGGAGTTCCTCCGAAGCAACGACATCGATGCGCGGCTGGACCTGTCCGCCGCTGCTCGGCGCCAAGACTGGGCGTTGTGGATGGGCGAGCAGATCCGTGAGGCCGACGTCGTGCTGTGCGTGGCCTCCAAGCTCTATAGAGAACGGGCGGAGGGCCGTACCGGGCCAGATGCGGGCAGGGGAGTGCAGTGGGAGGCGCGACTGATCCGTGACGCCTTCTATGCCGGTCAGGACGATCTGCAGAGATTCGTGCCCGTCGTCCTGGAAACTGATCATGGCGGAGTGGGCGGCAGGCCACTATCAGACGATGGCGAACCTCCTGCAGAACATCTCAGACTTCGTCTCGCCCGCGAATTGATCAGGCGGGCGCCGGCCACCTTCACCAGGTCACTGGACGCGGCGGTCCAGATCGTCGGTCCGGCTGGCGGGCAGATACGACTCGCGGGCCGGCGGCACCCGCCCGCGCTCGGCCGCATGGTGAGCCGATTCCAACGTGATCGGTGCTGGGCACAGGCCGGTTACGGGCCGCGTTTCCCGGCCGTCCGCCTCTGGTGCCGCTCAACCGTGCCGCGCTGATCAGCTCGTTTGGAGCAGTATGAGGATTGTCATCGCCGGAGGCCACGGCAAGGTCGCCCTCCGGCTGACCCGGCTCCTGGCCGGACGCGGCGATGCCGTCGTGGGCATCGTGCGCGACCCCGGCCACGCCGGCGATGTCAGACAGGCCGGCGGTGACGCCGTGGTGCTCGACCTGGAGCGCGCCACCGTCGATGAGGTGGCCGCCGTCCTGGTCGGCGCCGACGCCGCCGTCTTCTCGGCCGGCTCGGGCAAGAGCGCCACCGCCGTACGCCGGGACAAGGTGGACCGGGCCGCCCCCGTGCTGGTCATGGACGCGGCCGAACAAGCAGGTGTGCGACGGTTCCTGCACGTCAGCTCCATCAACGTGGGCTGTGCCGACAACCCCGACATCGGCGAAGGGTACGCCGCTTACTTGCGGGCCAAGCGCGCTGCCGAACAGCACATCATGGCCCGTGATGGGCTCGGCTGGACGCTGCTGAGGCCCGGCGTGCTCACCGACGAACCCGGCGCCGGTACCGTCCAGCTCACCGCCGGGCATCCGGCCGGCAGCGCGGTCGCCAGGTTCGACCAGGTCTCCAGGGACGATGTGGCCGCCGTGCTCGTCGCGCTCCTCGACCGGCCGGACACCGCAGGCCGCGCCTACGTGTTGGTCGGCGGCGAGACCCCCATCGACCAGGCCCTGACCAGTGAGCGCTTCCCGTGACGACAGCCATCGGCGGCACCGCGAGCAAGGAACGGTTCCTCGAACATGGCGGGCGGGGGCCGGGGCGATATGACGATGTTCCGCCCCGGCCTGGCCTGGGTGCGGAACATCGTTCGGGCGGCGGGCGCGAGATCCATACCGTCCGGCGCTTGAACCGAGCCGCCACCCGCGTGAACGAATCATCCAGACCGGCTTGCAGCGCGTTCGCGGTGACGCGTTCCGCCGTGGCCATCGCGGCCAACCGTTCGATCTTCAGTTTCGACGGACCTGAAGCCTTGTAGCGGTGGCAGCCCTATCAACTGCCGGCCACGTGGGCCCATGCTCACCTGTCAACGGTGTCCCGTGGTGTGGTGGCAGTCATCAAGATCACCATCTGCGGCGGGAGTGCTAGGCGGGCAGGCCGACCTTGGCGGTCACGAGGTCCGAGAGGCGCTGCGCGGTGGTGAAGCCGGAGGTGAGGCGGGTCTTGGTGATGGCGAACGATGTGCCGGTGGCGGGGTCGGCGTAGGCGTAGCCGCCGCCTCCGCCGGGCCAGCCGAACGTGGTCGGCTGCTCGTCCGGCAGGGCACCGATGCGGCCGAGCGGGTAGCCCAGCGCCAGCCGGGCGGGGTTGCCGAACACCTGGTCGGTTCCCTCGAAGGCGAGGGCGGACAGCTCCGCCAGCTGGTCCGCGGAGATCAGTCGGCCGTCCAGGATCGCCGCGTACACGGTCGCGATCCCCCGTGCGGTGAAGGTGCCCACCGACGGGACGTCGGACCGGAGGAGGTCGGGGCTGTTGCCCATCGACGCCCGGGGTTGCCGTTCCCACGGCGCAAGGATGTTGTCGTGCGCGAGCGGCTCGGGGGGATGCGGTTCGGCGTCCTCCAGCCGGGCTAGGCGGGCGAGCTCGGTGGGGGGCACGGCAAAGTACAGCTCGCCGGCGATTCCGAGAGGCTCGGCGACCCAGTCGTGCAAGAGCCGTCGCATCGGTTGCCCGGTGACCCGCCGCGCGATCTCGCCGACCAGGAACCCGAAGGTGTAGGAGTGGTACCCGGTCCGGGCGCCGGGCCGCCACCGCGGCTCGGCCCCGGCGATCGCCGCGCAGACGCGTGGCCGGTCGGCCAGGTCGGTGGGGCCGAGGCCGTCGGGCATCGCAGGCAGCCCCACCGTGTGCGTCAGCACGTGTCGCAGGGTCGCGGTCTCCTTGCCGCGCACCCCGAACTCCGGCCACACCTCCGCCACCGGCGTGTCGTAGCCGATCAGGCCGTTCCTGACCAGCAGGTGGGCGATCAACGCGGCCACGCCCTTGGCGGTGGAGAAGCCGAAGAACGGGGTCTGCGGGGTCACCGGCCGTCCGGTGGTGGCGTCGGCGACGCCGGCGACCGCGTCGACGATCCGGTCCCCCCGGTGGTGGACGGCGACCTGCAGGCCGGTCTCCGCCCCGGTGGCGACCAGTTGGTCGAGGACGTCCTGGACCCGGCGCTGGAGGGTCATCAGAGCTCACCGCGCAGCACGGCCCGGCCGGAGTCGGCGTCGAACGGCACCGACGCGTGCTCGTGGACGATCGTCCAGCCGCCGTCATGCCGGCGGAGGCAGCTCGTCGCGCGCACCCACATGCCGACCTCGGTGCCGTCCCGCATCGTGCCGCTGATCCGGACCAGGAAGTGGCAGAACGCGAGATCGGCTCCGGCGGTGATCTCCAGGTCGCGGATCTCGTGTCCGATCCCGGTGCCGTACAACGCGACCCAGTTCTCCAGCCGGCCGGTCGGGTCCTCGCCGCGGCGGACGAACGGGCCGACCGCGTCGTACAGCACGAGGTCGTCGTCGTACCCGGCGGCCGCGGTGGCGGCGTCCCGGCGGCCGAGCGCCCAGGTGCGGGTCTCCAGCAGCTCGCGGATCTGCCGTTCCCCGTCCGCCGTCATCGCGGGGCCACCAGACGGCCGAGGGCGTCCAGCCAGTCGCCGGTGCCCTGCTCGCGCCACTCGGGCTGTTCCCGGTCGTCCAGGAAGGTGCCCTGTTCGGTGAGCACCAGGCGGGTCCCGGCGTCGTCGCGGACGAACTGCACGGTGGTCAGCGACACGGTCGACAGGACCTCGTCGGTGTACAGGGCCGTGGTGTAGACGATGCGCTCGTCGGGGACGATGTCGCGGTACTCGCTCCTCGCGACGAGGCCGGCCCCGTCGCCGCCGCCGTGCACGGCTTCGGTGCCGCCGACCCGGAAGTCCAGCGAGTAGCGGCCGTCCTCGGCCGCGAACCACTTCGCCTTCGTGTCGCGGTCGGACCAGGCCGCGAAAACCGTGGCGGGCGAGGCGGCGTAGCTCCGCTCCAGCGTGAACGTGCTGTGCTTCACCGAGTGGTCGGTCATGATCGTGACTCCTTCGTCTGGTCGTCCTGCTGGTCATCCGTCTGGTCGTCGAGGACCGCTCCGAGGCGGTCCAGGCGGTGCTCCCACGCCGTGCGCTGGCGCCGCAGCCACTCTTCGGCGTTGCGGAGGCCGGCCGGATCGATCTGGCAGGTGCGGACCCGCCCGACCTTCTCCGACCGCACCAACTCGCTGTCCTCCAGCACCCGCAGGTGCTGGACCATCGCGGCGACGGTCACGCCGAGCATGGCCGCCAGCTCGCTCACGCTGGCCGGGCCTCGGGTCAGGCGCTCGATCACCGCTCGCCGGTTGGCGTCCGCGAGCGCGTGGAACACCTGGTCGGCGCCCTCCGACTCATACTTAAGCATGCACTTAACTTTAGTCGCCGGGCTCGAAAAGTCAAGTGGTGACTTAAGCTTTTGCCTCCAAGATCTCCAAGTGCGGCTGGAGCACTGGACGCGCTCATGTGGGTGAGCTTCGGCGGTGGTGGTGCGGAGGCTGCGTCGGCGTGACCGCAGGGGAGTGGTTCGGGGCGCGGGGCCGGCCGTGTCAGGTTTGCTGTGAGGGGGAGTCGGGCCGGTCGGGTGCGGGGGCCCAGGCTTGTGGGGTGAGGCGTTCCAGATGTGCGGCGATTGCGCGGGACCGGCGTGCCAGGTTGGAGTGGCCGGGGGCGCCGCTCCGGACTTCCACGCTGATCCCGTTGCCGAGGGTGGCGTCGATGATCAGCCGGTCGGCCACCGGGAGTTGCGCACGGTAGGTGGTGGCGTCGGTGGAGTTCGGGTCGCGGCCATCATGGTCGAAGTGGTCGGCCTGGCTTCAGGCGCCGGGGTGGGTGCGGGGGAGGCCCAGCTTCGGCAGGTCGAGATGGAAGCCGCGCCCGCGGCCGACCGTGGTTCCGCTGTAGACGAGGTCGGCCGGATCGATGCCCAGACTCTGCAGTTCCTCGACGAGGATGCGGGCGGCCGTTCTGGCATGCGCGGCGTCGTCCATGGCATTGGGAAAACGGCGTTGCCAGAGCGAGTGTGAGAGCTCCCAGCCGTTCTGCGCCAGCCGGGCGGGGGCGGCCAGATCCGGGTAGTGCACGTAGCCGGTGGCCTCGACGACGAGACTCAGATTCTGGCTCCAGCATTGGACGAAGCGCATGGGGTCGCGGGCCGACCCCAGGTGCATGATGAACCTGCCAGGGAAGAACGGGATGTCGTAGTTGAGAGAGCGCAACGCCCTGTACAGGTGCTTCTGTATCTCATCCCAGCCGGGGAGGGCGCGGGCAGGCGCAGCGGGCAGGTCGGCCGGGTCGGCTGCGCGCCAGGAGCCGCGGGAGTCGCCGCGGCCACCGGCGTCGGCATCGGCGTCGGTGGGCACCAGTTCGAGGCTCACCTCGCCTTCGTCATGCAGGTGCACGACGAAGCTGGTGCCGGGGCGCCGCCACAACATCCACGGGCCCGTGTCACCACCCCACGACGTCGGCGGGCCGAGTTCCTCCTCCATGACCCACCAGGCGGCCCGGACATGGCCGGCGGCGGTCGAGACGTCGTCGGCGGGCATGTCGACGACGCGTACGTTCAGCCTGCGGACCTGCTCGGGGGTCGAGGCATCGGCGATCACGGTGGCGTATCCGCCCCAGGGGCCCTTCCGGGCAACGAACCGGCGCCAGATCTGGCCCGCGACCTCCGTGGGCTCCCGGAGTTCCCAGCCCGGCGCCGAAATGGCGCGTTCGAACTCCGCGAGGCTCCAACCGCCCAGATCCAGATGGACGACCTGCTTCACCAGCTCACGGAAGATGTCGACGTCGAGCCAGTCGCCGCGGGGAATCTCGTTCTTCATTCGGCGAACAATAGCGATCTTCGGGGGCAAGGGGATGTGAAATTCGCCTCGCTCAGGTAGATGGTCGAGGAGTGGCTTCGAGGCGGGTGCGTAGTGCGGCCACCTGCTGTCGGAGGCGGTGCGAGTTCTGCAGGGAGATGAAATCGGCGTTCCAGGCAGCGTGTCCGCCGGCGAAGAGAGGCTCGCCTTCCGAAGAACGGCCGGTGAGCTCCGACCCCGTTCTGCATCGCACGGCCAGGCGAAGGTCTATCTCGTCCTCGGCCAGGTCGACCACGGACTGGGTGTCATCGTCATAGGCGAAGGAGAAGGTGCTGATGACGAGTTCGTGATCGTAATAGTGGACAAGCCGAGTCTCCGCCGGAACCTCAGTGGCGTCGGAGGTGGGCCCATATGCGTCGACGAACCGGCGAAGCCCCTGGTGCGTCAGAGGGAGGAGGCGGACGGGAAACCCCGCGACGGGCTCGCAGATCGACCTTTCCGTCCGGAGGGAGACTAACCATCGGTCGTCGGCCTCGTCATGGTGGAAGCCCAGCCTGAGCGGGTCGTCGCCGCCCTCGGCGCGGAAGGCGAACTCTGTCACCGGCACCGTTCCGCCGGACGGTTCGGGGAGGTCGAGGCCATCGATACGCGCGCGCAACGCACGCAATCTGCCGAGCAGCCGGTCGCGATTCTGAGTGGACTCGAAACGGCAACCTGGCGCGATGGAAACCGCTCGCGCATCCGGCCGGTAAAGCGGTCTTCCCTTCCCGTCGTACCCGGCCAGGTCCTGGCGGAAATCGACGTCCAGGTCGACGGCCAGCCATACCGACCCGGCGTCGTCCAGGAGTGGTTCCGCCAGCACCGAACCACTGACATAGCCGTCGTCGAAGAACTGCGCCGGGTCCGCGAACACCCCTGCCTTGAGCACGCTGAGGCATGCCTGAATAAACCGCTGGATTTCCTGTGGCCGGACCGCCGCCCGCCAGACCGGCCAGAATTCAACGAACCATTCGTCCTCAAGAAGGTCCTGATAAAAACGCAGGCAGTAGCCAGGGTCCCCGGCCTGGAACCCGTCGATCTCGGTGACGAGAACAGCCGTCTCGTTCAGTTCCATTCGCGCGGTCGACCAGCCGTCTCGTCAGGGGAAGGCCCACGTTCGGGACGGAGCCTCACCGCTGGGTCACCTCCAGATCCTCCCCGCACATGCCCGGACATCCCGAACCTCAAACAGACACCATCGTACTCTAGGGGTTCGCCCAGGAACGTCGGCCGGGCACGGGCGGTTGCGGGCACATGTCGCCCGTCATTTTGGAGAAGATCCAGGTATGGACGTCTCCACCGCCGTGCCGCCACAGGACGAACCGACCTCTTCCCCGGGCGGTGAGCTGCCCGCGGACCGCTTTCTCGAACGGGAGGAGAGCTGGCTCCGCTTCAACCAGCGGGTCCTGGAGCTCGCCGAGGACACCGAGGTCCCGTTGCTGGAACGGCTCAGGTTCCTGGCGATCTTCTCCAGCAACCTGGACGAGTTCTTCAGCGTGCGCGTCGCGGGCAGCGTCCGGAAGCTGGCCGCGGGGATCGCCGACGACCCCCACAGCGCCAGGTCCACCGAACAGGTGCTGGAACGCCTCAACCAGGTCGTCGCCGAACTGGTGGAACGGCAGAGCCGGTGCCTGTCCGAAAGCGTCGGACCCGCGCTGGCGGACGAGGGCATCGAGGTCCTGCGCTGGAACGACCTCACCGCCGAGGAGCACCACCGGCTGGGCCGCCTGTTCGAGGAGCAGATCAACCCCGTCCTCACTCCGCTGGTCATCGACCAGGCGCATCCGTTCCCGCACGTGTCGGGGTTGTCGCTGAACCTGGCGGTGCTGGCCCGCGACCCCGCCGACGGCGCCGAGAAGCTCAGCCGGGTCAAGATGCCCCCCACCCTGCCGCGGTTCGTCCAGGCGTCCCCGGGCCGTTTCGCGCTGCTCGAAGAGGTGATCGCCGGACATCTGGACGAGCTGTTCACCGGGATGGAGATCCTGGAGACGCACGCCTTCCGGGTGACCCGCAACGCCGATCTGGACGTCGACGAGGAGATCACCGAAGACCTCCTCCAAGCGCTGGAACGCGAACTCTCCCGGCGCCGGTTCGGCATGGTGGTGCGGCTGGAGGTGGAGAAGACCATCAGCGCGCGCGTGCTCGAGCAGCTCACCGAAGAGTTCGAGATGGAAGGCGAGCACGTGTACCGGCTGCCGGGGCCGCTGGACCTGGCCGGCCTCAACGAGATCGCCGATCTGGATCGCCCGGAGCTGAAGTTCGCGCCGCTGGAGCCCGGCGGCCACGTTCTGCCCGCCGGAGGCCAGAGCTTCGCCGTGATCGGCGACGGCGACGTCCTCGTCCACCATCCCTACCAGTCGTTCGGCCGCAGCGTGCAGCGTTTCATCCAGCAGGCCTGCGCCGACCCCGCCGTGCGGACGATCAAGCAGACCCTGTACCGCACCAGTGGTGACTCGCCCATCGTGGACGCGCTCATCGAGGCCGCCGAGGCCGGCAAGCAGGTCGTCGTCCTGATGGAGATCAAGGCCCGGTTCGACGAGGCCGCCAACATCGCCTGGGCCCACAAGCTCAGCCGCGCCGGCTGCCACGTCGTGTTCGGCTTCGTTGACCTCAAGACCCACTGCAAGCTGTCACTGGTGGTCCGCGAGGAAGCCGACGGATCCCTGCGCCGCTACTGCCACATCGGCACCGGAAACTACAATTCCTCCACCGCCCGGCTGTACGAGGACCTGGGGCTCTTCACCTGCGACCCCGACATCGGCGCGGACGTGGCGGCGCTCTTCAACCACCTCACCGGCTTCTCCCGCCCCTCCGGCTACCGGCGTCTGCTGGTGTCGCCGCACACCGCCCGTCCCGGCCTGCTCGACCGCATCCAGGCCGAGATCGACCATCACCGCGCGGGACGTTCCGCCGGCATCGCCTTCAAGTGCAACTCCCTGGAGGACGAACAGACCATCGACGCCCTCTACCGCGCCTCCCAGGCGGGTGTCCCCATCCGGCTGTGGATCCGTGGAATCTGCCGGCTGCGGCCCGGCGTCGCCGGGCTGTCGGAGACGATCCGCGTGCACAGCGTCCTGGGGCGCTTCCTGGAACACTCCCGCGTCTACGCCTTCGGCAACGGCGGCGACCAGGAGGTGTGGATCGGCAGCGCCGACCTGATGCACCGCAACCTCGACCGCCGTGTCGAAGCCCTGGTCCCGGTCACCGACCCGCCGGCCCGGCGCTACCTGACCGACCTGCTGGACCTCGCCGCCGACGACGACTGCCGCGCCTGGTCACTGGATTCGGACGGTACCTGGCGGCGGCACACGGGACCCGGCTCCTTCGACATCCAGCAGCGCCTCATCGGCCTGCACCATACCTCCACCCCAGACCCCCAGCCCTAGCCCGACCGCCTCGGGAGGCCGACCGCCGACCGCCTGCCCGTTCCGCGGGCGATCACGCTGAACGGCGGCGGCCTGATCCGAACACACGCGGCCGCCTTCCGGCATCGGAAACCGGACCTCCCGCCGCGGCGAAGATTGGCCCTTCATGATCCCCGAGAGTGCCGGGAAGATCGTTCTCTCTGAACGAACCGGAAGGGGCCGGCCATGGCAAAGATCGTCAACTCCACCTTCGTATCGCTCGACGGCGTGGTGAACCACATGGAGAAGTGGCATTTCGACTACCTCAGCGACCAGGGCGACCAGCTCGCGCCGGCCCAGCTCGAGGAGGCCGACGCGATGCTCATGGGACGCGACACCTACGAGGTGTACGCCGGCGCCTGGCCGTCGCGTGACGGGGACTACGCCGACCGGATCAACGCGATACCGAAGTACGTCGCGTCCTCCACGCTCAGCGACCCCACCTGGCACGGCACGCAGGTACTCGCGGGCGTCGGCGACGAGAACGACGTCCTGTTCGAGGCCGGACTCCACACGCGGCTCGAGACGTTCAACGTGCAGGCCTTCGACAACGGCGTGGTGGTGCTCTCGTTCCGCAAGCCGACATGATTCCGGTCGGTGATGCCGCAGGGTCGCGATCTCTACGGTTCGGACCGTTCGCCCTTCAGCGCGTGGGCCACGGCTGAGGCGCTGCGGCGGCTGACGATGCCGGCGCACCGCTCCAGTCCTGAGCCCGACCCTAGGAGGCGCTGTTGCGGCGGATGACCGGCTCGATGAACCAGAGCCAGGCGGCCAGCAGGGCGGCGCCGGCGGCGGTGATGAGGGGTAGTGGGCCGTTGAAGAGGAAGTCGACGACCATCATGGTGGCGGCGGTCATGGAGACCGCGAGTGCCAGTGTGCCGATCATTCCGTAGGCGTTGGAGCGGCGGACCAGTGATTCTTTGAGGCCTTGGCGGAACAGGACGCGGTGTTGGGCCACGGGGGCGATGAAGAACATCGTGGCGATGGCGGCTGCTACGAGTGAGATGTAGTAGAGCCATTTGTCGAACGAGTCGAGTTTGGTGAAGCCGATCGAGAAGGGGACGGTCAGCAGGAAGGCGAACAACACCTGGACGCCGGTGACGGCCACGCGCAAGCCTTGGAGGAGTTCGACGAAGTTGCGGTCGGCGCGCTCGGCCGGGGTCTCTGACTCATTCCCATGGCGGGCGGACTGCGGCGCTTCGGACACGCTGAACTCCTCAGAGGGCACAAATGGTCGGATGTGCTGATCGTTGTGCTTTACCCCGGCAGTCCCATGTCAAGCCGCGGAGCGTCAGGCACGCCTCGACCAGGTGGGGGTGAGGAGGCCGGTCAGGAGGCTTCGGACGGTTCGTTCGAAGAGGTCCTGGTCGGGGGCGGGTGGCGTGGTCCGGCTGAGGGCCGCGGCGAAGTGCGGGTAGGCGGTGAGGTCGTGGCCCGCGAAGGGGTTCGCCGTGCCGGTGGCCTCGTTGCGGGCGAAGAGGCTGACCACGCCGGTCATCATCGCGATCGCCTCGAACTTGGCGCTGGTGGAGCTCGGCACGGGTTCCAGGATCCACAGGCAGTGGTCGAACCAGGCCATGCTCTGCGGGCCGATGCCCGATGGCCGGTGAAGCACCTCCAGCAGCCAGGGGTGGCGGCGGTACAGCGCGAGCTGGCGGCGGGCCATCAGCAGCATCGTGTCCAGCCAGTCCCCGTCGGGTCGGGGGTAGGGCTGGAGTTCGCCGATGGCCCGGTCGGTCATCAGGTCGAGCAGGTCGTCACGGGACGACAGGTACCGGTAGAGCGATCCGGCGGCGGTGCCCAGCGAGGTGGCGACGGCGCGCATCGTCGCCGCGGGGAGCCCTTCGGCGTCGGCCAGGGCGATGGCGGCCTGGACGATGGCGTCCCGGCTGTGGGCGGGAGTGGGGCCGCGGGTGCCGCGCTCGGGCCTGGTCCAGATCGGCTGCCGGCCCGCGCCGGAATCAGTGGGTGCGTCGCTCACCCGTCCACTGTAAACTGCGAACGACGTTAGCAGTTTTCGGGCAGGATACGGAGAGGCGATCATGGAACGGATCACGGCACGGGACGGCGCCGACCTGGCGGTGCACTCCAGCGGGAACGGGCCAGGCATCGTGGTGGTGCACGGCGGCGGGGTCACCATCCACGACTACCGCCGGCTGGCCTCGGCGCTGGCCGACCGGTTCACCGTCCACCTCTACAACCGGCGGGGACGGGGCGACGCCCCGCCGGTGTCGCGACCCGACGCCATCGAGCAGGACATCGACGACCTCGCCGCCATCATGGAGCACACCGGCACCGGCAACGTCATCGGGCACAGCTCGGGCGGCTTCATCGCGCTGAAGGCGGCGCTCCGGCTGCCGATCGACCGGCTCGCGCTCTACGACGCCGCGGTCTCCATCGACGGCAGCTTTCCCGCGCCCTGGTTCGAGCCCGCGCGGGAGGCGCTGCGCCGCGGCGACACCGCACGAGCCCTCACGATCGCCAGTGCGGGCATCAACCCGCAGATGGCGGCGTCGAGGCTTCCGTTCGGCGTCCAGCTCGCCGTCGTCCGCGCGTTCATGCGCACCCGGATCGGCCGGACCATGGGCGACCTGCTGCCGCTGACCCTGGACGAGGGCGAGCAGATCCTGCGGCACGACGGGCCCGCCGAGCAGTGGGCGGGGATCACCGCCGCCGTCCTGCTGGCCTGCGGCGCCAACAGCGCCCCCTACTACGTCGAGAGCAACGAGGCGCTCGCCCGCGTCCTGCCCCAGGCCGGCACCCTGCGGATTCCCGGCAGCGGCCACGACGCCCTCAACCGGGCGCGCCCGAGGCTCACCAACCCCCTCGCCGCGTTCTTCGCCAGCGCCGGGAACGATCGACCCGCCCACAAGCCGCAAACCGGCCAAGCACTCTGAACCGATCTTCCGGGGACGGCGGAGGTAGGGCGCAGCGAGGTCAGGTGAGCATGGTCAGACGGTCCCGGTCGGTGTTCTCGTCGAACTCGGTGCGCCGTTGCGCGTGGCCGGCGCGCAGGGTGGACGCCTGGGCGAAGGTGTGATGCGACGCCAGTTCGGCGAGCTCGGGGGAGTACCCGGCCAGGATCTCCCGGAACCGCCGTTCGGCGGGATCGCCCAGCGAGTCGTAGATGCGCACGCACAGCCGCCGCGCCTCGTCGCGCGGCCAGTCGGAGGGCAGGAGCTCGGCGGGCAGGTCGGGGTCGAGATTGGGGAACGCCCGCCAGTCCGTCATGACCGCGGTGCGCAGCCGTAGCGCCTCGGCGGGGGAGATGCCGGGCCGGGCCGCCTTCGTCCCTTCCTCGCGGTAGGTGGCGATGAAGTGGTCGTACCGTTCACGCAGGGTGGTGATGTCGAAGGCGCGGTCGAGGACGCCGTCCAGGCCCTGCTCGGTCATCTCGCGGGCACGGAAGACCGTGACCCCGGGGACGTCCAGCCTGCGGACGAGTGCGACGACGTCGGAGGTCCGGTCGTGGGGGCTGACCCAGACGGCGTCGAACAACATCCCGAAATGCAGGAGGCGCAGGCCGTCGCGCAGCGCGCGCCGGGTGTCGCGCTGCTCCTCGGGCACGGAGAACATCGCCACGGTCCACTCGCCGTCCCACGTGGGCATGGTCGCGCCGAACGTCAGCAGCCGCAGCACGTGCGCCACGATGACGTCGTGGGCGCGGGGCGGCAGGCCGTACGCCGTCGTACGGCCGGAACGGGAGCTGGTCAGCAGACCGCGCGAGGCGACCCGGCGCAGCGCCGCGCGCGCGCCGGTCTCGCTGATGTCGAACTCTTCGAGCAGGCGGACCAGGGCCGCGGACGGGATGTGCTCGTCGCGCCAGAACCAGTAGTCGCCCAGCAGTGTCGTGAGCAGGCGCTGAGGCTCGGCTCCCTGCCTCCCCCGAGGCAGGGAGCTCGTCACGGGTGCGGTCACCCGGTGTTGCCCATCGTGCGTTCTCCTCGGTCGGTGTAGGAGCCCCGGTCGTCAGCGTCCCACGTCCTGGCGGGCGCCGTGGGCGCGGCACGCGTGAACAGCGCGCCTTCACCGGCGCGGCGGCGCAGGGCCTGCGGGGTCACCGCGGGCCAGCGTCCGGTGTCGACGCGTTCGAGCAGGACGGACAGCGCGGCGGCGCGCTCGGCGGTGCTGAACGTGCAGTGCCCGGCCCGGTCCACGAACGCCTGCCGCAGCGGCGAGGCGGCTCCCGCCCGGGTCACGGTGTCGCGGTAGGCGCGCTCGTCGGACACCGGCCCGGCCGGGTCGCCGACCGTGTGCAGGGTGAGGACGGGGTCGCGCAGTTCGCCGTCGTAGGTGATGAACCGCTCGGCCTTGGCGAGGGCGTCCGGGGCGGCGGCGATCCGGGGTGCCCGCGCGAGCCTGCCGAGATCCGCGCGCAGGTCGGCGCCCGCCTTCCGGTAGATGACGCCGATCGTCCTCTCCCGGCCGGAGAGACGGAGCTGGTGACGGTAGTCGACGCCGGTGTTCCAGGACGGGTTGCCGCCGAGGTACTGCTCGTACGCGGCGCGGATCTGGGCGCCGACGCCGAACGGCAGCCCGGCGATCCAGCCGTCGGTCAGTGCCTCGGTGTCCCGGGGACCGGGCCGTGGCACGGCCGGGTCGTTCCAGGCGGGCACCTGCGCGAACGCGGCGGCCAGCGCCAGCCGTGCCCGGCCCTCCGGGGTGGCCTTGGCGCGGTCGATCAGGCCGGTCAGGGCCGCCTGCTCGGCGGCGGGGTCGGCGATGTTCACCAGCGACATCGGCGAGTCCGGGTCGATGAGCGTCCTGAGGGCCCAGGCGGCGTCGAGCTTGGCGTTCCACATGGCGACGGTGCCTGCGCCGCCGCCGCACGCCGGGAGCGCGCCGTCCACGAGGTGGCCGTAGTACTGGACGAAGCCGCGGGTGAGCAGCCCGCCCTGGGAGTCGCCCATCACGAGCGTGCGGGCGGGGACGCTGACCTTCTCGTCGAACACCGCCCGGGTGGCGGCGATGTTCCGCAGGTCGTCGCCCAGGCGCCAGCCGGGCCGCGACTCCGTGCCGGCGACGGCGTGGCCCTGGCGGGTCACGTGCTCCTGGAAGGCGGCGCCGAGGCGCTCCCGGTTGGCGACCAGCAGCAGGGTGCCGTCCCAGCGGGGCGGAACGGTGATCGTGTAACGGGTGCCGTCGGCGTGCACGCCGGTCAGCTCGCGCGGAGCCGCGGGGCCGGCGTCGGCGGTCGCGGGCGCCGACAGGGCGGCGAGCGTGGCGAGGGCGGCGAACGCGGCGATCGTCGTGCGCGGTCTCATCGGAGGCCTCCGGGAACGTGCGGGCGCAGGAAACGGTCAGGGGTGAAGCGGACGAACCGCGCGGTCCCCAGGTCGGGGTCCCGGGCCGCGAGACGGGCGGCGAGCCGTCCCAGCTCCGGTGCGCCGGCGCCGTCGCCCCACCGGCCCGTCTTGACGCGCGTCTCCAGGGTCAGCACGGTGGCGACCAGTTCGGCTCCGGTGTAACCGCAGTGCCCGGGCCGGTCGACGAACGCCTGCCGCAACATCGGCCCGTCCCCCGCCCGCCGGACGGCGTCGGAGTACGCGCGGGCCTGCGTGACGGTGGGGAAGTTGTCACCGCGCTCGTGCAGCGTCAGAACGGGAACGTCCAGTTCGCCGTCCGGGGTGAAGTTGCGCTCCATGTAGGCGACCGCGCCCGGGTCGGCTGAGATCCGCGGTGCCGAGCCGAGGCGGGTCAGGTCGGCGTCGAGGTCGAGTCCGGCCGCCGCGTAGAGGGCCCGTACCTGCCGGGTGCGTCCCGAGTGCCGGAGCAGCGCGCGGTAGTCCACGCCGGTGTTCCAGGACAGGTTGCCGCCGGCGCGCTGTTCCAGCGGGAATCGGGGCGAGAACACGGTGGGCATGAACGCCGCGTACTGCTGTTCCTGCTGTCCCGCCCAGTCGTCGGCGGCGGGCTCGGGCGTGCCGGTCACGGACCAGGTCGAGATCTGCGCGAAGGCGGCGGACAGCGCGATGCGGGCCCGGCCCTGCGGGGTCCGCTGCGCGGCGTCGAGGACGTTCCTGGCGGCGGCGTTCGCGCCTGCCTCGGTCCCGGCGGAGCCGAGCCGCACGAGCGGAACGCCGGCGTCGGGCGCGAGCAGGGTGGTGAACGCGAACGCGCCGTCGAGGGCCTGATTGAGCATGGCGACCGGCCCGGCGACCGAGGCGCAGTAGGGAAGAGCGCCGTCCACGAGGTCGGGGCGGCGTTCGGCCAGGCCCGCCGCGATGTTGCCGCCCATCGAGGAGCCCCACGCCAGCGTGGTTCTGGGCTTCCCTGCCGTACGGGCGAGGACGGTGAGGGTGGTGGCCGAATCGCGCAGCGTCTCCTCGACCGCCCAGCCGTCCCCGTACGGGCGGGTCCCGGCGAGGGCGTAGCCGTGGTCGAGGAGCCAGCGCTGAGCGGCGGCGTTGCCGCCGAGACCGGCGGGCCGCCGCTGGTCCCCGGCGCCCTGGCCGTAACCCGGGCTGAACGACAGCACGGTGCCGTTCCATCCCGCGGGGATCTCGATGGCGTAGGTGGCTCCGGTGGGGTGGACGCCGCGGAGGCTGACCGGCGCGTGTCCGCCGGCGGAGCCGACAGCGGCGGCGGACGCGGTCGCGGGCGGGGCGGCGACGAGGGGCGGCGCGATGGTGGTGAGGGCGAGCGCGGCGGTTGTGACGGCGGTGGCCGCGCGCCGGAACGGGGGGTGGGGGAGGTGCATGTCCGGCTCCCGAAGGAAAGGAGACAGTAGTTCGACGGTCGTCCTGATAAAGCCGTAGGTAATGTTGGACAGGAATCTTACGGCCGTCACAGAAGTGTTGACAATGCCTTTTCACCTGCCTACTTTGAGCCGACCACCCCGCATCAAGGGAGTCCCTGATGTTCCGGAAGACATCCACCAGCGTGATCGCGATCACCGCAGTGGCCGCCCTCGTCTCGGCCTGCGGGTCCGGTCCCGGCGCCCGCGGCGCCGGCGGGAGCGGTGGCGGCGGGAGCCGTCCCGGCCAGCTCGTCTTCGCCGCGGTCCCGTCCGAGCAGACCGACAACCTCCAGGCCGCCTTCGCCCCGATCACCGCCGCGCTGGAGAAGGACGTGGGCGTCCCCGTCAAGTTCCAGGCGGTCGCCAGCAACGCCGCCGTCGTGGAGGCGCAGGTCGCCAAACGTGTCGACGTCGCCGTGTACGGCGCGTTCAGCTACTACCTGGCGCGCAGCCGCGCCAAGGTCGAGCCGGTCGCCGTGCCGCTGCAGGCGCCCGAGGGCGACCCCGGCGCCTACGCCTACGGGGTCACGCGCGGGAACGACACCTCCGTCACGTCGCTCAAGGACGTCAAGGGCAAGGACATCTGCTTCACCGACCCCGGCTCCACCACCGGCTACCTCCAGCCGCTGGCCTCGCTCAAGGAGGCCGGGGTGGACGCGGCCAAGGACGCCAAGAGCGTGTTCACCAAGGGCCACGACACCGCGGTGGCCTCGCTGCTGGCCGGTGACTGCGACATCGCGTTCGTCGGCGACGTCTTCATCGACCAGCTGCTGCCCGCCCGGGGGCAGCTCAAGCCCGGCCAGGTCCGCAAGGTGTGGACCTCGCCGCTCATCCCGGGTCCGCCCGTCGTGGTCGGAAGCTGGCTGCCCAAGGACGTCAAGGACAAGGTCACCCGGTCGGTGACGGGACTGACCGCCACCGGCGCCGCCTCCGCCGGGCTCTGCAAGGGCAAGGAGATCAAGGGCCCGGCGCCCTGGAAGCGGTACGCGGGAGCGACCGCGTGCCCGCTGGGGTCGTCGAACGCCTGGACGTTCATCACCGCGAGCGATCAGACGTACGCGCCGATCGCGCGGATCTGCGAGATCACCAAGGCCGAGGTGTGCACGTCCGGTGACTGAGAGGCCCCCCATGAACGACACCCGCGACGCGGCCGTGCTGCGCCTCGCCGGAACGACCAAGGCGTTCGCCGGCACGACCGTGCTCGACAGGATCGACCTCACCGTTCCCGAGGGCGAGTTCGTCGCCCTGGTCGGGCCGTCCGGTGCGGGGAAGTCGACCCTTCTCCGGCTGGTCAACGGGATGCACCTGCCGGACGGCGGCACCGTCCGCACGCTCGGCGCCGACCCGGCCGGCTGCTCGAGCCGCGAGCTGCGCGCGCTGCGCGCCCGGGTGGGATTCGTGTTCCAGCAGTTCGGACTGGTCGGCAGGCTCTCGGCACTGGAGAACGTGCTGATGGGCGCGCTGGCCACGCTGCGCTGGCCGCGCTACGGCGTGATGACCTACCCGCGTGCCCTGCGCGAACGGGCCGTCCGGCAACTCGATCGCGTCGGCCTCGCCGACCAGCGTTTCCAGCGATGCGACACGCTGTCGGGCGGGCAGCAGCAGCGGGTCGCCGTGGCCCGCACGCTGGTGCAGCGGCCGGAGCTGATCCTGGCCGACGAGCCGGTCGCCTCGCTCGACCCGGCCGCCAGCGTGCTGGTGCTCGACACGCTCAAGCGGATCAGCGCCGAGGACGGCATCTCGGTCGTGTGCAGCCTGCACCAGATCGACCTGGCCCTGTCCACCGCCGACCGGGTGGTGGCGCTGCGCTCGGGGCGGATCGTGCTGGACGAGGCCGCCGCCGGACTGCCGGAGAGCCGGCTGCGCGCCGTCTACGAGACGGCGGGATCCGCCCATGACTAGCCCCGCGCCGGTCGTCCGCGCCGAGCCAGAGCCCGAGCCCGAGCACGCCCCAGGGCCGCTCCGCCCGCCGCTGGAAGCCCGGACGGCCGTCGCGGCCGGGCTGCTCATCGGCGCCGTCGTCGTCACCGGGGTGACGTTCTGGTGGATCGGCCTGTCGCCGCTGTCCCTGGCGGCCGGGCTCGGGGACACCGGGCGGCTCCTGGAACGGATGGTGCCGCCCGAGTTCCCCGCCGCCGGCGACATCGCCATGCTCGTCCTGGAGACCCTCCTGATCGCGGTCGCGGGAACGGGGCTCGCGACGCTGGCCTCGGTTCCGCTGGCCTTCGCCGCCGCCCGCACGCGCCCGGTCCGCCGCTGGATCGGCCCGGCCGCCCGGCTGGTCATCGTCCTGACCCGGGCGGTGCCGACGCTCGTCTTCGCGATCCTGTTCGTCCGGGCGTTCGGGCTCGGGCCGCTCGCGGGAGCGATCGCGGTCGCCGTGCACTCGGTCGGCATGATCGCCAAACTGCTGGCCGACACGATCGAGGAGGCCGACCCGGTCCCGGCCGAGGCCGTGCGCGCCTGCGGCGCGCGCGAGGCCCAGGTGGCGGCGTCCAACGTGCTGCCGCGCGTGTTCCCCGCGCTCGTCGCCATCGTCCTGTACCGCCTCGACATCAACATCCGGGCGTCGGCGGTGCTCGGCGTCGTCGGCGCCGGCGGCATCGGGGTGGCGCTCCAGACCGCGCTGGGGAGCCTCGACTACCGGCGTGCGGCGGGCATCATCTGCGTGATCATCGTGTTGATCCTGCTGCTGGAACTGCTGTCGGTCGCGATCCGCCGTCGTTCCGGCAACGACCGGACCGGGCCCGCCGCACTGCCCGCGGGCGAACGCGCCCCCTACGACGTCGGCTGGGACCGCGATCGTGTGCTGCGGTTCGCCGGCATGACCGCGGCCGCCGCCGTCTTCCTGCTGTCGTTGTGGTCGCTGGACTTCAGCCCCGGCCGGCTCGGAGACGCCTGGCCGAACGTGCGCGGCATGCTCACCGGCATGTGGCCGCCCGCCTTCTCCGGCGACGTCCTCATGGGAGTGCTGGAGAGCCTGCTCATGGCGCTCGGCGCCGCGGCCGTCGGCACCCTCGGCGGGCTCGTGCTCGCCCTGCTCACCGCGGCGAACGTGACACCCTGGCGGCCGCTGTCGGCGGTCGTCCGCGCGCTGGTCGTGGTGATCCGCGGCATCCCCGACCTGGTGTACGCGCTGCTGTTCGTGGCGGCTCTGGGGCTCGGTCCGTTCGCCGGGTTCCTGGCCCTGTGGATCTCGTGCACCGCGCTGGCCGCCAAGTTCTTCACCGACTCGCTCGAGGTGCTCGACCCGGTCCCGCACGAGGCCCTGACCTCGGTCGGCGCCTCCCGGCCGCAGGCGTTCGCCGGTGGGATCTGGCCGCGGTTCGTCCCGTCGTTCACCGGCAACGGCCTGTTCGTGGCCGACCTGGCGCTGCGCGAGTCGATCGTGCTCGGCATCGTCGGCGCGGGCGGCATCGGTTACCTGATGCAGGAGTCCATCGCCACCCTCCGCTACGACGTCACCAGCGCCATCGTCATCACGATCGCCGTCGTCGTCTACGGCATCGAGGCGCTCGCCCGCCTGGCCCGCCGCCACCTGCTCTGATCCGCTCCGGCTCACCGACCGCTCCCGCCACCGAGAATCGGGGACGCATGACCACCGAACGCCCGCCCGACTGGGATCCGCGCGAGCCGGAGACCTTCGACAGCCCCCACGCCGTCTACGCCGACCTGCGACGGCGCTGCCCCGTGCCATGGAGCGACGCCTTCGGAGGCTTCTGGGCGGCGACCCGCTACGAGGACGTGGTGCGGATCGCCCGCGACAACGAGACGTTCAGCACCGCCGTCCAGAACGTCGTCCCGCACGTCCCGCGCAGCAGCCGCAGGCCTCCGCTGCACTTCGACCCGCCCGAGCACGGCATCTACCGCGCTCCGCTGGACCGGGTGATGAGCCGCGCGACGGTGCGCCGCCTGGAGCCGGCCTTCCTGGCGGCCGCCGGGGACCTGCTGCGGCCGATGCTGGCGCGCGGCGGCGGCGACTACTCCAAGGAGTTCGCGCTGCCGTTCGCCGCACAGTGCTTCGCCGAGTTCCTGGGCCTGCCGCTGGACCAGGTCCTGGAGATCCGCCGGATCGGCGTGGACTACAGCTTCGCGATCCAGGACATGGACAAACCCCGGATCATGAGGGCCAGCGACGAGCTCTACGGCATCGCCCGCGCCCTCGTCGACGAACGACGCCGAGACCCGCGCGACCCCGCCACCGACATGGTCACCGGCCTGCTGACCGCGGACCCGCCCATCCCCGGCGACCTGGTGGTCGGAACGGTCCGGCAGACCATCGTCGCGGGCATCGGAGCCCCCCACGCCGTGCTCGGCAGCGCCGCCGTCCACCTGGCCCGCGAGCCGGACTTCCAGCAACGACTGCGCGACCGCCCCGACCTGCTGCCGAACGCCATCGAAGAACTCCTGCGGCTGTACGCGCCGTACCGCGTGTTCGCCCGCACCGCCACCCGTGACGTGGAGGTCGGCGGCCGGACCGTCCGCGCGGGCGAGCCGATCACCATGCTCTTCCCCTCGGCCAACCGCGACGAGACGGTCTTCCCCGACCCCGACCGCCTCGACCTGGACCGGAGCCCGAACCGCCACCTGGCGTTCGGCCGAGGCGCCCACCGCTGCCCCGGCACCGCCCTGGCGCGCATGCAGATGGCCGCCGCCCTCCGGTCCCTTCTCGAAAGCACCTCCGAGATCACCTTGGACGGGCCGGTCGAGATGTTCAACTGGCTGGAGTTCGGCCCCAAATCCGTCCCCCTCCGCCTCATCGGCTCGCTCCCGACGGGTGAGGAGGCTCCGGTGGCGGGATGACGGAGAATGGAAGGGATGCGTGCGCGGGCCATTTCCTTCGAACGCCTGGTGGACGAGGTGTGCGACCGGGTGGCGGTGGCGCCTCGCGAAGGGTGGGTGCGGGTCGCGGTCGACGGGGCACCGGCCGCGGCGCCCGGTGCGCTCGCCGATGCGCTGCTCGACCCGCTGCGGGTACGGGGGAGAGACGCCGTGCGGGTCTCGGCGAACGGCTTCCTGCGTCCGGCCTCCCTGCGTTTCGAGTTCGGACGGGAGGACCCGGACGTCTTCTACGACGAGTGGCTCGACATCGGGGGGCTGGAGAGGGAGGTGCTCGGGCCGCTGGCGCCGGGCGGCTCGGGGAAGATCCTGCCGAGTCTCTGGGACAGCACCACCGACCGTGCCACCCGCGAACGGTATCGCTCGGTCGCGGAGGGCGGAGTGTTGCTGCTGGACGGCGCCATGCTGCTCGGACGCGGGTTCGCTTTCGACCTCACGGTCCATCTGAGCATGTCGGCGGCGGCGCTGGCCCGCCGGACGCCCGAGGCTGAGAAGTGGACGTTGCCCGCGTACGAGCGGTACGAGAACGAAGCCGATCCGATGCGGACCGCCGACCTCGCGGTGAAGGTCGACGATCCGCGTCATCCCGCTCTGATCACGGGATGAACCGCCCCGGCCGGACGGTCGTGGATGCGGCCGGTTCGCGCTCCCGCCATCGCGGGCCGGTGCCCGGTCTGATCGACCCGTCCGCGGATCGGTCGAACGGTAGGTTGCTCGTACATCTGATCTTTCGTACCGAGGAGCCAGGTCGTGGTCTCAACGGAATCGCGTCAGCGGCGGCTCGCACTGCTGGAAGAACATTTCGCTTCCGAAGTGGAGAAGGAGTTCGACCGGACGGTCGCGACGTTCGCCGGGCCTCCCCGCTACGAGATCATGGCGACCGGGCAGGTGCACGACGGCGAGGAGGCGGTGCTCGCCTACCACCGGGCGCAGCGGGCGGCGTTCCCCGACCAGCGGCACGAGAACGTGCGCATGCACGTCGCCGACGACACCGTGGTGGCCGAGTTCGATCTGCTGGGGACCAACCTCGGTGAGTTCTACGGCGGGCCGCCCACCGGGAAGGCGTTCCGGGTGCCCGTGATCGCGGTGTTCTTCTTCGAGGGCGACCTCCTGACGAACGAGCGCATCTACCTCGACGTGGCGAGCCTGCTGGGGCAGATCGGGCGGACCGACCTCCTGGGGCTGGCCGCGGAGCTCGGACGGTAGCCGTTCCCCGCACGTTCGCCGCCACGCTCGGCCGTCCCAGCCGATCAGGCTTTCGCGCCGGCGGTGAGCAGGTTGAGGATGAGCTGTAGCGGGGGCCAGTTGGCGTGGCCGCGGCGGACCACGGCATGTGAACGGAGCGTCACGGGCGGGTCGGCCAGCGGCAGCAGCTCGATCCCGGGGCGCACCGGCTGGTCGGCCGGCAGCAGCCCGATCCCGAGGCCGGCGAGGATGAGGTCCTGCACCAGCTCCAGGCTGTCGGCGTGGTGGGTGATCCGCGGCTCGTAACCGGCCATCGAGGCCAGGACGCGCACCACGTGCTCGTCCGCGCTGCCGCGGGAGTTGACGATCCAGTCCTGGTCGCGGACCGCGGCGAAGACCGAGGGGGCTTCGCCCCGGGGCGCGGTGACGGTGTGCGGCACCGCCAGGTCCCACCTCGTCGTCCACAACGGCCGGGATTCCACGCCGGGGTCGGCGACGGCGGGAGCGAGGTCGTAGTCGTAGGTCAAAGCGAGATCGACGGTGTTCGCGGTCAGCATCGCCAGTGCCTCGGCGGGTTCGTGCTCGTGGATGTGCAGGCTCACTCCGGGGTGGTCGGACAGGTCCGCCATCACCGGCAGCAGCGAGCGGCGCACGGCCGTGGCGAAACCGGCGACCCGCACGGTGCCGGCCGGCTCGGCGCCGGGGTCCAGATCGAGCCGGGCCTCCTCCACCGCCGCCAGGATCGTCACGGCGTGCTTCGCCAGCCGCCGGCCCGCCGGCGTCAGCCGTACCCGGCGGCCCTGCGGTTCGGTCAACGCCGTGCCCGCCTCCCGCGACAGCGCGGCGATCTGCTGCGACACCGCCGAGGTGGTGGTCCCCATCTCCTCGGCGACCTCGCGCATCGACCCGAGCCGGGACAGCTCCAGCAACATCTGCAGGCGGCGAACGTCCATCCGTCCATCATTCATGATCACTTAACAATGTGTCCAGGAATCTCACGTGGACATGAACGGTAAAGATCCCTTCTACTGGAGTCCATGACCTCCTCGACCACATCGATCACGTCGGCTCCGGGCGCCACGGGCGCCCGTACCGGCGCGGGCCTGGCCCTGGCCGCGATGACGTGCGTGCAGCTCGGCCTGGCCGTGTCGATCACGCTGATCGACCGGATCGGCGCCGAGGGCGCGGCCTGGCTGCGGCTGGCGTGGGCCGGGGTGCTGCTGGTGGTCGTGGTACGGCCCCGGCTCGGGGACTTCCGCCGCGCCGACCTGCTGGCGTGCACGGCGCTCGGCGGAGCCACCGCCGGGATGACGCTGCTGTTCATGGCCGCGGTCGAGCGGCTCCCCTTGGGCACCGCCAGCGCGCTGGAGTTCCTCGGCCCGCTGGGCGTCGCCGTGGTCCGGGGCCGTGGCGGCCGCAAGGTGTGGCCCCTGCTGGCCGCCGCCGGCGTGCTGCTGCTCACCGAGCCGTGGCACGGCGCCACCGACCTGGTCGGAGTCGCCTGCGCCCTGGCCGCCGCGGCCTGCTGGGCCGCCTACATCCTGCTGACCCAGCGCGTCGGCGACCGGGTCGCCGGGGTCGCCGGACTGGCCATCTCCATGCCCGTCGCGGCCCTGGTGGCCACCGTGATCGCCGGCCCCTCGGTCCTGGACCGCCTCACCTGGCCGATCCTGGTGGCCGGGCTCGGCCTGGCGGTGCTGCTGCCGGTGGTGCCCTTCATCCTGGAGATGATCGCCCTGCGCCGGCTCAGCACCGTCGCGTTCGGCACGCTGATGAGCCTGGAACCGGCCATCGCCACCCTCATCGGCCTGATCTTCCTCCACCAGGTACCCGGATGGCTCGCCGCCGCCGGGATCGCCCTGGTGGTCACCGCCGGCATCGGCGCCGAACGCACCGGCGCCCGCACCGACCTCCCACCCACCGTGCCCCACGCTTACGGATCTCCTTCTCGAACGGACGTCGATGCCTGCCGAACTGCGTGAGCTGACCGTCCACATCGACACGGGCCGAGCGGCTGCTGACCGCACGACGTGGGGACCGGGTCACGGCACCACCGCGCCGACCCCTGGACCCGTCCTCGGTGCCGGCTCCGACCCCGACGCCGTGAGCGTCGCTACCTGACGCGGGCCTTTCAGCAGAACTCGGTCTTGAGGACGGCGTCCTCCAGCGCCTGCTCGCCCCAGTCGCCGTTGCGGTTCATGGTGAGGACGTGCCGGCCGTCGCTGGTGGCCGCCGTGCGGGACGCCGACCCGGGGATCATGCCTCCATGGCCCCAGACCCAGCATCCCGGCGTCAGCTTGAACTTACGGATGCCCAGGCCGTAGCGGTCCTCGGCGCCGCCGTGCCCGTCGGCCCCCTCGACGGCGACGGTGCGGAACATCGCCCGCTGCTGCGCGGGGGGCAGCACCTTGCCGCGCAGCAGCCGGGACAGGAACATGTTCACGTCCGCGGTGGTCGAGATGATCTCTCCCGCCGAGAACGCCACGGTGGGGGAGAGCTCGGTGACATCGCGGATCTCGGCGTTCGGCCCGTCCTCGAACAGCGTGGAGTAGTGGATCGCGTGCGGCCGGGGCAGGCTCGGTGAGGTGCCCGGCACGCTGGTGCCGCTCAGGCCGAGAGGCTTGATGATCTGCTCCTCGACCTGGTCCCGGTAGCTGCCGTCCCCGGCCTTCTCGATCACCATTCCGGCCAGGATGTAGTTGGTGTCGGAGTACTTCCAGCGTCCCGGCGTCCCGGGCTGGAACACCGGGGGGTGGGCCAGCGCGATGTCCACCAGCTCGCGCGGGGGCACCCGGTCGTAGCGGTTCTTGTCGAACGCGTCCCCGGCGTATCGGGCTCGGAAGCCCTCGTCGTCGTTGTAGTTGAAGATTCCGCTGGTGTGGTTGAGCAGCTGCCGGATGGTGATCTTCGTGGGCCGGTAGCCGGGGCCGCGCACCACTCCGGGCAGCCAGCGCTCGACGCTGTCGTCGAGCGACAGCCTGCCGGCCGCCTCCAGCTTCAGCAGCACGGTGGCGGTGAACGGCTTGGTCATGCTGGCGATCCGGAACCGTTCGTCGGAGGTACGCGGGCGGCCGCTGAAGTCGGCGACGCCGGCCGTCCCGGTCCAGCTGCGGCCGCCGGACCTCACCTCGGCGATCGCACCGGGCGTGCCCTGCCGGACGATCGCCTCCAACGCGGCCTGGGTACGTGCGTGCGACCAGGCCTGGGACCCTGCGGTTCGGACGGCCGCGTGCGGCCCGGGCTCGGGGGCATCGGCCGATGCCCACCCTGTCGTGGCGGCGGAGAGCACGCCCACCGAGGCGAGGACGGTGAGCGCGCGCTGATGTGAGTTGACCATGGAACGAGCCAAGCGTCCGAGGGCGTGTCCGCACCATCGGGAATCCCCCGGAGATCGTTATCAGGGTTGCCGAACGGACGCGGGCGACGGCGGCGCGGGGACCTGCGGTGTTCCCAAGTTCAGGTCGCAGAGCCGAACGCCAGGAGCCAGCACCGTCCCCGCTCTCTTCGTCTGGGGCCTGGCCGACCCGGTCAGCGGCGCGCACGTACTCGATCGAATCCGCGAACGCCTACCCGAGACGACGCCGCCGTGCTGGCGGAAATCGGCCACTACCCGCAGATCGAGGCACCGGAGGAAACCGCGGCGGCGATCGGCGATTTCCTATCATCCTGAAACGTATGGATGGTGTCTTGGCGCGGGACGCGAAGGGGAACGTGCTCACGGCGTTCCTGCCGGCCGCGGACACCCCCCGCGCACCGGACGACGTTCCGATGTGCGCGGCCCTGATCGCGGTGTGGCACGGCCGGGAACTGCTCCTGGTGTTCGACCGCTTCCGTGACGGCTGGGAACTGCCCGGCGGCCGGATCGACCCTGGTGAGACGCCTGCCCAGGCGGCCGTACGGGAGTTGCGCGAGGAGAGCGGCCTGCACCTGCCCGACCTGACCCTGGCGGGGTACGCACGGTTCCGGCTGACCGGTCCGCCGCGCGAGGAGTGCGCCGCCGTCTACACCGCGCACGCCCCCACCAGAGTTCAGGAGTTCACGCCGAACGAGGAGATCAGCGCGATCCGCTGGTGGGACTCCACCGGCCCTCCCCCCGAGAACGCCCAGATCATCGATGTGGCGCTGGCCCTCCGCATCCGCGTCGAAGGAGCCTGAGCCGGCCTCGTCAGCGGGGCGTCGCGTGATCCAGACTTGTGGTGAGAAACTGATCCAAAACGAGCGAGGAGAACCCCCCTCTCATGCGTGGCGTAGTCCTGAACGGGCTGGGCGGCGTCGCCTCCGGCCCCGGACCATGACGATCGCACGGCGCGGCCGGGCCACGGCGCCGTCCGGTGCCGGCACCTGGCAGATCGTCGCGACGGTGAGCCTGGGGACGACGATGCTCGTGCTCAGCAGCACCGTCCTCAACATCGCACTGCCGCTCATCGCCGGGCACTACGGCGCGGGACCGCTGGCGGCGACCTGGGTCGTCCTGGGGTTCATGCTGGTCCAGACGTCCCTGCTGGTCGTGTGCGGCAGGCTCGCCGACCGCTTCGACCGGCGCAAGGTGTACCTGTCGGGGCTCGCCCTGTTCACCCTGGCCAGCCTCGCGGCCGCGGCGGCGCCGACCATCGAGGCGCTGATCGTTCTGCGGACGCTGCAGGGGATCGCCGCCGCCATGGCCATGGCCAACGGGACGGCGCTCATCGCGGCCGCCGTGCCGAAGGAGCGGCTGAGCCAGAGCATGGGCGTCTACCTGGG
Source organism: Spirillospora sp. NPDC047279 (assembly GCF_040643285.1). Lineage (NCBI taxonomy): Bacteria > Bacillati > Actinomycetota > Actinomycetes > Streptosporangiales > Thermomonosporaceae > Spirillospora > Spirillospora sp. NPDC047279. Next base: position 86,895 of record NZ_JBEYUA010000024.1, read on the forward strand.
AGCGCTCGGCGTGGCGCCCCTGCTCGGCCCGTCCCTGGGCGGCTATCTCGCCGACACGTTCGGCTGGCAGTGGGTGTTCCTCATGGACGTCCCCGTCGGCATCACCGCGCTGGCGTGGGGCGCCTACTGCCTGCCCCGGACCGCGACCTCCTCGCGCGGCCCGATCGACGTGGTCGGCGCGGCCCTGCTGACCGGATGGGTCGCCCTCCTCGTCCTGGTCGTCTCGCAGGCGGGCTCGGGGAACTGGCTCGAGGCGCCGCGGCTCGTGCCGCTGGTGCTCTGCCCGCTGGTGTTCGCCGGCTTCGTGCTGCATCAGCGGCGGTCCAGGTCGCCGCTGATCGACCCCGGCCTGTTCTCCACGCGCACGTTCGTGCTCGGCAACCTCGCCGCGCCGCTGAGCGCCGTCGGCATGGCAGGCATGGCGTTCCTCGTCGCGCTGTACCTGCAGAACGTGCGGGGCATGTCCACCGCGGAGGCGGGACTCGCCGTCCTCGCCGGACCCCTGGCCGGCATGATCGCCCCGCCGATCAGCGGCCGGCTGGGAGCACGGTTCGCGCCGCAGCGCATCGCGATGTGGGGCACCCTCACCGCCACGGCGGGCCTGGCGCTCCTGGCGATCACCCTGGCCGGGGACACGTCCTACCCGCTGATCGCCGCCGGAATGGTGCTGGCCTGCGCCGGCAGCAGCGTCTTCTACACCGCCAACACCACCCTGCTCATCATGGGCGTCCCCGCCGAGACGCTCGGCGTGGTCAACGGCGTGCGCCTCACCATCCACTTCCTCGGCATCTCGCTCAGCCCCGCGATCTGCCTGGCCATCGTCTCCTCACGCCTCGCCCCGGACGACAGGCACGTGCTGTACGCCAGCGCGCAGACCCGGCCGTCGGCGGCGGCGCGCGAAGCACTCCTCTCCGGCTACCGCCTCAGCTTCTGGCTCTTCGCCGTCGCGGCCCTGACCTGCGCGCTCCTCGTCGCCCGCATCTCCGGCTCGGCCCCGACCCGCGACGCGGCGCCCACCGGACGGGAGGCGGACCGGGCGAAGGACAGCGCGACCGGATAGATGCGGGGCCAGGCCGCAGGGTGCTCTAGAGCTGGGCGTAGACGGTCTTCGTCTGGAGGTAGGCCTCGATGCCGTCCTTGCCGAACTCGCGGCCCCAGCCGGACTGCTTGTAGCCGCCGAACGGCAGCGCGTGGTCGTACACCAGCTGGCAGTTCAGCGTGATGGTGCCGGCCTCCAGCCGCTTGGCGAGGCGGTGGGCGCGGCTGAGGTTCTGGGTGTAGACGCTGCCGGCCAGCCCGTAGGCGGTGTCGTTGGCGAGCGCGACACCCTCGTCCTCGTCGTCGAACGGCAGGACCGTGACGACCGGGCCGAAGATCTCCTGCTGGTAGAGCCGCATGCCGCGGTCGACGTTGGTGAGCACGGTCGGATGGACGAAGTAGCCGCGCCGGTCGAGGCGGTGCCCGCCGGTGACGACCTCGACGCCGTCGCGCTTGCCCTCGTCGACGAACCCCATCACGCGGGTGAGCTGCTTCTGGCTGATCAGCGGGCCGATGACGGCGCCCTCCTCGCTCGGGCCGCCCAGCCGCAGGGTGTTCGCCATCCCCGCCAGGCCCTCGACGACCTGGTCGTAGACGCCGCGCTGGACGAAGACGCGGGAGCCGCAGACGCAGCCCTGGCCGGAATGCACGAAGATGCCCATCGCCGCCGAGAAGACGGCCGTCTCCACGTCGGCGTCGTCGAAGATCAGTACGGGCGACTTGCCGCCCAGCTCCAGCATGACCTTCTTGAGGTTGCCGGAGGCGGCCTGCACGATCAGCTTGCCGACCTCGGTCGAGCCGGTGAAGGCGATCTTGTCCACGCCCGGGTGCGCGCTCAGTGCCGCTCCGGCGGTGTGGCCGTACCCGAGGACGAGGTTCACCACCCCGTCCGGCACGCCCGCCTCGGCGAGGATCCGCTCCAGCACGATCGCCGAGAGCGGCGTCTCCTCGGCGGGCTTGACCACGCTGCTGCATCCGGCGGCCAGGGCCGGCGCGAGCTTGGCGCACGCGTTGAAGATCGGGCCGTTCCAGGGGAAGATCAGCCCGACCACGCCGAACGGCTCCTTGAGCGTGTAGGCGTGCAGGTCGGCGGCCGAGCCGGTGATCCCGGTCGTCATCTGGACGTCGTAGGCGTTGCCCTCGGTCTTGGTGCACCAGCCGGCGTAGTACCGGAACATCTCCGCGCACGTGGGCAGGATCATCTGCGCCGCGATCAGCGGCATGCCGGCGTTGAGCGAGTCGAGCCGGTTGAGCTCGTCGGCGTGCTCCTCGATCAGGTCGGCGATCCGCCACATGATCTTGGCGCGCTCGCGTCCCGGCAGGCCGCGCCAGACACCGGACTCGAACGTGGCCCGGGCACGGGCGACCGCCTCGTCCACCGCCGCGGCCCCGCCGTCGGTGAACTCGGTGATCTGGTCCTCGGTCGCCGGGTCGATGACGGGGATCACCTCTCCGGTTCCCGGGCGCCTGCGAATGTCGTCCAGCACCGTCCGCACAGTCATCCTTGCCTCCCGCCAGGGCCGCGGAACCAGCCTCTCGGCAATCAAATTTCCGATTGTCGAGAATGCTGTTCTCACTATGTGTCAACGACTATGCCACCCGCCCGGAAGGCGCACAAGTGGCCCGATCCCGGCGGAGGGCTACGCCGCGGGCCCCTCGACGGGGCCGGGCCTGGGGATGCGGACGGCCATCAGCACCACGTCGTCCTCGGTGGCCCCGCCGGCATCGCTGAGCTGGTCGGCCATGCTGCTCAGCAGGACCGGCAACGGCCTGTCGGGATCGCCGGCCAGCAGGCGCCGCAGGGTCTCCTCCGCCTGGTCGACGCCGACGTCGAAACCCCGGGTGCGGCGTTCGACCAGCCCGTCGGTGTAGAGCAGCAGCAGCGCGCCGGGCGGCAGCACCCTGCGATGAGTGGTGCGCGGCCAATCCCGCAGCCCGGGAGACAACAGGTGGTCGTGCTCCTCCAGGCGGACGACGGCTCCCTCCGGCGAGACCAGCAGCGGCGGCGGATGCCCGGCGTTGGTCCAGGTCATCGTCCAGCCTCCCGCCGGAGCGGAGGCCGCCGGGCGCAGATGGGCGTGGACCAGAGTGCCGCCGGCGTTGAGGCCGAGATGCTCGGACGCCTTCTCCAGCGCGGTCACCGCACGCGCCGGATCCTGCCCCGGATGGTCGATGTCCGCCTGCCGGAGCATGGCGCGGGTCTGCCCCATGATCGCCGCGGCGTTCATGTCGTGCCCGGTGATGTCGCCGACCGTCACCGCCCATCCCCGCCGATCGCGGCGCGCCGCCGGATCGGCGTCGGGGAGGGGGTAGGCGTCATACCAGTCGCCGCCCACCATCTCCGCGTCGGCGGCGGGCCGGTACACCGCGGCCCAGTCCAGGCTGGTGGGTTCGGGCAGCTCGGTGAGCATCGCCATCTGCAGCTTGTGCGCGACGCCCACCCGCTCGTCCACGAACAGGGCCCGCTCCACCGCCTGGCCCGTGTAGACCGCCAGGCCCGCCAGCACCGCCTGCTCCACCACGTCGATGTCATGTCTGCTGGCCCAGCCCAGCACCAGCGCCCCGAGGGTCGACGGCCCGCCCGGCACCGGACGGGTGGCGAGCAGCGGCATGCACACCGCGCTGGCGAGCCCCAGCGAGTCGAACCCCGCCACCGCCTCGACGCTGTAGCCGGCGACCAGCGCCTCACGGTCGGGCACGATCACCACCCTGCCCTCGCGCGCGGCCTGCGCGGTCGGCCACGCGTCACCCAGGCCGTAGCTCTCGTACTCGGCCTCCAGCCGCAGCGGGTTCTGGGAGTCCACCACCCGCCGCAGCCGCCGCCCCTCCACCAGCACCAACCCCACGTAGGCGGGCTTGAGATCGCCGCTCACCAGGTCGGTGACACGGCGCCGCACCTGCTCCAGCCCCGTGGTGTCGGCCAGATCCTCGGCCGCCCGCAACAACAGCTGCGAACGTCCCAACGCCACCCGCGACTGCCGCTCCAAGTCCTCCGCGCGTCCGGTCGTCCTCTCCGCCAGAGCCTGCGCCGACTCCGCCACCCGCTGCGCCGACTCGGCCACCTCCTGAGCCTGCGTGGCCTCCTTCACGGCCGTCTCGGCACCGCGTCGCGCCCGCTCGGCCTCGCCCCGCGCCGCCTCGGCCCGTTCCTGGAAACGTCCCGCCTGCGCCGAGAGGATCCGCAGCCGCAACTCGGCGCTGCACGCCGCCGCCAGATCCCGCAGGTTCTGGAGCTCCTGCCCGGTCCAGTCACGCGGCACGGTGTCGATCACGCTCAACGACCCCAGCACATGACCTTCACCGTCGGTCAGCGGCATCCCCGCGTACGCGACCACGTTCAGGTCGGCGATCGCCGCGCTCTCCCGCGTCCGCTCGTCCTCGCGCACGTCCGGCAGCACCAGCGGCTCGCCGGAGGCCGTCACATGCCGGCACAACGAATGCGTCAGCGGCGTGCTCCGCGCGCTTCCCCACGGATCGGCCAGCCCCAGCATCCCCGGGAACACCTGGCGATCGGCCTCCACCAGCGACACCAGAGCCACCGGCACACCCAGCACACTGGCCGCCAGCCGCGCGAACCGGTCCATTTCCGCGTCCGCCGCCGCGGACAGCCCCGTCGCCGCCAGCGCCTCCAGCCGCCCCGCCGCACCATCCGGATCGGCAGGCTCACGTCCCGGCCCGGCCGCACCGTCAAACGGCGACGCCATCCAACCTCCCCCGGCGCAGTGACCACGGAACGCCTGCTGTTGCCACCTTTACCGACGCCCCATCGTCAAAAGCGGTTGACACGAGAAAGCGTAGCCAAATCCGCCCCCCGACGACCGAACCTCGCGGTCGGCGTCCCGGCTCCACGGGTTATTCCCCGTGCCAGGCCGTCCGCGTAGCCGGAGAGGGGGGCGGAACGAAACCACAGAGCTCATTTTGACGTAGCCGGGGCGGAGCCCGCGGACGTCGGCCGAGGTGGAGGCCCGGAGCGGGTCGGCGAGCCACGAGCGTGCCCGGCGGGGGCGAAGCCGGCGGATCGCTCAGGCTTCTTCTTCGCTCAGGCGCGTGAACGGGCCTCGACGGCCGCGTCCACCGTGCGGAACCTCGCAACGAACGGCCCCCGCTCCGGCCATGCCGGTCGTTCCGGCGGGCCGGAGCGGGGGCCGATCAGGTGCGTTCACTATCGGCGGGGCACGATTGCCCGCCCGTGAAGGGCTCAGCCGCGCGGGGGATACGGGTCGGTGGCCGGAGCGATCGTGCGCTTGTCGCGGATCTTTCCGTCCTCACCATGAATGACCAGCTCGCCGCCGCCATCGTTGTGAATGATCTCCCGGGCGCGGCCGATGGCCTCTTCCTGGGTTTCATGGACCTCGCTGGCCTGCGCCTTGTCGGACTTGGCGATTTGCCAGCCACGTGCGTGCGGGAGTACGTGCCGATCGCCCATCGTGTCACCTCTTCATCGATCCGGGGCGTACGGGCGCCACCTACCCCGATCCCGCAGATCATGCCTGGGTGAGCGGGACGCCAGCGCGTACGCCGGGCGCCCGGGGATTCGGCACCCCGCGCGGAAGGCGTCCTGGGAATGTCCAGCGGTGGCTTCGACTTCGGAGACCTCTGGGACGATCTCGGCGAGGTGCGAGCGCCGACGATGCTGGTCCCGGGCTCCCGGTCAAGCGTGGTCTCAGCCGAAGACGTCACCGACTTCACGGGCTGGACGAACGGGTTGGCCGAGTTTGAAGGTCAGAGGTGTGGTGAGGGTGGTTGTGCGGTTGTGGATTCTTATGCCGCCGGCGGCTTTGAAGTTGAAGTGGGTGTGGAGGGTGGCGGTGATGTGGTCTTGGGCGGCCTGGCCGAACTCTAGGCGGGTCACCTCGACCGGGCAGTGGACGGCTGTGAGGTAGATCGAGCCGTCGATGAAGCCGCTTTCCGGTTTTGGCGGGAAGGAGAAGGCGCGGCGGCTCAGTGCGGTCAGGTCGGTGGCGGGCAGGCGGATGTCGTCCAGGGAGATCTCCGTGGTGATGAGGTCGGGCCCGCCGGGGCCTGGGCGGAAGGTGGCGGGCTCGTATTCGTCGTCCGCGGAGAAGGGGGCCAGCGGGATCGTGATGCTCCAGGTGCCGGCGACCGGATGGTCGAGGTCGGCCGGCCAGTGACAGAGGGTCCCGGGTTCGACCTTGAGGAGGTCGTCAGTCAGTTCGATCACGGGGGGAGTCTGCCAAGGCGCGGTGACCGGGTGACGCGTTGCGGTGGATCTCGTCCAGGGTGTCGTAGAGGTCCAGCACCGCGGTCATGCCCGTGCGGCGGAGCAGGTGGCGGCTGTAGGGCGGGCCGCCTGCGATCATGAGGTGGCCGCCGCGTTCCTGCATCTGCCGCCAGGCCGTGACGATGATGCGGAGTCCGGTCGCGGCGAAGTGAGTGACCTGTTCGAGGTCGAGCACGAGGGTCGACGGTTCAAGGAAGCTCAGGGACGACCCGATCGTTCGTTGCGTCAGGTCGGCGTCGAGCGCCTCGACATCGCCGGTGAGGCGGATGGTCAGGAACCGGTCGGATTCGGGGACGGCCGGTGGTGAGGGGCGGTGCGGTGCTCTCTGTCTGCTGTGGTTCACGCTCTCAGCCCACCCTTGACGGTTGCGCGGCGCTCCAGCATGCGCCGCCCATGGCCGGGTGGTCATCGGTAGCCGGACCTATTCGGTGTACCTAGATGCCCTGCGGGTCCCCGCGCGCGCCGGCAATCTGCCCGCCGAGCTGAGCCCGTTCGTCGGGCGACGGCGCGAGATGGCCGAGGTGCGCCAGGTGCTGGAGCGGGCCCGGCTGGTGACGTTGTGCGGGGTCGGCGGGGTCGGCAAGACGCGGCTCGCGCTGAAGGTGGCCGGGGAGATACGCCGACGCGCTGCGGACCCGGATGAACGCCGAGGCGGGGCCGGCCTGGGAGGCCCTGCGCGGCCGCGGCCTGGACGAGCTGGCCACGGCGATGGGCGAGGAGGCGTTCGCCGCCGCCCGCGCCCGGGGCGCCGCCCTGTCCGACGCGGAGGCCATCCGGGTGGTGAGAGGCGAACCCTCGCGGGCCGCGACGGCGTCCGCACCCGGCGAGCGCAGCCCGCTGACCAAGCGCGAACTGCAGGTCGCCGGGCTGGTCGCGCAGGGGTTGTCCAACCGCCAGATCGCCGAGAGGCTCGTCATCTCCAAGCGCACGGCCGACTCGCACCTCGAGCACATCCTCGCCAAGCTCGGCTTCATCTCGCGCCCCCAGATCGCCGCCTGGGCGGCCCTCGCCGACCGCACCGACCCCGACGCCTAGGCGTCCGGCCGTTCGCCCAGATGGCGACCTCGACGTCCCGGGCGCGCAGCGCCTCGACGATCCGGCCGGACACCCGAGCCAGGGGGTGAGGGCTTCGAAAGCATGGTTCTCAAAAACAGATTCTCATAATTAGGTTTTGAGAATCCGGTACACGGTGGCACGGGAGACACCGAAACGGGCGGCGAGATCCTCGGCCGCGTGGCCGGCCTGGTGAAGGGAGCGCACCTGCTCGGACTGCTCCTCGCTCAGCGCCGCCGGGCGCCCGCCGCCGCGCCCTCGCGGCCGTGGCGGTGGTGGCGGCGGCGCGTCCAGGAGGGCCCATGCGCCGTCCAGGATGAGGCGCCGGAGCTCTGGCGCCGGCACGTGGTGGAACGCGACGATCGGATCGCCGAGGCTCGCCACCACCTGCGCGGCGCGGACTCGCCGCTCCAGCCGCCGGTCGGGCCCGCAGACCAGGTCGTTCGCCAGGAGCAGGACGGCCTTGAAGCGCTCGGCCACGGGGGCCTGCACCAGCAGCGTCATGTCCCGGACGAGCATGACCAGGGTGTGCCGGTGCCGGAGGCTGACGTCGACGTACCCCTCGATGGCCTCGCGGCGGACGGTCCGCGGGTCCTCGTGCCGCTCCGCCTCGGCGAGCACGGCCTCCAGTTCGTCGAGGACGGGGAGGGTGAGGCTCCGCAGGATCTCGTCCTTGGAGGCGAAGTGGTAGTAGAGGGCCGCCTTGGTGATGCCGACCTCCCGCGCGATCGCCTGCATCGAGGTGGCGCGGAATCCGTGTTCGGCGAACAGCGCGCCCGCCGCGTCCAGGATCCGCCGTGGCGTATCGTTCATCACCCTCCCTTACCGCGAGTCTAGTCACGGTGCTACTCTCCTGACCGGCGGTCAGTGAATGAGGGAGGCGGTCATGGCCGATCACGTCACGTTCGGCGCCGGATGCGCGGGACGTCTGTTCCTTCCGGACGGCGCGGCCGAGCGCGTTCCCTGCGTGGTGCTCTGCCACGGGTTCAGCGGAACGATGGACCGGCTGTTCCCGCACGCCGAGGCCTTCGCCGCCGCCGGGCTGGCTGCCCTGATCTTCGACTACCGCAACTTCGGCGAGAGTGCCGGGGAGCCCCGGCAACTGGTCGACATCGACGGCCAGCAGGAGGACATCCGCGCCGCGGTCGCGTTCGCCCGCGGGCACGGGCGGATCGACCCGGACCGCATCCTGCTCTGGGGCAACTCGCTGGGAGGAGCGCACGTCATCAACGTCGCCGCCGACGATCCGCGCATCGCCGCCGTGGTCGCGCAGATCCCGTACAACGGTTTCCCGCGCAAGGTCGAGGGCCGGTCGGCCCTGGCCACGCTCCGGCTCCAGGGCGCCATCCTCTGGGACGCGCTGCGCGGCCGGCTCGGGCTGAGCCCGTTCTACATCCCCATGATCGGTGCGCCCGGAGAGCTGGCCGTGACCGCGACGGCCGAGGCCGAGCAGCACGTCAGGACCCTCGCGGGGGAGGGCGAGCGGACCCTCTGGCGCAACGAGGTCGCGCCGCGCGCGTTCCTGCGCATGGCGCGCTACCGCCCGGCACCCGAACGGCTGCGCGCGCCGCTCCTGGTCTGCGTCGCGGCCGAGGACCACGAGACACCGGAAGAGAAGACCCGCGTCCTCGCCGAGCGCGCCCCCGACGGCGAGTTGAGGCGTTACCCGGGGACGCACTTCGGCTTCTACAACGACCCCGCGATCAGGGACAAGGCTTTGACCGACCAGATCGCGTTCTTCACCCGCGACACCTCCGACTGACCCGCCCGCCCGCCCGCTCGTCGCCGGAGCCGCGGTCGGTTTCCTGATCTAGATCGTCCGGTGGGAATGCCGTGACGGCCGCCGGGGTAGGTGGCCCAGGTGCCTACCCGGGACGCCAGTGCGCGGGCGCGGCGAGTGCTTGTCGCCGCCGCGGTCCTCGCCGTGTGCGCGGGGTGTGACCGTGCGGGGGACGACGGTGATGTCCGCGCAGCCGCGCGGAGCTTTGTGTCCGCCGTTCAGGAGCGGGATGGCGCGGGCGCCTGCAGAGCCCTGTCGCCGAAGGCGGCCGAGAGCCTGGAGTCCGGAGGCAGGGACTGCGCGAAGGAGATCACCGAACTGGGTGTGCGGCCGGGTGCGATCACGGCCGTTCAGGTCTGGGGTGAACGGGCGCAGGTGCGGCTGGAGGGCGAGGTCCTCTTCCTGGTGCGTTTTCCCGACGGTTGGAAGATCGCCGCCGCGGGATGCCGGCCACAGCCCGAGGGCCCGTACGACTGCGAGGTGGAGGCCTGATGCGCACCGTCTTCACCGTCACGCTGCTGATCATTGTGGTCGGGCTCGTGTACATCATGGTCATCGGGTTGATGGGGCGGTGAGCGCGATGCGCACGTTCGTCCGCGAGAACTCGCTCAGCCTGTTCTTCCTGGGCGCCCTCCTCGTGGCGCTGGTGGGGCAGGCGCTGTCGGGCTGGTACGAGTACAACAACCAGGCCCTCGCCCAGGCCGGCGCCGAGATCTCGTTGGCGCGGTACGTCTCTTCTTCGCAGTTCGGCGTTGACGTCGCGGAGAACTGGCAATCGGAGTACCTGCAGTTCTTCCTCTACATCCTGGTGACGGTGTGGCTGGTCCAGCGCGGCTCGCCGGAGTCCAAGACGCTCGGTGACGAAGGCGAGGAGTCCGACCGGGACCAGCACGTCGGCCGCCACGCGACCGATGATTCGCCGGGCTGGGCCAGGGCGGGCGGGCTGCGCGGCGTGGTCTTCGCCCGCTCGCTCGGGCTGGTGATGGGCCTGGTCTTCCTGGCGTCCTGGCTGGCTCAGTCGGTCACCGGACGGGTCGCCTACAACGTCGAACGCCTCGCCGACTACCAGGACCCCGTCTCCTGGGCGGGCTATGTGACCTCCGCGGACTTCTGGAACCGTACGCTCCAGAACTGGCAGTCGGAGTTCCTGGCGGTCGCCTCCATGGTCGCGCTCAGCATCTACCTGCGCCAACGCGGATCGCCCGAGTCCAAGCCCGTCGGCACCTCCCACAAGGCCACCGGAATCGAAGGCTGACCGGCCTGCCCCGCCGGGACGTCAGCGCTGGAGGAGGCGGCGGACGGCTTCCTCGGTGGCGCCCTGGGTGGCCAGCTCGCCGTACTCGGAGTCCTCGCCGAGACGGGGGAGGGTCCGGGCGATGGTCACGCCCTGCTCGAAGAGATCGATGATCTGCGGGTCGATGTAGGCGTCGCGTGCCACCGCCGGTGTGTTGCCGAGGAGGTCGGCGACCTCCTGGACGGCACGGCGCACGGCCCGGTCGCGGGCCGGACGGGACTCCGGTGGCGGGGCGGAGACGGCCAGGGCCACGGCGGCGAGGACCGTCGCGTGCCAGGTCCGGAAGTCCTTGGCCGTGAACTCGTCGCCGGAGATGTCCCGCAGGTAGTCGTTGACCTCCTCGGCTCGAACGTTGTGCCACGACTTCCCGTCGCGGTAGGCCAGCAGCTCCGCGCTCTCATCCGAGCGGCGCTTCAGGCCGCGTACCACGGCGCAGACGCTCTTCTCGGCGATCGCCCGTTCGCGCAGCCGGGAACCTTTGGCCGGATATTCGAAGGTCACCTCGCTGCCGGAGCAGCGCACATGCTCCCGGCGGACGGTCGACAGCCCGAACGTGCCGTTCTCCTCGGCGTACGCGCGGCCGCCGAGCCTGAAGAAGCCGAGGTCGATGAGGCGCACGGCGGCGGCGAGGACCCGTTCTCGGGTGAACCCCCGCTGCCGGAGGTCGGCGGCGACCCTTTCGCGGATCCGGGGGAGCGCGGCGGCGAAGGCGACCATCCGCTCGTGCTTGTCGGCGTCGCGCCGCTCCCGCCAGGCGTCGTGGTAGAGGTACTGCCGGCGCCCGGCCGCGTCCGTGCCGACCGCCTGGATGTGCCCATCCGGCGACGGGCTGATCCAGACCTCGCGCCAGGCCGGAGGAATGACCAGCGCCTTGATCCGGGCGAGCTCGGCCTTGTCGCGCAACGGCTCGCCGCCGGGCGTCGCATAGCTGAACCCCTGGCCGCGCCTGCGCCGGGTGATCCCTGGCCCCTCTGGGTCACTGCGCTGCAGGCCGGATGACTTCATGACCGATCTCTACCCGCGCTCATGCGCGCTGCCTACCCGCGGCCGGTGCCCCCATGCCCGCCGGGGGCACCGGCCGTCTCTCCGGCTCTCAGTCCTTGGGAGCGTTGGCGTAGACGAGGTGCACCACGCCGGTGGCCTCGAAGGTCGTCGAGGACACCAGCTTCAGCGGCACGGTCTCGCCCTCGGTGAAGAGCTTGGCGCCATGCCCGACGACGATCGGGTGCAGGAGCAGGTGCAGTTCGTCGACCAGGCCCTGCTCGATCATCCAGCGGACGAGGGCGGCGCTGCCCGTGGTACCGAGCCTGGTGTCGGCCTTCAGGCGGGTCAGCTCCGCCGCGACGTCGCCGTTGACCAGCGAGGAGTTCTCCCAGGTCGCCTCGGTCAGCGTGCTGGACACCACGTACTTGCGCGAGCTGTTCATCGTCTTGGTCATCGGGTCGTCGGGGTCGGCGCCGGGCCAGTAGGAGGCGAACCCCTCGTAGGTGTGCCGGCCGAGGAGCGTCGCCTCGGCCTCACCCATCAGTTCCCCGACGACGGCGCCCATCTGGTCGTCGAAGTAGGGGAAGTGCCAGGTCTCCGGCGCCTCGATCACGCCGTCGAGGGAGATGAAGAGGCTGGACTTGATGAATCCCATCGCGATGCTCCTTGTGGTCGTGTCCGAGGCGGGCCGCCCGGACGGGTCCGTCAATCACAGGTCGAACGGCGTCCCGGCCGGATCGACGGCCGCGGGCGATTTTTTTTCCTGATTCCACCGAACGGGCTCGGCGGCAAGCTACATGATCTGCGGCGCCTGCCCCGAGGGACCTGAGTCCCGGGTCGTGCGCTCGAAACGCGGGGCCAGGAGGTGGGCCGAGGTCCGGTGGGTCGCAAGGACGATCGCGCCCAGCACCTCGGCGCGGTCGCCGAGGTGCCCGCCGCTGACGGTGATGCCCTGGCTGAGCGCCGGGGGCAGGCGGTGGGTCAGCACGTCGCGGACCCCGTCGAGCAGCGGCCTGCCGACGGCGGCGACCTCGCCGCCGATGATGACCATCCGCGGTTCGAGCATCGCGCAGATCCCCGCCAGCGCCCGGCCGATCAGGTGGCCGGCGTCGGTGACCACCCGCCGCGCCCCCGGATCGTCGGCGGCGAGCAGGGCGACCAGGTCGGCGATGGTGGTGTCCGGGCCGCGGGTACGGGAGAAGGCCGCGGTGAGCGCCTGCGCCCCCACCGCGGTCTCCAGGCAGCCGCGGTTGCCGCAGCGGCAGACGTAGCCGCCGTCGACCACCGCGATGTGGCCGAGCTCGCCCGCCGCCCCGGTCGAGCCCTGGTAGGGGCGGCCGTCCAGGATCAGCCCGGCGCCCACGCCGTCCGACACCATGATGTAGATGAGGTCGTCGACGCCGCGTCCCGCGCCGAAGGTCCACTCGGCGAGGGCGCCGAGGTCGGCGTCGTTCCCCACGTGGACGGGCAGCCCGATGCGCTCGCCGAGGCGCGTGGCGAAGTCGGCGTCGGTCCAGCCGGACAGCATGGACGGCAGGCTCAGCGTGTGCGACCGGGACTGGACGGGCGCCGACACCGCGACGCCCATGCCGAAGATGCGCCCGGCGTCGCGTCCCGCGGTCGCGACCAGGTCAAGAGCGGTCCCGGCGATGAAGTCGAGCGCCTCGTCCGGCCGGTGGTCGACGTCGACCCGGTGGTGACGCTCGCCCAGCACGCCGCCGGACAGGTCGGCCAGCAGCACGCGGATGTCGGTGTGGCGCAGATGCACGCCGAGCAGGCCGCCGCCTTCGGGATTGAGCGTGAGCGGTGTCGCGGGGCGCCCGCCGCGGGCCGCCGGCGGCACCGAGGTCTCGGCCGACTCGGTCAGGACGCCCTCCGCCAGGAGGCCGGCGACCAGGCCGGAGACGGTGGTCCGCGACAGCCCGGTCGCGCGGGCGATGCCGACCCTGCTGATCCGGCCGTGCCGGCGGACGGCGTCGAGGACGAGCAGCCGGTTGCGCGACCGCAACGAGGTGAGGGACCCGGGGGAGCCGTCCATGACCGCAGCCTATGGAGTTCGTCCGTAGTCCGTATTAACCATGGCCTTTTGTGGTCGCTTTTGTCCTTGACGCTGATTAACTCCCGTTCTTACAGTGCGGCAAGGCCGACGGCCCGACGGCCAGGTGGGGCCCGGCCTCCACCCCTTGGAGCCGTCATGCGCAAGGAGCCCTCGACACCTGTCGCCAACGACACCGTCCTCCGCAGGGGGATCGTCGCCGTGACCGCGCTGGCCGCGGTGTCGGCGCTCACCGTCACCGCGTGCGGGGACGGATCCGACGGCTCGGGCGGCACGTCGGGCTCGGCGGCGAGCGGCAAGGTCGGCGTGATCCTGCCCGACACCACCTCCTCCACCCGGTGGGAGAGCTTCGACCGGCCGTACCTGCAACAGGCGTTCAAGGCGGCGGGCGTCCAGTACGACATCCAGAACGCCGAGGGCTCGACCCAGCGGTTCCAGACGATCGCCGACCAGATGCTCACCAGCGGGGCCAGCGTCCTGCTCGTGACCGGGCTCGACTCCAACTCCGCGGCCGCGGTGCAGCGCAAGGCCCAGGCCCAGGGCGTCAAGACGATCGACTATGACCGGCTGACGCTGGGCGGGGTGTCGGACTACTACGTCTCGTTCGACAACGTCAGGGTGGGTGAGGAGCTGGGCAAGGGCCTGCGGAGGTGCCTGGGGGACAAGGCGGCCAACATCGCCTACCTGAACGGCTCGCCGACCGACAACAACGCCACGCTGTTCGCCCAGGGCGCGCACAAGATCCTGGACCCGGTCTCCAGCTACGAGAAGGTCGCCGAGCAGCCGGTCCCGGACTGGAGCCCGGAACGGGCCGCGACCATCTTCGAGCAGATGTGGACCCAGCAGAAGGGTGAGATCGACGGTGTGCTGGCAGCCAACGACAACCTCGGCAACGCCGCGGTGGCGGTGGCCAAGAAGAACCAGCAAGGCGGGAAGGTCGCCATCACCGGCCAGGACGCGACCGCGCAGGGGCTGCAGAACATCCTGGACGGCACGCAGTGCATGACCGTCTACAAGCCGGTGAAACAGGAGGCCGACGCGGCCGCCAAACTGGCCATCTCCCTGTTGAAGGGGCAGAAAGGCGAGACGAGCTCGACCGTGAACGACCCGCAGGGCAAGCGCGACGTGCCCTCGGTGTTGCTGACCCCGATCGGGATCTTCAAGGACAACGTCAAGCAGGTCGTCGACGACGGCTTCGTCAAGGCGGCCGAGTTGTGCAAGGGCGCCTACGCGGCCAAGTGCAAGGACGCCGGCGTCCAGTGAGACCGGGCGGCCGCCGCCCCTTTTGGGCCCGATGCCGCGGTCATCGGGCGGAGTCGTCTCCGGGCGGGGCGAGGCCGGCGAGGGCGAGGTCGACGATGGCGCTGGTGTGCTCGGCGTCGGCGGTGCGCGTGGTGAGCAGCCGCCGGTAGTAGATGGCGCCGTAGAGCAGCTCGCAGACCAGGTCCGGGTCGGCGTCGGCACGGATCTGGCCCTGGCGTTGCGCGATCCTGATGCGGTCGGCGGCGGCGCCCGCCAGGTGGCCGATGAAGCGGTCCCACAGGGCCCGCTGCAGCTCGGGGTCGTGCTGGGCTTCGCCGATCAGCGCACGGTAGTGGGGGAAGACGCTCGCGCCGCCGAGGGTGCGGGAGGCCGCCGCCATCTGCGTCTTGATGTCGGTGACGAAGTCGCCGGTGTCGGGGAACGACGCGTCCAGCTTCCAGTTGGACAGCAGCCCGTCCAGCAGCACGGCGGCCTTGGACGGCCACCAGCGGTAGATCGTGTTCTTGCCGACGCCCGCGCGCGTGGCGATGCCCTCGATGCTGAGCTTGCGGTACCCGACCTCCTGGCACAGGTCCAGGGCCGCCTGGATGACGGCGTTGGCGGCCTCTTCGCTACGGCGCTCGGGACGTCTGGGTGACATGGGGACAGCATAGCGCTCAGGCGGCACGGAACGTTCCGTATTGACTTGAGAGCCGGCGCTGGGCATTCTGAAGCGGCACGGAACGATCCGTGCCGCCAGCAAGGGAACAAGGCTCATGAAGGTCGAGATCGCTCACGACATCGCCTGCGTCTGGTCGGCGCTCGGTTACGCCCGCTTCCGGCGGGCCGCCGCCGAGCACCGGGCCGATGGCGGCGAGCTGGAGGTGGTCTTCAGCCCGTACCGCATCGCGTCCGGTGCCGCGGGGCTGCCGCTGAGCCGCGTGCACCCCCAGCTCACCCCCGCCGCGCGGGCCGACCGGATCGTGCGGGTGGCCGCGGCGGACGGCCTGGTGATCAACCTCGACCGGATCGTGCCCGCCGGGACCCTGCACGCCCACCGGCTCATCGCGGCGGCGGCGGCGCACGGCACGGCCGAGGACATGGCCGCCCGCCTGTACCGCGCCTACTTCACCGACGGTCTCGACATCGCCGACGCGGGCGTGTTGCAAGGTCTGGCGTCCACGATCGGGGTGCCCTGGACCCGTGAGAGGGCCGCCGAACGGCTCGACGCGGAGTTCGCGCGGTCCGGCCCGCGAGTGCCGGTCTTCCGGTTCCCGGACGGGACCGTCCTCGCCGGTGCCGTGTCGCTCGCGGCACTGCGGCACGAGCTGAGGCAGGCCCTCCGCACCGCAGCCTGAATACGCGCCCGGTCAGGCCTCGCAAGACGCTCGCTATGATCCCGGGTTTCGGCGATCGGAGCGGCATCGTCCACGCCGGCTTCAGCCTGGGGAGACGAGCCAGCCGGGCGGTCCGCTGTCCGGCCTCGCGGCGAGCGGCGTGCTCGATGAGGTGAACGGCCGGGCGTGCGGCCGGGCCGTCCACCTCGCCGAGCGGGCGGGAACGGTCACCTCCAGGTGTCGTTTCTGGTCTGGGTGCCGCCGGAGGCCGTGGTGAACGTGCGGTTGCCGCCCGATTCCCAGGTGACGGTGCCGTCGGGGTCCTTCTTGATGTACTTGTACTCGACGGCGGTGCCGGGCGGCAGGGTGACCGTGGTGCGCCACACGGGGTAGGCGGCGGAGGACAGGGCGATGGCCCGGCCGGGGTTCCAGCCGCCGAGGGCGGGGACGCCGCCGACCAGGAAGACGTTCTGCCCGTACCACGTGGTGACGTCGGCGTTGAACGAGACGGCGACCTCGGCCGCGTCGGCGTCGGCCTTGGCGTTGGCGTGGAGGGCGACCGCGTTGTTCGGCGGGATGGTGACGATGGCCTTGCCCGCCGAGACGGTGACCTGCGTGCCGGTGCAGCCGTTCGACGTCGCGGTGCCGGAGATGACGTCGCAGTACCGGCCGTCGGCCAGGCCGGTGGTGAACTGCGCGGTCGCGGCGGCGCCGGAGTCGTTGATGCCGATCCAGGCGCGGTCGCCGCGGTGGAAGCCGATCACGTGGTCGTTGACGGCGGTGAAATCGGAGATCGTCTTCACGTTCCTGGCGGTGTTGGCCCAGCCGACCATGCCCTTGATCCCGGTGCTCCGGGTGAGGCAGTTCCAGGCGGCGCCGCAGGCGGCGTCGGTGACGAACCCGCTGCCGTTGGAGGGCGGCGACGCGTTGCGGTCGGTGTAGGTGAAGCTGTCGTAGACCGAGGGCTTGCCGTGCGGGTAGGCCAGCACGAAGTAGTTGGCCAGCGTGTAGTCGCCGCCGTTCCGCCACGACAGGGTGACGCCGTCACGTTCGAGGTCGTGGTTGGTGACCATGGCGAACACGTTCGCGCCGGGCGCGTCGAGGTTCCAGCCGCCGATGCCGCCGAGGGTGGAGATCGACCCCTGGAACCCGGCCTTGATCCCCTTGGCGTAGGCGAAGTCCAGGACGTCGCCGTTGCCGATGAACGCCCGCGCCTTCAAGGCGTCGTTGGTGGCGCCGTCGAAGATCTCCTGGGCGACGTAGGGCCGCCTGTTCTCGGCCGTGGTGTTGCCGACCCGGGCCAGGATCGCGGCGAAGTCGTCCTTCCTGATGTGCTTGACGGCGTCCACCCGGAACCCGTCGACCCCGAGCCCGACCAGGTCGTTCAGATACCCCGCGATCTTGCCGCGCACGTCGTCCTTCTCGGTGTAGAGGTCCGACAGCGACAGCAGTTCGCAGCTGGTCACCTGCGACTCGTTGTTCCAGTCGTTGATCCCCCCTCCGGTGGGGCAGTTGTCGCCCGGATGGTGGAAGTCCCCGTACCCGTAGGGCACCTGCGGGTAGCCGTACCCGGTGAACGTCGAGCCGGCGTAGCCGACGACCCCGGCGGCGTTGTTGGTGCCGGCCATGTGGTTGACGACCGCGTCCACGTAGACGCGCACCCCGGCGTCGTGGCACGCGGTCACCATCGCGGCGAACCGCGCGCGGTCGCCGAAACGTGAGTCGAGCTTGTACGAGACGGGCTGGTACACCTCGTACCAGGGATGGGCGCCGTCGGAGGAGTTCGGCAGGCTGACCGACTCCTGGGGCGGTGCGACCTGGACGGCGCCGTACCCCG
This sequence comes from Spirillospora sp. NPDC047279, assembly GCF_040643285.1. Classification (NCBI taxonomy): domain Bacteria; kingdom Bacillati; phylum Actinomycetota; class Actinomycetes; order Streptosporangiales; family Thermomonosporaceae; genus Spirillospora; species Spirillospora sp. NPDC047279. The sequence goes on from NZ_JBEYUA010000024.1 coordinate 104,758, forward strand.
CCGGTCCCAGATGGCCGGTGCAGGCCGAGGCGACGGACGTCCAGTTCCATTCCCACAGGTTGGCCGTCACCTCGCTGTCGTTGAGGGCTGCCGCCGCGCGCACCTGAGGCGCGGCGGACACGGCGGGCACGGCGCCGGTGGCGGGGACGGCGACCAGCACGGCCGCCGACATGATGCCGCATGTTCCCAGAGTGGCGACGAGGAGATTGCGGAGCGGGCTGCGGCGGGGGGATTCGAGGCGCATGGGAGTGGACCTACTTCCGGGCCGAAGCGTGCAAGGGGTGGGGACGGCCGTCCGCGTAGAAGAACCATGCGCGATGGATCAACGCTGTGCAAGAGCTTGCTGAAACTTTCTGAATCCTTTCTAGGCGGGTGCCGGAGGCCGCACGCAGGGCCGTTAGCGAGGGAGTGGGGTGGTGTCGGCCATGGGATCGCCGTGACTTTCGGTGGCGACGTCATCACTCATTGAGGTCCAGCAAATTCTGGCGAGGTGTGAGGTTTGGGCGTGAGGGCACCCCGATTGAACGGGTCAAATGCATGTTCGAGGGATGGTCATCCTATAAACGATCTTGAATGGCGCGAGGTCGTCATGATGGATTGCGACGGTGGTGATACGAATGGTGACGGCCGTGTGGGCTGTTTGTTCGGTCGAGCGTTAGTTGTCGCGGTCCAGGGCGTGTGGGTGCGGACGTAAAGGGGTTCAGGGTCTGCCCTGTATGTGCTAAGTTCGGGCGGAACGGACAATGTTGTCGAAGGTACGGGGTTCCTGGGCACCAATGCGTCGTCCCCTTGAAGTAAGGGCGTCCCCCGCCGAGAAGACGTCACAGACATTTGCTCCCTTGTCATATTCGTGGATTGCCGCGCTCTTCGCGGTGAGCCTCGGAATGTGGATCGGACTGCTCGCTTCCGCGCAAGTCCTGCTGCCCTCCCACATTGAGATCATCAACCCCGTGCGCAAAGAGTGGTCTCTCGGGGTGGTGACGGCCGCGGGGGCGCTGGCGGCGGTGATATCCGCGCCGGTCGTGGGCGTTCTCTCCGACCGCACCCGATGGCGGTTCGGGCAACGCCGGTCCTGGGTCGTCGGCGGCTCGGCATTGTGCGTGGCCGCACTGCTGGCGCTGCCCCTCCAGTGGTCGATCGTGGGCGTCGGCGTGTGCTGGACGTTCGTGCACGGCGGCGTGGGCGGCATCCACGCGGTCCTGTGCGCGGTGATCGCCGACCGGGTGGCGGTCGACCGCCGCGGCACGGTGTTCGCGATCGCCGGTCTCGCCCAGCCGGTCGGGCTGGTGGCCGGCACGTTGCTGGTGTCGAGCCTCTCGGTCGAGACCGGCTACCCGCTGGTCGCCGTGCTGGTCGCGCTGCTCGCCCTTCCCTACGCGCTGATCGGCCGGGACGCGCCCCGGCCGGAGCGGAGCGCGCGGGACGAGCGGTGGCTTCCGGACCTGAAGGCGCTGGGGCCCGACTTCGCCTGGGCGTGGACCGGGCGGTTCGCGGCCCAGCTCGCGACCTCGCTGGCCACGGTCTATCTGCTCTATTTCCTGCGGGACGAGATACGGATCGACGACCCGGCCGCGGGGGTGGCCGTTCTCAGCCTTCTCTTCACCGCGGGAATCGTCGTGGTGGGTCTTCTGATCGGCCGTATTTCGGACCGGATCGGACGGCGCAAGGTGTTCGTCATCATCGCCGCGGGATTGATGGCCGTGGCATTGACGGGAATGGCGCTCATTTCCACCTGGACGGTGGCCGTCGTCGCCGCGACCGCACTCGGCGCCGGATATGGCGCCTATTTGGCGGTCGACCAGGCGTTGGTGACACAACTGCCCCGTGACAACGGCGACCGGGGCAAAGACCTGGGGACGATGAACATGGCGGGGAGTGGCGCCGTGGTACTCGCTCCCGTCGTGGCGATCGTGTGCGTCGGCCACGGGGGTTACACGTTCTTGTTCCTGCTGGCGGCCGTCATGGCCGTATTGAGCGGGCTCCTGATTCAGCCGATCAGATCGGTGCGCTGACCAATGTGGCATTGGCGCCAATGGATTGCGTTCAACGGGGTTGTGTGGTCATGGTGGATGGTGTTTTCTTCCGGGTGCTGGGGCCGTTGTCGGTCGGCGTGGGGGAGGGCTCCGTCGCACCGCCCCGATCGCCGGTTCTCCAGGGTCTCCTCGGCGCGCTCGTCCTGGCGCGCGGCGAGCCGTTGCCGACGGGACGGCTCGCCGACCTCGTCTGGAGCGACCGGGCCCCGGGCACGAGCCGTGAGTCCGTCCACGTCGCGGTGTCCCGCCTGAGGAAGTGGCTGGCGCGGCTCGACGACGGGCGGCCGGATCCAATCAAGATCAGTTACCAGAACGGGTATTTCCTGGAGGGCGCCGAGGAACGGTCGGATCTCGGCGGGTTCATGGCGTCGGCCGATGACGCGCGGTCCATGACAGAGCCGGCCGCCCGGTGCGCGGCGTTCTCGTCGGCGTTCGCCGAACGCAGGGGACCGCTGCTGGCCGGGCTCGCGCGGATCGATCGCGAGGACCCGCTGGTCCGCGGCATCGAGGACGAGGTTCGCCTGGCCGCGATGGATCTGGCCGGCGCCGCACTGGACTGCGGCGACGCCCAGAAAGCGATTTCAGCCGTCGCGCCGCTGACCGAGGAGTTCCCGTTCGACGAACCGCTCCACGCGGTCCTCATCGACCTGCTGACGGCGAGCGGCCGTCCCGCCGAGGCCCTCCAGGCCTACCGCCGGCTCGGCGACCGGCTGTCGGCGGAGCTCGGGATCGAGCCCAGCGAGGAGGTCCAGCGGGCACACATGCGCGTCCTCTCAGCCGACCGTGCCGACCGTGCCGACCGTGCCGACCGTGCCGACCGTGCCGACAGCGGGGCCGACCGTGCCCCCGACGACGAGGGCGCCGCACCCGCCGCACCGGTGCCCGCCCAGCTCCCGCCCGACATTCCCGACTTCACCGGGCGGTCCGCCGAGGTCGCCGAGATCGTCGACACGCTCACGGGGGGCACCGGCCCGGCGCGCCAGAGGACCGTCGCCCTGGCCACCGTCGCGGGCATGGGCGGGGTCGGCAAGACCACGCTCGCCCTGCACGCCGCCCACCAGATCTCGAACGTCTTCACCGGCGGCCAGCTGTACGCCGACCTCCGCGGGGACGGCGCCGGTCCCGCCGAGCCGGCGGAGGTGCTCGGCCGTTTCCTGCGTACGCTCGGGATGCCCGGCGCCGGCATCCCGCCCTCCCTCGAAGAACGCGTCGCGCTCTATCGCAGCCGCCTGGCCGGGCGGCGCACGCTCATCGTCCTCGACAACGCCGCCGAAGAGGCGCAGGTGCGGCCGCTCCTCCCCGGCACACCCGAGGCCGCGGTGCTCATCACCAGCCGCAACCGCCTCATCGGCCTGGAGGGCGCGCGGCTGCTCAACCTGGACGTGCTGCCGTCGGCGCAGGCGGTCGACCTGATCAGGAACATCATCGGCGACGAGCGCGTCGCGGCCGAGCCGGAGGTCGCCGTCGAGATCGCCGAGCTCTGCGGTCACGTGCCGCTGGCGGTGCGCATCGCCGCCGCCCGGCTGCTGGGCCGCGGCCACTGGATGTTGTCGCACCTCGCCGACGTCCTGGGCGAGGAGCGGCGCCGGCTGGACGAGCTGGTGGCCGGTGACCTGGAGGTGCGGGCGGGGTTCGAGATGAGCTACCGGCTGCTGCCGGCGCGGACGCGGCGCGCGTTCCGGATGATCGGCCTGCTCCACGCCCCCGACTTCGCGTGCTGGACGGTCGCCGCGCTGCTGGACGTCCCGGTGACCCAGGCGCAGAGGCATCTGGAGACGCTCGTGGACGCGCACCTCGTCGGCGTCGTCGGCATGGACGAGACCGGCCAGCTCCGCTACCGGCCGCACGACCTGCTCCGGCTGTACGCGCGTGAGCTGGCCGAACGCGAGGACCCGCGGGCGCAGCGCGAGGCCGCGCTCAGCCGGGCCTGGGGCGGGTGGCTGGCGCTGGCCGAGCGGGCGGCCGACCGGGTCCCGGGACCGTGCTACGCCGGCATGCACGGCGACGCCCCGCGCTGGACGCCGCCGGCCTCCGTCACCGAGCGGCTGCTCGCGGATCCGATGCGGTGGTTCACGTCGGAACGGGCGGCCCTGGTGGCGGAGGTCGCGCACGCCTGCGGCAGCGGCCAGGTCCAGGTCACCTGGGATCTGGCGGCCTCCATGGAGAGGTACTGCGACGTCCGCGGCCTCTACGACGACTGGCGCCGGATGCACGAGCAGGCGCTCACCCTGTGCCAGGAGACCGGTGACAGGCGGGGCGAGGCCGTGCTCCTGCGCGGCCTGCTGGAGGTCACCACCTGGGCGTCGCCCGCGGGATCGGGCCCGGCGATGCTCCGGACGCGCGAGATGGCGGCCCGGCTCCTGGAGCTGTTCACCGAGCTGGGCGATCCGGCCGGGGCCAACGACGCCATGGTGGCGATGGTGTGGGGCAAGGTGGCGGACGGGGAGGCCGCCGAGGCGCTCGTCCTCGCCGAACGTGCCCTGCGGGTCGCCAACCAGGCCGGTTACCTCGGCGGCCAGGCGCGGACCCTGCACGTCATGGCCGTCGCGCACGGTGAGGCCAACCCGCACGGCGCCCTCGAATGCCTCGAACGGGCGCTCGTCGTCGTCAAGGAGCTGGGCAATCCGCGGTTCGTCGCCACGATCGTGCAGTTCCTGGGCGCGGCGCAGGCGCTGTGCGGCGACATCGCGGGCGGCAGGAGCCTGCTGGAGGAGTCGGTCGGGATGGCGCGCGACCTGGACGACCGCTATCTCGAGACCTTCTCGCTGCTCTATCTGTCCAAGTTGTTCTTCCTGACCGGGGACGCGCGTGCCAGGGCGACCCTCGACCTCACGCTGACCTACAGCCGCGCGGGCAACTTCCGCCATCACCTCGCCGACGCGCTCGCCGTCCTCGGCGAGCTGAACCTCGCCGAGGGCGATCTGCCGGGCGCCGTGTCCTGCCTCGAACGGTCCGTCGAGGTGTGGCGCACCCGCGGCTGGATCCCGTTCCTGGCGCGGACCTTGCGTACTCTCGGTGACGCTCGCACCGCGGCGGGCGACCGGGAGGGGGCGCGCGCCGCGTGGTCGGAGGCCCGCGTGCTGTTCGACCAGACCGGCGACGACGCTGGTCGCGGGTCCGTGGAGGAGCGGCTCGCGGCCGGCGGCCTGATCGGCTAACGGTCGGCCCGCCGTCCGGTTAGCGATCGGTAAGGGGGCCCTCGGTAACGTCGGGTAATGACCGACGGCGGGCCCTTCTCAGGGGTCTGCCGACAGTAGCGTAACCGAACGCTGTGGTTCGATTACCCACTTCCCCGCACCGGGTCGACCACGGGCTCCCGAGAGCCTCGGCGCAGTGAACGGTGAGTGAGTCTGCTTCGTGGGCGGCTTCATCTTTCTGGTTGGGGAATGGTCGAATTGGACGGAACAGCACATGATTCCTTGTCGAGCGAGAACGCGCTCGTCAGGCATCTCTCGCTCCAGCAGGAGGGCATCGAGCGGTCGGTGGTCACGCGGGTGCCGATAGCGTCGCTGGTGACGACGGGGTCACCGCGGCTGGAAGGGGAGGACACGGAGCACGTGCGCGTGCTCGCCGACACGGGCGGCGCACTCCCGCCGATCGTGGTGCATCTGCCCTCGCGGCGCGTCGTCGACGGCATGCACCGCCTCCGCGCCGCCGTCCTCCGCGGTGAGAAGGACATCGACGCGCGCTTCTGGCACGGCACCGAGGCGGACGTGTTCCTGCTCGCGGTCACCGCCAACATCCAGCATGGCCTGCCCCTGTCGCAGCGCGACCGGCTGGCGGCGGCCGAGCGCATCTTCGTGAGCCATCCCGAGTGGTCGGACCGGATGGTGGCGATCGTGGTGGGAATGTCGAGCAAGAAGGTCGGCCGGCTGCGGCGCCAGGTGGCCGGCGACCATCCGCAGCCGGCCGTCAGGATCGGCCGGGACGGGAGGGTCCGCCCGGTCGACGGGGCGGCCGGCCGGGTCCGGGCGGCGAAGCTGATCGCCGACGACCCGGACGCCTCGCTGCGCCGGATCGCCCGGGATGCCGGCATCTCGCCCGCCACCGCCGCGGACGTGCGCGCCAGGGTTCGGCGCGGTGAGGACCCGGTCCTGCCGCGGCCGGCGGTCAGGGCCAAGACCGGCGAGACCGCCTCCGCCGAACGCGCGGAGCCCTGCGTCCCGATGCCGTCCGGATCGTCGACCAAGCTGATGCCGGAACTCGTCACCGGCTTCGAACGGCTCCGCAGGGACCCTTCCCTGCGGTTCACCGAGGCGGGCCGGGCGCTGCTGCGGATGTTCGAGGCGTGCCTGGCGGTCGTGCGGCACGAGGAGACCATCAAGAAGGGCCTTCCGCCGCACTGCCTGTCGTCGACGGCCGAGCTGAGCCACGTGTACGCGGCGATCCTGAAGTCGTTCGCGGCGGACCTCCAGCACCTGGAGACGGCGCGGTCCGGCGAGGTCGTGGCGGCTCCGGCCGAGACCGGGTGACCGCCGGCGGCCCGGCTCAGGCCGGACCGCCGCCCCGTGCGGTGCCTACCGGGTGGTGCACACCCAGGTGGTCCAGCGGCCGCCGCCCGCGTTGGAGATCGCGTCTCGCTGGGCCGCGGCCTTCGTGTCGCCCCTGCCGCCCCAGTACTTGTTGGTCCTGGAGTTGAACGCGATCGCGCCGCAGCCGTTGACGAAGGTCGTGAGGACCTTGCAGCCGGAGGTGGGGCACTCGTTCAGCGCCCGCCGCCGGGCGGCGGACGCGGTGTCGAAGTCCCAGGCCCGGCCGACGGCTCCGTTGCGTCCCACCGCGATGGCCCCCCAGTTCTGCGGCGGGGGCGAGTACGTGTAGGACGGGCGGGTCGGCGTCGTGGTGGGCGGGTCGTAGGTCGGCGGCGTGTAGCTCGGCGGGGTCGGGAGGTCCGGAATGGAGGATCCCGCCGACGTGCGCGACGGATCGTCGTCGTCGCCGCCGAGGAACAACCACACGACGGCTCCGCCGCCGACCAGCATCACGAAGGCCGCGACGATCACGATGATGACCAGGGCCGGGTTGCCGTTCGGCCGCCGGGGAGGGCCGGGCGGACCCCAGCCCGGCGGCCCCGGTGGCCGCGGCGGACCGGGGGGTCCCGGTGGTCCGGGCGGTCCGGGGGGACCGTAGTTGGGCGGATAGCCACCATGCGGCGGCTGAGGGGGTTGCACTGTGGACCGCTCCCCGAGATGCGTCGATATCCGGACGATCATAGCGATTTCCGGACCCGGGCGCAGGGGCGGGGTGTCGGACGGTGGTGGCGAGAATCCGCCATCCGCGTCATCGGCGTCGGCGAAGGGTCTGGATCGTCGCCACCCGGCTCTGACCCGCGGGCCTCTCGCGGCTCCGGCGGATCATGGTGTCCGGGACGGGGTCAGGCGGGCCGTGCCTCGTGGGCCTGGGGTTCGAAGCGGCCGTGGTCGTCGGCGCGCGCGCCGTTCCTGCCGCCCGGCGGGGCCATGTTGCTGGACAGGTAGGAGCGCAGCTCGGCGACGGTGCTGTAGTCGGCTCCGGCGTTGTAGAGACCCCCGTTCGTGGGGTTGAGCGTGTCCGGGAAGGGGGCGTGCAGGGGCTCGGCGGTGTCGTAGAGGTAGGCGCCGAGGCCGATGAGCAGGCGCCGCACGTCCTCCTGCGGCCGCACGACCAGGCGCAGGAACTGGCTGGTGGACCCGAGCTTGTTGCCGCACTCGCGGACGAACACGTTGTGCCGCTCGATCAGGTGGTCGCGCAGGCCCACGCCGTCCTTGCCGTCGGGCAGCTTCACCATGATGAAGTTGCCCTGGGAGGGATAGACCTTCAGGCCCGGCAGCGAGGAGAGCTGCTGCCCCATCAGCATCCGGTCACGGGCCAGCAGCCGCAGGCTCTCCCGATACTCGGCGCCGTGCTCGCGCAGCAGGAACACCACGACCTCGGCGAACGAGTTGAGGTTCCACTTGGGGAGGGCCGCGCGGACCCGCTGCGCCAGCGCCGGGTTCGCCACCAGGTAGCCGAACCTGATGCCGTGCAGGCCGAAGTTCTTGCCGAGGCTCTTGAGCACGATCACGTTCGGCCTGATCCGGGCCTCGTCGGCCACGCTGGTGTACGCCTCGGCGTCCACGAAGTCCAGGAACGACTCGTCCACCACGACCAGGTCGAGGTCGATCAGGAGGTCGAGCATCCGGACCACCTCGCGGCGCGGTATGTACCCGCCGTCGGGGTTGTTGGGGTTGCAGACGACCGCCACCCGCGAGCCGCGCTGCCGGACGAAGTGCACGAACGCGTCCACCTCGAACGCGAAGTCCCGTGCCTCCGGCAGCTGGAACATGTCCACCCGCTTGCCGGTCTCCAGCGGCTGGTCGGTCCAGCGGCCGAACGTGGGGATCGGCGTGGCGAGGCTCTCGGCCACCATCAGGTGGTCGATCCAGGTGATCAGCTCCGTCGACCCGTTCCCCATCACCACCGTCTGCGGGTTGAGGCCCAGCGTGGCGCACAGCTCGGCGGTGATGGTGTCGGCGTCGCTCGGGTAGTACTTGAGGATCTGCTCCAGCGTGCCCGCGAGCCGCGAGAACATCTCGGGCGTCGGGAAGTACGGGTTGCACGGGATGCAGAAGTCGACGAGGTCCGCCTGCCCCGACGTGGCCCGCTGGAGGGCGAAGAACGACGGGCTGTGCGCGTTCTTCCGCAGCAGGCTCGGATCTATGGCGTCAGACGACACGGAACTCTCCTCCTAAACAGGGGAACGGCGCCACGCACGGCGTCGTCCGCTCTGGCCTGACATCTCCGGTAGATACGTGGCGCGAGGGGTCAGTGGTTCGAATCGGCGAAAGGCCGTTCGACCCGGGGCTGATCCGCCGGGCGCGGTTGACCGCCGTTCCGTGAATGGAAACACTGTATCCATTCAGGAGGTGGGGCGGTGACCTGGGACGCGATCGTGGTGGGCGCCGGGCCCGGTGGGCTGGCGTGCGCGGTCACGGCGGCCGGCGCGGGGGCCAGGGTCCTGCTGCTGGAGAAGGCCGCCGACATCGGCGGCGCCCTGCCGTACTCCGGCGGCCACCTGTCCGCGGGCGGCTTCTCCGCCCAGCGGGACGCCGGGATCGACGACGACCCCGGCCGCCACTACGACGACATCGTCCGCATCAACCGGGGGACCGGCCGGGAGGACCTGACCCGGCTCTCGCTCGCCGAGCAGCCGGCGGTGCTGGAATGGCTGCTGGCGGCCGGGTTCGTCCCGGACCCCGGGACGCCCCGGCTCGTGTACGGGCACGAGCCGTACCTGACGCCGCGGACCGTGCACGCCGCCGAGACGCCCGGCGGCCCCGCGATCCTCACGGTGTTGCGGCGGCTCCTCGGCCCGCACGTCACCGCCGGCCGCGTCGGCCTGCGTCTCGGCACGGCCGTCGCCGACCTGATCGTCGACGGGGGCGCCGTCACCGGCGTCGTCACCCGGGAGGGCGCCCGCCCGCTGGCACCCGCCGTCGTCCTCGCCACCGGCGGGTTCGGCTTCGCGCCCGACCTCTTCGCCGAGCTGGAGAACGCGCCCCTCACCACGTCCGCCGCACCGACCTCGACGGGGGAGGGGCTGCTCATGGCCCGGCGGGCGGGCGCCGGCCTGCAAGGCCTGGGCAAGTACATCCCCACGTTCGGCGGACTGCCGCCCGAAGGGGACGACCCGCGCGTCGACTGGCTCCACCGGCCCCAGCTCGTCGCACCCGAACGGCCCCCGTGGGAGATCTACGTCGACGCGCGCGGGCGCCGCTGGATCGCCGAGGACGAGCCGAGCATCGACCGCAAGGAACGCCTCCTCACCGGCGTCGACCGCATGACGTTCTGGATGGTGTTCGACGCGCGGGCGCTGCGCTCGTCCCGGCCGATGGTGCACGGGTGGAGCCCCGCCGATCTGGACGCCGCCTGCGGGCGGCGGCGCGGCGTGCACAAGGCCGCCACCCTGCGGGGCCTCGCGGCCGCCGCCGGCATCGCACCGGACGGGCTCGCGGCCGAGATCGCCCGCTACAACGCGGCGGTGGCGCTCGGCCGCGACGACTCCTTCGGCCGCCGCCACCTGCCCGCCCCCATCGCCGAACCGCCCTTCTACGCGATCGAGAACCACCCCGTCACGCTCATCACGTTCGCCGGGATCGACGTCGACGCGCACCTGCGGGTCCGCCGTCCCGACGGGAGCGTCATCCCCGGCCTGTACGCGGTGGGCGAGGTCATCGGGTCCGCCGCCGTCAACGGCAACGCGTTCTGCTCGGGGATGTGCCTGACGCCGGCGCTCGCGTTCGGCCGCCTGGTCGGGCGGGCCCTGCCCGCGCCGTCAGTGCGCGAAGCGGAAACCGGCCGCGCGTAGCCGCGCCGACGTCACCGGGACCTCCGGCATCCTGATCTCACCGCGGAACCGCAGCTCCGGCAGCCCCTCCGCGGCGCAGATCTCCGCGAACGCCCGCGCCGTCGTCGGCGGCGTCACCGCGTCCGGGTACGCGTTGTACACGCCGGTGAGGTCGCCGGCCACCAGGAAGTCGAGCGCGGCGGCCGCGTCGCGGTAGTCGATCCGGTACAGCAACGACCCGCCCGCGAACGGCACGCTCCCGCCCAGCCGTTCGTGCGCGAACCGCACCCGCGCCGGGTAGTCCAGGTCGGCGGGGTGCCCGTGCACGTCGGGGATGCGCAGGACCGCGCCGCCCGGCGTGCCCAGGACGGCCCGTTCCGCCGCCGCGAACGAACGCGGGGAGGCGTCCGCGTCATCGGTGGTCGGCGACGTCTCGTCGATCTGTGCGCCGGCGCCCGCCCCGTACACCGACCCCGAACTGGTGAAGACCACACGTTCGTGCACCGCCACGGCCGTCTCCGCGCTGGCCACGAGCGTGTCGGCGTACTCGGCGACCCGCGCCCGCGCGTCGAACGCCTTGCTCGGCCGCGGGCTGACGGTCAGCACGACCGCGTCCGCCCCCTCCACGGCCCGCCTCATCCCCGCCCGGTCCGCGCCGCGCGTCACCACCGCCTCCACCCCGGCGGCCTTCAGCTCGGGAACCCGCCCCGGCGTCGTCGTGGTGCCCACGACCTCGTGCCCGGCGCCCGTCCAGCGCCGCGCCAGCTCCAGGCCGACCTTCCCGCACCCGACCACCACGTACCGCATCCGCGACCTCCCGAATGGAAACAGCGTTCCATTCTCGCCGACCCCACCCCGAAATGACCAGCGCCTCGCGCTACCCTCCGCACAAGGAGGGGACGATGCTCCCGGATCTTCCCGACACCATCCACGGTGAGGCGCTGCGCGCCGTCTACCTCGAACCCGACCCGGCCCAGGCGAACGTCCTCGGGCTGGACGCCGTGACCCAGGACGAGTGGGACCGCACCCGCAAGTACGCCTACGCCCGCTACTGGCAGGCCCGCCTTACAGCAGGCGAGCCGATCACCCGGCAACACCTCCAGGAATGGAAGCGGTTCACCGGCCTGGCCTTCATGGGCGGCGTCGCCTGGGGCATCGTCGGCGACGCCGCGAAGCACGACCTGTTGTCACCAGACCAGATCACCGGGCTGCTCGAAGGCGAGCCGAACGACTACGCCGAGCGCACACTGAAGGCGCGCCGACTCCTCCAGCAGCGAACGAGGCTGGACCAGGCGCTCATTGACGCGCTGCTCGACCTCCGCGCCGCATGGGCGCTGCACGACCTCATCGGCGCCTGCCGTACCGCAGGCGAACGTTCGGTACTGGAACAGGCGGCCGGTGACCGCAGGCTCTCTCGCAACCACCGCCACCATCTCGCGCAGGCTCTCAGGCTCCAGCCGTTCAGCGGCCCCGGATCATGAGCCGGCCGCGACCCGGATGGTCCCGCGGCTGCGCCGACCACTGCCGGGAGGCCGACGCCCCGGGGATCTGGACGATCTTCGACGACACCCACCTCGGGCTGGACCGCCCGCACGCCCTCGACGCCGACGAGATCATGGAACGGCTGTCCGCGGTCAGATGAGGCCCGTCTGGACGAGCCAGGCCTTGGCGACGCTCTGGACGCGGTCCCTGTTGATGGCCACCCGGGTGTTCATGTAGAGCAGGTCCTCGGTGGTCAGCTTGGCCGAGATCGCGTTCAGCGCCGCCTTGGCGCGGGCGTCGACGTCGGCGCGGTTGATCAGCGGGGTGATGTTCTGGGCGCTGAACAGGTGCTCGGAGTCCTCCAGGACGACCAGGTCGTTGACGCCGATCGCGGGATCGGTGGTGAAGAGCGTCGCGGCTTGGAGGGTGCCCTTGCTCAGCAGCGCCGCCATGGTGGCGAAGTCCTCGTGGCGGAACGGCTGGAAGTCCTTGAACGCGATCCGGTAGCGGGCGCGCAGGCCGATCAGGCCCTGGTGGCGGGTCTGGAACTCGGGAGCGCCGCCGAGCACGTACTCTCCGGCGGTGCCGCGGAGGTCGGCGATGGTGCGCAGGCCGGACGCCTCGGCGGTCCCGCGGGTGACCACGATCGCGTCCTTGTCCTCGGCGGGGGCGGAGGCGAGGATCTCCAGGCCGGACGGGAGCCTGCGGCGGAGCCGCTCGTTGACGCGCCTGGTGCTCGTGGGGTCGGAGGCCTCCATCTTGAGGGCGCCCAGATGGGACGCCAGCGCGCCGTTGTACTCGGGCATGACGTCCACGTCGCCGGACACGACCAGCGGGTAGTAGACCTCGCGCGAGCCGATGTCCTGGCGCCGGGTGACGCGCAGCCCCTTCGCCTCCAGCGCCTGCGCGTACAGCTCGCTGAGCAGCCGGCTCTCGGCGAAGTTCGCCGAGCCGACGGTGATCGCCGGGTGCGGGGGAGGGGTGACGGCCGCGCTCGGCCTCCCCTGGGACGACGGCCACAACCACGCGCCGAGGCCGACGGCCAGGGATGCGGCGAGGGCGAGCGCGGTGGTGATCATCAGGCCCCGGCGCCGCCGCCAGAACGCGACGGCGATGCGCGCGGAGGAGGCCGGTGAGGCCGCGTCCTCGCGGCGCGAACGCCCGTGTTCCATGGTCGGCGTCCGAGGCTCGCGGGGCGCGAACTCGGGCTCGTCCCCCGGCTCGGGGTCGGCGGGGGCCTCGTCCTGGTCGTGCCGGGTCTCGTCCTCGGCGGCCCGCCGCTCGGCGTCGTAGCCGAGGAGGCGCAGCAGGACCTCGTCGGCGGCGGGGCGGCGCGCGGGGACCTCCTGGAGGCACGGCCCGACCACCCGGCCGAGCCAGGCGGGCAGGTCCGGCAAATTCCGCTCGACCGCCAGCCGCCGGTTGAAGGCGTTCGGGGCGACGCCGGTCTCGAACGCGCGCGGCCCGAGCGCGGCGAAGACCATCGTGACGGCCCAGCTCCAGATGTCGGCCGCGGTGCCGACCTCGGCGCGTCCGGCCTGCTCGGGCGCCATGTAGCGGGGCGTTCCCGCGCCCCGGGCGACGCCCGCGCCGAGCGCGACGGCCACGCCGAAGTCGACCACCCGGGGCCCGTCGGCCGCCAGCAGGACGTTGTGCGGCTTGAAGTCGCGATGCACGACCCCGGCGGCGTGCGTCGCGGCGAGCGCGGTGATCGTCCCGACCGCCAGCCGCTCCAGCTCGAGCCCGGCCAGCGGACCGCGCTCCTCGACCACGTCCAGCAGCGACGGGCCGTCCACGTACTCGCTGACGATGTAGGCGCGCCGGTCCGCCACCCCCGCGTCCAGCACGCGGGCCGTGCAGAAGCGGGCGACCTCCTGGACCAGCGCGATCTCGGTGAACGAGCTCGCGTCCACCTCTCCCGCGAGCACCTTCAACGCGAACCTGCCGTCGCCGGAGTCGGGGTGCGCGGCCAGGTAGACCACGCCCTGCCCGCCCTCCCCGATCCTGCGGACCAGGGTGTATTCGCCGATCACGCGGGGGTCGTCCGGACGGAGCGGCTCACCTTCCATCGCGATCTCCTCTCGTGGCACCCGGGCGGCGCCTCCCAAGTCTGATCCCGGAGCGCACGATGAGGTTCCGCGTTCGCCCACCGGGGAACGGCGCGGCGAGGTCGGCCCGGTGGGCTACGGACGCACGCATGATCGCCCCGGTTCGGACGTGCGCGGCGATCGGTCGCGCCGGTCAGTGGGGGGCTGGCGGACGTCGGGCCCGCCCCTCGTCGCAGGTGGGGAGCCGGCCGACGTCGGCGACGCCCGTGATGTCGGCGGGACCGACGCCGGCCGCGTCCGGTTTCCGCCGCCAGGACGGGGACCGCCGGTGGACGTGGGCGACCAAGGCGGCCAGGCGTTCGCCCTGGAGGGCCCGCATCCGCGCGGCCGGGAACGCCGTCAGCGCGGGGTCCTTGATCTGGTAGCCGGGAAACCCCGTCCACGGACCGTCGTTCACCGCTGTCACCCCGCGCGGGATGTCGGATCACCGTCGCAGCCGAGCGTGCACGAGGGCCGGCGACGGACGCAAGGCACACGGCCTGGACAGGACAGGGCGCCCGGCCCAGGACACTGGGCCGGGCGCCGCGTTCAGTGCCGTTCCAGCTCCACCTTCGGCAGCAGGCGGGCCAGCGGTGCCGGCAACCACCAGGCGCGGCGGCCCATCATCTCCATCGCCGCCGGGACGATCAGGCAGCGGATGACGACCGCGTCCACGAAGATCGCCACCGCCATGCCGAAGCCGGTCTGCTGGAGCAGGCGCTGCGGGCTGAGCATGAACGCCGCGAAGATCACGATCATGATCGCGCCGGCGGCGGTGATCACCGAGCCGGTGTGGGCCAGCCCCTCCCGGACCGCGCGGGACGGGTCGTCCCCGGAGCGTGTCCATTCCTCGTGGATGCGGGAGATCAGGAAGATCTCGTAGTCCATGGACAGGCCGAAGACGATGGCGAAGACCATCACCGGCAGGTACGCCTCGATGGGGCCGGGCTCCACGCCGAACCACCCGTCCTGGAACACCAGGGTCATCGCGCCGAGCGCGGCGCCGATGCTGAGCAGGTTGAGCAGCGCGGCCTTCAGCGGGATGAGCACCGAGCGGAACACCGCCATCAGCAGGATCACCGAGAGGCCCACGACGATGGCCATGAACAGCGGCAGCCGGTCGGCGACCTTGCCGGCGTAGTCCTCGGCCGCGGCGGTGGATCCGCCGACCAGG
The DNA here is from genome assembly GCF_040643285.1 of Spirillospora sp. NPDC047279. NCBI lineage: Bacteria > Bacillati > Actinomycetota > Actinomycetes > Streptosporangiales > Thermomonosporaceae > Spirillospora > Spirillospora sp. NPDC047279. Next base: position 119,839 of record NZ_JBEYUA010000024.1, read on the forward strand.
TACCGCGCGCCGTTCTGCGCGGACAACGCCGGCAGCACGTCGTCGCGCAGGTCGCCGACGAGCGCGGAGGTCCTCTCGTCCTGCGGCGCGGAGGCGGGGAACACCAGGACGGTCGCGGCCTTGCCGTCCGGCGTCGACACCGGTTCGGCGGCGGCCTGGACGCCCGGGGTCGCGCTCAGCGTCCGGGCCGCCGCGGCGGCGGCCTGCGCGGCGCCCGGCCCGCCGTCGGCCACCACCAGCAGCGGGCCGTTGAACCCGGGACCGAAGCCCGCGGACAGCAGGTCGTAGGCCTGGCGGCTGGTGGTGTCGGGCGCGTCGCTGCCCGCGTCCGAGAAGCCGAGCCGCATGCCGAACGCCGGGATCACGAGCGCGCCGAGGAGGACCCCCGCCGCCAGCAGGGCGGCCAGCGGGCGCCGCTGCACCACGGCGGCGAGGCGGCGCCAGGCGTCGCCCTCGGCGCCGCCGCCCCTGGCCCGCCGCCGCTCGGCGCGCCGCGTGAACTGGCGGGCGAAGCGGCGGCCGAAGACGCCGAGCAGCGCGGGCAGCAGTGTCAGGGCGGCGAGCATGGTCACCAGCACGGTCAGGGCGACCGACAGCGCCATGCCCTGCAACGAGCCGAGGCCGAAGGCGACGAGCCCGAGCAGCGCCAGGATGACGGTGCATCCGGCGAAGAACACCGAACGGCCCGCGGCGTCCAGCGCGTTCACGGTGGCCTGCTCCGGGTCCGAGCCGCGCACCAGCTCGGCGCGGTACCGGGCGAAGATCAGCAGCGCGTAGTCGATGCCGACGCCGAGGCCGACCAGGATCATCACCGGCGGGGTCCAGTCGGCGATCGTGAAGACGTGGGACGCCGCCACGATGACGCCGACCGTGGACCCGACGGCGAACAGCGCGATGATGATGGGCAGCCCGGCCGCGACGACCGTGCCGAACATCAGGACCAGGATGACCAGCGCGGCCAGCAGGCCGACGCCCTCCGCGGCGCCGGTCCCGCCTTCGCCCAGCAGCCGGGCCGCGTCGCCGCCCAGCTCGGCCCGGAGCCCGTCGCCCTCGGCGGCCTGCGCGGCGTCGAAGACGCGCTGGGTGTCGGCCTTCGGCATGTCCTGCGACGGGACCTTCAGCATCACGGTGGCGAAGCCGGTCGTGCCGTCCGCGGAGATGGCGCCGCCGCCCTCGTACGGGCCGCGGACCTGGCCGACGTTGGGCAGCCCGGAGACCTCGCCGAGCATGGCCGTCACCCGCCGCTGGACGCCGGGGTCGCGCAGGCCGGCGTCGCGGTGCAGGACGATCTCGAGGGTGTCCCCGGCGCGGGCGGCGCCGTGCGCGGTCAGCAGGTCGGCCGCCCGCTGCGACTCGGTGCCGGGGAGGGAGAAGTCGTTGCGGTAGTCGTCGCCCGCGATCGACGCGACGGTCCAGACTCCGCCCAGGACCGCCACCCACAGGAACAGGGCGAGCCATCTCCGGCGGTGGGCGAAGCCCGCGACGCGGACGAACACGCCTCGCCGCGAGGGCCGGGCGTCGTCTTCTCGGTGCAGTTCGGTGAGTGTCATGCTCTCTTTCTCCGGATGGTCGTCAAGGGTTCGCCGGCCGGCCGGGCCTTCCGCGCCCTGTTGACGACACAGCCCCGCGGAATGTGACGCGGCCGCCCGCGCCAGATCGGGTGTCACATCCGGGCCGGCTGCGTCGTCAACAGGGCATGGGACGGATGGAGCGGGACGGACGAGACGGCGAGGAGCGGCTGGCGCGGGCCTTCGAGGCGGACCGGCCGAGGTTGCTGCGCGTCGCGTACACGATGACGGGCTCGCTGGTCGAGGCCGAGGACTGCGTCCAGGAGGCGTGGCTGCGGCTGCGCGGGCTGGAGGATCCGGCGGACGTCCGTGACCTCGCCGCCTGGCTGACGACCACCGTCAGCCGGCTGGCGCTCGACGCCCTGAGCAGCGCGCGTGCGCGCCGGGAGCACTACGTCGGCACGTGGCTGCCCGAGCCGCTGGTCGGGGACCGCTCCCACGACCCGGCCGACCGCGTCACGCTGGACGAGTCGGTGAGCATGGCGCTGCTCGTCGTCCTGGAGCGGCTGTCCCCCGCCGAGCGCACCGCGTTCGTGCTGCACGACGTCTTCAGCGTGCCCTTCGCCGAGATCGCCGGGGTCGTCGGACGTTCACCGGCGGCGGTCCGCCAGCTCGCCTCGCGGGCGCGGCGGCACGTCGAGGCCGGGCGGCCGCGGACGCCGGCGACGGCGGCCGAACAGCGGAAGCTCGTCGAGGCGTTCATGGCCGCCTGCCAGGAGGGTGATCTGCCGGGGCTCGTCGCGCTGCTCGACCCGGACGTCGTGCTGCGCGGCGACGGTGGCGGCAAGGTGCCCGCCCTGCTGCGTGCCGAGCGGGGCGCGGAGAGGGTGGCCGGGATGCTGGCCGCCCGGGCCCGCGCGGCGGGCGCGCTGGACATCCTGCCCGCCGACGTCAACGGCGCTCCGGGCCTGGTGATCCGCGAGGCCGGGGGCGGGCTGTCGGTCATGGCGTTCGCCGTGGACGCCGGGCTGATCACCGCGATCGACTTCGTGCGCAACCCGGACAAGCTCGCCGGGCTGCCCGGACTCTTGGAGAGAGGTCAGAGCCTCGCCTGATCGAGGATGACGTCGAGCTCCGCGGCCCGGTGCGGCGTGATCCCGCCCTCCCCCGTCCGCGTCCCGACCTTGGCGCGGAGCTTGGCGACATGGCGGCGGAGCACCTGCACGTCGCCCGACCCGGAGTCGCCGAACGCCGCCCTGGCCTGGTTGTGGAGGTCGCGTGCGACGTCACCGCGGATCTCGTGCGCGTCCAGTCCCTGGTCGACGGAGAAGCGGAACTTGGTGAGCATGTCCCTGAACGCCGCCGACAGCCAGGACGCGCCGGGATCCCGGTCCGGCGGCGCGGAACGCGGAGGAGCGGTGGTCTCGGCCGGAGTGACGGTGGAGACCACCGGCGGCTCCGAGGACGGCTCCAATACCGGCACCGGAGCGGAGGTCGAGGTGAACGGCCGGGCGATCGGCGGCCGGGACAGGTCGCCCCGGTCGGTGAGCGCGGAACTGATGGAGACCTGAAGGGCCGTCGCGGACGACACCGCCACGACCAGCACCGCCAGCGTGACCCAGGGGAGGCCGAGCCGGCGCCGGCGGCGGGACGGCGTCCCGGCGCGTTCCCCCGGTGCCTTCTCGGAGCGTTCCTCCGGCGCCGCGTCCCCCGTCATGCGGGAACGGTCGACAGAACGCGGGTCAGGCGTTCGGCGGTGTCCCGGCTGAGGCCCTGCTCGCGCAGCCGGGTGGTGATCTTCTCGTGCAGCTGGGCGAGGCGCCGGCCGATGTCGACCTGCTGTCCCAGGAGAAGGTCGTTCCGCAGGTCGTTGATGACGTTGCCCAGGTCGACGGCCACATCGGAACGGATCTCACCCCGGACGAACGCACGTTCCACGATCGGTCTCAGCCGTCCCAGCATGTCCAGCGCCCAGCTGTTGGCGTTCACGCCGGGGCGGACGGTGAACGAGGGCCGGGGCGGCGGCACCGCCGTGGCCGAGTAGGCCGGCCTGGCCGTTGTCGCGGCGTCCTCCATGGGGAGCGCGGCGCGGGACGGCGCCTGACCGGCGACGACGGCCGCGGTCCCCGCCGTCACGGCGGCGAAGAGCCCGGCGACACCCAGAGCCCACCACGGCTTCCTCGTTCCGGCGTCCGGCGGGGTCGCCTGGACGGGCGCGTGCGCCGGCGGCCCGAGCCGCCCCTGCGCGGTGAACGCGAGTGTGTCGAACGACGCCGACCTCACCCGGGCCAGGGCCTCGACGATCACGCCGGCCAGGGGCCGGGCCGCGGAGTCGGGCGCACGGCAGCGCGTCGACAGCCGGGCCACAGCCTCGGGCACCCGCACCGCCGCCACCGCGCCGAAACACTCGGCGAGGACGGCGCCGAAGGCGTGCACGTCGGCCCGCATCCCCGCGACGTCCGCCGCCGCACACTCCGGGCCGTCCTCCTCGTGCGCGGACGGGGACATGCCCAGGTCCACGAGCTTGGCGCCGCCGGAGGCGAGGATCACCTTGCCCGACCCCAGGTTCCCGTGGCACACCCCGCCGGCGTGCGCGGCGGCCAGCGCGCCGGCGATCTGCGTGCACGCCTCCAGGGCCTCGGTCATCGACAGGTCGCCGCGCCTGATCCGGGCCGCGAGGACCTCGCCCTCCAGGAGTTCGGTCACCAGGTAGGGGAGGGGACGGCCGTCGGCGTCGCGGGTGCGGTCGAAGTCGTAGATCGTGGCGATGCCCGCGTGGGTGAGGCCCGCCGCCCTGCTCATCCTCTGGTGGCAGACGGGACGTGTGCCCGGTGTGATCGCGCCGAGCGTCCTGACGACGACGACCCGGTCCAGCAGGTCGTCCCAGGCCCGCCACACCTCCCTGGCGCCCCCGCCGTCGTCAAGACGCTCCACCAGCCGATACCGCTCGTTCAGCTGCAGTCCAGCTCGCATCAGACCCGCCTTCTCAGCAGAGGCAGTCGTCCACGTACTCCGGGCGACCTCATGGATCCCAGGTCAGGAAGTACGCACCGGGCGCGCCGCGGGTTCGGCCGGTCGCGGCGCGATCCGGCCTCCGCGCGGCCTTGGCCCTCGCCCGGGCCCGGCCGAGGATGGGGGCACGCGCCCGGTCCACGACACCGGGCGGAGAGAACCGGAGAGGATCATGCCCGGATACCGTGCGCTTCGCCCGGCATCCCTGATCGCGGCGGTCGTCGCCGTGACGGCGGCGCAGCCGGCCGTCACGGCGCCCGCGCGGGCGGTACCGAACCTGCAGATGGTCGCCGGCACCACGGCCGGCGACTCGGCCACGGCCAAGACGGTGACGGCCGCCTGCCCGGCGGGCACGAGCGTGCTCGGCGGGGGCGGTGAGATCATCGGCGGCGCCGGCGAGGTGGTGTTCACCGGCCTGCGGCCGACGCCGGCGCTGAACGGCTACCAGGCCGGCGCCCACGAGGACGACACCGGCTACGGCGGAAGCTGGTCGCTGCGGGCCTACGCCGTCTGCGGCTCGGCCCCCGCAGGGGTGCAGTACGTCGCCGCCACCGGCCCCGGCTCGGCCGGGGTGACCTACACCTCGGTGTTCTGCCCGGGCGGCAAGCACATCGTCGGGATGGGCGGCCACGTCAACAACAGCCTGGGGCAGGTGATGCTGCTCGGCTCCAACCCGTTCGACCCGGCCGAGGTCCTGACGCCCGCGGTGCCCGACGACACCGGCCACCCCGGCACCTGGACCCTCGAATCCGTCGCGGTCTGCGCGAACCCGATCCCGGGCCGCACCGTGGTCTACGGGTCGTCCGTCAACAACTCGGCGACGCCGAAGTCGGCGACCGCCACCTGCCCCGCGGGCACCCGCGTGCACGCGGGCAGCTCCTCGATCGGAGGTTTCCCCGACACCAACTCGCTCATCCGTGAACGGATCGTCCCGAACGCGGCGCTCACCAGCGTCACCGCCACCGGCCGGGAGACGGCGGGCGCGGGTTCACCCGATAACTGGAGCGTGAGCGCGTACGCGATCTGTGCCCCCTGACCAGGGCCAGGGCCGCGAGGGCACCGGTGAAGGCGAGGGCGGCGGCGAGCGCGAGGGCGGCCGTGAAGCCCGCGGTGAAGTCCTGAACGGAGGCGTAGCCGCCCGCGGCCGAGAAGGCGGTGCCGTGGGCGGCGACGCCGAAGGCACCGCCGAACTGGCGCATGGTGCTGAACGTGCCGGCCGCGCGGCCGATGTCGGGCGGCGCGACCGTGCTGGTGACCGACCTGGTCAGCGCGGGGATGGCGAACGCGAAGCCGATGCCGGCCAGCGTCATCGGGACGAGCAGCGACGGGAACGGCAGGCGGGGGGCCGCGATGACGGCGATCCACGCCATGCCCGCCGTCTGGAGGAGGAGCCCCGCGACGGCCAGGGGACGTTCGCCCAGGCGGTCCGAGAGCGAGCCCGCCAGGGGCGCGAGGAGCACGACCGACACGCCCCAGGGGAGCAGCCGCAACCCCGCGCCCAGCGGCGCATGACCGTTGGCGACCTGCTGGAACTGCGCCATGAGGAACACGGCGCCGGTCACCGACGCGTTGGTGAGGAAGATCGCGGCATTGCCCGCGGAGAACGCCCGTGAACGGAACAGCCGCGGCGGCAACATCGGGGCCGGGGCGCGGCGTTCCCACAGCACGAACACGACCGTGGCCAGGGCGCCGGCCGCGAGCGCGCCCAGGATCTCCGGGCTGCCCCAGCCGGCGGCCTCGCCGCGGACCAGGCCCCAGGCCAGGCCGAGGGCGGCGACGGTGGCCAGGGTGAGGCCGCGCGGGTCGAGGGCGGTGCCCGGGCCGTGGCTCTCCGGGATCCGGGTCAGGACCAGCGGGACCGCCACGAGGGCGACCGGGAGGTTCAGCCAGAAGATCCACTCCCAGCCCAGGTGCTGGGTGACCACGCCGCCCAGCACCGGCCCGAGCGCCACGCCCAGGCCCGTCAGGCTGCCGTAGATCCCCACGGCGCGCCCCCGGCGTTCGGGCGGATAGGCGCTGTTGAGCAGGGCCAGCGCCACCGGCATCAGGGCGGCGGCACCGGCGCCCTGCACCGTGCGGGCGGCGATCAGGACCCCGACGTCCGGCGCCAGCGCGCACCCCGCCGAGGCGAGCGCGAACAACGCCAGCCCGCCGGCGAACACCCGGCGGCGGCCGAACCGGTCGCCCAGCACCGCACCGGTCATCAGCAGGACCGCGAAGCTCAGCGTGTAGGCGTTGAGCGTCCACTCCAGGTCCTCCAGCGAGGCGCCCAGGTCCGTCCGGATCTCGGTGAGCGCGGTCGCGACGATCAGCATGTCCAGGACGACCATGAACGATCCCGCCGAGGCCAGGGCCAGCACCCATCCCGGGCGTGCTCTGCTCATCTCGTTCCTCCAAAGGCTCGGGCGGTTTCCGGCCGCCGCTTGAGAACTGCCGGTTGAGACACGGCGCCCTCGCGGAACCGGGCGGCCCGGGACCGATCACTTTCGGGTCCGGCCGGTGTCCTTATCAGCGGAGCCCTGGAGGAGGAGAGGTCGAGCGTGAGCGATCAGGTGCTGGAACGGGCACGGCGGGGCGACCGGGAGGCGTTCGGCCGGCTGGTGGAGCCCTACCACCGCGAGCTGCAGGTGCACTGCTACCGGATCCTCGGATCGGTGCAGGACGCCGAGGACGTGCTGCAGGAGACGCTGCTGGCGGCCTGGCGCGCCCTCGGCCGTTTCGAGGGGCGTTCGTCGGTGCGGGCGTGGCTCTACCGCATCGCCACCAACCGGTGCCTGAACGCGCTGCGCGACGGTGCCCGCCGTTCCGAGGCGCCGGCGGGGGAGGCGTTGTGGCCGCAGCCCTACCCCGACGTGCTGCTGGACGACCTGGCGGACGCCGAGCCCGGACCCGAGGCGCGCTACGAGAGCCGGGAGGCGATCTCGCTGGCGTTCGTCGCGGCCCTCCAGCACCTGCCGCCGCGGCAGCGCGCGATCCTCGTCCTGCGGGACGTGCTGGGCCTGCGCGCCGCGGAGACCGCCGGCATGCTGGACAGCAGCGTGACCGCGGTCAACAGCGCGCTGAAGCGGGCCCGGACCACCATGCTGGAGCGGCTGCCGGCCCCGCGCCCGCCGCTGCCCGGATCGGCCGGCGAACGCCAGGTCGTCGCGCGGTTCGTCGCGGCGTTCGAACGCGGCGACATCGACGGCATCGTCGCGCTCCTCACCGACGACGCGATGGTCAACATGCCGCCGCTGCCGGACGAGTACCGGGGCCGCGAGATCGCGGGCCGTTTCCTCGCCTCCGTCTGCCGCGGCGGCGGCGGCGACGGGTTCCGGTTCGTGCCGACCCGGGTGAACGGCCAGCCCGCGTTCGGCTTCTACCGCCGCGACCCGCACACCCCGATCGCGCACGCGCACGGCCTGCTGGTGCTCAGCCTCGACGGCGACCGCATCTGCGGGATCACCCGCTTCGTCGACAACAGCGTGCTGCCGTACAGCGGCCTGCCCCGCACCCTGCCGGACCCTACGGAGAACGGACGGCGTGCGCCCGCGGCGCGACCAGGGCCGGGGCCAGCCAGCGGGTGAGGAGCCCGCGCAGCTCCGCCTCGTCCTGCGGCGGCTCGCTCGGGTGCTGGAGCAGCGAGGTGAGCAGCCGCATGATGATCTCGGCGAGGCCGTTGAGGTCGTCCTCGGCGACGCCGGCGGCCGCCCAGTCGACGGGGTAACGCTGCAACATCTTGGCGCCGTAGGCGATGGCGTCGCCGGTGGTGGCGCCGCGGCCGAACGCGCCGGAGTCGCCGAGCTGCAGCAGCAGGCTCAGGCGCGGCTCGGTCGGGATGGTCCGCACGCAGAAGATCATGCCCTCGACGACGGCCTCGGCCGGGTCGCTCATCCCCTGGAGGTGCGCGATCAGCTGGTCGACGAACGACTCCGCGCCCTGGAACGCCACCTCGCCGACGATGTCGCTGATCCGGCCGAAATGGCGGTAGACGGTCTGGCGGGTGACGCCGAGCTCGGTCGCGACGTCGGACAGGGTCGTCTTGGTGACGCCGTGCCGGTCGATGCAGCGGGCGGTCGCGTCGACGATGCGCTGCCGGGCCTCGGCGTCCGAGGCGGGAGGCCGGCCTCCCCAGCCGTGGTGCGCCATGATCCTAGGATCGCACAGCCACCGCGGCCGGTCGCGCCGCGGTCGCACGGAGTGCCGCCGCGATGAGCGCGGTCGCGGCGACGGCGCAGAGCGAGGCGTACCAGAGGCTGCCGACCGGCGTGCCCTGCTCGGTGACGCCGTCGTCGGCCGCGAGGTACGCCGGCAACGCGACCAGCCACAGGGCGACGTGGACGGCGAGGTACAGCGCCGGGTAGATCCGTACGAACAGCGGCGACTCCAGCGGGCCGGTGCGCGGCCCGCGCCAGGCGTCCACGAGCAGCCAGAGGCCGAGGATCCAGACCACCGCGAGCTCGGCGCCCAGGACGGCCCGCTGGATCCCGAGCTGGTCGTCGCCGCGGAACGCGCCACTGGGCGCGCTCACGATGATCATCGCCAGCGGCGTCACGGCACCGGCGACGACGGTGCGCCAGCCGACCTGGAGCCCGCTCATCGAGCCGCGGCCTTCCCCGGGGCCGACCAGGCGCACCACGAGGTAGGTCATCGCGCCGAACGAGACCGAGGCGAACAGGAGCATGCTGTTCATCGGCACCGAGGCCAGGGCCGGCTGGTTGATCATCTCGTTGCCGGGGTTCCACGCCCACCACTTCAGCTGCGGGCCGAGGTGGTCGAAGATCTCGTAGAAGACCTGGCAGGCGAACGCGACCGCCACCGAGCCGGCCAGCGGCCCGCGCCGCGCGAAGACGCCCAGGGCCCGCACCAGCTCGTAGGCGAGCTGCGACAGCGCCGGATAGAAGGCCACGATGTAGAGCGGCAGCCGGTCGTACATGAACTGCACCGTGAACACGTTGTGGGAGAAGATGAACCCGACGTGCTCCTCCAGGCCGAACCAGCCCGGGAAGTAGAGCGGCGGCTCGATCACCGCCAGGTAGACCACCGACGCGAACCACAGCGAGATGTTGACCGGGTCGCCGTCGCGCCGCCACCGCCGCCACGCGTGGACGAGGGCGAACACCGCGCCGCCGATGATGAGCAGTTCCAGCACCGGCATGGTGCCGTTCTCGAGGCCGAACGGGTCGCGGAGGTCCACCACCGGATCGGCGTCACGGCAGGAGAATCCGAGTGCTTCGGCGACGCGCTCGGCGGTCGCGTCACAGGTGTGGTCCATCCTTCGCTCCTCGGGTCAGGCGCCGACGAGGTCGTCACCGCGGCCGGCGCCCGCGGACGACGCCCCGGCGGGGCCGGTGTAGCCGGTGAAGTCGGTGCCGGGCGGGTCCTGCCGGTCGTCGAACCCGCCGGGGACGACGGTGCGGCCGAGCCGCTGCCGCAGCTTGTAGCGCGCGATGCCGAACCAGAACCGCGGGTCGGCGGCCATCTGCCGCAGCGACTTGTCGAGGTTGAAGACCTGCGCGAACGTCTGCTCGACGTAGGGGTCCTCGCGGCTGGTGGCGTTGATGGCGTTGAAGATCGGCCAACTGAGGCGCGCGGCCAGCCTGCGCCGCCACGGGGCGACGACCTCGCTCCCGGTCGCGAAGTCGTAGGCCTGGTCGCGGGCCATCGCCAGCATCCAGGGCACGTCCAGGGACTTCTTCTGCCGGGTGAGGAACTCGCGGAAGAACGCGAGGTCCGCGGCGCCGCGTTCGCGCAACATCTCGCCGAGGATGAGCGCCGAGCGGGCGGCGGCGCTCATCCCCTGGGCGTAGAACGGGTTGAAGGCGCAGACCGAGTCGCCGATGCTCACCAGCCCGACCGGGGGGACGTCGAGCAGGTCGAAGCGGCGCCACTTGTTGCCGGTCGAACGGGTCAGGTGCACCTCGGAGGTCGGGGTGCAGGCATGGGCCGCCCGGCCGAACGTCGTGGCCCGGACGCGGTCCACCGCGGCCTCGAACTCGTCGGCCCTGCGCGGCATCTGGATGCCCCACGATCCCATGCACACGATGGCGCGGTCGCCCTCGATCGGGAAGAAGTTGCTGAGGAACTCGTGCTCCTCGGGATGGTCGCCGGTGTCCTGGGTCGGGGTGATGACCAGGTGCTTCCACCACCACGTCTCCGGGCGCCGGTCGGCGGGCGGCAGGTCGTACCACCGCGAGGTGTAGGTGACCTTGGCGTCCAGGGTCCTCTCCGGCGGGGCGGGCCAGCCGGCCGCCTCCAGCCAGTCGATCACCGAGGAGCCGCGCCCCAGCGCGTCGACGACCAGGTCGGCGGGCAGGTAACCGTCCTCGTCCCCCGAGCGGTACTCGACCCCCTCGACGCGCCCGCGCGGGGTGCCGCCCCCGGTGGAGCGCAGCCCGGTGACCGCCACGCCCTCGCGGACCTCGATGGCCGGCAGCTCGCGGACCTTGTCGCGCAGGACCCGTTCGATCAGCACCCGGGAGCTGTAGACCATCGTCATCGACCCGGACTTGCGCGGGGCCCAGCCGTCGTTCTCGCAGTAGGCCGCGTCCATCGACGGCATCAGGTGCATCCCGCCCGCCGCGATCAGCGCCTCCTCGAACCCGGGGAAGATCTCGCCGATCGCGCGGCGGCCGGAGTTGAGGAGGAAGTGCGGGTGCTTGCTCTGCGGCACGCCCCGCCGGTGCTCGGCGCCCGGCGGGAGCCGGTCCCGTTCCAGGACGATCACCTCGTCGAAGTGCCGCGCGAGCACTCCGGCGGCGCACAGTCCCGCCACGCTGCCGCCGAGCACCACGGCCGTCCGTCCGCGCATCCCCGCCCGCCCTTCATTCATACAGATGATGAGTGAATGTATGATGACGGGCGTGACGGGTCAACAGTCCACTACGTAACCGGATGCCGGATTCCTCGCCAGGGCGGTGGCGACCGGCCGCTACGAGGAGGGCGAGAGGTTCCCGTCGGGCTCGGTGCGGGGGAACAGCCGCTGGAGCACGTCGGTGATGGTGACGACGCCCAGGATCTCGTCGCCCTCGGTGGCCAGCGCGAGCTGCTCGCCGGTCTCGCGCATGCGGGTCAGCGCCGCGTAGACGGGCAGGTCCGCCGGGACCAGGTGCACCGGGCGGGTCAGGTCCGCGATGGACGACGACGCCGGCCGGGTCAGCGTGTCGCGCACGTGCACCACCTGCCAGGCCGTGCCGGGCGCGGGCACCAGGATTCGCAGGTGGCCGGAGGCGTGGCTGGCCGCCTGGACGTCGGCCACGGTGGCGTCGGGCGGCACCGAGGTCGGCGTGCCGCGCATGGCCAGGTCGCCGATGCGCAGGTTCCGCAGGTCCAGGGCCTCCGACAGGCGCGTCGAGTACGAGGCGTCCAGCGCGCCGACGTTCGCCGAGTGCTCGACCAGGTGGCGCAGGGCGTCGGGGTCCTGGCCGGAGTCGACCTGGTCGGTGGCCTCGACGCCGACCCTGCGCAGGCACCGGTTGGCCGACCGGTTGAGGGCGTGCAGCAGCGGCCGGGTGAGCCACATGAACGCGCGCATCGGCAGCGCGAGCAGGGTGGCGGACCGCTCGGGGTGGGCGATGGCCCAGGACTTGGGGGCCATCTCGCCGATCACCAGGTGCAGGAACGTCACGATGATCAGTGCCAGCACGAACCCGGCCGCGTCGGCCAGCCACAGCGGCGCGCCCCAGGAGCCGATCGCCGGGGTGATCCAGTGGTGCACGGCGGGCTTGGTGATCGCGCCCAGCGCCAGGGTGCAGATCGTGATGCCCAGCTGCGCCCCGGCGAGCAGGACCGTCAGCTCCGCGGAGCTGCGCAGCGCGGCGCGGGCGGACCGGCTGGTGGGCGCGGCGTCCTCGAGCCGGTGCCGCTTGGCGGCGATGAGGGCGAACTCCACCGCGACGAAGAACGCGCTCAGCGCGATGATGGCGACGGTGGCGGCCAGCACCGCCCACGGGTCGCTCATCGCCGGTCCTCCCTCTCGTCGTCGGCCGGCTCGGGCGCGATGACGCGCAGCCGGATGGAGGAGGGCACGTGGTTGTCGACCTCCAGGACCTCCACGCGCACGAACCGGACGGGCGGGTCGTCGGCGTGGGCCAGGTCGGCGGGGTCGGCGGGCAGTTCGATGTCGAGCTCGGTGCCGGCCTTGGGCAGGGCGCCGTACGCGGCGATCACCAGGCCGGCGATCGTCTCGTAGTCGCCCTCGGGCAGCCGGTGGTCGATGGTGCGCTCGACCTCGTCGATGTGGAAGCCGCCCGGGATGATCCAGGCGTCGCCCGCGGAGGTGGCGGTCGGCTCGTCCTCCTCGGCGTCGTGCTCGTCGGTGATCTCGCCGACCAGCTCCTCGGCCAGGTCCTCCAGGGTCACGATCCCGGCGAAGCCGCCGAACTCGTCGATGACGCAGGCCAGCTCGCCGCGGTCGTCGGCCAGCTGGCTGAGCGCGGCCGGCAGCGTCATCAGCGTCGGCACCATCGTGGTCGGACGCATGATCGACGACACCGGCCCCGAGCCGTCGGCGGCGTCCAGCACGTCGGCCAGGTGGACGACGCCGGCCACGTGCTCCTCGGCGTCCAGCACGGGGTAGCGGGAGTGGCCGGTGCTCATCAGGCGCCGCACCTCGGCGACCGTGGTGGTCTCGTCGACGGTGTCGACGTTGGTCCGGGGGATCATGGCGTGCTCGACGTCGCGGCGCGGGAAGTCCAGGATGCGGTCCAGCAGGATCGACAGGTCGGGCGGCAGGTCGCCGCTGCGGCGCGAGTCGGCCACGATGTGCGCCAGGTCCCGTTCCGTCGCGGCGTGCTCGACGTCGTGCACCGGCTCGATGCGCAGCGCCCGCAGCAGCAGGTTCGACGACTGGTCGAAGATCCAGATCAGCCAGCCGAACACCTTCAGGTACATCAGCGTGGAGCGCGACAACCGGCGCGCCACCGGCTCGGGCCGGGCGATCGCCAGGTTCTTGGGGAACAGCTCGCCGAACACCATCTGCACCAGCGTCGACAGGGCCAGCGCCAGCACGGTGCCGACCGCGACGCCCACCCCGGTCGGGACCCCGGCCCCGCCGATGATGTCGCCGAAGGCCCGGCCGATCAGCGGCTCGGCGACGTACCCGACCAGCAGGCCGGTCACGGTGATGCCGAGCTGGGCGCCCGAGAGCATGAACGAGGTGCGCCGGGTCACGGCCAGCGCGCGCCCGGCGGAGTGGTCACCGGAGGCGGCCCGGGCGTTCAGCCGCGACCGGTCCACCGCCATGTAGGCGAACTCCTGCGCGACGAAGTACCCCGTCAGCGCGGTGATCAGCAGGACCACCACCACGCCGAGCAGCAAGGACAGGATGGTGATCACCGGGAGACCGTCCGAACGGTCGCGGGCGGCCGGCCGGTATGAAGAGGTGGGTCGCTGCTCATCTTTCTCTCTGTAGGACGGTTCGTCGGTTCAACGGCCGGTGAGATCGACGAGTTCCCCCTGTCTCTCATAACCCCAGTTCAGGAGGCTTGACCGCCGGACGTCGAGCGCGCGGAGGCAGCACTTTACTATAGTTGTAGTAGATTGGCCCGCTCCGCCACCCGCGCGGAGGAGGCGCGGGCTTCAGGAGCCGTGGCCGACGGTCTCCTGGTCCGTCCGCGACTCCTCCGGGTCCGTCGTGGAGTTCCGTTCCTCGGCGAGGACGATCACCGCGTCGCCGGCGGTGAGGGTGAGGGCGGTGGCCTTGCGGGGGTTGAGGACCACCCCGTAGGACGGGGGCTGGTGGAACTGCGCGCCGTACCGGTACCCCAGCGCGGTCTCGCCGCGGCGCCGGGCCGCCTCGATGACGGTGGCGAAGTTGGCCACGACGCCGGGCCGGAGGTAGTCGGTCGCGGGCTTCAGGTAGATCTCCGAGCCCTCCGGGTCGAGCAGGTCCATGTAGACCTCGTACAGGTACCGGTTCTCGCTGAGCTGGGTGAGCACCTGGTTGATGAGCCGGTCGCTGACGATGAAGTCGTCGGCCTTGGTGACCTGCGCGACCTCCCGGTTCGCCTCGTCGTTGATCTCGCTGACGATCGAGTACGGGTCGCCGAGGGCGTCCTCCAGGTCGCGCAGGTGCAGCAGGGTGAGCAGGGTGCGGGCGTCGGCGTGGTCGGCGTCGTACGCGGCGTCGGCGAGCACGATGATCTGCTGGTAGGTGCCGACGTCCAGCCTCTCCAGGTCCGCGCGGGCGGTGGGCTCGCAGCGGGTGAAGCCGAGGGCCAGGTTGCGCGTCGCGGGGAGCACGCCGGTCGGGTCGGGCCGGTTGGCGGCGACGTGCATGACCGAGCCGGGCTCGACGAAGTCGTCGAGCAGCTTGATGATCTTGGGTGCGCGGTGGTTCCAGCCGACCAGCAGGGTGCGCTCGGGGTTCACCTCGCTGGGCGTCGCGGTGCCGATCGTGTCCGGGAAGACCGGGGGCCGGGTGGCGGACGCCCGCTTGATGAGCACGTCGTCCTCGGCGAGCATGAGGATCTCGTCGTCGGACCGGATGACGGTCGACATCGGCGGGTTCACCGACACGCCCCCGTCGGCGTGCCGCAGGCCCGCGGGGATGCCGAGCTCGTAGGCGTCCAGCGCCTCGCCGTAGGTGAGTCCCGTCAGCGCGGCGTCCCGGTGCATGTAGAGCTCGTGGCCCTTGAAGTCCAGCAGGTCGGAGAAGACCGCGGAGAGCCCGGACTGGCGGTGCGACTGCACGATCAGCCGGATCGCGATGTCGTCCGCGTCGATGATCTGCGTGTCCGGGCCGCCCGCCAGCCGCGCGGCGGCGAGGTTGGCCGAGTCGTGGACGGCGGCCACGATGTGCGGGCGCCGCGCGTGCCACTCGCGCGCGCCGAGCGAGAGCAGCACCTTGATGACGTGGATGTCCGGGTCGGCCTCCTGCGGTGACAACACCACGACGGAACGGGCGGTCGCCGGGCTCACCAGGTCCAGGTCGGCCACCTTGAGCGGGTTGCCGTGCCGGCAGATCACGCGGGTGCGGCCGGTGTCGCCGACGCGCGCCCGGATGGCGTCCTCCATCTCGACCTTGTCCATGTCCGCCAGGATCGCCACGTACGAGCGCCGCTTGCTCTGGTTGGCCTCGGCCAGCTCGGAGACCACCGTGAAGATGTGGTCCGACCAGCCGAGCAGGACGGTGTGGTCACGTTCGATGATGCGCGACCGGCCCTTGCGCAGCTCCTCGATCTTGGCTTCCAGGCCGGTGGTCAGCACGCCGATCAGCGCGCTGACGATGAAGATCCCGCCGATCGTGACGGCGAGCATCATGCCGAGGTAGACCGCTCCGCCCTCGTCGCCGCCCATGGTGCCCGGATCGAGCGTGCGCAGCAGGCTGCGCCACACGACCCCGGGCCAGGAGCCGTTGTCGGCGGCGTCCCGCGGCGCGATCACCGTCACCACCGTCGCCACCGCCACGACCAGCAGGCCGGACGCCAGGCCGAGCCAGCCGATCAGTGCCGGAGTGCCCTTCGACATGGTGTTGTCGAACCAGTAGCGGAGCCGATCCCTCGTCTTTGGCCGGTTCAATCGCCGCTTCCCCGCTGGTGGTCGTCACGTCGCCCGCCAAGGCGAGCCGGGACGAATCCTGTCAACACCGGCACGGCCCGGCAACTGTCCGCACCGCGTGGCGGGTCGATCGGCCACCCGCTCCCGGGCCGTCCATGGGTGCCTGGGCACTGGTCCGAATTGGTTCCACGCGGCCTGCCGCCCGCCGCCCCCACGGCCCAGGCCGCCGCCCCCGCCGCCCAGGCCGCCGCGGCCGCCAAGAAGGACAGGGTCGTCCCGCATGTCCTGAAGTGTGGGAGACATGTCATTGAGCTGACCTGGCCGAACGCTCCATGCTGGGACCACCTCCTCATGACAAGGACCTTCATGGACGCCGCCTTCGTGCTGTACGACCGGATGACCGCGCTCGACATGGTGGGCCCCTACGAGATGCTGGCCCCCAACCCGGAGATCACCCCGCACTTCGTCGCCCACCGGCGCGGGACGGTCCGCGCCGACCAGGGGCTCGAGCTCAACGCGACCACCACGTTCGACGAACTGCCCGGCCCGGACCTGATCGTCGTGCCCGGCAGCGGACGCTGGCGGGCGGTCCTGGAGCAGAACGACGCGCTCCTCGCCTGGCTGGCCGCCGCCCACCCGGCCGCGACCTGGACCACGTCGGTCTGCACGGGCGCGACCCTGCTCGCGAAGGCGGGACTGCTGACCGGGCGGACGGCGACGACCCACTGGGTCTCCCGCGAGGTGCTCGGCGAGCTCGGCGCGAAGGTCAGCACCGACCGCGTCGTCGTCGACGGCGACATCATCACGGCCGCGGGCGTGTCCGCCGGGCTCGACATGGGGCTGGCCCTGGTCGGCACGCTGTTCGACGCCGACCGGGCGAAGCTCCTCCAGCTCATGAACGAGTACCAGCCGGAGCCGCCCTACGACTCGGGCTCCCTGGAGAAGGCCCCGCCGGGCGTCGTCGCCTTCGCCCGCGCCTACGACGCCGAGACCTCGATCAGAACCGACTGATCTCCCGCCATCATGGAGATCATGATCGAGAACACGCCGTCCGTCCGCCAGCTCCGCCTCGTCGTCGAGGCGGAGGACTACGAGGAGGCCCTCGCCTTCTTCCGCGACGCCCTCGGCCTGCCCGAGCAGGCCGCCTTCTCCGGCGAGGGGGACGCCCGGGTGGTCATCCTCGACGCCGGCCGGGCCACCCTGGAGATCGCCAACCCCGCGCAGAAGCGCCTCATCGACGACGTCGAGGTGGGCCGCCAGGTCGCGCCGAAGATCCGCGTCGCCTTCGAGGTGGACGACGCCCCCGCGGCGACCGCCCGCCTCCTGGAAGCCGGGGGAGAGGAGGTGGCCCCGCCCACGGTCACCCCCTGGCGCTCCCTGAACGCCCGCCTCAACGCCCCCGCCGGCCTCCACATCACCCTCTTCCAGGAACTGGAGCCCCTGGAACAGCGCACCACCCGAGACGGCTTCGGCACCAACCCCGAAGACCGGCCCGGCGACGCCGGTCAGTCGGTGTAGAGGGCGGTGATGTCGTCGGCGTAGGCGGCCATGACGGCGTTGCGCTTGACCTTGAGGGAGGGGGTGAGGAGGCCGTTCTCCTCGGTGAAGTCGCCGGCGACGATGCGGAACCTGCGGATGGCCTCGGCCTTGGAGACCGCCTCGTTGGCGTAGTCGACGGCCTTCTGGACGTCGGCGACGAGGTCGGGGTCGTCGCGGAGGTCTTCGACGGGGGTGTCGCGGGGGCGCTTGCGGACGGCGAGCCAGTGCTCGACGGCCTCGGGGTCGAGGGTGACGAGGGCGGCCACGTACTTGCGGCCGTCGCCGACGACGATGCACTGCATGACGGGCGGGCGGCTGCGCAGGCGGTCCTCCAGCGGCGCGGGGGAGACGTTCTTGCCGCCGCTGGTGATGAGGATGTCCTTCTTGCGGCCGACGATCGACAGGTAGCCGTCGTCGTCGAAGCTGCCGAGGTCGCCGGTGGCGTACCAGCCGCCGGAGAGGGCCTCGCCGGTGGCGTCCTCGTTCTGCCAGTAGTCGGTGAAGACGATCGGGCCCTTGATGAGGACCTCGCCGTCGTCGGCCAGGCGGATCGCGGTGCCGGGGACGGGATGGCCGACCGTGCCGGGGCGGGGGCCGAGCGGCGGGGTGATGGCCGCGGCGGCGGTGGTCTCGGTGAGGCCGTAGCCCTCGTAGATCACGATCTGTGAGGTGTAGAAGAAGAAGTTCAGGCGCGGGTCCAGCGGTGAGCCGCCGCTGATCGCGTAGCTGAGGTTGCCGCCCAGCTCCTTGCGGATGCGGCGGTAGACCAGCAGGTCGTAGAGGGCCCAGGCCAGGTAGAGGCCGAGGGAGGGGCCGGGGCCGGTGCCGAGGTACTTGGCGAGCTGGGCCTGGCCGAAGCGCACGGCGATCCTGTCGGCGCGTTCGAACGAGGAACCGCGGCCGAGCTTCTCGGCCATCGCCCGGCCGGTGTCGTGGATCTTCTCGAAGAGGTAGGGGACGCCGACGACGAACGTGGGGCCGAACGACTTCAGCTCGGGGCGCAGCTCGTCGGGCTTGATGCTCGGGAAGTGGCCGATCTCGATGCGGCCCTTGAGGCACGCGATCTGGATCGTGCGGCCGAGGATGTGCGCGAGGGGCAGGAAGAGGAGCGTCGAGGCCTTGTCACCGGTGATCTCGGTGAAGATCGGGTGCAGCAGCTCGATGGTGTTGGCCGCCTCGGCGTGCAGGTTGCCGTGCGTGAGCACGCAGCCCTTGGGCCTGCCGGTGGTGCCCGAGGTGTAGCAGATGGTGGCGATGGTGCCGGGCGACAGGGCGGTGCGCCGCGCGGTCACCTCGTCGTCGGGGACGCCCTCCCCGGCCTGCACGAGCTTGCCGAGCCCGCCGTCGTCCAGGCACCACACCTGGACCGGGTCGGGCAGGGCCGCGGCGGCGCTCGCGGCGGTCTCGGCGTTCTCCGGGGTCTCGGCGACGAGGAACGCGGCGCCGGAGTCGCGCAGGATCCACTCGACCTGGTCGGCCGACGACGTGGCGTAGATCGGCACGGTCTGCCCGCCCGCCGACCAGATCGCGAAGTCCAGGACGCACCACTCGTACCGGGTGCGCGACATCAGCGCGACCCGCCCGCCCGGGGCCAGCCCGGCGGCGATCAGCCCCTTGGCCGCGGCCCGCACCTCGTCGGCGAACTCCCGGGCGGTCACGCCCTGCCATCCGCCGCCGGCCTGCCGCCGGATCACGACCTCGGCGGGGGCCTCCTCGGCGTTCACGAACGGGATGTCGGCGACGCTGCCCGAGGTGGCGGCCGGGACCAGCGCCGACGCCCGCACCTCGCGGACGGCGCCGTCCTCGCGGACCAGCTCGATCGAGACGCGATCGCTCAGATCGCCCCGACGCTTGGCCTTCTTCATGTCTTGGCGGGGGCCCAAGGTCAGCTCCTGTTCGCGCGCCTGGCATACGAACGCACGATGGTACGGACGTCACCGCTCCGAGCGCTGCGTAGTGATCGACGATATTTCGGCGATCGGATATCAGCAGGTCTCACATTCCGCGGCGCGGCGCGGCCGGCGTGATGCCGGCTATCCGGAAACCGGCACGGTGTTCGGTGTCCCGGCCGGGCGGGCCGGCGACCTGACCACCCGCCGGTACGGGCGGCACCGGTCACCGGCGCCGCCCCTCCCGTTCGCGAGCGGCCCTACTTGACGAGGGCGACGCGGATCGCGATCCCGTTCGTCCTGCCGGGGTCGAGGTTGTAGTCGACGCTCACGGTCCAGTTGTTGTTCCACGCGTCCTGCAGCAGGTCGAGCATGCCCGCGCGGGCGGGGCGGTTGGCGTCGTTGCGGAGCTGGAAGCCCATCGCCTGCTGCGGCTGGGAGTTGAGCTTCATGACCACTTCGACGTCGATCTGGTCGTTGGGCGGCCCGAACTTGGTGCCCACGTCGTGCACGCGCAGGAAGGTGAGCTTCCCGGTCGTTCCGAGCAGTGCCATTGTCGTCCCCTCGTGAGATTTCAGGTGTCGTCGGCTGCGTTCTGGTGCGGTCGGCCGGGTTCAGGTGCGGTCGGCGACCCGGAGGAGGAGGCCGTTGTCGAGGCCCGCCGCGCGCCGGTAGTCGAGCACGACCGGGCGGTTCCGGTTGAACGCCCCGCGCAGGGTGTCGAGCATCCCCTGGCGGGCGCCCTCGTCGTCGTCGGCGCGGAGCCGGAAGCCGAACGCCTTGTCGGGCTCGGAGTCGAGCTTGACGACCACCTCGACGTCGATCTGGTCGTCGGGCGGCCCGAACCTGGTGCCCACGTCGTGCGCGCGCAGGAAGGTGATCCTGCCGCTCGCCGCGAGGATCGTCGGCAGGAACGGATGGAGCGTCTCGCGGATGCGCCTGGTGCAGACGGCGCAGAAGGCGTTGCCCAGCACGCGCATCTGGCAGTTGAACTGCGGCCGGTAGGCGCCGCAGTGGTAGTGGTCGGCGCCCTCGAACGCCCCCACGACGGTGAAGGGCAGCCCGGGCGGCGGGCCGACCGCCGGGTCGCACTTGGTGCAGTCCGGGTTCGAGGTCGTCGGCACCGGCGTCGACGGGCGGATGAGGGTGCGCCACTTGATCCGGGTGCGGTCGCTCACGGTCGTGACGTTCGGTTCGGCCGGCTCGGGGCCGGGATGGTGGTCGTGGTCGGTCTCCAGGCCGCAGCCCAGCAGCGACTCGTACTCGTCCGCGAGCCCGAACGCGGTGTGCCCCATCTCGTGCAGCGCGATGTCGACCGCGTCCGGGGCCTGCGAGAACACCGCGACGCCGCCGCCGGAGCCGCCGTAGACGGGCGAGTTGACCGAGACCAGGACCATGTGCACCTGAGGCACCTGGTCGCGCGCGACCGTGAGCGCGGTGTCCTGGTTCACCACCAGCAGGCGCTGGATGCCCTGGCTGCAGAACGTGGCGTCGAAGTAGGTGGCCGGGGTGGCCCCGGAGCCCCCGCACCTGGTCGGTTCGTCCGCGCCGCTGTCGGTCGAGGTGACGTCGACCCGGAACACGTTGACGGCCGGCCGCAGCCGGTCGAACGGCGGGGTCGCGAACAGCGTGTCCACGAACTTCTTCACGTCGGCCTCGTACTGCGCGAGCTCGGACGCCTGGTAGCCGTCGCCCAGGATGACCAGGTTCCAGCGTTGCGCGGCGTCGCCCGCGTTGACGATCTTGGTGGTCCCGACGACGGTGCCGTCCGCGGTGGTCATGCCCCACCCGCCTCGTCGCCGGTGAGCGGGAAACGCGCCAGCTCCGACGCCGCGGCCCCGGCGCGCAGCCCGCCCGCGTCCTCGGGGACGCCGACGAGCGCCAGGTGGTCGGCGCCCTCCAGGTCGGGAACCACCACGGTGAACGCTCCCTGAGGCCGCTCCGCCGGCACCCGCTGCGGTGACGCCCCGGGCCCGGCCGAGAACACCTCGACGGTCGTGTCCATCGGATCCGCCATGACCCGCCGGTGCAGCGTGCGCCCGTCCGGGTCGCGGACCTCGACCCAGAACCCGCGCTGCCCCTCGTACCCTTCGAGCGCGTCGGTCGGCGGCACCACCATGTCGACCCGTTCCGTCGACACCAGCCGTGCCCGCCGCCCCTCGTACGCGAAGTCGAGCCGGACGGCCCCTCGCTCGCGCGGTACTCCGCCCCTCGGTTCCTCACTCATGCCGGCCCCTTTCAGGCCTCATTCGATCCCCGAAAACAAATGGCGTCTGAGAGTGGTAATCCGCACCGGATGCCGCGCACAAGAATGGCGCGCTCCGGCGAATGCACGGACCTGCGGCCCTCCGCACGCCGACCCCGAAACCCCCGACACCATGAGGCGATGGCGGTGCCCCGTCCCCCGGGCACCGTCATCGTCGTGCGCCGTGTCAACCTGCGCCGTAGACCATTTCCATCGAACCCCCGTGACCCCGTTGCCCGATTCACGGTACGGACGAATAAGCCGTCCAAGTGGAGCTGTCCGCATACGGCCGTCCGCATTTGGCCGCTCCTTCTTCGCGGGGCGCCTTCGTCTGGACGCGGAAAGCCGGGAACGGTTATCCGGTGCGCGGCAACTCGAAGCGGCGAGGCCCGGCGCGTTCGTATTCTCGGCCCCGGCGGCACGGTGCCGCCCGCGATGGGAGTCATCATGGCCGCGGCAGCACCCTCGTTGGAGAGCCTCTCGGCCGAGCTCACCGCCCTGCGGCCGCGCATGGACGCGGTGAGCCGCGCCATCCACGCGTATCGGCCGCGACGTGGCCGCCGCCCTCCAGCACTGAGCCGAGGTCCCGCGGTCAGCAGTCGGGGATGTCGCGGCCGGTGTTGTCCTTGGCCTCGTCGTTGCCCCAGCGGGCGAGGTAGTAGGCGGACACCCACTGGTTCTGCCAGGGGCTCCCGGAGTCCAGGTCGGTCTTCAGCCACCAGTGGTTGTAGGCGGCCCCGACCTGCACGTTCGGCCCCCACGCGCGGCAGTAGACGTAGTTGGTGCCCTGGTTGAGCGTGCCGGTGCGCGTCCCGCCGGGCGTGCTGTGGCCCGGCGCGGCGGCGAACGTGTCGACCCAGTACCTGCCGGGCGTCCCGCCACAGTTGGCGCTGGTGACGAACACCTGGTTGTAGCTCCAGGCCCGGGGGACCAGGGAACCGTTGAAGCGCGCCTGCACGACCGCGCCGTTGAGCTTCTGCTCGAAGTGCAGGTGCGGGCCCGTGGTGTCGGAGCCGGTGCTGCCCGCGACCCCGACCTGCGCGCCCTGGCCGACGTTCTGGCCGACCACCACGGCACGGCTGTCCAGGTGCAGGTAGCGGGTCTGCCAGCCGCCGCCGTGGTCGATCACGACCGTGTTGCCGGCGGAACTGTAGAACGTCGACACCGTGACCGTGCCCGGCGCCGAGGCCAGCACCGGCTTGCCGCGCGTGACACCGTCGGTGGAGACCATGTCGAGCATGTCGGGGTCGGCATGGCCGCTGTGCGTCGAGGTCGTCCAGCGTTGACCGCAGGCGATCGGGGCCTGGAACGCCGGGTCGGCTGAGGCGGGGGCCGCCGGCACCGTCAGCACGATGCCGGCCGTGACAGGGACGAGGACAAGGCGCGAGGGGAGCATGGGGTCTCCTGGCGGGAAGCGGGGACCGCAGTCTCGCACGCGCCTCGTTAAACAGACATGCGCGTCTATTGACGAAATCGACCACGCCCTTTCGGCGCGACTTCGCCGCACGCCAGGTGCCCGGCTAGGGGGCGCCCGAGGCCGGCGGGCCGAAGACCCAGGTGCCCGGCGCGCCGGGATCGTCCCCGGCCCAGAACTGCGTCCAGAGCTCGGTGAACTCCACGCGGGACAGATGGCCGTCGCCGTTGAGGTCGAGCCGCGGGAAGATCTGGTCGGTATCCGTCGGGCGCCCGTTCCACGCCTCGATGAGCTGCCGGTACTCGGCCGCGCTGATCCGCCCGTCGCCGTTCCCGTCGACCGCCTCGAACATCGCCTCGGCCGTCGCGGTGACCGCCTCGGGCATCTCGTGCAGATGGTCGACGACCGTCAGGACGTCGTCCACCGTGACCCGGTCCTCGCGCGCCGCGGAGACCTGAAGGGTGTACCACCAGCGCATCATGATCTCGTGCAGCCGCGCGTACTCCGCCGACCCCGGCGCCGTGCCCCGCAGCGTCGTCCACCGCCCCGCCAGCGCCGCGAAGTCGCCCTCCCGCAGGTACCCGTCCCGGTCGCCTCCCATCGCCCGGAAGGCCCCCGTCACCTTGACCCGCTGGAACTCGCTCGCCATGACTGCGCCCCTTCCACCCCACGGACACCTTCAGCCCCCACGTTGACCCACCCCCGCCCACCCCGGCAATCACCCGACGGCTGCACCGCCCCCCTCGAGAAGTGACAACGAACCCACCCCCACCAGCAGCGTCAGAGCACGCTGGAAGGCCGTCAGGGGTGGAGGGTGAACTATTCCCTACTTTGTAGGTAGACATTGCAGATAATTGGGGTGACCGTGACGGCGCAGGGCGGTGATCACGACCCCGGTTCACGCGGGCGACCGCCGGGTCGCTGGTCGCCGCGTTGTCGCTGTGCGCGTGCGCGCCCGGCGGCGGTGTGCAGTCGGCCGGCGGGCCGCCCAGGTCCGGCGGCACGCTCACGTTCGCCGTGGGCTCGGACGTCGGCTGCGTCGACCCGCAGGCGGTCGGGAGCAACGACACGGTCTACTCGGTCCGCCAGATCGTGGACTCGCTGACCGACCAGGATCCGGCCACCGGCAAGATCGTCCCGTGGCTGGCCGAACGCTGGGAGGTCGGCGACGACGCCCGGACGTTCACCTTCCACCTGCGGCCGGGCGTGACGTTCAGCGACGGCTCCAAGCTGACCGCCGAGGTCGTCAGGAACAACTTCGAGGCCATCCCCGAGCTCGGCCCCCGCGCGATCATCGCCCAGGGTTACCTGGCGGGGTACGAGGGCACCACGGTGGTCGACGAGCTCACCGCCAAGGTGAGGTTCAAGCAGCCGTCTACAAGGTGGTCGCCGAGGCCGGAGTGCGCAGCGGCAGCCTCTCGTCCGGGCAGGTCGACGCCATCGGCAGCGTCGGCCTCGCCGACGAGGCCGC
Source organism: Spirillospora sp. NPDC047279 (assembly GCF_040643285.1). Taxonomy (NCBI): domain Bacteria; kingdom Bacillati; phylum Actinomycetota; class Actinomycetes; order Streptosporangiales; family Thermomonosporaceae; genus Spirillospora; species Spirillospora sp. NPDC047279. The sequence goes on from NZ_JBEYUA010000024.1 coordinate 144,395, forward strand.
GCTCAAGGGAGCGGGCGTCCGGCTTCTGGCACGTGCCAACCCGGGCATCGCCTTCGGCATCAGCCTCAACAACTCCCGGCCGCTCTTCAAGGACGCGGACGAGCCCACCAGCGCCCTCGACGTGACCGTCCAGCGCAGGATCCTGGACCGGCTCCAGTCGCTGACCGAGGACCTGGGCAGCGCCGTGCTCCTGGTCACCCACGACCTGGGCGTGGCGGCGGACCGGTCGCACCGGATCGTGGTGATGTCGCAGGGCCGGGTGGTCGAGTCCGGCCCGGTCCGGCGGATCCTCGACGCGCCGTCCGACGACCACACCCGGCGGCTGCTGCTCAGCGCGCCGAGCCTGACCGTGGCGCGCCCGCGGATCCGCGGGCGCGCCGCGCCCGGCGGCCCGCCGAGTTCGGAATAGAGTCGTGATGGGTAAGAGTGTAAGGGCATGTTTTTAGTTATCGGTGGTGGGGGGATGATTAATATATT